>NZ_JAJPWN010000004.1:0-682334 GCF_046549135.1 Amycolatopsis sp. lyj-23 | reverse complement strand
GAGTTGACCAGCTCGATCGCATCGTGCCGGAACTGCTCCGGATACTTCGACCTGCGAGACACCAGGACATCCTCCCTCCAGACCACCGTCTGGAATCAAGGTGTCCGGCCCCAGGGGGCAACTCCACTCGCGTGATTGGGCGGGCATCTTGCGTGATTGGGCGGGCATCACGTGCTGGTCAGCGGGCCCAGAGGCGGCCGATGCGGAACTCGTCGCGGGTGATGCGCCAGGTTCCGCGTTTCACGAGTTGCTGGGGGTCGACGAGGATCACCGCGTCCGCGGCCGCGATCGTCAGCGCGGGCGGGGTCGGGGCGGACGTGGTCGTGGTCGTGGGCGAGGTCGTGGGCGAGGGTGACGGTGAGGTGGGGGTCGGGGTGGGGGCGGGGGCGGGGGTGGGGGCGGGGGCGCCGGGGGCGACCAGGCCGACCGGGGGGACGACCGTCTGGGCGGACGCCGTCGTGTTCACCGCGACCCAGCCGTGGGTGAACGTGCGGCTCCAGACGCCGTTGGGCAGCCGGCTCGCCGCGTCGACCGCCTCGCCCAGCCCCGAGTCCTGCAGCGCCGACCACTCCGGGTTGCGGTAGTCGTCGGTGGTCGCGCGGGTCCAGCACGTGCGGGGGCCGGCCAGCAGCGCCGCGCTCGCGTAGCCGGAGCGCTCCTCACGCGCGTTGTGCGTCCGCGTGACCAGCAGCAGCATGGACTCGCCGAGCGCCGCCTGCGCGCGCAGTTCCTGGAACTCGTTGCCGCGGAACGTCAGCAGCCCGCCGGTGCCGCCGTTCTCGCGGAACCCGAAGTTCTCCTCCATCGCGCCGCCGAAGCGGGAGTGCGCGGTCCAGCGGCCCGGCAGCAGGTGCGTCTCGGACACGTTGGGCACCAGCAGTTTGTTCGCGTTCGTGAGGGCGTCGCCGGCTTTGGACAGGAACGCGTCCAAGCCGTCGCGGAGCTTGCGGTCGGTTTCCGCGACGTTCGCGGTACCCGCCAGCACCGCGGACGAGTAGTGGCTCAGTGAGTTGAAGTCGTTGTCCGCCAGGACGCCGTCCCAGCCTTCGCGGTTCACCTCCGCGACCACGGCGTCGGTCCAGGCCTGCTGGTAGTCCGGGTTCCAGACCGTCATCTGCCAGTGCCGCGGGTAACCCTGCCACTCGATCCGCCGACCCTGGACGTCGAGTGCGAACCACTCCGGGTGGTGCTCCTGCGCGGCGACGTACCCGATCCCGCTCGGCAGGAAGACCGCGTCCTGGCCGCCGTCGACCGCGCCCGGGTAGTTGCGCGTGCTGGACAAGTCCTTGTACACCAGCACCTTCACCCGCGGGTTGAGCTGGTGCAGGCGGCGCATGGCCGCGCCCTGGTCGGCGTTGAGCACGACGACCTGGTACTGCCGGGCCGCGGACTCGATCTCCTGCGACGTCGGGGCCTTGCCGATCCCGTACCACCACGCGCACGGGGCGAGCGGCTTCGGCGGCGGCGCCGAGAGGTCCTGCGCCGCGCTGGGGACGCTCCCGGCCAGGCAGCCGGCCAGCAGCGCGGCCGCGGCCGCGGCCGCCCAGCGCGCCACCGGGTGCCGGCGCGTCAGCGTTGCCTTCGGCACAGCAGTTCTCCCACCGTGAGGATGATGATCTTGACGTCCAGCCACAACGACCAGTTCGCGATGTAGTAGTTGTCGTAGCGGGCGCGGTCGGCGATCGAGGTGTCCCCGCGCAGGCCGTGCACCTGCGCCAGCCCGGTCAGCCCGGTCGGCACGCGGTGCCGGGCCCAGTACAGGTCGTGGACGGCGGAGAACTCGTGCACGAACACCGGCCGCTCCGGCCGCGGGCCGACCAGCGCCATGTCGCCGCGCACGACGTTCCACAGCTGCGGCAGTTCGTCCAAAGAGGACCGGCGCAGGAAGCGGCCGACCGGGCCGACCCGGCGGTCGCCGACGACCGACCAGCGCGTCTGCGAGTCGTCGACGGCGGCCTGCCGCACGCTGCGCAGCTTGAAGAGCACGAACGTGCCGCCGTCCATCCCGACCCGCACCTGCCGGAAGAAGACCGGGAAGCCGCTTTCCGCCGCGACCGCGAGCGCGCAGACCGCGATGACCGGGGCGAGGAGGACGAGCGCGGCCGCGGCCAGCACCGTTTCGACGGCGCGCTTGACCCACCAGCTCGGACGGCGGGTCGGCGCGCCACCCAGCCACACCAGCGGGTAGCTGCGGAGCCGGTCGACGCCCGGGCCGTCCGGGCACAGCTCGAACAGGTGCGGCAGCACCAGGGTGACGCAGCCGAGGCGGTGGGCGCCGATGGCGGCGTCGACGATCGCGCCGTCGCGGTCGTCGGCCGGGGCGAGGACCACCGTGCCCACGCGCAGCCGGGCGATGGCCCCGGTCAGGTCGCCGTCGATCCGCTCGACCGGCAGGCCGGGCGGCACCGGCTCCGGGCCGGCGGCCGCGATGCCGACCGGCAGCAGCCCGAACTCCGGGTGCTCCAGCATGGTGCGCACCAGTTCGCCGCCGATCCGCCCGGAGCCCACCACGACGGCCCGGTCGCAACGCCGCAGCCGCCGCCGGCCCCACCGGCCGAACGCGAAGACCGCCGGGCGGACCGCTTCGCTGAGCACCGCGAAGCACAGCACGACTTCCTGCATCCGCGCCGTGTCGTCGCCGTCCATCCCGGCCACCAGGCCGAAGCCGGTGACGAGCGCGAAGGCCAGCGCGGTGGCGGTGACCGAGCGCGGGAGGTCCTGCAGCCAGGAGAGCCAGAGGCGGCGGCGGTGGACGCGGGCGGCCACCCGGGCCCCGGCGAGGGCCGCGGCGGTCACCGCCGCGCACGCCGGGCCGGGACCGGTCCGCAGCAGCGCGGCCAGCCAGGCGGCGCCGTCGACGGCGACGAGCAGCACGGCCACGGCGTTGACCCGGGCGAGCAGCGGGCGGCCGCGCACGGCGTCGCGCGGCCGGTCGCGCGACCGGACGCGCCGCTGCGCCGGCACCGCTTCGGAAACGATCGTGTCCCTGAGTTCAGTCACCGGTCTCGACCTCTGGTTGACATGAGGATTCCATTCTCGCTTTCTTCACGACTCAGCCATTCGAGGCACCACCGGCACGATCGAGTGAATTTTTCCGCGAAGTCCCGGAAATGCACTCGATCGAGGCGGCCAGCAGACCCGATCCGGTGATTTCTGGAAACACCAAGTAGTTCTGATGACGCGCATCCTTCCGAGGGACTTCCGAGGCCACTAAAGAAACCACACAACATAGCCGAATAGGAGTCGACGGCCGCACCAAACCCGATTCCGTCCGGGTGACGGGCAAAGACGAGCACGACAAGACGAGGGGAACCGTGGCACGCGAAGAGAGCACCCTGGCGACACTGTCCGAACCGGACCGCGCCGGACCCGATCCGGCCGGGGGCCGGACCGGCGGACGGGCGCACGTCGTGCTGCCCGCGTTCAACGAAGAAGCGTCCCTGCCGCCGCTGCTGCGCCGGCTCGCCGACCTGGCGCGCACCGAAGAGGTCACCGTCTGGGTCGTCGACGACGGTTCCGCCGACGCCACGGTCGCCGTGGCCGAGTCGGGCTACGGCGGGCTCGACGTCCGCGTCGTGCGGCACGTGGTGAACCTCGGGCTCGGCCGCGCGGTGCAGTCCGGGCTGCGGGCGGCGCTGGCGGACGCCGGCCCCGACGACGTCGTCGTCGTGATGGACGCCGACGACACGCACGACCCGGCGCTGATCCGCGCGCTGCAGGCGGAGATCACCGCGGGCGCGGACGTCGCCATCTGCTCCCGGTTCGTCCCCGGCGGCGACGACCGGACCGCCCCCTTCGGGCGGCGGCTGCTCTCCCGCGGTGCCGCGCAGCTGTTCCACCGCGCCCTCGACGTCGACGGCGTCCGGGACTTCACCAGCGGCTACCGCGCCTACCGCGCCTCGCTGCTGGCGCGCGCCTCCGCGCACTGGGGCGAACGGCTGATCGAGGAGCAGGGCTTCGCGTGCATGGTGGAACTGCTGCTCAAGCTCCGCCACTGCCGCCCGGTGATCACCGAGGTCCCGCTGGCCCTGCGGTACGACCGCAAGCAGGGACCCAGCAAGCTGAAGCTGCGGCGGACCGTCGTGCAATACCTGAAACTGCTCGCGCGCGACCGGCTCAGCCCGGCGCCCTACCGGAAGCTGTGACCCGGTGACCCACCCCGACTCCCCGCACGTCGCCGTGATCGGCGGCGGCATCTGCGGCCTGGCCGCCGCCCACCGGCTCGTCCGCCGCGGCACCCGCGTGACACTGCTCGAGGGCAGCGACCAGCTCGGCGGCCTCGGCACGTTCTTCGCGCACGGCGACCAGTGGATCGAGCGCTTCTACCACTGCATCATGCCGTCCGACGCGAGCCTGCTGGCCCTGCTCGGCGAGCTGGGCCTGCGGGACGCCGTCCAGTGGCGCGAAACGACGATGGGCATGGTCGTCGACGGCCGCCGCCACCCGTTCAACTCCCCGCTGGACCTGCTGCGCTTTTCCCCGCTGCGGCTGCACGACCGCGTGCGCTTCGGCGTGGTTTCGCTGCTGCTGCGCCGGTTGGGGCGCGGCCGCGACCTCGACACGCTGCGCACCGAGGACTGGCTGCGCGGGCTGTACGGCGACGTCGTCTGGGAGCGGCTCTTCGCGCCGATGTTCGGCTCGAAGTTCGGACCGTCCTTCGGGGACGTCCCGGCGCTGTACCTGTGGCAACGGCTGGGCCGCGAGCGCAACGTGGCGACCCGCGGCTACCCGGACGGCGGTTACAAGACGATCATCGACGCGCTGCGGGCGTCCATCGAGGGCGCCGGCGGAGTCGTGCGCACGTCGGCGCCGGTCCGGCGGCTGCACAGCACGGGCGGCCACTCGGTCCTCACGCTGACCGGCGGCGAGGTCCTCGACGCCGACCACGTGATTTCGACGGTTCCGCTGCCCCAGCTGCGGCGCATCGCCGACGACGCGCTCGCCGCCCGCCTGCCGGAGACCGACCTGCCGTACCAGGGCGTGGTCACCGGCGTGTTCTTCCTCCGGCAGCCGATCACCGAGCACTACTGGACACCGGTGCTGCACTCGGACACGGAGTTCGACGGGGTCGTGTCGATGTCGGCGCTGACCGGCGGCGGCAACCTGGTGTACGTGATGCACTACACCGACCGGGACTCGCAGCTGTACCTCGACGACGACGAGGCGATCGCGGCCCGCTGGTCCGCCCAGCTGCGCGGGTTGTACCCGGAGCTGGGCGCGGACGGCATCGAGGAGGTGCGGGTGTTCAAGGCACCGTTCGTGGAACCGGTGTACCCACTGGGTTACCTGGCCACGCGCCCGCCGGTGACGGTGGACGGCACGGGCCTCCTGCTGGCCACCACCGCCCACGTGTACCCGGACGTGACGAGCTGGAACTCGAGCGTCGCGTTGGCGAACAACGTGGTGGCGGCGGTGGCGGATCAGCCGGCGGCGGCACCGGCCCGGTGAGCGAGCAGCGAGCCCAGCGCCACCGCGATCCGCTCGGAAGCGGTCCCGTCGCCGTACGGTGACGGGACCGTCCCGAGGCGCTCGCGGTGGCCGGGGACGTCGTCGAGCCAGCGGGCGACCTCCGCTCCGATCGACGGTCCCGGCAGGACCCGCGTGCCGAACGTGCCCGCGATTTCGGGGCGTTCCGTGCTGCGGCGGACCACGACCACCGGTCGCTTGAGGACGCTCGCTTCCTCCTGGATCCCGCCGGAGTCCGACACGAGCACCGCCGCCTCCGCGGCCAGGGCCAGGAACGCCGGGTACGCCTGGGGTTCCAGCTCCACGAGCGGCTCGAGCAGGTGCCGCAGCCCGAAGCGCTCGATGCTCTTGGCCGTGCGCGGGTGCAGCGGGAACACCACCGGCAGCGGCAGGCGGCCCAGCTCGTGCAGGACCACCGCCAGCCGCGCGGCGTCGTCGACGTTCTCCGGGCGGTGGATCGTGGCCAGCACGAACCGGTCGCGCTCCAGGCCGCGGGCCGCCAGCACCGCGCGCCTGTCCTCTGTGGACGGCAGGGCCGCCTGCAGTGCTTCGACGACGGTGTTGCCCGTGACGGCGATCCGCTCCGCCGGCACGTTCTCGGCCAGCAGGTTCGCGCGGTTGAGCTCGGTCGGGGCGCAGCACAGGTCGGCGAGGTGGTCGATCAGCACGCGGTTGTGCTCTTCCGGCATCGCCCGGTCGTGGCTGCGCAGCCCGGCTTCGACGTGCACCAGCGGCAGGTCGTGCGCGTTGGCCGCCAGCGCGCCGGCGAGCGCCGACGTCGTGTCGCCCTGGACGACCACCACCCGGCCGGGCCGGTCCGCGAGGACCTCGTCGACCGCGCTGATCGTCCGGCCGAGCTGGCCGCCGCGGCGGCCCGAGCCGACGCCCAGTTCGTGGAACCGGTCGGACGGCGGCAGGTCCGCGCGGATGCGCGAGTACAGCGACCGGTCGTAGTGCTGTCCCGTGTAGACGACGGCGCACTCGGCACCGAACACGCGCATCAGCGGGGCGAGCTTGATCAGTTCCGGCCGCGTACCGCAGACCAGGGTGATCCCGCCGGTGCCGGCCCGAACGTCATCGGTGGCGGCACGGAAATCTGCGGTGGTCGTCGGCATGTGGTGCAGTCCTTCCGGGGCGATGAGTTCGCCGCACGCTACTCACCGGAGCCGCGAAACCGGTGGTGACTCAGTCGATCGTGTGACAACGCGGTGTCGCACCGGGGAAACGCGGACGCCCTAGAATGACCCCATCGCAATTCCGGACAGGACGGCCCCGCTCTTGCTCAAGAAATTCGCGGCACTGGCGCTCGTGGTGCTTTCGGCCACCGTCTCCGCCTCCGCTCCCCGTGCCGAAGCGGCGCCGAACCTCCTGCTCCCGGACCTCCGCCAAGCCCCGCCCGGGTGCGCCGGCGGGAGTTCCGGCGAGCTCCCGCTCTGCACCGACTGGGACGTCTGCCCGGTGGTCGACCCGGCCGCGCCCAACGGCCGCTGCGTCGCGCCGGCCGTGGCGAAGGCCGTCCGGCTGCGGTTCACCAGCGCGGAGGAGAACGTCGGCGACGGGCCGCTGCTGCTGTACGGCCGCCGCGACAGCACGAAGCAGGACAGGATGACCGTCCGGCAGGCGCTGCGCAGCGGCACCGACGGCTCGATCCCGGACGGCTACGCGGCCGCGCAGCGCGCCACCGGGGCCTTCACGTACTACGAACCCGCCCTCGCCCACCAGCACTGGCACCTGATGAACTTCGAGCACTTCGCGCTGGTGTCCCGGCAGGGTCAGACGATCGTGACCGACCGCAAGAACGGCTTCTGCCTCGGCGACCGGTTCGCCGTGCACGACGCCGACCGCCTGCACAACGTGCCGGGCGACACGGGCCCCGACGCCGATCTCGCCGAAACCCTGCGCGAGAACATGTGCCGCCACCACGAACCGACGGCCCTCGACGTGCTCGAGGGCATTTCGGTCGGGGCCGGCGACGACTACAAGTACACCGTCGACTTCCAGTGGCTGGACATCACCCACGTCCCGGCCGGGACGTACGACCTGGTGAACACGGTGAACGCGGACCGGACGCTGCTGGAGACGGACTACGGCAACAACTCCTCGGCCGTCGCGCTGTCCATCAGCTGGCCGCTGGGCGCGCCGTCGTCGGACGGGACGGTCCCGGCCGCGCCGGTCGTCACGCTCCTGCGCAGCTGCCCGGGGCAGCCGCGCTGCGCCTGACGCGCGCTACCAGGGCCGGCCCGCCGTGAGGCGGGCGGTGAAGCCGGTTTCGTCGCGGTGCAGCGTGACCTCGCTGCAGATCTGGTGGGCGATCCACAGCCCCCGGCCGCCGGTGCTCCGGTCCGCCGGCAGCAGGCCCGCGAACGGGTCGGCCGGCCCCGCCCCGGCGTCGTGCACCGACACGACCATCTGCCCCGGCCCGGCCCAGATCCGCACCCGGACCGGCGGCCGGCCGTGGCGCAGGGCGTTGTCCACGATCTCGCTCACCGCGAGGACGAGGTCGTCCACCTCGGCCGCGGGCAGGTCCACCGGAGCCGTGGCCAGCACCGCCCGGCGCGCCTCCACCGGCCGCGGATCGGCCAGCTCGACCCGCGGGGCGGTGAGCTCGATCGGCAGCGGCGGCATCGGGCGCCGGTCGGTCAGGAACGCCAGCGGGTCGACGTACCCGGCGTTCGTGTGGTGCCCGCCGCCCGGGGTGGCGACGAACGGGTGAGTGCGGGCGACGTCGTCGAGGACGTGCCGCGGTGTCGTGCGCGTGTCGTAGGCGCACATGCTGCGCAGCGGGAACTCGTCGTAGGCGTGGTTGACCGCGGCCTCGTAGCGGGCCCACCAGTCCCACGAGGTGTCGATCGCGGCCTGCGGGATCTCACCGAAGATCCGGATCCCGGCCGCGCCGCCGGCGACGAACCCGGCCATCAGCTCGCGGTAGGACTTGATCGCCGCGGCCGGCCGCGCGTAGAGGTCGCCGGTGGACAGGTACTCGACCCGGGCCGACGACGGCAAGGCGTCCCGCACCAGCTCGGCGCGTTCCGGCTCCAGCGACACGATCGTCGGCTCGTCGGCGGCCAGGCCGGCCGCCAGGAACGGCACGGCGACGGCGAGCAGGTCGTCCTCGCCGCTGTAGTGGACGACGGCGTGGTCGTAGCCCCGTTGGGCGGTCTCCCGGTCGACGCTCACGCCGCACGCTCCACGCGCAGGGCGGGCAGGTCCAGCAGCTCGACGAGCCGGGCGGGCGTCGACAGGCGCGTCCGCAGGACAACGGTGGTCGCGTGCCGCTCGGCGTAGCCCGCCAGCGCGATCAGGCTGCGGTGGTCGACGAAGTCGAGGCCGGTGGCGTCGATGGCGATCGTGCCTCCCTCGGAACGCAGGCCGGCGCGCTCCAGCGCCAGCGGCCAGAGCCCGCGGGACTCCAGGTCCAGGTCCCCCTCGAGCGCCGCGGCGCTGCCGTCCGGCGTGTGGGCGTGCAGGTGGAAGTGGGCGCCGCCCTCGTAGGCGGTGGGGTGCATGCAGGCGAGCTGCGCGACGACGTCGTCGCCGAGTTCGCCCAGGTCGTAGCCGCACATGGCCGACATCGGGTGCCCGGCCATGTAGTGGTCGACGAGGTGCTCGTAGCGGGCGAAGGCGTCCAGCTGGGCCGGCGTGCGCACCAGCGAAGTCGCGTCGGCCGCGACCCGCAGGCCGGTGAACCCGGCCGCCAGCGCGGCCGAGGTCGCCGCGGCGTAGAGCTCGACCTGACCGGCGGGATCGACGACGGCGCCCGTGGTGTAGGTCGCGTCCACCGAAGCGACCTGGACCGCACCGCGCTCCAGACCCTCTTCGCAGCGCTCGTCCGCCCGGAGCTGCCCGACCAGCGCGGCTTCGTCACCGCGAGCGACGTAGAGGACACGCTCGCCCGCCGCCAAGCCCTCGGCCAGGAACTCCTGCGCGTGGGCCACGAATTCCCCGCGCCGGCGGTAACCCCGGCAGACGTGGTCACGCGCGCGCGAGGGCGGTCCGCTTTCCCGCTCGGTCGGCATCAGCACGGATCGAGCCTACGCCGCCGAGCCGGTTCCACCCGCGCTCCGGGGTCGTGGACGTCCTCGGCCGGTGCGACGCAGACGTCGATCGGTGTGCTGCTGAGCTCGATGGCCACTGCCGCCTCCCCCGTGTTGCTGCGGGCTACCCGCACGGAGGGGTGGCGAACCATCACCGGTGGTGCAGATAAGCAGCAATCCGCACCCGCAGACCACGGACATCGGCGAGCTCCACCGTGAACGACCCACCCGGCTCGGGCCGTGGCGGATCGCACGGGCCGGCGACGTGCACGAAGCCGTCTTCCGGGTCGTGGCGGGGCTCGGACCAGGCGGAGTCGCCGTCGAGCGTGAGGCGGCCCGCCCGGGCGCGCGCGGTCCAGTAGGTCGGGAGCTTCATGACCTCGCCGAGCGCCTTGGCGAACCCGGGCAGGTCCTCTTCGCGCAGGGTCAGCCCGGGTTCGCTCCGCCGCCGCGGGGTGCCGGCGTCGCGGACGGCGGCGACGTGCGTGAAGGTGGCCTGGTCGCCGGAGGTCCGAATCGTCCAGTGGGGCAATTCGGTCAAGGTGGACACGGGGTGCTCCTCACTCTCGGCATCCCCAGGCGCCACCCACCCTAGTCGATCTTCGGCCGGGACCGGCGCGACGAGCCCGCCGTCACTTCGCCAAGGCGAAGCTCAGGTGCGGCGGCTGGTTGTAGGCGGTGTTCTGCCACGCCACGGCCTCCCGGTACTGCCGGTCCTGCATCAGCGACACGTGCGAGATGCTTGTCGGGTCGGTCGTCGAGTAGATCCGCAGCGCGCGGTCGTCCGACGTCGGCCAGACGACCTCCTCGCGCCAGTCGCCGAACAAGTCGGCCTGCAGTGACGGGGTGTTCTTCGTGCCGTTGTTCGCGTGCACGCCCGAGGCGGTCAACAGCCGGGTGTCGCCGCTCGTGCCGTACTTGTCGATGTGGGTGCCGTCCAGCAGCTCGCGCTGGGCGTCGCCGTCCCAGTAGACGACGAAGTTCGTCGACGACGGCTTGCGGCCGATGTTCTGGCCGCTGGTGTTCAGCAGCCCGGACACCGCGGACGACCACGACTCCGCGCCCGGGCTGCCGGCGTAGATGTCGTCGGACACCCCGCGGCCGTTGTCGCAGTTGCAGGACGCGTTCTGCCAGATGACCTGGCCGGTCTTCGCGTCGGCCATCCAGGCGGCCGGCTTCGACTTGTCCTCGTCCACCTTGAACTCCTCCAGGCCCGGGCGGCTCGGGATCAGGTCGCCGACGTGCATCGCGTCGCCGTGGCCGTTGCGGGTGTTCCACAGCGGACTGCCGTTGTCGTCGATCGCCATGGCGCCGAAGACGATCTCGTCGCGGCCGTCGCCGTCGGTGTCCGCGATGGCCAGCTGGTGGTCGCCCTGGCCGGTGTACTGCGAGCCGGCCGAGTTCGAGTCGAACTTCCAGCGCTCGGTCAGCGCGCCGCCGCGGAAGTCCCAGGCCGCGATCACCGTGCGCGTGTAGTAGCCGCGGCTCATGATCAGGCTCGGGTGGACGCCGTCCAGGTAGGCCGTGCCGGCCAGGAACCGGTCGACGCGGTTGCCGTAGCTGTCGCCCCACGAAGACACCGTGCCGCGCGGCGGGTCGTAGTTCACCGTGGACACCGCGGCGCCGGTCTGCCCGTTGAACACCGTCAGGTACTCCGGGCCGGAGAGGATGTACCCGCTGGAGTTGCGGTAGTCGGCGTTCGCGTTGCCGATGACCTGGCCGGTGCCCGAGCGGGTGCCGTCCGCGGTCTTCATCGCGACCTCGGCCTTGCCGTCGCCGTCGTAGTCGAAGACCTGGAACTGCGTGTAGTGCGCACCGGCCCGGATGTTGCGGCCGAGGTCGATCCGCCACAGCCGGGTGCCGTCGAGCCGGTAGGCGTCCACGTAGACGTCGCCGGTGTAGCCGGACTGCGAGTTGTCCTTCGAGTTGGTCGGATCCCACTTCAGCACGATCTCGTACTGGCCGTCGCCGTCCAGGTCGCCGGCGCTGGCGTCGTTGGCGCTGTAGGTGTAGCTCTCCCCGGCCGGCGTGGTGCCGCCGGCGGGCGGCTGGATGGGGATGTCGCGGGTGCTCGCCGCGGCCGTGGCGGTCAGGCTGAGCGACTCCTCGGCGGCGAAGGCCGACATCCGCTCGACCCCGCCGACCACCGCGCGCACCGTGTACCGCGCGCCCGCGGGTGCGCCGGCGTCCAGGAAATCGGTCGGCCCGCCGACCGGCTGCGCGGTCACCTTCGTGCCGTCGCGGTAGACGTTGAACGCCACCCCGGCCGGGTCGCCGGCCAGCAGGCGCCAGCCGACGGTGTTGCCCTGTGCCGTGTGGACGCTGACCACCCCGCGGTTCAGCTTGTCCACCTGGGGCGTGGTGGCGGCGCCGGTGGCCGGGGCGGGCACCAGGCCCGCCGCGACCACGCCCGCGGCGGCCACGACGAGCCTGCCGAAGTTCCGCATGTCTGCTCCAATCCCGAGTGTCCCGAGTGGACGGTGGTTCGGCCGGTCGTGCAGGCGCTGCCGCCGAGCGTGAACGCGGACGGCGGCGGGTTGGTGCCGCCCTCGGCGCCCAGCCCTCCTGGAGAATCGCTCGACAGGGGAGTTCGGAAGCTGGGAGCGCTCCCACGGTAACACAGCGATCCGGTGCGGAACACCGGCAGCGGGACAGAAAACGGCCGAATCGCTTAACCGTTAAGCTGCCGGGCCCGTCGGTTGAGAAAGCGTTTTCTCTGTTGATCCAGCCGTCCTCAATGGACCTGCTGTCCCCGTGCGCCCGGACCGCCTCCGTCCGGCGCGAGCACAATCAGCTACCTCGACGACCCGCGTTACGACGCCCGGGTGGACCCGTTGCTCCGGCCCGGTGACGCGGCCCGGTGCTCCGGCGCTGACGGCGTCTCCCCAACGGGTGACACCGTTTCCGCGGCGCTCGTCGTGGGTATCTCCGTGGCGCCAGCAACCGACCATGCGTGCGTGCGCGCTGCACGAGGTGAGGTCATGGTGACGACGACAGGCGACGGCTCGCCCCTTCCGATCAGCATCGAAAACACCGACGCCGCCGAACTCGAAGCGGCCGTCGGAGTCCTGCGGGCACTGGACTACCGGCAGGGCGGCGGGTTCTGCCGCGACGCCGTGCGGGTGGTGAAGACCGCAAGTCTCCTGCTGCACTGGGGCACGGTCCCGGAGGCCCTGCAGGCCAGGCTGTACACGGTGCTGGCCGACGTGCACAACCTGCTGGGCTGGACCGAATTCGACATCGGGCACGACGAGCGGGCGCGGCACCGGTTCGGGCGTGCGCTGGACATCGCGGCCGCGGCGGGCAACGACAGCCTCGTGGCGAACATCCGCTACCGGCTGGGCCGCGTGCACCTGCACCGCCACGACGTCCCCGGTGCGCTGGCCGAGTTCGCCAGGGGCCGGGCGGCCGCGGAGCGCTCGGGTTCCGGCCGTGCACTGGCGATCCTCGCGGCGAACGAGGCGTGGGCGCACGCGATGGGCGGCGACGAGCACGCGGCCCTCACCCGGCTGGCGGCGGCCGAAACGGCGTTCGCCGCGGCGGATTCGTGGCCGGAGCCGAGGCCGTGGGAGGCGTTTTTCCAGGAAACGGACATGGCGGCGATGCGCGGCACGGTCCTGACCGAGCTGGCCACCGTGGTCGCGGCCCGGCACAGCGGCGAAGCGATCACCCAGCTGGCGCGCGCGGCGGACCGGTACGGCGCGGACATGGCCCGCAGCCGGTCGCTCACGCTGATCATGCTGGCCCAGAACCACGCGCTGCGAGGTGATTTCGACGAGGCCACCCGGGTCGGCGACGAGGCGGTCGACCTGGCCGGCAACGTGGGCTCGGTCCGGCCGAAGGACCGGCTCGCCCCGCTGGAACGCCTGCTCACCAGGCATCCGGACGACCCGGCGGTGGCGGAACTGGCCGAGCGGATCGCGCGGTACCGCTCCGGCCCGCTGCTCTGAGCCCACCCCCGGCTCGCCCCACACCGTGATGCCCCTCCAACCACGCGAAATGCCTCCCCGATCACGCGAGATGCCCTCCGATCACGCGAGATGCCCCTCCGATCACGCGAGATGCCTCCCCAATCACGCGAGATGCCCGCCTGATCACGGCGACCGTGGTTGGCGCGCGATCCGATGGGCGCTACCGCTCGTAGCCACCTCCACCGCCGCCCGGGGACTCCGATCGAGTTGTCGCCGGATGTTTCGTCGTCGCACCGCCGGGGTATCACCGACCCGGAGTGAACCGGCGGCGGAGAAGGGACTCACCATGCAGACGAGGGGCGATTGTGGCCATTGACGGCAACCGGGTCCGCCCCCAGGACCTCCTGCGTGTGACGGCCCACCACTCCGGCGGCCACGTCGTCCTGGCCGTGGCGGGTGAGGTCGACCTGCTCAGCGCGCCCGTGCTCGGCGACGGCGTCACCGCCGCTCTCGCCGAAGCGCCGGAACTGCTGGTGATCGACCTGTCCGAGGTGTCCTTCCTCGCGTCCATCGGCATCACCGTGCTGCTCGAGGCGCGCCGCGAAGCCGGGTCGCGCACCCGGGTCCGGGTCGTCGCTCCCGAACGCGGCGTCGTGAACCGGACCCTCCAGCTGACCGGCCTGCACGAGGCCCTCGCCGTCGCCGCCACCCGCGATGAGGCGCTCAGCGGCTGAACCGGGCCGCCATGGCGTGGAAGACCTCCTTCGGCTCCCACGCGAGGCCGGGGTACGCCGTGCCGGTCGTCCCGTCGAGGACCCTGACCACGCCGTAGCTCGCGAGGTCGAGATCACGCCGCGGCCCGGCGGCGGACGGGCATTCGTAGCCGGCGAAGGTGAACCAGAAGGCGCCGTGCGCGCCCTCGGCCTCGAAGACGTCCATCAGCTCGGTGAAGTACGCCACCTGCCCGGCCTCGTCGCGGACGTAGTCGCCGTTCAGCACCTTCGGCTCGGCCGTGAAGTCGACGATCGTCCAGCCCGTGCCGCCCGCGTCGGCCGCGCCCCGGTGGGTGCAGCAGCCGAATTCCGTGATGACCAGGGGTTTCCCGTGGCTCCGGTGGTCACGCACGCGCTCGGCGAAGGCCCCGGCGTTGGCGGCCGAGCGGTACAGGTCGACGGCGGCGAAGTCGAAGTCCGCCCAGTCGATCTCTTCCCAGTCCCCGGCGGCGTAGGTGATCTTGCCGCCGAAGTGCCGGCGCGCGGTCCCGGTGAGGTCCCGCAGCACCGTGCCGAAGTCCCACTCGCGGGAGAACCCGGCCCAGGCGGCCGGGTCCGTCGCGTTGCGCAGGCGTTCGAGCAGGTAGGCGCCGGGGACGAAGCCGGTGCAGAACAGCGACATCTCGCAGCCGAGCACGAACACCGTCTCCGGGTCCCGCGCGTGGATCTCTTCGGCCCGGCGGGCGCAGTCCGCGAAGTACGGCGTCAGCTGCGGCGGCGTGAGGTCCATCGGGAACGGCGAGAACCACACCCGCAGCCCGGCGTCGAGCGCGGCGTGCGCGGCCACGACCAGGCGGTCCGGGTCGTCGCCGCTGATCCGGACCGCACCGCAGTGCAGGTCGGTCGCGATGATCTCCAGCTCCCGCCGCACGACGGCGGGGTCGAACTCCCGGCGTGACCGGTCCCCCACCGCGCCGCCGAAGCCGGTGTCGTAGTTGATCCCCCTGAGCTGCATCGAAACCCCTCCCCCGAGACGTGCGCCGCACAGTCGAATGTACGCACCGCCGGCGCCGGAAGGGGCCGCTCAGCGCACGTCGGCGGGGGGTGGGTGGCAGGATGTGCGCCGTGAGCATGCGAGTCAGGAACAACGTGACCGTCACCGGCACCGAAGACGGTCCCACGCTCCTGCTCGCGCACGGTTTCGGCTGCGACCAGAACCTCTGGCGCCTCGTCGTCCCGGAGCTCGCGCGGCGGTACCGGCTGGTGCTGTTCGACCACACCGGCGCCGGGCGTTCGGACCTGTCCGCCTGGACGCCCGAGCGCTACGGCAGCCTCGACGGCTACGCCGACGACGTCCTGGCCATCTGCCGCGAGCTCGACCTGCGGGACGTCGTGCTGGTGGGCCACTCGGTGAGCGCGATGATCGCCGTACTGGCCGCGAACCGCGAGCCGGACCGGTTCGCCAAGCTCGTGCTGCTCACGCCGTCGCCGTGCTACGTCGACGACGGGGACTACCGCGGCGGGTTCAGCCGGGACGACATCGACGAGCTGCTCGACTCGCTCGAATCGAACTACCTCGGCTGGTCGGCGACCATGGCGCCGGTGATCATGGGCAACCCCGACCGCCCCGAACTCGGCGAGGAGCTGACGAACAGCTTCTGCCGCACCGACCCCACGATCGCGCGCGTCTTCGCGCGGGTGACGTTCCTCTCCGACAACCGGGCCGACCTGGCGAAGGTCACCGTGCCGACCCTGGTGCTCGAATGCGCGAACGACGCCATCGCCCCGCCCGAGGTCGGGCGGTTCACCCACGACCGGATCGACGGCAGCACGCTGGTGACGCTCGCCGCGACCGGGCACTGCCCGCAGCTCAGCGCGCCGGAGGCCACGGCCGCCGCGATCACCGCGTTCGTGAGCGGGCCGTGATGTGCGAGGACCACCCTCGTCCGGGTGGTCAGGAGAGTGCGGCCCCGGAATTCTCGGCCCTTTTGGAGGACAGCGCGGAAGACCTCTACGAGCACGCCCCCTGCGGGTACCTCTCGACGCTGCTGGACGGCACGATCGCGAAGATCAACGCGACGCTGCTCGGCTGGCTCGGCCGCGAGCGCGACGAGGTGGTGGGCCGGCTCCGGTTCGCCGAGCTGCTCACCGTCGGCGGCCGGATCTACCACGAGACGCACTTCGCGCCCCTCCTGCGCATGCAGGGCGAGCTCGGCGGCGTCGCCTTCGAGCTCAAGAAGGCGGACGGGAGCCGCCTGCCGGTCCTGGTGACCTCGACCGTCAAGACCGGCACCGACGGGCAGCCGCAGCTGATCCGCACGACCCTCTTCGACGCGCGCGACCGGCGGGCCTACGAGCAGGAGCTGCTGCGGGCCCGCGAAGAAGCCGAGCGCGAACGCGACCGGGTGCAGCGGCTCGCACGCACGCTGCAGCAGACGTTGCTGCCGCCCGCCCTGCCCGAGGTGCCCGGTGTGCAGGTCGCGGCCTACTACCACCCCGCGTCGGCCGACGAGGTCGGCGGCGACTTCTACGACCTGTTCCCGCTGACCGGCGACGGGTGGGGGTTCTTCCTCGGCGACGTGTCCGGGAAGGGGGCCGCCGCGGCCGTGGTGACGTCGCTGGCGCGCTACACCCTGCGCGCCGCCGCGGTGATCGACCCGGACCCGGCCACCGTGCTGGACCGCCTCAACACGGTGCTGCACCAGGAGTACCGCGGCTCCGATCCCCGCTACTGCACCGTCATCCAGGGCCGCATCCGGCCCGCGCTCGGCGGTGCGGCGGTCACACTGGCCACCGGCGGCCACCCGCCGGCGCTGCTGATCCGCGCCGACGGCACGTCCGCGTTCCTGCCCGGCCCGGGCGGCCAGCTCGTGGGTGCGCTGCCCCGCGCGCGGTTCGCCGCCGTGGACGTCCTGCTGGCCCCGGGCGACACCCTGCTGCTGTACACCGACGGCCTGACCGAAGCCCGCACGCAGGGCCGCGTCCGCTACAGCGAAGAGCAGCTGCAGGAGCACCTGAGCGGCCTGGCGCCGACGACGGCCCCCGACGTCGTCACGGCGGTGACCGGCCTGCTGGCGGGCTTCGGCGACGGCGTCGAAGACGACACGGCCCTACTGGCGTTGAGCATCCCGCTTCCCGGAGGCGATCGACCGTGACCGGCACCCCGTTCTCCGTCGCGACCCGCAGCACCGGGTCCGGCGTGGTGATCACCGTCGAGGGCGAGCTCGACGTGGCCACCGCACCCCGCCTGCGCGCCACGGTCGGCGCCGTCACCCTCGCTCCCGGGCAGCTGCTGGTGGTGGACCTGGCCGGGGTGACGTTCTGCGACTCCAGCGGGATTTCCGCGCTGATCGCGGCCCGCAACGTCGCCGAAGCGGCCGAGGCGGGCGTCGCGCTGGCCGCCGTCCCGGCCCGGCTGAGCCGGACGTTCGCGTTGATCGGCCTGGCGGACTTCTTCCCGACCTACCCGAGCGCCGAAGACGCGCTCAGAGGCTGACGATCCCGAAGGCGAGCAGCGCGGCCACCTTCAGCACTTCGAGTCCGATGTAGCCGAAGTGCGCGTGGCTGCGCGGCCCGGTTTCCCCGGCCGGCACCCGGTCCGACCGCCCCGTCAGTGCCGGGCGGACGGCCACCAGCTGGACGAGCAGCACGAAGGCCACGGTGGCGCCGAGGACGATCGCCGTCGTGGTCCGCGGACCGAAGACCGGACAGCCGGCCAGTGCCAGCGCGAACAGCGCCTCGACCCGGTTGAGCGCGGCGAACACCACCCGGCCGATGCCCAGCCCGAGCGCCAGGGTGACGCCGGGGGCCCGGAACTTCAGCGGTGCCTCCAGGAACGAGATCGCCGGCACCATGCCCAGCCAGGTGAACGCGATCGCGGCGGCGACCGGCACAACGCCTCCTCGTGACCGGGTCCGTTACCCCTCGTCCCTAACTTGCTTCGACCAGCGGGAGCCGTACGCTCGCGTGCGGGATAATCCGCCGTTCGGCCAGCACCGCCTTCGTGTTCGCCGTGGGCGTGCCGGACCGCAGGAGCCGGTCGGTCAGCGGGACCAGGTCGGCGTGGATCGCCCGCGCCCGGCCGAGGTCGCCGTCGCGGACGGCGTGGATGAGCTCGGCGGTCCGGTCGGCGGCCACGTTGGCCACGACGCTGACCAGGCCCGCGGCGCCGCACGCGAGGTACGGCAGGTTGAGCTCGTCGATGCCGCAGTAGTAGGCCAGCGACGTCCGGGACAGCACGGTCATGGCCTCGGCGAGGTCGCCCTTGGCGTCCTTGACCGCCCGGATCCGGGGGTGCTCGGCCAGTGCGATCAGCGTCGACGGCGCCAGCGCGACGCCGGTGCGCGCCGGGACGTCGTAGAGCATCACCGGCAGCTCGGTGGCGTCCGCGACGGCCACGCAGTGGGCGATGACGCCGTCCTGCGTCGGCCGGGAGTAGTAGGGGCAGACGAGCAGCAGCGCGTCGGCGCCGGCCGCCGCGGCTTCGCGGGCGCGGCGGACGCTCGAGGCCGTGTCGTGGGTGCCGACGCCGGCGAGCACGCGCGCGCGGTTCCCGGCCCGCGCCACCACGGCCCGGACCAGGTCCGCGGATTCGGCCTCGGACAGCGTCGGGGACTCGCCGGTGGTCCCGCCGACGACGAGGCCGTCGCACCCGGTGGCCAGCAGGTGCTCGACGAGCCGGGTGAGGCCGGGTTCGCTGAGGGCGCCGCCGGGCTGCATGGGCGTCACCATCGCGACGAGGTTGGTGCCGAATTCGGTCATGCCCCGACCGTGCCCGGTGCGATTGCCACGGTCCAGCGATGCTTTTTGGCGGGTATTGCGTAGCCTGGCTTCATGATCGAGGTGGGCGCGCTGCGGGCGCTGCGCTCGGTGGCGGCGCTCGGCACGCTGGCCCGGGCGGCCGAGGAGCTCGGCTTCACCGCGTCGGCGGTGTCGCAGCAGATCAAGCGGCTGGAGCGGCAGGTCGGCGTTTCGGTGCTGGCGCCGGCGGGCCGCGGGGTGGTGCTGACCCCGGCCGGGCAGGCGATCGTCGACTCGGCGCCGGAGGTGTTCCAGGCGCTGGAGCGCTGCGCCGAAGCGGCCCAGTCGGTGGCGGAAGGCGCACCGCGCGGCACGCTCCGGGTGGTGGCCTTCTCGACGGCGATCCGCGGCCTGCTCGCCCCCGTCGTGCCGCGGCTGGCGGTCCGGTGCCCTCGGCTGCGGGTGGAGCTCACCGAGCAGGACCCGCAGGAGGCGTTGCACAGCGTGGGCGCGGGAACGGCGGACCTGGCCCTGGCCCACGACGCCGACGGGCTGCCCGCCCCGTCGCCGCCCGCCCTGGTGCGGCGGTGGGTGCACACGGACGTCGGCGACGTGGTGGTGAGCCGGACGCACCCGCTGGCCGAGGCACCGCTCGACGAAACCGCGCTGGCGGGGCACGCGTGGGTGACGAGCCCGCCGGGAACGGTGTGCCACCAGTGGTTCCGGCGGTTGTTCTCCCAGGCGAGCGCGGAGCCGGACGTGCGGCACCTCGTCGACGACTTCGCGACGCAGCTGTCGCTGGTGGCATCCGGCCAAGTGGTGGCGCTGATCCCCCGGCTCGCACGGCCGCCATTGGGCACGGACCTGGTCGCCCGGCCACTGCCGCGGCCGCCGACGCGGGAGGTCCACGCCGTGTGGCGGCAGAGCGCCGAGGCCAGCCCCGCGATCCGCGCGGTGCTCGCCGAACTGGCTCCGGCGGCCGCCGAGCAGTGACCCGGCGGCCGTCGGCCCCGGCCGCCGGAGATCACCGCAGCCGGTACACCGACACGTGCGAGCCCGACTCCGCCGTGAACTCCGACCCCGCCCAGTCCGCGTGCCGGGACTCCAGTTCGAACCCCGCCAGCCGGCCCATCAGGTCGAGCTCGGCCGGCCAGATGTACCGGTGCGGGGACCGGCCCACCCGCGCCTGCCGGCCGTCGCCGAACGTGAAGTGGTGGGACACCAGGTGCTGGCGCAGGGTGTCGTACGTGTCCACGCCGACGTACCCGGCTTCGGAGCGGAACACCACGGCGTCCTGGCCGGGCGGGAGCCGGCGCAGTTCGGGGACGCCCAGCTCGATCACGAACCGGCCGCCCGGGTCCAGGTGGCGGGCCGCGTTGCGGAAGCACGCCACCTGCTCGTCCTGGGTCAGCAGGTTCGAGATCGTGTTGTACACGAGGTAGACCAGCGAAAACCGGCCCGGCGCGGTGGCCGTGGCCATGTCGCCGACCACCACCGGGATCGCCGCCTTCGCGCGCAGCCGGGCCAGCATCGGCTCGGACAGCTCGATGCCGGCCACCGGCACCCCGCGCTCGGCGAGCGGGACGCCGATGCGGCCGGTGCCGATGGCGAACTCCAGCGCGCGCCCGCCGTCCGCCAGCGCCGCCAGGCGCGCCACCGCGGGCTCGACGACGTCGGGCGCGAACATGCCGCGGCCGGGGGTGTCGTAGCGCTCGGCCGTCTCGGCGTCCCAGATCTCCTGTGGCACGCCTCCACCCTGGTCGGCTGCCGGGGAAACTGTCCAACCATTTAGAACTTGCCCGATTTCGGGCAAGAATTTGGGTTTCGAACGAGCTTCAAGGCATGATGGCCGCCGTGGAGGACACCGACATCGTCGAGCGCGTGGCCGCGTCGACCGGGCTGCCGCCCCGGGTCGCCGCCCGGGTCGTCGACGACGTCCTGGCCTTCTACCGGACTCCCACCGAGGACTACGTGCGCCGACGGCACGCCGAGCTGCAGGCACAGGGCCGGAAGAACCCCGAGATCTTCCCGCTCCTCGCCGCCGAGCTCCGCGGCAGGCTGGTCGCCGCGCCCGTCCTCTCCGAGCGGCAGCTGCGCCGCATCGTCTACGGCTAGGAAGAGGTACGCCATGTGCGGGATCGTCGGCTACATCGGCGGCCAGAACGCCGCGCCCATCCTGATCGAGGGCCTGACCCGGCTCGAGTACCGCGGGTACGACTCCGCCGGGATCGCCGTCCTCGGCGCCAAGGGCACCCCGCAGGTCCACCGGGTCGTCGGGCGCGTGCGGAACCTCGCCGCGGCCCTCCCCAAGCGGCTCACCGGCAAGGCGGGCATCGGGCACACGCGCTGGGCCACGCACGGGCCGGCGTCCGAGGCCAACGCCCACCCGCACACGTCCGCCGACGGCCGGATCTGCGTCGTGCACAACGGCATCATCGACAACGCCGACGCGCTGCGCGCCCAGCTCGCCGACGCCGGGGTCGAGCTCACCTCCGAGACCGACACCGAGGTGCTCGCCCACCTCATCGCGCGCTCGCCCGCCGAGGCCCTCGAAGACGCCGTCGTCGAGGCGGTTTCGCGGATCACCGGCACGTACGCGATCGCCGTCACCGACAGCGCGCACCCGGACCGCCTGGTCATCGCGCGCAACGGCTCGCCGCTGATCATCGGCGTCGGCGAGCGGGAGATGTTCGTCGCCAGCGACCTCGCCGCCCTCGTCCGGCACACCTCGCAGGTCGCGCACCTCGACGACGGCGAGTTCGCGACGGTCTTCGCCACCGGCTACCGCACCTTCACCGTCGACGAGGGCGACACCACCAAGCCGGCCACCGAGATCGACATCGACGCCGAGGACCTCGACCTCGGCGGCTACCCGCACTACATGGCCAAGGAGATCCAGGAGCAGCCGGAGTCGGTCGAGCGGATCATCCGGGGCCGGCTCGACGACCGGTTCGGCGTCGCCCGGCTGGACGGGCTCAACCTGACCCCGCGGGAGCTGCGCGGGTTCGCGCGCGTGAAGATCCTCGGCTGCGGCTCGGCCTACTACGTCGGCCAGATCGGCGCGACGATGATCGAGGAGCTCGCGCGGATCCCGGCCGACGCCGAAGCCGCGTCGGAATTCCGCTACCGCAACCCGATCATCGAGGCCGACACGCTCTACATCGCGGTCAGCCAGTCCGGCGAGACGATCGACACCGCCTTCGCCGTCGAAGAGATCAAACGCAAGGGCGGCCGGGTCGTCGGACTGGTCAACGTCGTCGGCTCGACGATCGCCCGCGCCTGCGAAGGCGGCGTCTACCTGCACGCCGGCCCGGAGATCGCGGTCGCCTCGACCAAGGCGCTGACCAACATGGCCGTCGGGTTCGCGCTGATCGCGCTGGCGCTGGGCCGCGTGCGCGATCTGTCCAATGCGGACGGTCAGCGGATCATCGCCGCGATCCGCGCGCTGCCGGGCCAGATCAAGGCCGTCCTGGACTTCGAGCCGGAGATCGCCGGGCACGCCAAGGCGGTCGCCGCCGCGAAGAGCCTGTTCTTCGTCGGGCGCGTCCGCGGCTACCCGGTGGCCCGGGAAGGCGCGCAGAAGTTCAAGGAGATCTCCTACCGCCACGCCGAGGCGTACCAGACCTCCGAACTCAAGCACGGCCCGCTCGCGCTGATCGACGAAGCGCTCCCGACGGTCGCCGTCGTGCCGTCGGACGAGCTGACCGAGCGCAACCTGGCCGCGGTCCAGCAGATCAAGGCCCGCGGCGGCGCGGTGCTGGCGGTGACCCACGCCGACGTCGACTTCGGCGAACTGGACGTCCCGCGGATCGTGGTGCCGAAGACCGAGCCGGAGCTCGACCCGATCCTGCTGACCATCCCGCTGCAGCTGCTCGCCTACCACGCGGCCCTGACGCTGGGCTACGACATCGACAAGCCGCGCAACCTGGCCAAGTCCGTCACGGTGGAGTGAGGGCCGGCCGGCGTCATTCGCGTTCGACCTTGCGCAGGCCGCCCCCGGGGGTCCACCACTCGACGACCAGCAGCGTCGCCGCCTCGTTCAGGTGGGTGTGCACGACCTCGGCGACGTCGGCGACGAACCGCTCGCCGTCGCCGGTCCGCACCCGGCCGGCGATCTTCGCCTCGCCCGGCCACTGCGCTTCCGCGCCCTCGACCGGGTCGACCGTCGCGCTGTGCAGCGCGAACCGCGGGTCCCGCTCCAGGTCCGCGCCCTTGCGGGCGTGCGGCATCGACCCGAAGACCAGCTCACCGTCCTCAAAGGCCGTTTCGATCCCCGAGATCCGCGGCGAGCCGTCCGCCCGCAGGGTCGCGATCGTCTTGTGCTTGTGCGCGTCGAACAACGCGCGCACCCGCCGGGCGAACTCCGGCTCCGCCGCTTCGAACTCCCGCCACGCCGTCATGCGTCCATGGTGCCGCACCGAAGCCCCGCGACGAGGATCCCGGCCAGCCGGCGCGCGTCGTACTCCGGATCGGAGTCCGCGCCGATGCAGAGGTTGCCGACCCCGCGCATGAGCTCCAGCGGCCGCACCTCGACGCGGATCTCGCCGGCCGCGGCCGCCGCGTCGAGCAGCTCGGCGCACACCGGCACCAGGCGGTCGAGGAAGTACGCGTGCAGCGACTCGAAGCCGGCGTTGTCGGACTGGAGCACCCCGGCGAGCCCGTGCTTGGTCACCAGGAAGTCGACGAACAGGTCTATCCACCGCGCCAGGGCGGTGTACGGCGAGTCCGTCGCGGCCAGCAGCGCCGGCCCCGCCTCCGTGCAGGCGTCCACCTGGTGCCGGAAGACGGCGATGATCAGGTCCGCCCGGGTCGGGAAGTGCCGGTAGATGGTGCCCATCCCGACGCCGGCCTTCGCCGCGATGTCCCGCACCGGCGCGTCCACGCCGGAAGCGACGAAGACCGCCGCCGCGGCGTCCAGCAACGTCTTTTCGTTGCGCCGGGCATCCGCCCGCTTGGGCTTGCGCTCACCCACCGATCCTCCCGGGTTGCTAAGCGGAGCATTGTTCCGTATCGTTAGCGGAGCAACGTTCCGGTTGTCCATACTGCCACGGAGGCACTTCCCATGCACTACCGCACCCTGGGCCGCACCGGCGTCCAGGTCAGCACGCTCGCCCTCGGCGCGATGAACTTCGGCGCGATCGGGCGGGTCCCCCAGGACGAGGCCACCGCCATCGTCGACGCCGCGCTCGAAGCCGGGGTCAACCTGATCGACACGGCCGACATGTACGGCCAGGGCGAGTCGGAGGTGATGGTCGGCAAGGCGATCGCCGGCCGCCGCGACGACATCGTGCTGGCCACGAAGGCGACCATGCCGATGGGCGACGAGCGCAACCACCGCGGCAATTCACGCCGCTGGCTGGTCCGCGCGCTCGAGGACAGCCTGCGGCGCCTCGACGTCGACCACGTCGACCTCTACCAGCTCCACCGCTGGGATCCCGCCACCAGCGACGAGGAAGCGCTTTCCGCGCTCACCGACCTGCAGCGCGCGGGCAAGATCCGGTACTTCGGGTCCTCGACGTTCCCCGCGTACCGCATCGTCCAGGCGCAGTGGGCCGCCCGCGAGCACCACCTCGGCCGGTACGTCACCGAGCAGCCCAGCTACTCGATCCTGCAGCGCGGCATCGAAGCCCACGTGCTGCCGGTGACCGAGGAGTACGGCATGGGCGTGCTGACCTGGAGCCCGCTGGCTTCGGGCTGGTTGTCGGGCGCGGTCCGGGCGGGCCGGGAGCCGAGCGGCAACCGCGCGAAGGTGCTGCCGCAGCGCTTCGACCTCGACGTCCCCGCCAACCGGGCCCGGCTCGACGCCGTCGAAGAGCTGGCCAAGCTCGCCGAGCAGGCCGGGCTGACCCTGATCCAGCTCGCGCTCGGGTTCGTCACCGCGCACCCGGGCGTGACGAGCGCGCTCATCGGCCCGCGGACGCAGGACCACCTGCGCTCGCAGCTCGAAGCGGCCGACACCGTGCTGCCGTCCGACGTCCTGGACGCGATCGACGCCGTCGTCGCGCCCGGCACCGACCTGGCGCCGGACGAGAAGTTCGACACGCCGCCGTCGCTGCTGGACCCGGCGCTGCGGAGGCGTCGATGAGCTTCGGCATCATGACCGCGCCCCAGCAGGCCGGTTACGACGAAATCCAGCGCGTGTGGCGGGAAGCCGACGCGGTGCCGGAGATCGAGCACGCGTGGCTGTTCGACCACCTGATGCCGATCGGCGGCGACCCGGACGGCCCGATCTTCGAGGGCTGGACGCTGCTTTCGGCGCTGGCGGCCCAGACGTCCCGGCTCCGGATCGGCCTGCTGGTCACCAGCAACCGGTTCCGCCCGCCGGCGGTCCTGGCGAAGATCGCCACAACGGTCGACGTGGTCTCCGGCGGACGGCTCGACTTCGGCATCGGCGCGGGCTCCCGCCCCAGCCACCCGTTGGCTCGCCGGGAGTACGACGGGTACGGCCTGCCGTACCACGACCAGGCCGACGCGGTCGCGGCCCTGGCCGAAGCGTGCACGGTCATCCGTCGCTTGTGGACATCAGCGGAGCCGTTCGACTTCGAGGGCGCGCACGTTTCGCTGACCGGAGCGTTCGCCAACCCGAAGCCGGTGCAGCACCCGCACCCCCCGATCGTGATCGGCGGCCGTTCGACCGCAACGCTGCGCGTGGTGGCCGAGCACGCGAACGTGTGGAACATCCCGGGCGGCGGCGAGATTTCGGACCTGGCGGAGCGCAGCCGCGTGCTGGACAAGTTCTGCGAGGAGATCGGCCGCAACCCGGCGGAGATCACGCGGTCGATCTTCCTGCCGGCGGATTACGAGCGGCCAGGGGTAACGCGGAGCAAGATCGCCGAGGCACGGGACGCGGGCTTCGAGCACTTCGTGCTCGGCCTGGCAAACCCGTACCCGGACGGCGTGGCGGAGTGGGTGGCGGAGGAGCTGATCCGCCGATCGTGAGGCCGACCGGCGTCCCCATCGGAGGAGCGCGGTGGTCATCCCGTCGCCTGAGGCCGTCAAATCACTTTGAGCCGGGCCCGCAACCCAGAGCGTGAGGCGAGGGGAGAGCGCAAGCTTGCGGGCCCGGCTCAAAGTGATAGGCCTCGCTCAGGCGACGGGATGACCACCTCGCGGCCCCCCTCCCCGACGAGAGGTGGCAGCGGAAGCAGGGGTCATCCCGGAGCCTGCCCGTCCGGCGAGGACAGCTTTTGATTCTCTTGCCGCAACAGAACTCTGCCGCGGCAGAGAGTTCTCCGGCGGCAGGCGGGTCCGACCTCCCCCGCCCCTCCGGGGGGATTTTCAGCCGACGGGCGGGTTCGTCAAGGCGGGAAAGCGTGCCTTGACGAACCCGCCCGTCGGCTGAAGAGAAGGCTGGGATGAGGGGCGGGGGAGGTCTGGTGACGTCGTTGGCCGGCTTACGCTGCCGGCCGGCGGTTCGCAGCGTCCACAGATCTGGCCTGCCGTTCGCAGCGTCCACAGATCCGGCTGGCGGTTCGCAGCGGCTACAGATCCGGCCTGCGGTTCGGAGTTCGCGTGCCTGCCGCCGTCCGCAGTCCGCGTGCCTGCCTGCCACGGTTCGGGTGATGCCTTCCGGCGACCCCGCCGCGGTCAACCCGAGTTCGCCAGGTGCGCCAGGGCCGACCGCAGGACCCGCCGGGCCTCCGGGGCCAGGCCCGCCAGCTTGCGGTCCTCCACCTCGCGGATCTCGTCCCGGACCGCCGCGTGGCGCCGGGTTCCCTCCGGTGTCAGGCGCACCACTCGCGCGCGGCGGTCGGCCGGGTCGGGGTCGCGGGCCACCAGGCCGGCCGCCTCCAGCTTGTCGAGCAACGCGATCAACCGGGTTTTGTCGTAGCGGATCTGCTGGGCCAGCACCAGCTGGCTCGGCGCCGCTCCGGCGGCCAGTGCCGAGAGCACCACGTACTGCCACATCGAGACGCCGTGCCGCTCCAGCACCGGGCGTTCGGCTTCGGCCAGGTTGCGGCCCGCGCCGGCGCAGAGGGCCGCGAGGTCGTCGTCCTCGTTCACCGGCGGGATCTTACGCGTGGACAAATCGTAAGCACCTGCGTATCGTTTTGGTCATGACACTGGGACTCGCCGAAACCCGCACCATCTCCATCTCCGCACCGCCCGCGCAGGTCGTCGACTACCTGGCCGATCCGCGTCACCTCCCCGAGTGGGCGCCGGGCTTCGCCACCGCGGTCGACCACGACCACGACGACGTCTGGCGCGTCCGATCCGCCGGCGGCGAGCAGCGGATGGCGGTGCGGGTCGCGGCCGGCCACGGCGTCGTCGACTTCGTCAGCGCCGACGCCCCGCACCTGGGCCTGTTCACCCGCGTGGTCCCGAACCTGACCGGCGCCGAGCTGATCTTCAGCCTGTTCTTCCCCGACGACACCGAACCTTCGGCGGTGGCCGCCCAGATGGCGGTCGTCGGGGAAGAACTGCGGGCCGTGCGCGAGCGCGTCGAAAGCGGCCGGTGAACTCCGCTCCCGGGATCAGCCCGCCGCGCAGAGAACTCCGTTGAGGGTGAACGCCGTCGGCAGGATGTTCGGGCCGCTGTAGTCGGCCGTGAAGCCGACGTCCACCCCCGCCGCCGGCGGGGACGACGATGACACCGTCACCGTCGAGCCGTTCTGGGCCCACGTGCCGCTCCAGCCGCCGGTCAGGTGCTGGCGCGCCGTGGGCCAGCTGAACGTCAGCGTCCAGTCGCCCACCACCCCGGTTCCGGTCACGTGGATGCCGCCCACGAAGCCGCTCGCCCAGTCCGTCACGTCCGTCAGCCGGACCGTGCAGCTGCTCGTCGCCGGTGCGCCCGTGGTCAACGTCAGCGGCGGGGAGGACGCCGACACGTTGCCGGCCGTGTCGCGCGCCAGCACGTTGATCGTGTAGCGGCTGCCCGGCACCAGGTTCCCGACGTCCAGCGACGTCCCGGTCGTCTCACCCCACTGCTCGCTCACCGCGCCCAGCTGCCGGTAGACCTCGTACTTCGCGATCGGGTGGGCGCCGGGCGCGGCCGCCGGCCAGCTGATCGTCGCGGTCCGGTCGGTCGCCGTCGCCGTCGGCTGCCCCGGCGCGCCCGGGCCGCCGGACGCGGTGGCCGCCGGGTGCAGGACCACCGTGGTCAGCGAGTACGGCGGCAGCGTCTGGGCACCGCTCGTCCCGGTCGCCGCGCTCGAGATCGCCGTGGCGCCGTTGGTGAAGGTGAACACCTGGGGCGCGCCCGCGGCCGGCGTGTAGCCCGCGTAGTTCAGGGTCACCGCCCTGGCCTGGTCGGGGTCCTCGTTGAGCAGCAGCACGGCGAGGTCGCCGTTCGGGCGCCGGACCGCGTGCGCGCCGACGAGCGGGTCGTCCGCGGCGGCCTGGACGAACTGGTCGCCGGGACGCGCGAACGTGCTCAGCATCTTCAGGCCGTAGTAGGGCGCGAAGGGCGTGTTGAGCGCGGGTTCGCAGACGCCGCCGTCGAGGCAGGTGGCGCTGGAGAGCAGGCCCGAGTCGCCGTAGTCCGGATAACCGGCCACAGTGGACAGTTTGGTGCCGCCGTTGTGCGTGTCCCACCAGTCGACGGTGAACACGCCGTTCGCCAGCAGCGAGCTGTAGGTGTCGGCGGCGAACAGAGCGCCGGGCTGGGTGTCCATGCCGACCGGCGTGTTCGTTTCGGTCATCGAAATGCCGATGCGGCCGGCGTTCGGGCCCGCGTACCGGGTGATCTGCTCGCGCGCCGCGTAGATCATGTCGCCGATCTGCTCGGGCTTGGTGAGCGCTTCCGCCGCCGTCGAGCCGGTGGGGTACCAGTGCAGGATGACGAAGTCGATGTGCGGCCCCGCGATCGACAGCACGGTCTGGTTCCAGGTGGCCGTGTCGCCGGAGCCGACGATGCCGTCCGGCCAGTTCGCCGGGGTGGTCAGCACGGCACCGATCTTGACGCCCGGGTCGACGGCCTTCATGGCGTCGGCGTAGGCGACGACGCCGTTGGCGTAGGCCGTGGGGCTCTTGTCCGCGTGGTTGTCGGCTTCCCAGTTCGCCCCGTAGTGCCCGTTGCCGTACAGCTCGTTGCCGATTTCCCAGTACTTGACCCCGTAACCCTTGGTTACGTTGGCGTACCGCACCCAGTCCGCGGCTTCCTGCGGCGTGCCGGTGCCGTAGTTGGCGATGATGATCGGCTGGGCACCGGCCCGGCGGACGCCGCCCATGAAGGTGTCGAAATCGGTGTTCGGCGCCACGTACCCGCCCGGCGCGGTGTTGTCCTTCCAGTGGTAGATGTCGCCGTAGGAACCACCGGGGTAGCGCATCGTGCGGACACCGGCCGCGCCGAACAGGTCGGCCACCTGGTCGGTCCCCAGCTGGCTGTCCCAGACCGCGTGGTTGATGCCGATCCCGGTGTCCGGCACGGTGGCCAGCCCGGCTCGGGCGTTGACGGTGACCGTCGCCGCGGGCGCGGCCGCCGCCCCGGCGGTTCCGGCCGCCGGGATGGCCGCGGCGAGCACCGCGAGCACCGGCCACGCTGCCCAGCGCAGACGTCGAGCTGTCATGAAGGGTCCATCCTCACTCGTCGTTCACGAACGGATGACTGGGAGCGCTTCCAGCGAGAGAACCACCGAGGCGGCCCGAAGTCAACGGAAGTCGCGCGAGGGCGCGGTCCGCAGCGAAAGTTCGAGTTTTTCGAGATGATCGGCCACGAGCGTGACGACCCCTTCGGCGGCTTGCACCCGGCCGCGGATCAGCAACGCCGGGCTCGTGCGGGCGACCAGCCGCTGCCGGAGCCACAGTCCCGGCGAGACGACGACGTTGGCCATCCCGGTCTCGTCTTCGAGGTTGAGGAACGTGATCCCGCCGGCCGTCGCGGGGCGCTGCCGGTGGGTGACGGCGCCGCCGACCCAGACCCGCGTTCCGTCCTCGGCCCGCATGAGCTCGGCGACGGTGATCGCGCCGCGGGCGGTGAGCAGCTCGCGCAGGTACTCGATGGGGTGGCTGTCCGGGGAGACGCTGGTGGCCCACAGGTCCGCCGCCGTCACCTCCAGCCGCGTCATGCCGGGCAGCGCGGGCGCGTCGAGGCCCGGCGCCAGGCCGGGCAGGTGCCCGGGCCGGGCCGCCGCGGCCGCGCCGGCCGCCCACAGGTCCTGCCGGCGGTCGCCGCCGAACCCGCTGAACGCCCCGGCCGTGGCCAGGGCTTCGACGGCGTTCTTCTTCAGCCGCACCCGCCGGGTCAGGTCGCCGATGCCCGTGTACCGGCCGTGGGCTTCGCGTTCGGCGACGATCTCGTCGGCGAGGTCCGCCCCGAGGTGGCGGACCGCGGCGAGGCCGAGCCGGAGCGCGACGCCGCCGGTGCTGCCGTCGTCCGGCTCGAGGGTGGCGCCGGCGAGGCTCGCGTTGAGATCGGGCTCGCGGACGTGCACGCCGTGGCGGCGGGCGTCGGCGACCAGCGATTGCGGGCTGTAGAAGCCCATCGGCTGGGCGCGCAGCAACCCGGCGCAGAACGCGGCCGGGTAGTAGCGCTTGAACCACGCCGACGCGTAGACCAGCAGCGCGAAGGACATCGAGTGCGCTTCCGGGAAGCCGTAGCCGGAGAAGGCGTGGATCTGCTCGAAGATCCGGGTGGCGAGCTCGCGGTCGAGGCCGTTGGCTGCACAGCCTTGGAAGAACCGGGCCATCAGGGCCTTCATCTTGGCGCTGGACCGCTTGGCGCCCATGGCGCGGCGCAGCTGGTCGGCCTCGGCCGGGGTGAAGCTCGCGACGTCGACCGCCATCTGCATCACCTGTTCCTGGAACAACGGCACGCCGAGGGTGCGGTCCAGCGACGCGGCCAGCAGCGGGTGCGCGTGTTCCCAGTCCTCGTCCCCGCGGCGACGGCGGATGTAGGGGTGCACCGAGCCGCCCTGGATCGGGCCGGGCCGGATCAGGGCGACTTCGACGACGAGGTCGTAGAACTCCCGCGGCCGCAACCGCGGCAGGGTCGCCAGCTGGGCCCGCGATTCCACCTGGAACACCCCGACGGCGTCGGCTTCGCAGAGCATGTCGTAGACCGCCGGATCGGCCAGGTCGAGCTTACCGATGTCCACTGTGGTCCCGTGGTGTTCGGCGACGAGGTCGAGCATGTGGTGCAGCGCCGAAAGCATGCCGAGGCCGAGCAGGTCGAACTTGACCAGCCCGACGGTGGCGCAGTCGTCCTTGTCCCACTGCAGGATGCTGCGGTCGGCCATGGTCGCCCACTCGACCGGGACCACTTCGGACACCGGCTGCTTCGAGATCACCATGCCGCCGGAGTGGATGCCGAGGTGGCGCGGGAAGTCCTCGATCCGCGCCGCGAGGTCGAGGACGTCGTCCGGGATCGCGCCGGCGGCCTGCTGCCTGGTGGCGGCGACCCCGCCCCAGCGGTCCACGAGCTTGCCGTAGGCGTCCTGCTGGCCGGGGCTGTGCCCAAGGGCTTTGGCGGCGTCGCGGATCGCCGAGGGCGCCCGGTAGGTGATGACGTTGGCGACCTGCGCGGCGTGGAACCGGCCGTGCTTTTCGTAGACGTACTGGATGGCCTCCTCGCGGCGGCCGGACTCGATGTCGACGTCGATGTCCGGCGGCCCGTCCCGCTCCGGCGCGAGGAACCGCTCGAACAGCAGGTTCCACTTCACCGGGTCGGCGTGGCAGATCTCCAGCGCGTAGCAGACCGCGGAGTTGGCGGCCGAACCCCGGCCCTGGCACAGGATGTCGTTCTCCCGGCAGAACCGGACGATGTCCCAGACGACGAGGAAGTACCCGGGGAAGCCGAGCTTCTCGATGACGGCGAGTTCGTGGTCGAGCTGGGCGTAGGCCTTCGGGTTCTCCTCCCGCGGCCCGTAGCGCTTCGCCGCGCCCCGCCGGGTCAGCTCGACCAGGAACGACATCTCGTCGTGGCCGGCCGGGACGGGGAACGGCGGCAGGTCCGGCGCGACGAGGTTCAGGTCGAACGCCACTTCGACGCCCAGGACGGCGGCCCGGCCGACGGCACCCGGGTAGCGGCGCTCGAAGCGCCGCCGCTGTTCCATCCCGGAGCGCAGGAACGCCTGCCCCGACGGCGGCCGCCACCCGTCGAGGTCCTCGGCCGAGCGCCGCGCCCGGACGGCGGCGACCGTGTCCGCCACGACGGCGTCTTCCGGGCGGGCGTAGTGCACGTTGCCGGACACCACCGTCGGCAGCCGGAGGTCCTTGGCCAGCTCGTCGAGGAGGTCGTTGGCGGCGTCGTCGGTGGGCTGCCGGTGGTCGATCAGCTCGACGGCGACGTGCGACCGGCCGAACCGGTCGACGAGCCGGGCGAGTTCGGCGTGCGCGGCGGCCGGGCCGTTGCGCGCGAGCGCCTGCCGGACGGCCCCCTTCCGGCAGCCGGTGAGCACGACGACGTGCCCGGCGAGCTCGTCGGCGAGCTCGTCGAAGTCGTAGACGGGCCGCCCCTTCTCGCCGCCGGCGAGCTGGGCGCGGGAGATGACCCGGCACAGCCGGTGGTACCCGGACTGCTGCCGCGCGATCACGAGCAGGTGCGACCCGGCCGGATCGGGCGCCCCGGCCTGCGGGGCGGGCAGCCCGAGGGAAAGTTCTGCCCCGAAGCCGACGCGCACGCCGAGCTCCCGCGCGGCGTCGTTGAACCGCACGGCGCCGTACATGCCGTCGTGGTCGGTGAGGACGAGCGCGTCGAGCTCCAGCCGCGCGGCTTCCTCGACGAGGGCCTCGGGGTGGGAGGCGCCGTCGAGGAAGCTGAAGTTGGAGTGGACGTGCAGCTCGGCGTAGGGCGCCCGGATCCGGTCCCCGCCGTCGTCCCGGCGCCGCCGGTTCCGCAGGTCTTCCGGTGCCCCGGCGTACCCTTCGCGTTTGCGCGACCACGCCGGGGCGTCGTTGCCGTCCCCGGGCACGGGTGGCCGCCCGGAGGCGATCCGCTCCACTTCGGACCACGGCACGCGCGGATTGTTGAACGCCAACGCCAGCTCCCACGAGAGTTTTCGCTGTGGGGAAGCCAGCGACTACGGTTCGAACACGAGTACGAATGCTGTGGTCCGATCCTGCGGCGGGACGCCGGGGGTGTCAACTCCGGCCACCGGCGAGGAACCAGCCGTTCCGCGGGAAGTTCGCCAGCTCGACCGGCGTGTCCTGAGTGGAGCGTCGGGTCGGCGGTATGACGACCCTCACCCGGCTGGGTCACCGCAGGCGCGCGGCCCGGGTCAGGAGGTGCCGCCGCTCGGGTTCGCTCGTCGTGCGCCGGGCCGCCTCCCGGTAACCCGCGCGGGCCGCCTCGAGCTCGCCCGCCAGCTCCAGCAGGTGCGCCCGGACCGACACCAGGTGGTGGGACGCCGAGATCCGCTCGTCCGCCGAAAGGGCATCGAGCAGCGCCAAGCCCGCCGCCGGTCCCCGGACCTCCGCCAGCGCCACCGCGCGGTTGAGCGTCACCGCCGGGTTGGGGGCCACGCGCTCGAGCACCGTGTACAGGGCCAGGATCTGCGGCCAGTCCGTGGCTTCGGCGGTGGGTGCCTCGTCGTGGACGGCGGCGATGGCCGCCTGCAGCTGGTACGGGCCGACCGGCCCCTTCGGCAGAGCGGCGGTCACCAGCGCCACGCCCTCCGCGATGGCTTCGGCGTCCCAGCGCGTCCGGTCCTGCTCGCTCAGCGGCACCAGCGACCCGTCCGGGGCCGTGCGGGCCGGGCGGCGGGCGTCGGTCAGCAGCAGCAGGGCCAGCAGCCCGGCCACCTCGCCGTCGCCGGGGACCAGCCGGTGCAGATCGCGGGCCAGCCGGATCGCCTCCGCCGTCAGCTCGGCCCGCACCAGCCGGGTCCCCGACGTGGCCGTGTACCCCTCGTTGAAGATCAGGTAGACCACCTGGAGCACGACGCCGAGCCGCGCCGCCTGCTCGGCGGGCGGCGGCAGCTCGAAGCCGGTCCCCCGGATGCGGTGCTTGGCCCGGCTGATGCGCTGGGCCATGGTCGCCTCGGGCACCAGGAAGGCCCGGGCGATCTCGGCCGTCGACAGGCCGCCGACGGCCCGCAGCGTCAGCGCGATCTGCGACGACGGCGTCAACGCCGGGTGGCAGCACAGGAACAGCAGCGTGAGCGTGTCGTCCCCGGCTTCGACGTCGCCGCCGGCGGGCGGGGTGCGGAGGGCGTCAGCCTCCTCCCGCCGCCGGCGGGCGACGTCGCTGCGCACCTGGTCGGCGAGGCGGCGCGACGCCACCGTCACCAGCCAAGCCCGGGGGTTCTCCGGCCACCCGTCCACCGGCCACTGGGCCGCCGCGGCCACCAGCGCCTCCTGGACGGCGTCCTCGCAGGCGTCGAACCGGCCGTAGCGGCGCACCAGCACGCCGAGCACCTCCGGGACCAGCCGCCGGACGCCCTGCCAGCCGGTCACGGCGAGACGTCGGCCTCGTGCATCAGCGGCCGGACCTCGACGCCCCAGTACCGCGCCGACGGGGCGCGGGCCGCGATCTCCAGCGCCCGGTCCAGGCTGTCGCAGTCGACGATCATGAAGCTGCCCAGGAACTCCTTCGCCTCGGCGTAGGGCCCGTCGGTCACCACCGGCTGCCCGTCGGCGACCCGGACCATCTTCGTGTTCACCTCGTCGGCGACGCCGTAGGCGCCGACCAGCTCGCCCGACTCGAACAGCTCCCGGTTGAGGGCGTCGGTCTCGCGGATGACCTCGGCGAGGGCCTCCTCCCCGATCGAGGTGAAGGCTTCCTCGTTGCCGTAGATCAGCAGCATGTACTTCACGGTTCGTTCCTCTCTCACCGCTGCGTCGTGGCCGGGCCGACCAGGTCGCCGCTCGCCCCGCGATCGTCCAGCACCAGCTTCGACCGTCCCGTGACGGTGTAGCGGAGGTGGGTCACCCCGGGCGTGTCGACGACCCGCGTCGGCACCAGCTCGATGCCCTCGTCCACGCCGAGGCCCAGCCCCGGGCCGAAGAGGTGCTGCCCGTCGCCCAGCAGCACCGGGGCGACGTGCAGGTCGAGCTGGTCGAGCAGCCCGGCGGCCAGCACCTGGCGCAGGAGCTCCCCGCCGCCCGCCACCGCCACGTCCTTGGCACCGGCGGCGGCCCTGGCCAGCTCGACGGCCCGCTCGACGCCCTCGGTGACGAACGTGAAGGAGGTGCCGCCCTCGCGTTCCAGCACCGCCCGGGGCCGGTGGGTCACGACGAACACCGGGGCCCGGAAGGGCGGCTCCTCGCCCCACGGGACCTCGCCGGCGTCGAACATGCGCCGTCCCATGACGTAGGCCCCGGCGGCGGCGAACATCTCCGCGACGATTTCGGAGTCGACCGACTGCTCGCCACCGGCGAAGCCCTGCCGCTCCCGCCAGGCCGTGGCGTCGACGGCCCAGCGGGTGACCCGGAAGAACCCGGGTGCTTCCGGGCCCCGCATCCAGCCGCTCATGTCCTGGGGGTTCGCCGCGTCCCGCGGCCCGGTGTAGCAGCCGTCGAGTGACACCGACATCTGGGCGGTCACCTTGGTCATCGTGCGCTCCGCTCGTGCAGGCGGCCCTTTCGGCCGCCGATGTCCCTCAGTCGGAGCCGAGTGCCTCCTCTCGACACGCCTTGGCGGGAACCTTCGTGACGCCGGTCACACGGTTCGGAGGCAGGTGATCCAGTAGTCGCCGTCGGCGCCCCTCGTGACACCGTGGGTTTCGCTGGGGAAGCCCGGGAAGTGCCGGTCGAAGTCCTCCAGCGCCCGCAGGTAGCGCAGCGTCGGCGCGTCGTGGCCGCCCGCGTTCTCGCCCGGCATGAGGACCGGGATGCCCGGCGGCGTGGTGACGACCTGGGTCGCCACCGTCCGGTCGGCGAGCTCCGCCAGGCGGACCGGCTCGGTGCCGCCGCGCAGGAGGCGCTGGTACGTCTGCGCCGGGGTGAGCTCCGGGCGCGGCGGGTGGGTGAACGCCGCGTCCAGCAGCGGGATGAGGTCGCTCTTGCGCAGGTGGGCGTGCATCTCGTCGCACAGGTCGCGCAGGGACAGCTCGCCGTAGCGGGCCGGGTGGGCCTCGACGAGCGCGGGCAGGACGTCGGCGAGGCGGGCGCCGGTGTCGTAGAGCGCCTTGAAGTCGAGCAGCCCGTCGATGAGCGTGCCCCACTTGCCCTTCGTGATGCCCATCGAGAAGAGGATCAGGCAGGTGTAGGCGTCGGTCTTCTCGACGACGATGCGCCGGGTCTCGAGGTAGGCGGTGAGGATCCGGGCCGGGATCCCCTGCTCGGCCACGGTGCCCGCGGCGTCGGTGCCCGGGCAGGTGACGCTGACCTTGACCGGGTCGAGCAGGCAGTACCCCTCCTCCAGACCGGGGAAGCCGTGCCAGGCCGCGCCGGGCTCGAGGGTCCAGCAGGCGGGCTCGGTGCGCAGCAGGTCCAGCGGGGCGTCCGCGAACGGGTAGCGCTGCCCGGTCTCCGGGTCGCCGACCTCGTCCGGCTGCCACGTGCCGAAGAACCAGGCGGGCCGGTCGCCGGCCGCGGCGATGCGGCGGCCGATGCGGGCCACCGCCTGCCGGAACCGGATGGCTTCGGTGACGGCCTCGTCGACCAGCCACCGGCCGCCCGGGCCGTCCATCATGCCGGCGGCGACGTCGAGCCCGGCGATCATCGGGTACAGCGGCGACGTCGTCGCGTGCATCATGAACGTCTCGTTGAACTGCCGGTGGTCGACCGGCGACCGCGGCGAGTTCTTGACGTGCAGCATTGCGCTCTGGGACATCGCGGCCAGCAGCTTGTGCGTGGACTGCGTGCTGAACACGGTGGGCCGCACGGTGTCGGGCACCGCGCCGGCGTCGACGGCCATGCCGAAGCGGCGGGCGTAGAGCGGGTGGAAGCGGGCGTAGGCGAACCACGCCTCGTCCAGGTGCAGCCGCGGCACGCTGGCACCGAGCAGCCCGGCGACGCGGACGGCGTCGTAGCACAGGCCGTCGTAGGTGGAGTTGGTGATGACGGCGTACACCGGCTCCGGGTCGGCGGCCGCGGCGGCGAGCGGGCTGGCCGGCACGAGGTCCGCGATCGCCTCGCGGGCGAGCGCGGCGGGCGGGATCGGGCCCATCAGCCCGTAGCCGTTGCGCGTGGGCACGAGGTAGACCGGGCGGCCGCCGGTCAGCGTCAGCCCGTGGTAGATCGCCTTGTGGCAGTTGCGGTCGACCAGCACCAGCTCGTCGGTGGCGATGCTCGCGTGCAGGGCGATGCGGTCGCCGGTGGAGTCGCCGTGCAGCACGAAGTACGTCAGGTCGGCGCCGAAGATCCGGGCGGCGTTGCGCTCGGCGTCGCCGATCGGCCCGGTGTGCTCAAACAGCGAGCCCAGCTCCGCCACGGAAATCGAGAGGTCGGTGCGGAACAGCCGTTCGCCGTAGTAGTCGAACAGCGCCCGCCCGACCGGCGATTTCAGGAAAGCCACGCCGCCCGCGTGGGCCGGGGTGTGCCAGGAGTATTCGTGGGTGTCGTCGAACCGGCGGAGTTCGCGGAAGAACGGCGGCAGGATTTCGTCCCGGTAGCGGCGCGCGGCCACGCCGATCCGGCCGGCGATGAACCCCGGCGTGTCCTCCAGCAGCCACACGTACCCGCAGATCACTTCGGACACCCACAGCGGCAGGTCGTCCACCGACGCCGAAGTGGTCACCAGGAACACCGGGAGCCGCGTGAACCGGCCGACCAGCGCCTTCAGCACGGCTTCGGCTTCCGTCCCGCCGTCGCCCAGGTCCCAGCTCACGAGGGCGGCGGCGAGGTCGGCCCGCGTCTGCACGAGGGCCAGCGCGTCCTCACCGGTACCGGCGCGCACGACGTCGTGACCGTCCTCGGCGAGGTGTTCGCAGATCCGCGTCAACTGGGCATCGGGGACCGATCCCGGCGGAATTTCGTTCAATGCCAGCAAAACCGTCGAACCGGCCACGTCTGTTTTCCTTTCCGGAGATCCTTTCGGTTATAGACGCCGCTTCGGGACGTCGTCGATCGGCCGGAAGCCTGATGGTTTTGTCCATGGAGGGAATTTCGGCGGGGGAATGATTTCGGCGGGTAGCGCTCCATCACTCTTTCGTGGCCAGGGCGCGTCCCGCGCCGTACCCGGACGGTCGGCCCGCGTACCCGGGGAGTCGGCCCGCGTACCCAGAGGGTCGGTTCGCGTACCTGAAGGGTCGGTTGGCGAGCCGACCCTCCAGGTACGCGGTCCGACCCTCCAGGTACGCAGTCCGACCTTCCAGGTACGCAGGCCGACCCTCTGGGTACGCGGGCCGACCCTCTGGGTACGCGGGCCGCTATCAATGAACCTCGGACGCGCGGCACTAGTCGTAGCAGCCCTCGACTGTCCACTGGGGATCCTCGCCGATGGTGGTCCGGAGCAGGAGGGCGATGTCGCCGTCTTCGGCGGTGTCGCCTTCCAGCACCACCTGGATCCGGGCGAGGGGCCGCTCGGCGCGGCGGCCGGGCAGGGCCGGGTGCACCACCCACGGGCCGGCCGAGCCGATGACCCGGCGCGGCGGGCCCCCGTCGACCGCGACCGTCGACGGCGGGTAGCCGAGTTCGCCGCGGGCGGTGCAGCTGACGACGTCGCCGACCGCGTCGCGCACCTCGGCGGGCACCGGCTGGGGCGGCACGACCGTCGGCGAGGGCGCGGGCAGCCGTCCCGGCCACGGCCGGTCCGCGGCGAGCGGGCGGCGCGGCTCGCCCCACGGGATGAGCCGGACGCGTTCGGCCGGGCCGCGGCCGCCGTCGAGCAGCGGCGTGACGACGGCGTCCGGGCCCAGCAGGCCCTGGATGCGGACCAGGGCGCGGCCGGCGCGTTCGGCGGCGTCGGCGTCGCGGCCCACCGAGCCGAGCTGCAGCTGCAGCGCCTGGCCGCCGACGACCTCTTCGGGGTCGAGGCGCAGCCGGACGATGCCGGCGGTGGGACGGCCGCGCGTGGTGAGCCAGCCTTCGCACTGCCACCGGACGCGGTCGGCCGTCGAGCGGGCGGTGAGGGGCTCGGCGCAGCGCCAGACGCGGACGCGTTCTTCGCCGGCTTCGGTGACGGCGACGATGGCCAGGCGGGTGCAGGCGAGGCCGTGACCGGCGAGTCCGGCGAAGAAGCGCTCGCCGAGCGCCTTCGCGACGAAGGCGGCCTCGTCGACCCTCGCCAGGGGCTCTTCGAACGTTTCGGTGACCGCCAGGTCCGGCGGGAGCGCGCGGCGCAGCGGCGGGCGTTCGGAGAGGCCGCGGGCGAGGCGGTGCGCGGTGATGGCGTCCTTCGGGAAGCGCCCGGCGACGTCGCGTTCGGCCAGCGCGGCGAACGCGCCGAGGGTGCGCAGGCCGAGCCGGTGCAGCAGGTCGACGAGCTCACCGCGGTCGTCACCGGGCTGGTTCAGTTCCCCGATCGAGAGCGGCGCGAGGAACTCCTTCGCCCGCCCGCGCGGCACGAGCGCCGACCGCCGGGCGGCGAGGGTCGCGGCGAACAGCCCGTCGGCCACCCCGACCTGGCATTCGACCCCGGCCCGCGCGCCGGCTTCGTCGATGAGCAACTCGGCGAGGGCGGCCTCCCCGCCGAAGTACCCGGCGGCCCCGTCGACGGGCACGGCCAAGAGCCCCGGCCGCACGACTTCGACCCCGACGGCCTGCGCCTCGACGGCGGCGGCGACGGGTTCGAACAGCCGGGCGTCGCGATCGGGATCGTGCTGGTGGACGACGAGCCCGGGGCACCGGGACTGGGCGTCCCGCCGCCGCATCCCGCGTCCGACACCGCCGCGCCGGGCCGCGGCGGAGCAGGCGACGACCCGGTTCCCGGAGAAGACGGCGGCGGGCGAGGAGGGCGGGGTCCCGGCCGCGGCCCCGGCGGCGACCACGGGCCAGTCCGGGCACCACAGCACGAGCAACCGCGGCGCATCAGTCATGTGGTGACCAGCGCCTGTCGCTTTCGTGCGCGGCCGACCCCGGCGATCCGGGCGGCCGTCGCGTCGCGCTCGTGAGTGCGACCGGGACTGGCGTGATGGGGAGCGGGATCCGCGTGACTGGAGACGGAACTCGCGGGATTAGAGACGGAACTCGCGTGACCCGAGACGGAACCCGCGTGACTCGAGACGGAACTCGCGTGATTGGAGACGGAACTCGCGTGATCCGGGGCGGAAGCCGCAGGATCATCCCGCGTCCCGCCCAGCCCGAAAACCCAGCCGTGCCAACACCTTTCGTGCCAAGACCAGCTGCGCCGGGTTCATCCGGCCACCTCGACCAGGCGGCGGCCCGGCGCGACGCCAGGCGCCGGTTTTCCCTCCGGGCCCGGCAGCTGCAACCCCGCCGTTGCCGGCCTCGCCGCCGCGCCGCGGCCGCGGCTGGTCGCCACCACCTCGCGGGACCTCAGGTGGCCGTGGCCGTCCTGGGTCAGGCCGTGCCAGCGGCGGCCCGTCACCCTCAGCTCCAGGTCCGCTCCCGGCCACGGGCCCGCCGCCAGCAGGACCGTCCCGCGGTTGCGGACCCGGCCCGCCAGCCTGCGCGCCGTCTGGGGCTGGACCGCGGCCGGGCCGAGGACCACCAGGTCGAACCCGTCCACCAGCGCCGACACCACCGCCACCAGCTCCGCGCCCGGGTCCGGCACCAGCGCCACGCGCTCCAGGTCGACGCCGAGTTCCGCCGCCGCGGCCAGGCCCAGCTCCGGCAGGCCCGTCACCGCCGCCCAGGAACCGTCGCGGGTGGCTGCCGCCAGGAGGGCCAGCACCAGGGAGGTCGCTCCCCGGACCGCGACCGTGGTGCCGCGCCGCAGGCCGCCGCCCGGGAACAGACGGGCCAGCTCGGGCAGCACCGCCAGCAGCTCACCGTGCCCCGGCTCGTGCAGCTGCGCGGCCGTGCGGACCCCCGGGATGGCCGTGAGCGCTTCCGGCACCGCCACCGCTCACCTCCAGCACCACGTACTCGTACCGGAGACACCCGCGCGAACCAGCGTCAGGCGAACCCAGGACAATCATCGAACACTTGTTCGCATAGTGCGAGACGCCCCGCCCCGCTGTCAAGCCGGGTGCGGCTTCCGGGGGAGAACGCCACTGACGTAGCGGACGTCGCCCGTGCGCAGGTCGTCGTCCGCCAGGGACGCGAGACCGTGGGCAGCCAGGAGCTCACGGACGGTGCTGCCGGTCAGCTCCCAGCCGCGGGCGGCCAGGTGGGGTGCCGCTTCGTTGCGTTCAACGAAATAGCGCAACGCGTCAGGTAGCCCAGCAGGCGAGCGGCCATCGGCCTCAAGCACGTCGAAGAGGCCGTCGCGATCCGGGACCGGCTGCTCACCGCCTTCGACCGCGCCGCCGCGTTGCCGGAAGGGCCGCAACGGCGGAAGCTGCTCACCGTCACCTTCGTCGGCGGTGGCTTCTCGGGCGTCGAAGGCTTCGGCGAGCTGCTGTCGCTGGCGACGGCGCTGCTGAAGCGCTATCCCGAACTGCACCTCATCGGCAGGCACACCGACCTCCCGGTCGACGAACGCGGTTTCCTCGTCGTGCGGCCGGATCTGCGGGTCGAGGGCGTGGCCGATGCCTGGGCGCAGCACCCGCGGGACGCCTTCGTGGCGGCGGGCCGCACCGCCACCGGTGCGGCCCGCCCCGGTCAGCCCGCGAACGGGCTCGCATCGATGGCGCAGGTCCGGCCGGCGGCCGGGAAGGTCCCCGAGATCAGGTAGTCCCGCTTGACCTTTTCGGTGCACGTGCTCGGCACGTACATCGACGAGTGCCCGTACCCCTCGGTGACGAACACGCGCGCCCGCGCCAGTTCCGCGGCGCCGTCGCGGGCGCCCGGCAGCGGGGTGGACGGGTCGTAGCGGTTGTTCAGCACCAGGATCTCCGCCGACGTCGGGTGGTTCCACGGGCCGGTGTAGCGGTCGGTGTCCTTCGCCTGCCAGTACGCGCAGCTCATCATGTCCAGCACCGCGATCCGCCCGAAGTACGGCACACGCTGGTCTTCCGACTCCGCGTAGCGGCTGTAGACCGCCGGATCGGCAGGCACGTCGCTGTCGCTGCACTGGATGGCGTTGAACGCTTCGGTCCGGTTCGAAATGTACTGCTCCCCCTTGACAGCCGCAGTGTGCAGGGCCGGCGTGGCCGGAGCGTCGTAAAGGCGTTGCAGCAGCGCGGCGATGTCCGGCCAGCCCCGCGAATCGGAGAGGTCCGCGGCCGCGTTGATGATGCCCGAGTACGTCCAGGTCTCGCCGTTGCTGACGATGGGAGCCTGCTTGGCACGCGCGGTCAGCGCCGCCCACTTCGCTTTGGGGTCACCCGAGGAGAACGCGCACTCCGGGCCGGCCTCGGTGCACAGCCGCAGGAACTGCTCGAAGGTCTGCGCGATGCCGGTGGCGACGTCCTGGCGGGTGTCCAGCGGGACGCTCTTGCCGTTGCCGTTCTGCCCGGTCGCGTTGCCGGCGAAGTCCATGGTGCCGTCGAAGACCATCGCGCGGATCCGGTTCGGGAACAGGTTCGCGTAGGTCGCGCCGAGCTGCGTCCCGTAGGAAATGCCGTGGTAGTTCAGCTTCGGGTCGCCGACCGCGCGGCGCAGTAGTTCGAGGTCACGGGCCGTGTTGGCCGTCGAGACGTGCTCCAGGATCGGGCCCGCCTTCGCCGAGCAGCGGTCGGCGAGCTCCTTCGACTTGGCGTAGAAGGCCGCGTTGCCGCTCGGGTCGCCCGGCATCTCCGGGAACGAGCCGAAGAAGGCCTGCTGCTCGGCCACGGAGTCGAAGCACCGCACCGCCGTGCTGTTGGCGATCCCGCGCGGATCCCACGAAACCAGGTCGAACCGCGCGCGCAGCTCGGCGGAGAACAGCCACGGCCACTTGCCGCGTTCCCGCAGCCGCTGCAGGCCGGATCCGCCGGGGCCGCCGAAGTTGACGAACAGCGAACCGATCCGGTGCGCGGGGTCGGTGGCGGGCAGCTTGATGAGCGCGAGGTCGATCTTCGCGCCGGACGGCCGGTCGTAGTCCAGCGGCACCGAAGCCCCGGCGCACTGGAACCCGTCCGCACAGTCGGCCCAGCTCAGCTGCGGTGTCGGCACCTTGTCGATCGAGGCCGGTGCCGCGGACGCGACCGCCGGTCCCGCCGCGACGGCCATCGAGACACCGAGCGCCACGACCACGCCGCGCACGATGCCTCCCCCAGAAAATCGGCGCACGAAAAGTCCTTTCGAGGAGCGAAACGATCACCACCACAGACGGACGAGGGGGCGCCGAGGTTGACTCCGGGCGCCGAAAAAGATCACTGGCGCCGGTTGGAGCTATGTAGCTATAGTACTAGGTAACTAGATAAATGGAGTTGCCGATGATCGAGTTCCACCTGGACGCGAGGTCCGGCCTGTCGCCGTACCAGCAGCTGGTCCAGCAGGTGCGGCACGCGCTGCGCCTCGGCCTGCTCACCGAGGGAGACCAGCTCCCGAAGGTCAAGGACGTGGTCGCGAGCCTCGCGATCAACCCGAACACCGTGCTGAAGGCCTACCGCGAGCTGGAGCACGACGGCCTCGTCTCGGCCCGCCCCGGCGTCGGCACGTTCGTGACGGCGACCTTGAACGGCGCCTCGTTCGCCGCGATGGCGCCGTTGCGGCAGGACCTCCGCCGCTGGCTGAGCAAGGCCCGCAAGGCGGGGCTCGACGAGGAGAGCATCGAGGCCCTGCTGATGTCCACGTTTCGCGACTCCGCCAGAGAGGACATAGCGTGACTGTCCTGAACGCCCAGGGACTGGGCAAGAAGTACGGCCGCAAGCAAGCGCTTACCGGGTGCACGCTGGAGATCGAAGCCGGCCACGTCACCGGGCTCGTCGGCCCGAACGGCGCCGGCAAGTCGACCCTGCTGAACATCGCCGCCGGCATGCTCGAGCCGACGACCGGCACGATCGAGGTGTGCGGCGGGGTGCCGGGCAGCGGCCCCGGCCAGCTGGCCAAGGTCGGCTACGTCGCGCAGAACACACCTGTCTACAGTGGACTGTCCATCGAGGAGCACCTGCGGCTCGGCGCGCACCTAAACCCGCGCTGGGACGCCGGGGCGGCCGAGAAGCGGATCGCCCGCCTCGGGCTGGACCCCAAGCAGCACGCGGGCAAGCTCTCCGGTGGCCAGCGCGCCCAGCTCGCGCTCACGATCGGCATCGCCAAGCGCCCCGAACTGCTGCTGCTCGACGAGCCGGTGGCGGCGCTGGACCCGCTGGCCCGCCGGGAGTTCCTGCAGGACCTCATGGAAGCCGTGGCCGAACACGAGCTGTCCGTCGTGATGTCCTCGCACCTGGTCAACGACCTGGAACGGGTCTGCGACCACCTCGTCGTGCTGGTGGACTCGCAGGTCCGGGTGATCGGCGAGGTGGAGACGCTGCTCGCGACGCACCACCGGCTCTCCGGCCCGCGCCGCGACCTCGAAACGCTGCCGGCGGACCAGCACGTCGTCTCCGCGACGCACACCGACCGCCAGACCACCGTGCTCGTCCGCACCGAGGCACCGATCCTCGACCCCGCGTGGACGGTCTCGCAGGTGGGACTGGAAGACCTGGTCCTCGAGTACCTGAGCAACCCCACCGCCGCCCGCCCCGCCCTGGAGGTCCTGAGATGACCTGGTTGACCTGGCGCCAGTTCCGCATCCCCGCCCTCTCCGTGTTCGCGGGCCTGCTCGCGATCGCCGTCGTGCTCGCGATCACCGGGCCCGACCTGGTGGGCCGCACGGACTTCTCCGACGAGAACGCCCTCTTCGGCGGGACCATCCTGGTGCTGTACGTGCTGCCCGCGGTGATCGGGGTCTTCTGGGGCGCCCCGATGATCACCCGGGAGCTCGAGAACGGCACGCACAGCCTCGTGTGGAACCAGACCGTCACGCGCAAGCGGTGGCTCACCACCAAACTCGGGTTCGGTGTGCTCGCCGCGATGCTCGCCGCCGGCGTGCTGAGCCTGGCGGTCACGTGGTGGGCGAGCCCGATCGACGCACTCGCCGCGGTCAAGGAGGACCACGGGATGCTTTCGCGCATCTCGCCGGTGGTGTTCGGCGCGCGGGCGATCGTCCCGGTCGGCTACGCGGCGTTCGCGCTCGTCCTGGGCGTCGCGGTGGGCATGGTGCTGCGGCGGACGGTGGCCGCGATGGCCGTCACCGTCGTCGCGCTCGCCGCGGTGCTGCTCGCGGTCACGCTGCTGGTCCGCCCGCACCTGCTGCCGCCGCAGGTCGAGACGGTCGCGATCACGCCCGAGAGCATCACGAACATCACCGGCAACGACAAGCAGGGGATCACCGAGATCGGCGTGCGGAAGCCGGCCGGGGCGTGGGAGCTGGCGAACGAAACCCTGGACCCGAACGGGAACGTGGTCACCTCGATGCCGGACTTCCTGCAGGACTGCGCGCCGCGGCCGGGGGTGGTCCCGCCGGAGCGCGGTGACATCCAGGCGTGCGTGGCCCGGCTGGGCGCGCACGGCTACCACCAGCGCGTGACCTACCACCCGGGGTCCCGCTTCTGGCCGCTGCAGTGGCTGGAGCTCGCGCTCTACCTCGCGATGACCGCCCTGCTCACCGGGTTCTGCTTCCGCCGTCTCCGCCACCTGTCCTGACGAAATCCGACTGGGGGATTCCATGCGCACTCTCGCAGTGGCCACCGCACTGACACTCACGTTGTCCGCGTCACCCGCTTCGGCGGCCACGACGCCCTACCTGCCCGCCCCGACCGGCCACTCGCCCGTCGGCGTCAGCACACTGTCCCTTGTGGACAAATCACGGCCCGACCCGTGGGTGCCGTCCGTGCCCTACCGGGAGCTGATGGTCTCCGTCTTCTACCCGGCGACCTCGGCGAGCGGGCCGAAGAAGCAGTACATGACCCCGCTCGAGTCGGAGCGCAACCTCGAAGGCAAGGACATCCCGGGCCTGCCCCTGGACGTCTTCAGCACGGTCCGGACGAACGCCGTCGTCGACGCCCGTCCGGCCGGGCGGTGGCACAGCCTGCCGCTGGTCGTGCTGTCCCCCGGCTGGACCCAGCCGCGGGTGACGCTCACCGCGCTGGCCGAGGACCTCGCCAGCCGCGGGTACGCCGTGGCGGCGATCGACCACACCTACGAAAACCGGGCCACGACCTTCCCCGACGGCCACGTCACCGGCTGCGCCGCCTGCGAGGTCGACGAACAGCCCGGGTTCTGGGAGAAGTTCGCGCAGGTCCGGACGAGGGACACGTCGTTCGTGCTCGATTCCCTGCTGCGCTCGAAGTGGGGCGCGCTGATCGACCCGCAGCGCATCGGCATGGCCGGCCACTCGGCGGGCGGCGCGGTCACCACCCAGGTGATGCTGGCCGATCCCCGGATCCGCGCCGGGGTGGACCTCGACGGCAGCGTCCACGTCCCGATCCCGGCGTCCGGGCTGGCCCGGCCGTTCATGTTCGTGGGCCGCACGGAATCGAACCACCCGGGCCAGCCTCCGTACGACGGCTGGGAACGGGATTGGCCGCACCTGACCGGCTGGAAGCGCTGGCTCATGGTGTCCGGCACGGCGCACGACTCCTTCAACGACCTCGGCGTGCTCGCCGAGCAGCTCGGCGTCGACATCGGCGACACGATCGACCCGTACCGCGCGCTGGCCGTCACGCGGACCTACGTGAACGCCTTCTTCGACCAGCACCTGCGCTGCCGCCCGCAACCGCTGCTGGCCGCGCCCTCGCCCGCTTACCCGGAAGTGACGTTCGCCGGATGAAAATCGGAAGCCTGATGGTCCTCACTGCCCTCGTACTCGGGTCGGCAACGCCGTCCGCCTCGGCGGCCCCGGCCCGCCACCTGGCCGCACCGACCGGCGACCGGCCCGTCGGCACGACCGCACTGTCCCCCGACGCCACCGGTGCCCCGCCGGTGTCGCTCTTCTACCCCGCGGTTTCCGCGGCGGGGCCGAAGGCGCCGTTCATGACCGAGGCGGAGGCGAAGGCCGTCCTCGACGCCGACGGCATCACCGGCGTGGCGCCGTCGGTGCTCGCCGGCGTCCGCACCGACGCCGTGGTGGACGCGCGACCGGCCGGGCCCCGCCTGCCGCTGGTCGTCCTGTTCCCCGGGGTCCGGCGGCCGCGGGCCGAATTGACGTCGCTGGCCGAGGACCTGGCCAGTCACGGCGTCTTCGTCGCCGTGGCCGCCCGCACCGACGGGCCCGCGGCCGTGGCGCCCGTGCTGGCCGCCCTGACCCGCTCGAAGTGGGCGGACCTGGTCGACCCGGACCGGATCGGCGTGGCCGGGCTCGACGGCACCGGCGCCGCGATGGCGGCCGATCCGCGGGTCAAGGCCGGGGTCGACCTCGACGGCCCGGACGCGCCGCTGCCCGGGCCCGGCCTCGATCGGCCGGTCCTGTTCCTCGGCCGGCCGGACGCGGGCACGGGGAACTGGGACCAGCTCACGGGCTGGAAGCGCCGGTTCACCGTGACCGGCACGGTCCACCGGTCGTTCACCGACATCGGCCTGGTGGGCGAGCAGCTGGGCCTCGACTTCGGCGCGAGGACCCCCGCCGCGCGCGGGCAGGCGATCACCGCGGCCTACGTGCGGGCGTTCTTCGACCAGCACCTGCGCGGCCGCCCGCAGCCCCTGCTGGACCAGCCCTCGGCGCAGTACCCGGAGGTCGTCTTCGCGCGGACGTCGACGCCGTACCTGCCCGCTCCGACCGGCGACCGGCCGGTGGGCAGCACGGCGGTGCACCTGAAGGACACCTCGCGCCCGGACCCGTGGGTGCCGTCGGTCCCCTACCGGGAACTGATGGTCTCGCTCTTCTACCCGGCTGTTTCGGCGAAGGGCCCGAAGACGCAGTACCTGACGCCGGCGGAGTCGGCGGCCCTGCTGCAGGGCAGCGGTCTCGCGCCGCCGGACGCGCTCGCCGCGATGGTGACCAACGCCGTCGCCGACGCCCGGCCGGCGGGCCGCGGGCTGCCGCTGGTCGTGCTGTCGCCCGGCTACACCAAGCCCCGGGCCACGCTCAGCGCGCTCGCCGAGGACCTGGCGAGCCACGGGTACGCCGTCGCGCTGGTCGGCCACACTTACGAGAACACCGGCCAGAGCTTCCCGGACGGCCGGTTCGCCGGGTGCGCGTCCTGCGACCTCCCGCACGACGACGCCTTCTGGGCGAAGCTGGAGCAGGGCCGGGCCGCGGACGTCTCGTTCGTCCTGGACTCGCTGGCGCACTCGAAGTGGGCGCCGCTGATCGACCGGTCCCGGATCGGCATGGCCGGGCATTCCATCGGCGGAGCGAGCACCCTCCCGGCGATGGTCGCCGACGGCCGGATCAAGGCCGGGATGGACATCGACGGCACGACCCACGTCCCGCTGACCGGGCTGGCCCGGCCGTTCATGTTCCTCGGCCACCAACTCGGTGACACCGCCTGCGTGCCGGGCGACCCGACGTGGCAGCGGGACTGGCCGCAGCTCACCGGCTGGAAGCGCTGGGCCGACGTGCGGGGCGCGCAGCACGCGTCCTTCACCGACGTGGGCCTGGTGGGTGACGAGTTCGGCGTCGACTACGGCGCGACGACGAGCGCCCTGCGGACCCAGGAGATCACGCGGACCTACGTGAACGCGTTCTTCGACCGGCACCTGCGGGGTGAACCGCGGCCGGTGCTCGACCGGCCGGGCTTCCCGGAAGTCACGTTCTGCCACTGAACCAGCGGGAGCGGCGCACTGGGGGTGCGCCGCTCCCGCTGGTTCGGAGTCAGTGGTCGAGGCCGAGGAACGAAATGGCGTACGCCAGCTGGCCGGTCAGCGGCAGCTGGTGCCCGACGCCGGCGATGCTGACACCCTCCACCGTCGCCTGGGTGCTCGTGGTGCCGTACCGCGTCCGCGTCCACGACGACTGCGGGTGATCGGTGAACGCCGGCGTCTGGCTCAACCCGTTCAGGTTGGTCCACTGCTTGATCTCTTCACCGAAGTTCGGGTACGCCAGCGTCGTGTCGGTGGTGCCGTGCCACAGCTGCACCCGCGGGTAGCGGCCGGTGTAGCCGGGGTACATCGACCGGGCCAGATCGCCCCACTGCTGGGCGGTCTTGATCGACTTGCCGCCCGAGCACGTGCTGTTCCACAACGAGCCGTTCGTGGTCGCGAAGCACCCGGCGGGCACGCCGGAAAACGCCGAAGCCGCCGAGAACACGTCCGGGTACTGGGCGGCCAGCACGTTCGTCATCATCGCCCCGGAGGAGAACCCGCTGACGACGATCCGGGCCGGGTCGACGTTGTAGTGCGACCGGGCGTAGGCGACCATCGACATGATGCTCGTCGAATCGCCACCGCCGTTGCGCCGCAGCGCGTTCGGCGTCGAGACGTCGAAGCACTTTTCGCTGCGGGTGGCTTCCGGCAGCACCATGACGTAGCCGTAGCGGTCGGCCGCGGTGACGTAGTCCTTGCCGTTCCCGCCGAAGATCGAGCTCGCCGAGCCGCCGCAGTAGTGCACCAGCACCAGCAGGGCGGGCTTGGCCACCACCCGGTCGGGGACGTAGACGTACATGTTCAGGTTCGTCGGGTTGCTGCCGAAGTTCGTCACCCTGGTCAGGGCGGCGCGTGGGCGGGCGCGGCCAGGCCGGCGGCCAGGCACAGCAGGGCCACGACAGCGGTGAGCATGCGTTTCATCACGGTTCTCCTTTACGCCGCACCGAAGGCTTGGAGCACGGCGGTGTAGGCCGGCTTCTTCGCGTAGTTGCCGCCGAACAGCAGCGGCGTGCTGCCGCTGCGCCAGGAGTACTTGTCGGTGACACCCCACGTGGTGATGCTCGTGCAGCGGGAAAATCGAGGTAGCTGTTCCCGATGCGCTGCTGGAACACCGACGTGCGGCGGGTGCCGTCCTCGTTGAAGGCCTCGTTGACGACGTCCCAGTAGGCGACCTTGCCGCGGTAGTGCCCGGCCACGCCGCTGATGTGGCTGCGCATCGCGGCGAGCAGGTCCGAGCCCGACCCGATGCCGCTCACCCAGCCGGGTAGCTGGCCGTGCCAGACCAGCGTGTGGCCGCGGACCTTCTGGCCGTGGCCCTGCGCGTGACTCACGATGGCGTCACCGCCGGTGAAGCGGAACCGGCCGCCGACCCCAGGGTCGCCGCGGCGAGGGCCTCGGTGGTCACGGCAGCCCGCGGGTTGCCGATGCTGCCGGGCACCGACCGCAGCGCGTTGTACCAGACGGCGGCCATCTTGTCGTAGCCGCCGGCGTTCGGGTGGACGCCGTCGGGCAGCTCGGCGGCGGACACCGCGCTGTGCATGTCCACCAGGTGCACGTGCTTGCCGGCGTTGACCTTGCCCTGCACGATCCCCGGCAGCGCGGCGTTGAACGTCCGCACGGCGGCGTCCCCGCTCGCCCAGCCGATCGGGATGAGCTGCGCGACGAACACGTCGGCGTTCGGCGCGGTGGCGGTGATGTGGTCGAGCAGCGTGGACAGCCGCCCGGGCGCGCCGGCGACGTTGTAGTTCTGCAGCACGTCGTTGGTGCCGATGTGCAGCAGCACCGAGCGCGGGTTGTACGTGCGCAGCCAGCCGGTGATGTTCGCGTCGATCTGGTCGATGCGCCAGCCGGGGTGGCCTTCGTGGTCGTGGTCCCACAGGCTGGCCGGCCCGTTGAACTGCGAGCCGACGAAGTCGTTGGTGTAGCGGCCGGCGGCCAGGCGCTGCCACAGGCCGATCCGGTACCCGCCGGGCACGCCGGTGCCGTAGGTGATCGAGTCGCCCAGCGGCATGATCCGCACGCCGCCGTTCGACTCCGCGTCGGCGACACCGGTCAGGCCGGTGAACGCCAGCGCCGCGGCCGCCAGTGCGGCCAGTAAACGCTTTCTCATCGACGTCCTCCTCAACGAGGCGACAACAGAAACTTTCGTCGGCAGATTTCGAAAATTCGACAATTTCCCGAAACTTTCGCTTTCCTGTTAGCGATAACATTTGATTGCCGGCCACAGCTTAAACCGGCACGCCACCCGCTGACAACGGTCGATGACGGACCCGTCACGCGCGGCGAAGCAGAACGTCCACTGTGGACCTCAGCGGGTCACCAGGTCGGGTGCGCGGTGACCCCGCCGTCGACGACGAGGTCGTGACCGGTGATCCAGGACGCGAGCGGCGAGGCCAGGAACACGCACGCGTTCCCGACGTCGGCGGGGGTTCCGAGCCGGCCCAGCGGTGCCGCGCGCCGCCACCGCTCGACTCCTTCCGGCCAGTCCTCGGCCAGCCCCGGCCGCGAAACCAGCCCCGGCGACACGGTGTTGACGCGGATCCCGCGCGGCCCGTACTCGAGCGCGGCGCCGCGGGCGTGCATGACCAGCGCCGCCTTGGCCGCGCTGTAGTGGACGTGCCCGTGCGCCGGCTGCCGGGCTTCGATCGAGGCGATGTGCGTGACGCTGCCGCCGTCGCCCAGCGCCCGGACGGCGGCCTGGGTGCAGGAGAAGGCGGTCGTGAGGGTCGCGTCGAGCACGGCACGCCAGTTCCGCGCGGTGAGCTCGCCGAGCGGCTCGACGGGCTGGACGCCGGCGTTGTTGACCAGGGCATCGAGCCGGCCACCCCACTCGGCGACGGCGTCGAGCAGGCCGTGGCAGGCCCGGTCGTCGGTGAGTTCGGCGGCGAAGGCGCGCGCCCGCCCACCGGCGGCCTCGATGGCGGCGACGACGTCATCGGCGGCACCGGGACGGCGGTGGTGCACGGCCACGGCCGCACCCGCTTCGGCGAACCGGAGCGCGATCCCGCGGCCGATGCCACCGGAGGCGCCGGTGACGCAGGCGACGGTGCCGGACAGATCGGGCAGGTCGGTCACCGCACCGATCGTAGCTGCGCGGGCCGGATCCGCCGTAGGTTGTGGGCATGGCCGAAACCCGGAAGTTCGCCGCACTGCTGCAGACGCAGATCCGCCACGAGTTCACCGCCGCCCAGCAGTACATCGCCCTGGCGGTCTGGTTCGACGCCCGAGACCTGCCGCGCCTGGCCAAGCGCTTCTACCGCCAGTCGCTCGAGGAGCGCAACCACGCGTTGGCGATGGTCCGCTACCTGCTCGACCGCAACGAGCCGGTCGCCATCCCCGGAACGGGTGACGTCCGCAACGACTTCTCGAGCGTGCACGAAGCAATCGAGCTGGCATTGGCCCAGGAGCGCGCGGTCACGGCGGACATCGAGGCCATGGCCAAGGCGGCCCGCACCGAGGAGGACTACCTGGGCGAGCAGTTCGTGCACTGGTTCCTGAAGGAGCAGGTGGAGGAGGTCGCCCAGATGTCGACGTTGCTGACGGTGGTCGAGCGAGCGGGCGGCAACTTGTTCGAGGTGGAGAGCCACCTGTTCCGCGAGGCAGGAGCAGAACCAGCGGACGCCCCGGACATGCCCCCGGTAGCCGGCGGAAAGCTCTGAGGGCGCAGCACACCCGGCAGCCGCGCCCCCGGCAGCCCCCCCAACCGGCAGCCAAACCCCCGGCAGCCTCCGAACAAGCCCGCAACCCAAGACCCCCGCAACCCCGATCCGAAGCCCCAACACGGCCGGCAGCACCGGGTCAAGGCACGCTTTCCCGCCTTGACGCGGTGCTGCCGGCCGTAGTCGCAATGACGGCTTCGGGGTTGCAAAAGCGCCCCCCTCGAAAGCCCCGCGCGTCAGATTCCGGTGCGGTGGGAGGCCGGGAGCGCGAACCCGAACCGTGCACTCATCGCCCGGACGTCGAGCAGATCCTTCGCCGCGGGCGGATAGGCGGTCTTGAACTGGAACATCCGTTCCGGGCTGATGCACCGCACCTGCTCACCACCGAGCACGCCGACGCCGGAGAACGAGTCGTTCGGGTACTCGATCCCGTGGATGTGGTTGCCGTCCGCGTCGAACTCGAAGACGTGGACGTCCACCGACCCGCCGCCGGACCTCGCCAGCACGAAGTTCCACTCGGTGGCACCGGCTCGGCTCTCCGCCGCGTAACCGAGCGCCGCGAGGCACTCCCGCAGCCGGGAGACCTCCGGGCGGCTGACCGCGACGTCGAGGTCGTCGTGCTCCCTCGTCCGCCGGCCGAGCAGCGCGTCGACGCACCAGCCGCCGTCGATCCACACCTCGATCCCCGCGGCTCGGCACGCCCGCACGACTTCGAGGACCTCCGCCGTCTCCACGTCCGCCAGCCTAACCGACGACCGTCGTGTGCCGGGGCGCCTCCGAGCTCGACGTCGCCATCAGGACCGCACAGATCGGGACCGCCATCGCCAGCGCCGCCAGCACGAACACCGGGAACAGGAACGAGAACACCTCCGTGCCGGACGGGTCGGGCGCCGCCGGGTCCAGGTGGACGCGGACCGCCGCCATGCCCGTGTAGTGCATGCCCGTCACCGCCGCGCCCATCACCAGGCCCGCCGCCAGCCGGGGCAGCAGCTTGTCCAGGCCGACGGTGAACCACAGCGCCGCCGTGGCCGCGACGACGGCGATCACCACCGACAGGGCCACCAGCGTCGGGTCGTAGCCGATCGTGCCCTTGATCTGCACCGCCCACATCCCCGTGTAGTGCATGACGTTCACCGCGAGCCCGGTGAGCAGGCCGCCGAGCAGCAGCCGCTTCCACGCGAACCGGTTGCGGACCCCGAACACCAGCAGCCCGCAGAACACCGCCGCCACCGACAGGACCGCCGACAGCGCCGTGCGCAGGATGTCGTAGCGCACCGGCAGCCCGGGCGTGGAAAACCCGAGCATCGCGATGAAGTGCATGACCCAGATGCCGACCCCGCCGATGGACACCGCCGCCAGCACCAGCCAGACCAGGCGGCTGCGCGCGCTGTCGGTGGACCGCGCCTGCAGCGTGCAGGCGAGGCCGAGGGCGCACCCCACCACCGAGGTGAGGTAGGCGAGGACGACGAGCCAGTTGCCCATCGCGAAGTCTTCGTGGTTCATGGGCATTTCCGGGACTCCTTCAGGTTTTCCGTGATCGGGGGGCGTGGTGCTCGGCGAGCGCGTGCTCGGCCGCGGCGATGAGGGTCTGCTTCGTCGACTCCGGCGAACGCGCGTCGCAGGTGACGACCTCGACCGCCGCCGGGATCTTGAGGGCCTCGCGCACCTGCTCGGGCCCGTGCTGGCGGGTGTCCTGGAACTGGTTGATGGCGACCAGGAACGGCAGGCCGCGCGACTCGAAGAAGTCGATCGAGGCGAACGAGTCCGCCAGCCGGCGCGTGTCCACCAGGACGATCGCCGCCACCGCGCCGCAGACGAGGTCGTCCCACATGAACCAGAACCGGTGCTGGCCCGGGGTGCCGAAGACGTACAGCACCAGGTCCTCGGCGAGGGTGAGCCTGCCGAAGTCCATCGCGACCGTGGTGGCGAACTTGCCGGGGACCGCTTCGGTCCGGTCGACGCCGACGGCCGCGCTGGTCATCAGGGCTTCGGTCCGCAGCGGGTCGATTTCCGAGACGGCACCGACGAACGTCGTCTTGCCGGCCCCGAACCCGCCGGCGACGACGATCTTCGCCGAGGTGATCCTCTTGTCAGAGCGCACGTAGTCCACTGAGGACCCTTTCGAGCAGGTCGTTCCGTTCGTCCCAGGAGGCGTCCGCGGTGAGCGTGTCGCGGATCGACACCTGGCCGGCGATGAGCAGGTCGCCGATGAGCACCCTGGCCACGCCGAGCGGCACGCCCAGGTGGGCGGCGACCTCGGCCACCGACCGCTGGTGCAGGCAGAACTGCGTCACCACGGCCAGCGGGTTGGTCGGGCTGAAGGGCGCCGTCCGGCCGTCCGGCGTCGTCTCCACGAGGGCTTCCACCGCCAGGTCGACCGTCGGCCGGGTGCGACCGGCGGTCCACGCGTAGGGCCGGGCCAGCGACGCCGCGTGCCGCCCGCCCTCGCGCCGCCGGCCTTCGGTCACCGGGCCGCTCCCGGGGCGGCCGCGGGCCGAGCCGGGGTCTCGACCACCTTCCCGACCCGGTCCACCAGCAACGTCATCTCGTAGCCCACCAGCCCGATGTCGCACCCGGGATTGGCCAGCACCACCAGGTTCGAGCCGTCGCCGACGTTCATCAGCAGCAGGAACCCCTGCTCCATCTCGATCACCGACTGCACCACCCGCCCCGCGGTGAACAGGTCGGCGGTGCCGAGCGCGAGGCTGGAGAGGCCGGACGCGATCGCCGAGAGCTGGTCGGCGCGGTCGCGCGGCAGGGTCTCGTCCGCCGCCACGAGCAGCCCGTCCGCCGACACCAGCGCGGCGTGCGCGACGCCGGGCACCTCCTGGGTGAACGCCGACACCAGCCAGTTCCGGGACCGCTCGGCCACTTCCGCTCCTTCCTGCCGGGTGCTCATCGCTGCTCGGTTTCCGGCTCGCCGGAAACCCGGTGCCGGGCCGCGCGCACGCCGCTGTAGTGCCGGGAAAGGTTGTTCCGCACCGCCGCCGGGTCGCGGAAGGAGGTGTCCGCCCGCTGCCCCGCGCGCGGGGTGACCGAGCCCGGCGCGAGCTGCGCCCCCGGCGTCCTGGCCGGCAGCCCGGACTCGGTGAACTCGGGGTCGTCGAGCGTGCCGACCGCCGCTTCCGCGGCCTGGCGGACCTGGTCGGCCGGGGTCGCCCAGGTTCCGGCCGCGGGGCTCGGCGCGGCGGCCGGAGCTTCGGCGAACCAGTGCGACAGCATCTGGTCGAAGATCGGCGTCGGCGGGTCCGCCACGGCCACCGGCGGCGGTTCTTCGGCGGGCCAACGAGGTTCGAGCTCGTGCCGGGCCGTGCCGTTGACCGTGCCGTTGACCGTGCCGTTGACCGCGGGGGTCAGCGCGGGCGGGACGGCCCGCGGCGGCAGGTCGACCAGGATCAGCACGCCCGGGACGTGCACGCTGGCGGTGATGCCGGCGCTCGCCGTGCGCGTGGTCGTGGGCCGCAGCCGGACGGTGATCCCGTGCGACGCGGCCAGCCTGCTCACCACGAACAGGCCCATCCGGCGGGTGGTCTCCGGGCTGACCGCGGCCCCGGCGGCCAGCCGCGCGTTCGCCGCTTCGAGGTCTTCGCGGGTCATACCGAGCCCGACGTCGACGACCTCGATCAGCAGGCCGCCGTCGAAACCGCGGTCGGCGGTGAGCACGACCTGCTCCTCCGGCGGGGACGACCGGATGGCGTTCTCCAGCAGCTCGGCGAGGATGTGCACGACGTCCGCCGCGGCTTCGGCCTGCACCGACCCGCGCGGCGCGTTGCCGAGCGAGACGCGCTGGTAGTCCTTGACCTCCGAGGTCGCGGCCCGCAGCAGCTCGACCGTCGCGACCGGCCCGACGTCGCGGCGCACCGGCTTGCCGCCCGCGAGGACCTGCAGGTTCTCGCCGTTGCGCCGCAGCCGGGTGGCGATGTGGTCGATCTGGAACAGCTCGGCCAGCCGCTGCGGGTCCTGCTCGTCGGCTTCGAGGTCCTCGATCACCGACAGCTGCAGCTCCACCAGCGACTGGCTGCGCCGGGACAGCGTCATGAACATCTCGCTGACCTGGATCCGCATCTCGGCCTGCTCGCCGACGGCCAGGCGCACGGCCTGCCGGTGCATGTCGTCGAAGGCCCGGGCGAGCTGCCCGATCTCCTCCTCGGAGTCGACCGGCAGCGGCGGGGTGGCGCGCCAGTCGACGTCGTCGCCCTCCCGGATGCGCTCGATGGTGCCGGGCAGGCGGCGGCGGGCGGTGTCGAGCGCGGCGGCGTGCAGCCGCCGGATCGGGGAGACCACCGAGCGGGCCACGGCGAGGGCGATCGCGAGGGCGCCGAGGAGCGAGGCGAGCACCAGGGCGGCGTCGCGCAGGGCGTCCGACCGGGCGGTGTTGGTCTGCGCCCCGACCGCGTCCGAAAGCGTTTTCACCTGCTCGGCGAGGATGGTGCCGAGCAGCGTGCGCTTCGCCTCGGCACCGCCGGCACCGGGACTGGTCGCGGCGGCGAACCGCGCGGCCGCCGCCCCGGACGGGAGCGCGCGCCGGATTTGTCCGGTGAGTACGGTTTCTTCGGCCGCTGCCTGCCGCACCGCGTCTGCCGACCGGCCGGCCAGTGCCAGCTGACCGGCCAGGCTCGTCCGCAACTGCACCAGCCATTCGGCGACCGTGGCCGAGGTGCCGAGATCACCATTCCCGGCTTGCCCGACGATCCCGGCGATCAGTTCGCTCAGCGCGACCGTGAAGTCGTGGTAAGCGGCGGTTTTCGCGGCGGGCGAACCCGTCTGCTGCCGCAGGTCGGCCAATTTACCCAGCTGATCTTCCAATGACCGTGACAGCTCCGGGGTGAGCTGCGAAAAGGCGGCGTCGTGGCGGACGGTGGCGGCTTTCTCGTCGACCGCCGCGGTCTGGGCGGCCGCGCCGTCGTGGCTCATCTCGTCGTCGGCGAGTCCGGCGAGTTCGGAAATCCCCTGCACCACCGGCATTTGGTCGCGGACGGCGCTGAGCCCGCCGGCCTGGGCCAGCTCGGCCTGCACCCGGCTGCCCGCCAGCAGCAGGGCGACCAGGACGGGCAGCAACAGCACCACGGAGATCTTGGTGCGCAACCGCCAGCTGCCGGGATTCCAGGAGGCGACGGAACGACGGGACGAGGGTTCGTCTTCTTTCATCAGTGGCGTGGCTCGATTCGTACCGGTGGCCCGAGAACGATTTCCGGTTCCTTTTCCGCGGAATTCAGCCGACGACGTAACCCCGGTCGCGGTAGTGCTGTCAAGGAATGCCCGCCGTTTCCCCCGTACGCACCAATCACACAGCGTGAAGCGCCACGCGACGGCTTTTTACCCTTGCGGAGGGTGATTGCGGGTCGCCAGTCCGTGCGTAATTCCGGGGCGGGTGCGTGAATTTCCGGCCCCGGTGGCCCGCGTCCGGGGTCACGGTGTTGCCCGTTACCCTCGGCCGGGAAAGGGGTGGGCGCCGTCGATGTTGAAAATTCACTTCACCGAAGCGGACCTGGCGAAGGTGACCATCGCCGAGGACGCCGATCCGATGTGGGAACTGCTGATGAGCAGCTACCGCATCCGGCGGCCCGAGGGTGAGCCGTTCTTCGGCCGCTGGCGGCGGGGGTCGCGCTCCGCGGTGCCGTCGTCCGGACGGCTGGTGATGGCCGCGATCCCGCCGTATGGCTACTGCCCGGACTTCCTCACCCCGGCCGGCACCCGCACGATCGGCGACGGGATCTCGGCGGTGCTCGAGACGCCCGCGCAACTGCTGGCCACCGACGTCGGCGAGCTGGTGGCGCAGGGCACCCACGTCCCGGCGTGGCTGCGCCGCATCGGCGACGGAGAGACCCGCGAGCTGCGGCGGCTGGGGTCGGCCCTGCACGACTACTACCGCCAGTGCGTGGCGCCGGACTGGGCGGCGGTGCGCCGCGCGGTCGCCCGCGACCGCCACCGGCTGCAGGCCAACCTGGACCGCGGCGGGCCGCAGCTGCTGCTCTCGACGCTGCACCCGGAGGTGACGTGGACCCCGCCGGTGTTGCGGGTGCGCTTCCCGATCGAGCAGGAACTGCACCTCGGCGGCCGCGGGCTGCGGCTGATCCCGGCGTTCTTCGCCCACGGCATGCCGACGACGTACAAGGACCCGGCCCGGCCGCCGGCCCTCGTGTACTCGATCAGCCACCCCCGCTTCGACAGCGACGCGGAGCCGGGCCCCGCCCTGGCGGCGCTGCTCGGCCAGACGAGGGCGAAGGTACTGGTGACGATCGCGACGACGAAGTGCAACACGAGCGAGCTGGCGGAGCTGACGGGCATCTCCCCGGCAACGGCCAGCCAGCACGCGTCGGTGCTGCGGGCCAGCGGGTTGATCAGCAGCAACCGGTCGGGGAAGTCGCAGATCCACGAGATCACGCCGCTGGGCTTGGGGATCATCCGGGCGAGCTGATCGACGGGTGGCGCGGGCTCTTCGGCAGCTCATGCGCGTCGCGCCGACCAGGCGCCCCACCTCGCCGGAGCGGGCGGGCTCCTCGGCGACTCATGCGTGCCGCGCTGACCAGCGGAAACGCCACGCGGACCGACCACCCGCGCCGCCGCGCCCGCCGGGCAAACCCTCCGCCGGACAGCCCATCACCGCGGGCGGCGGAGCAGACGCCCACCGCGCCGGAGCGGGCGGGCGCGGCGAGCCACCGGCCGCCCGCCGCGCCATATCGCCGACCGCGGCCGGTGGAGCGCCCTCGCCCCGCCGGGATTCAACCGGCCGCGGAGCCGACCACCGCCGCCGCCCAGCCCATCCACCCCGCAGACCCACCAGCTGAACCCACACCACCCCGCCGCGCACCACCCCGCTGCGCACCGCACCTCCGCGGCGTTGAACAGCGGAAACGCCACGCGGGCCGACTTCTTGCGCCGCCGCGCTCGCCGGGTAAACCCTCCGCCCAGCAGTCCATCGCCGCGAGCGGCGGAGCAGGCGCCCACCTCGCCGGAGCCGGCGGGCTCCTCGGCGACTCATGCGGGTCACGCTGACCAGCGGAAACGCCACGCGGGCCGACCACCCGCGCCGCCGCGCTCGCCGGGCAAACCCTCCGCCCAGCAGCCCATCACCGCGGGCCGAACCGTGCGGTGCCTCGGCTCGTCGTGCTAGCCTCGCACCGTGCTGCGCCCGATGTCCTCCTTGCGACTCGTAACCCGGCGCGCCGGCTGAACCCAGGTCGCCGGCGCGCTGCGTTGGCGATCGCTTTTCCCCCGGGACCTGGCCCCGATCTCGTTTTCCCCTCAGCTCTCCGGGAGATCCGCCATGTCCACTTCCTTCGCCGTTCCCGCACCCCGCTCGGCCATGCTGCTACGCCGCCGGATCGCCACCTACTTCGTCGGCGGGGCCGAACAGATCCCGTCGCTCGTCGGCGCCCTCGAAGGACGGCTCGTCCACGAACTGTACGTCGACGTCAAGGACGGGGTCCGGGAAAGCAGCATGGTCTGCGCCGTCCTGCTGGCCGCCGAGGAAACCGGGCCCCTGCTCGACCGGCTGCGCGAGCTGCCGTCGGTCGTCTCGGCCGAGCTCGCCTAGCTCCGCACGAGAGCCCGCAGGCTCAGCGCGTTCGCCACCATCGCCACGCCCTCCTCGGTGAACAGCGACTCCGGGTGGAACTGGACCCCCTCGACCGGCAGCGTGCGGTGCCGGACGCCCATCACCTCGCCCGTCGACGACCAGGCCGTCACGACCAGCTCGGGCGGCAGCGACGCCGGGTCGATCACCAGCGAGTGGTAGCGGGCCACCGTCAGCGGGTTGCGCAGCCCGGCGAACACGCCGCGGCCGTCGTGGGCGATCGGGGAGCACTTGCCGTGCATCGGCTCGGCCGCGTGCACCACCCGCGCGCCGAACGCCGTGCCGATCGCCTGGTGGCCGAGGCAGACGCCGAGCAGCGGGACGCGGCCGGCCAGCCGGCGGACCAGCTCGACCGAGACACCCGCGTCCGCCGGGTCGCCCGGGCCCGGCGAGATCAGGACCAGCTCCGGGGCCAGCGCGGCGACGCCGGCCACGGTCACCTCGTCGTTGCGGAACACCCGGCACTCCGCACCGAGGTGGCCCAAGTACTGGACCAGGTTGTAGACGAACGAGTCGTAGTTGTCGATCACGCAGATCACCGGGCCGCCCCTCCCACCGTCACACCGAGCGCCCGCGCGCCCGAGCCGAGCTTCGCCAGGACTTCCGCGTACTCCTCGGCCGGGTCGGAGTCGTGGACGATCCCGCCGCCCGCCTGCAGCCGGATCTCCCCGTCACACCACACCATGCTGCGGATCGTCAGGTACAGGTCCACGTGCGACACCCCGAACGACCCGACCGCCCCCGAGTACAGCCAGCGCCGCGCCGGCTCGAGCGCGTCGATGAGCTCCATCGCCCGCACCTTCGGCGTCCCGGTCATCGTCCCGGCCGGGAACGTCGCCCGGATCAGCTCGTCGGTGCCCCGGTCGCGCGCGGGCTCGCCCCACACGTCGGACGTCAGGTGCATGACGTGGGAGTACCGCTCGACCGCCAGCAGCCGCCCGACCGAGACGCTGCCGGGCCGGCAGACCCGGCCGAGGTCGTTGCGGGCCAGGTCGACCAGCATCCGGTGCTCGGCCAGCTCCTTCGCTGACGCGCGCAGGTCCGCCTCGGCCAGCCGGTCGGCCCGCTCGTCGCGGCCCCGCGGCCGGGTGCCCGCGAGCGGGCGGATCAGCGCTTTCCCGTCCGACAGTGTCAGGCACGGCTCCGGCGACGCCCCCACCGCTTCGAAGTGCGGCCCGGCGAACCAGAAGTGGTACGGCGACGGGTTGATCGTGGTCAGCCGCCGGTAGACGCACAGTCCGTCCACAGTGGCCGGAGCGGCCCACGCGTTCGACAGCACGAGCTGGAAGACGTCGCCGTCGAGGATGTGCCGCTGGGCGCGGCGGACGGCGTCGACGTACTCGTCGTAGGCGAACCCGAACCGGCCGGTGCCCACCGCGACCGTCCCGAGCGGCGCGGTCGAGAGGCGGTGCAGTGTCCGGGCCACCCGTTCGGCCGCCGTGCGCGCGGCCGCCGCGGTCGGGCCGCGGCCGATCACCTGCCCGGTCGCGAACCGGACCAGCACCTCGGGCAGGAAGAACTCGTACACCGGGCGACCGGTTTCCGGGTGGCGGCTCGGCAGCCGCTCGAAGTCGCGGGCGGCGTCGTAGCCCAGGAAGCCGTACCAGGCGGCTTCGGCGTCGGTCGTCTCCGGCGGGAGGTCCAGCCCGCGCAGCAGGTCCACGGCGGCGGTCAGGGCCCGGCCGCCGCCGGGGTGGGAAAGGACGGCCAGCTCGCCGGCGGCGAGGACGGGGTCCGCGCCGCCGGCCCCGGCGGTCAGCATGACCCGCCCGGCGGCGCGCAGGGCGGCCGCGGCCGCCACCGGGTCGGCCGCCGCGGCCAGCGGGACGACGTGCCGGTGCAGCCGGTCCCCCGCGGCGAGCGCGGACGTGATCATCGGGCCGAAGCCCGGCTCGGCGGCACCCGGAACTGCGTCCGCTCGTGGTCGCCGACCGGCTTGCCCATCGCGTACCGGAACGCGGCCAGCTGGATCGCCCGCGGCGGGCAGCCCTCGACGAAGATGCCCAGGTCACGGCGCTCGTAGAGGCAGTTGCCGACCAGCACCACCTCCCCGCGCAACGGCGGCAGCGACACCTGCGGCCCGGAGATGACCGTCAGCTCCCCGTCCCACGCGCACAGCTCGCCGGCCAGCGCCTTCATCGCCCCGGCCACGAACCGGCTGCACGCCGGGCACGCGTTTTCGGCGTAGACGTGGATGCCCTCGCGCGGCACGACGATGTCGACCGGCGCCTTCACCATGTCGAACGCCAGGTCGGCCAGCGGCGTGCCGAGCAGCTCGATGTCGTCGAGCGCCAGGGGGCCCATCCCCCGCTGGTGCGCGTCCCGCAGGTACGCGACGCTGTCCGGGTCGAACCCGGCCAGCGTGCCGACGGCGACGTCGAGCGCGACGGCGTTGCGGCTCGCGGCCAGGAACCCGGCCTGCCGCGCCTGGCCGTCCATCGGGTAGTTGCCCTCGATCACCGTGGTCCCGTCGCAGACCACCAGGTCCTGCGGCCGCATCAGGTTGAGGTCCACTGTGGACTCGTCGACGCCCGCCATGTGCACGATCCGGGTCGTGTACCCGGGCAGCAGCCCGACCAGGTTCTTCATCGCGTTGGAGTAGACGACGCTCGCGTGCGTGCGCAGCTGCGGGACGCCGATGAAGAAGTCGCAGTCGAGGATCAGCTCGGGGACGGCGATCGGGACGCGCAGCGACGTCGCGCCCGGGATGCCGGTGATCCGCAGCGGCAGGTCGTCGAAGCTGACGACCTTGGCGTACTTCGCGGCTTCGTGGTCGTTCAGCAGTTCGTAGATGGCGTGCGTGCGCTCGGCGATCACCGGCCGGGCCCCGTGCCCGGCGACGACCTTGGCGATCGCCGCCAGCAGCGCCGGGCGGACGTGGAACCCCGGTGCGGTCTGGAACAGGTTCGGCTTGATCAGCACCTCGTCGCCGGCGCGCAGCCCGGACAGGGGTGCGCCGAGCAGCTCCAGCAGCCGGGCCAGGCCGTCCGGCACGCCGGCGTCGCCGCCGACCGCCGTCAAGGCGACCTGCTCAGTCATCCGTCTCCTCCAGGGCGATGACGCGGGCGGGGGCCGCTTCGGCGCCGGCGACCTTGGTCGGCAGCGCGAACAGCTGCACGACGGGCTTGGTCAGCTCGTGCATGTTGGTGACGTACTCCAGCAGCGGGATCCCGGCGGCCAGGAGCGCGTGGTGCACCGGCGATCCGGCGTCGCCGGGCCGTTCGGTGAGGCAGTCGAGGCCGAACAGGCTCGCGCCGTTCTCGATGGCCCACTCCGCGGCCGAGGGCGTCAGGTACGGCGGCCGGTCCCAGTAGTCCGGTCGGCCCCAGTGGTGCCGCAGGTAGTCGGTGCGCACGAGCAGCCGGTCACCCCGCTGCCACACCGGCCGCAGCGTCCGCTCCAGGTCCTCGCCGGTGACCGGCTCCAGTTCGTCCTTTTCGGACAGGTCGGCGACGCAGGCGCGGCCGATCAGCGTCTCCAGCGGGACCTCGTCGATGCCCTCGGCGCCGGGGTAGAAGTGCAGCCGGTACTCCATGTGCGTCCCGTTGTGCGGGAAGACGTGCAGGTAGGAGAAGGTGCGCTTGGTGCCGTACGGGTCGGTCTCCGGGGTCATCGAGCGTTCGCTGACGAACTTCGGGAACCAGTCGGCGGGGTAGGACGGCATTCCGTCGTAGAAGCCGTGGGTCAGGTCGACGAGTCGGGCCACCGGGAGATCTCCTTGCTCGGCAGGTGCAGCGCTCAACAGGTGAAGAGGCAGGTGTTGCGGACGCTCGCGTTGTTGCTCATGGTGATCACCGACGTGCCGCCGGGCGGGATCGCGCGGATCCCGCCGCCGGAGAGGCCGGACGGCGTCATGAACGCGGCCCAGAGCGCGTACCACTCGCTGCGGGCGCCGGTGTCCGGGTCGATCACCGCTTCGAGGTTCGGGCGCACGACCTCCTGCACCAGCGAGCCGGTCCGCGAGCCCGCGTCGAGCGTTTCGCGCCAGGTCCGCGCGTCGACCTCCCGGCCGATGACGACCCCCTGACCGCCGTACAGCCCGGTCGGCTTGAACACCAGCCGGTCCTGCCGCTGCACGCACTCCTCGATGCGGCCCGCGTCCGGCCCGGCGCCGGGGCGCCCGAGCATCCGGGACCACGGCAGCACGCGCTCGATCGCCGCCCGCTCGTCCACGGTGAACACTCCGGCGTACTCCGAGAGCATGGCGAGCGTGCCCTTGTTGCCGAACACGTTGCTCGGTGTCCAGACCACGACCTCGCCGTCCTCGTGCGCGCGGAACACCGGCTCCAGCAGGGCGTCGCAGTCCGGGTGCCCGAGCATCTCCTCGAGCCCGTAGTACCGCAGGACCACGTCGACACCGGTGCCGTCCAGGTACGGCTTGCCGCCGCGGAACTCCAGGTCGCCGATCTCCCCGGCGTGGCACTCGAGGCCGTTGTGCCGCAGCATCTCCGCGGCGGACCGCCGCTGCCTGCCGTAGGTGGTCATCCCGCCCGGGCTCTCCAGGATGGCGACCACCGGCTCGCCCGCGCCGATCGCCTTGCCCGCGTTGCGCAGCGCCGCGGCGAGGTCGGCGCCCATGTCGAGGTACCCGAGGCCGTGCTCGGCCGCGAAGGCGGCGACTTCCGGCACCCGCAGGTACGCCTTGGGCAGCGCGCCCACCATGTCCAGGCCGCCGAGCGCGCTGCCGATGTTGTACTCCAGCAGCTTGAACGCCGAGCCGTCGTAGTAGACGTCGGCCCGGCCGTAGAGCGGCGGCGGGCCCTCGCCGAGCAGGCGGCCCATGAAGCCGGCGTGCCGGTCGTCGATGCCGAGGGCGGTCCGGAAGCGGGCGAAGTCGCCGTCGAAGAGCCGCTGCGGCAGGTTGGTGACCAGGTCGAAGACGGTGACGAGGTCCCGGCCGAACGTCCGGTACTCCGCCTCCTCGACGAGGATCGGCCGGGGCAGCAGCCGGGGCCACGACTGCCGCTGGGCCTCCGTCAGCTCCAGGCGTTCCCGCGCGTGGCGCAGCGGTCCGTCCGGCGCCGCGCAGCCCGCGAGGTAGGCCTCGGTGATTCGATCGGCGCGTGCCGACATGGTTCCCTCCCGGGAGTTCTCAGACGGAGACGGACGCCTCGGCGGGCACCTGACGGCGGGCGAGGATCACCCGGTACTGCCGGAGCACCACGACGCCGAAGAGCAGGTAGATCGCGGCCATGCCCCGTGCGGCCAGCACCGCGCTGAGGCTGATCAGCACGGAGTTGACGACCTGGCCGAACCGGATGTGCAGGTAGTAGGCAGCCAGGTACCGCGGCCGGCCCTCCTCGGGCGCGAGCTCGGCCAGCAGGGCCTGCTGGACCGGCAGGTTCATCAGCTCGCCGACGGTCAGCACGACGACGGCGGCCAGCAGCAGCCAGGCGTCGTTCGTCACGGCGAGCACGGCGAACCCGCCCGCGTACAGCGCGATGCCCGCGTAGAGCCGGGTGCGGTCGGGCATCCGCCGCAGCAGGGTGTTGACGACCAGCGCGAACACCACGACCAGGGCCGTGTTGACCGCCTTGAGGATGCCCAGCATCTGCACGCCGCCGACGGCGCCGAAGGGGAACACCTGCTGCACGGGGAAGTTCGTCGAGAGCCGGATGCCGATCGCCGTGCTCAGCTGCCCTTCCAGGGTGAGGATCAGGGTGGCGGCGATGATCAGCCGCCGGAACGTCGAGTCGGCCAGCACCACCCTGTAGCCTTCGACGAACTGGGCGAGCCCGGTCAGCTTCACCGGCGGCCGCGGCGTCTCCGGTTTCGTCTCCGCGACGAGCGTGACGGTGACGGTGAGGGCGAAGGCCATCGCGACGGCCCCGCCGATGATCACCGCGCCGAAGTGCCGGCTGTAGAGGAAAGCGCCGAACAGGGCACCGGTGCCGAGAGCCAGGTTGATCATCCAGTAGTTGACCGTGTAGACGAACTTGCGCTCGGCCGGCGGCGTCACGTCGATGATGGTGGCGTCGTTCGCCGGCAGCGCCAGGTTCGTCCCGAACTTCACGACCGCGTAGCTGAAGTAGACGGCGAGCGCGCCCCAGCCGGCGTAGTAGGCCACCGCCATCACCACCAGGAACGTCGTGCCGACGACGTCGCCGGTGATGAGCACCGGCCGCCGCCCGTACCGTTCGGACAGGTGGCCGCCGGTCAGCATGCCGAACACCGCGAACACGGCGAAGACCAGGATCAGCGCGCCGGCGAGGGCGACACCGACGTGCGCGGCGAGGTAGATCGCGATGAAGGTGAGGATCATCGCGTCGATCAGCTTGTGCACGAACGCCAGGCCGATCCGCAGCCGGACGTTGCGGTGCAGTGCGAAGAAGTGCCTCATCGGACCTCCACCTCGATCAGGGCGCGGACGCGGTCCGCGCGCGCCTGGGCCTCGGCGGCGTCCGCGGAGCCGTCGACGATCACGAAGCCGTGCCGGGTCTTGGAGCTCACCGTCTCCGGGAGGACGTCCCCGGGTGCGTACGGGAAGTGCAGCGTGTGCACGAAGTCCAGGGCGCGCACTTCGTCCACACCGGACACCCGGTGCAGCGTTCCGGCGGGGAACGAGAAGTACGCGATGTGCGCGACCGGGCCACCGGGCGCCGGGAGCGACGTCCGTCCGGCGAGGGCGGCGAACATCGCGCGTTTGACGTCGAACCCGCGGGCGAGCGCGATGAGGTCCGGGATCTTGTCCCCGCCGAGCCGGGCCTGCGACTCGACGATCCGCGGCCCGTCCGCGGTCAGGATGACCTCGGTGTGCGCGGGACCGCACTGGTACCCGACGGCGTCGAGCAGCTCCACCGCGTGCGCGGCCACCCGCTGCGTCGCGGGGGTTTCCGGCTCGCCGAACAGGTGACCCCGCTCGACGAAGTGCGGCAGCGGGCCGAGCAGCTTGCGGGTGACGCCGACGACGTGGTGCTCGCCGCGGACGGTCATCGTCTCGACGCTGAACTCCGGTCCGCGCAGGTACTCCTCCACCAGCACCGGCCCGTCGTAGCCGCCGAGCTCGCGGCCCCACGCGGGCAGCTGCGCCGGATCGGTCAGCAGGAGCACCCCGCGGCTGGCGGACAGCGTGGCCGGCTTGACCACGACCGGGAGCTCGAAGCCCGCGAGCAGGTCCGCGACCCCGGTCCAGTGGTCCGCGGTGGCGTACCGCACCGCCGAGATGCCCTTGTCGCGCAGGAGGGTGCGCATCGCGAGCTTGTCGTTGAGCAGCGCCACCGAACGCGGCGGGTTGACGGCCTTCCCGAGTTCGTCGGCGACGTCGTGGGCGAGCAGCATGCTGTCCTCGCTGCCGACGTGCCAGACGTGGTCGGCGCCGGTTTCCCGCACGGCGTCCCGGATCGCGTCGGCGTAGGCGGCCCGGTCGGCGAACTCGACCAGGCGGAAGCCGTCGGCGAGCGCCTCGACCTGCCGGAGGTATTCCGGCGCCTGCGCGCCGAACAGCCGGCGAGCCTCGGCGGTGTCCCAGAGCGCGGTGACCCGGAAGCCTTCCGCCCGGGCCTTCGGCAAGTACGCCTGGTACGGCATCACCATGACCAGGTTCGCCATCTCGTTCCTCCTGTAGCCCGGACACGACCAGCGTCGCCGACGCGGCCATCGGCGGGACATCCGGCGCGCATCCGTCAGTCCCGCCGGGTGGCGACCACGATCTGCTGCGCCGCCGCCTCGGCAAGCCGGGCGGCCAGGTACGGGCCGGCCGCCGTCACCAGGACGTGGCCGAACCGGTCTTCGTTGACGCGCAACGGGTGCACGCGCTCGCCCGGCCCGACGGACACCACCGCCTCGCACACCCCCGGCACCGCGGCGGCGATCTCGAGCCCGCTGACGTTCTCCACCACGCCGGGTTCCGCGGTCAGGTACCGGATCGCCGCGCCGGCGGCCGGGACGGGCAGCTCCGCGACCGGCTCGCCGAGGTACTGGCGGATGAGCAGCTCCATCGTGGACCGCCCGAAGGCGCGGTCCATCAGCTCGGTGATCCGGGCCCCACCCGGGCGCGGGTTGATCTCGACCAGCTTCGGGCCGGCCGCGGTGTACTTGAGCTCGACGTGGGCGATGCCGAGGTCGAAGCCGACCGCCGTGGTCGCGGCCACCGCGGCCGCCTCCAGCTCGCGGCGGACGTCGTCCGGCAGGGCCGTCGGGAAGCTGTGGCCGAGCTCGACGAACCGGTTGCGGCCACCGACGACCTTGTCGGTCACCCCGAGCACGCGGACCCCGCCCGCGCCGGCCAGCACCTCGACGCTGACCTCGAACCCGGCCAGGCACTCTTCGACGAGCACCTCGGCCGCCCGGGTCTGCCCGCGCCGGTTGACCGGTTCCGCCCGGATGGCGGCGACCGCGGCCACCACCTCCCCCGGTGTCGTGCACCGGACGACGTGGGCACCGCTGGTCTCGTCCACCGCCTTGACCACGCACGGCCACCCGACTTCGCCCGCCGCCCGCACCGCGTCCGCGATGGTGGTGACCACGCGGAAGGCCGGGCCCGGCACGCCGTGCTCCGCCCACCGCCGCCGCTGGCCCGCCTTGGTGCGCGCGAGCCGGATCGCGGCCGGGTCCGGCCCGGGCAGGCCGAGCTGGCGGGCCGCCTCCGCGGTCGGCACGACCTCGTACTCGGCCACCGACAGCAGGGCGTCCAACGGCTGCCGCGCGTCGACGGCCTTGACCGCGGCCAGCAGCGGCTCCAGTTCGTGGGTCGCGCAGGAGACGTACTCGTCGACGCAGTCTTCGAGGACCTCGGTGCCGCCCGGCGTCGCGTGGTAGCGCTCCAGCCCCGAGCTGAAGAAGGTGACGTGCAGGCCCAGCGCGCGGGCGGCGCGCAGGGCAGCGAACCCGGATCCGGCCCGGTTCGACTCGACGAACCCGATGCGTTTCATGGCCGTTCCCTCACTCGTAGTTCAAACCGGGCGTGCGCGAGCGCTTCAGCTCGAAGAAGTGCGGGTTGCGCGCGAGCGCCGCGGCACCGTCGAAGAGCTGCGCCGCCTCCTCGCCGCGCGGGATCGCGTTGAGCACCGGGCCGAAGAAACCGGCGCCGTCGAGGTGGATCGCCGGGGTACCGAGGTCCGCGCCCACCGGGGCCAGCGCTTCGGCGTGGCTCTTGCGCAGGGCTTCGTCGAACTCCGTGCGGCCGGCTGCTTCCGCCAGCGACGCCGGCAGGCCGACCTCGGCCAGTGCCTGCGCGACGACCGCGGGGAAGTCCTTGTTGCGTCCGTTGTGGATCCGGGTGCCGAGTGCGGTGTAGAGGTCGCGCAGCACGTCCTCGCCGTGCTGCCGGGCCGCGGCGACGCAGACGCGGACCGGACCCCACGCGCGGTCGCAGAACTCGCGGTACCACGGCTCGAGTTCGCGGTCCTCGTTGAGCACCCCGAGGCTCATCACGCGGAACCGCAGGGTGATGTCCCGCCGCGCTTCGACTTCGAGGATCCACCGCGAGGTGATCCAGGCGAACGGGCAGGCGGGATCGAAGTAGAAGTCGACCTTCACGGCAATCCTTTCGTCAGACGGCGTGCAGCCAGCCGAAGTCGTCGGGTGCGTCGCCGTGGTGGATGTCCAGCAACGCGTCCAGCAGGCGGCGGGTGACCGGGCCGGTGCCGCCGTCACCGACGGCCCACTCCCCCTGCGGCGTCACGGCGTGGCCGACCGGTGCGAGGGTGCGGGCGGTGCCGCAGGCGAACGTCTCGGTGATCCGGCCGTCCCGGCAGCCGCGTTCCCAGCCGTCGAGCGTGACGGGTTCTTCGGTGACGGCCAGCCCGAGCCGCCCGGCGAGCCGCAGGATCGAGTCGCGGGTGATGCCGGCCAGCAGCGTGCCGCTCAGCGGGGGCGTGACGAGCCGGTCGCCCTCGACGAAGAACAGGTTGGACCCGCCGGCCTCTTCGACGTACCGGCGTTCCCGGGCGTCCAGCCAGACGACCTGGTGGCAGCCGTGCTCGGCCGCGTCGCGCTGCGCGAGGTAGGAGCCGCCGTAGTTGCCACCGCACTTGATCGTGCCGGTCCCGCCGTCGGCGGCGCGGACGTACTCCGGTGAGGCCCACAGCCGGATCGGCGCGGGCACGGCGGCAGCGGGCCGGGCGGGGCTGCCGATGACGGCGAACAGGTACTCCTCGGCGGGCCGGTTGGACAGGTGCTCTTCGGCGGCGATCATGAAGGGCCGCAGGTAGAAGCTGTGCCCGCGGGCCGGCGGCACCCAGTCGCGGTCGGCGCGCGTCAGCGCCGCCGCGGCGGCGAGGAAGCAGGCCTCCGGCAGTTCGGGCATGGCCATCCGGCGGGCCGACCGCGCGAACCGGCGGGCGTGGTCGCCGGGGCGGAAGAGCACGTGCCGTCCGTCCGGCCGCCAGAACGCCTTGAGGCCCTCGAAGATCGTCTGTCCGTAGTGGAACGCCATGGTCGCCGGGTGCAGCTCGAACGCGGTGAGGGGCCCGGTGCGGATGTCCTGCCAGCCGTGGCCGGCGGTCCAGCGGGCGGTGACCATGTGGCTGGAGCAGCGCGAACCGAACCCGGGCATGCGCAGCTGCGCTTCCCGCTGCTCGGCGGGCATGGGCCCGGCGTGTTCGGGGGCGGTCATCGCGACTCCTTGACGACGTCGTAGCGGTCCAGGGCGCGGTCGGCCAGCGGTCCGGACAGGCCGGTGTAGCCCGCCGGGTCCAGCAGGCTCGGCGGCAGATCCGCCTCGAGGAAGGTGGCCAGGTCCGTCCCCGTCCGCTCGGCTTCGGCGGCGGCGTCGGCCAGCAGGCTCTTGGCGGCCGCCTTGCCCAGTGCGGGCGCCAGCACCGCGTTGAGCCGCTCGGACACGATCGCGCCCCGGGTGAGCTGCAGGTTCGCCGCCATCGCCGCCGGGGAGACCCGCAGTGACCCGGCCAGGCAGGCCGCGTTCGCCGCCGCGCCGGCGGTGATGCGCAGCGCGTCCCGCAGTGGCTGCCACTCCGCGTGCCAGCCGCCGGCGGACCGCTCGTCCTCCACCGCCATCGACTGGAACAGCACGACGGCGAGCGCGGGCAGCTGGCGGGCCGCGGTCGCCAGCAGCGTCGCGAACACCGGGTTGTGCTTCTGCGGCATCGCCGACGAGACGCCCCGTCCCGGCGCCGGCGCTTCGGTGACCTCGCCGATCTCGGTGCGGGCCAGCACGAGCACGTCCGCGGCGATCTTGCCGAGCGCCCCGGTGGTGACCAGCAGCGCGGCGGCGGTGTCCGCGATCGGCGTCCGGATCCCGTGCCACGGCAGCACCTGGGGAGCCAGCCCCAGCCGCCGCGCGACCAGGTCCGGCAGCCGCAGCGTCCGCTCGGCCGAGCCGCCGGCGTATTCCCGGTACGCGGCGAGGGTTCCCGCGGCACCGCCCAGTGACACCGGCAACGCGACCCCGCGCACCCGCTCGACGGCGTCGAGCACCAGGTGCAGCCAGGTCGCCGCCTTGAGCCCGAAGGTGACCGGCACGGCGTGCTGGGTCAGCGTGCGCCCGGCCATCGGCGTGTCCCGGTGAGCCCGGACGTGCCCGGCGAGGCCCGCGGCCGTCGCGAGCAACTCCCGCTCGATGCGGTCGAAAGCGGCCCGGCAGAGCAGCATCAGTGCGGTGTCGAGGATGTCCTGGCTGGTGCTGCCGCGGTGCACGTATTCGGTGGCGTCCGGGCCGACGGCCGCGGTGAGCGCGGCGACGAACGCCACCACCGGGTTCGCCGTCGCGCGCACCCCCGCGGCCAGCGCGGCCGGATCCAGCTTTTCCGGCACGGCGGCCGCACGGATCGCCGCCGCGGCCGCCGCGGGGATCATCCCCAGTTCGGCCTGCGCCTCGGCCAGCGCGGCCTCGGTGTCCAGCAGCGCGGTGAGCAGGGCGTGGTCGCCGACCAGCGCGTCGGCGTCCGTCCCGGCCCACGCCGGCGCCAGCCACCCGCTCATGCCGCCCTCCGGGACCCGGCTCCGGCCACGGCCTCCAGGCAGGACCGGGCGATCGCGTCGGCGTCACCGAGGATCACCGAATCGACCCCCGGCCGGATGCCCGCCGCCGTCACCCAGTGCACGCCTTCGGTCGGCACGCCGAAGGCGAACCGTCTCGGGTGCGGCCGGTTGCGGGCGTCCAGGACGTGGTACGGCCGCCGCGTCACCGCCAGGCCGCCGGTGACGTGCTCGCCGATGCGGTACGGGCGGCACGCCCCGCGGGCCAGCATCGCCCGCAGCAGCGGATCGGCCGTGCGCCGCAGGTCGGTCTCCGGCAGGCGGGCCTCGATCAGGGTCGTCGCCTCGGCGGTGACGTCCGGGCACGCCGCCGACCAGGCCCGGAAGCGGCCGCCGGAACCCGTCACCCGCAGGTCCGGCCCGAGTACCTCGAGCACACCGGCGTCCAGGAGCGCACCGAACTGTTCGACGCGCTCGGCGGGCGGCCCGATCGACAGGAACGCGTTGAGCGAGACGTACCAGCCCTGCAGCTCGTCGCGGTACGACCGGCCGGAGATCCCGCCGTGGTCGACGACCAGCCGGATCTCGTTGCGCAGATCGCGCAGGACGTCCGTCGCCGCCTTCAGCGGTCCGGTCACGTTGCCCTTCGCCGCCTCCGTGAGATCCGCGGCCACCAGGGCGCGGAGACGGCGGCGGAACGCCGTGGTCGAAACGAGGTCGGCGGCCGAATAGGGGTTCGCCACCGCCCGCCAGTCCCAGTCCGGCGCCAGGCCGAAACCGGCGAGGACGGTCCGCTGCGCCTCGGTCTCCCGGACGGCGGGCGGATCGGCGGAGACGTCGGCGGGCCCGGCCGCCGCGAACGCCGCGGCGAACTCCCCGGCGTCGCAGGCACACCCCTGTTCCCGCACCTGGGCCGCGTAGAAGACCGTGCGGACCTCCTGGTCGATCAGCGGCCAGACGTCCCGGCGGAAGTCCGCGCCGCCCCGCAGCCGGTCGATCACCGCCGGGGTCAGGTACCGCGGCTCGTGCCGGCCGAACGCGCCCTTTTCGTTGCGGGCCCGTGCGTGGTACGGGACGCCTCGCCGGGACCCCGCGATCAGCCGGGGCTCCCGGCCGGACGCCCGGTACGCCAGCCGCCCGGCCGGCGTCCGGGTGAACGCGCCACCGCGGCCGAGCGTGAGCAGGGCCAGGTGGTCGAAGAAGTTCAGCCCCATTCCCCGCAGCAGCACGGGCTCACCGGCGGCGGCCTCGCACGGCGGCGCGTCGGCCGGGTTCCCCGGCGGCAGGTAGCGCAGGCCGTGCTCGCGCGCGTACCGGCTCAACCGGGCTTCGGCCGGGCCGAGCTCGTGCGGCAGGTGGCCCAGCGCGAGCACGACCACGTCGAGCCCGCCGAGCACGCCACCGTCGTCGAGCACGACTTCCTGCCGCCCGGCGGTGTCCCGGACGTCGACGGCTCGCGCCGGGTGCACCTCGAACCGCAGCGACGGCGGCGCGAGCCGGGCGATCCGCCGCCGCGTCCAGCGCAGGTAACTGCCGTAGAAGGCGCGGGACGGGTAGTCGTCCGGCCCGAGCGCCGCGGCTTCGGCGCGGACGGCGGCCGGGACGTCCGGGCTGCCGAGCAGCGCGATCGAGCGGGCCCATTCGTACAGGCTCGGGCCGGGCACGACCGGGCCCGCGCAGCCGACGCTCTCGTCGGCGAACATGGTCACCTGGCAGGCGACCGTGTTCATCAGCAGCAGCCGGTCCTGCGTGCTCCGCCACACCCGGCCGCCCTCGGCCAGGTGCGGGTCGACGAGGTGCACGAGCAGCCGGCGCCCCGGCGGCCCGAGCTCGGCGGCGTTGGCGCACAGCCGTTCCGCCACCGACAGCCCGCGCGGGCCGAGCCCCACCACGGCGATCTCCGACGTTTCACCGGACACTGGTCTCCCGCTCCCTGGCCGCGTGGCCGGTCGGTGTGCCCGCAGGCTGCGGCCGGGCCCGGTCGCCTTCCGGGCTCGGGCGAGCAGGTCCGGCCCGCCACCCCGGAACGCGTCCGGTGGACTGCGTGGCTCGAAGCCGCCGCGCCGCCGGGCGACGGCGACGGCCCGGTGCCCGGCGACGAGCGGTCACGCGAGCGCGTCGGTCGTCGCCAGGTGCTCGCCCCGGCGGTCGCGGACGTGGGTGGCGAGGTCGGCGTACTTGTCCCGCAGGAAGCGCTTCAGGGACTTGCCGGTGACGCCGAGCGGGAAGTCCCCGTCGGCGGTGGCGACCTCGACCACGGACAGCTCCGGCTTGTCGTGGGCGCGCAGGACCTCGTTGGCCGCGAACAGCACCTTCTCCGCGTCCACGCCGTCGCCGGTCACGACGGCGACCGCGACCTCTTCGCCGTTGTGGTGGCCGGCCACCACCGTGCAGTCCCCGACCCCGGGCACCTCGTTGAGGATCAGTTCCTCCAGCTGCACCGAATAGCCCGGCCCGGCGGCGGTGTGCACCACGTCCACCGCGCGGTCGACCTGGTAGAAGTTGCCGTCCTCGTCGCGGTAGGCGACGTCACCGGTCAGCCAGTAGCCGGCGAGCTTGCTGCGGTAGTAGGTGTCCTGGTTGCCCCAGTAGCCCACGGTCATCGACGGCGGTTTCGCGCCGAGCAGGCCCAGCTCGTAGGGCTCGGCGAGGGTCCCGTTCTCCCGCACGACCGCGACTTCGGCGTACCCGACCGACTTGCCGACGCAGCGGTCGTTGCGCTCGGTCGCCAGGGTGCGGGGCTGCATGAGCACGCCCCAGCCCAGCTCGGTGGTGCCGAGCCGGTCCAGGAACGCGGCGGGCGGCAGCTCCGGCGAGCGGCGGCCCAGTATCTCCTTCAGGTGCCGCTCGTGGACGGCGTCGGCCATGGAGACCCAGATGTTCACCGAGTCCAGCGCGCCCGGCGGCGTCTCGAGCGCGGCGAGCTCCGGGTAGGCGTGGCCGAACGCCATCACCATGGTCGGCCGGTGCTCCTCGACGGCGTGGGCGAGTTCCGCGCCGGAGACGTCCCGCCAGACGACCATCGGCTGCCCGCCGAGCACGGTGTAGGCGTTGAACGACACGCAGCCCTGGTGCGACTGCGGCAGCGCGTTGAGGATGACCGCGCGGGGTTCTTCCCGGTAGTTCACGGCCCGCCACTTCGGACCGTCCAAAAGGGTCTTGTGGGTGTGGATGACCGGCTTCGGCAGTCCGGTCGTGCCGGAGGAGTGCATCAGGCCGACGGGGTCGTCCGGGTGGTGCCGGAACCGGTCCTGATCGGGCAGCACGGCCGACGGCGGCCCGTCCTGGCGGGTCTCGACCCACTTCAGGTTCAGCCGGTCGAGGTCTCCGGCGATCCGGCCGAGGCGTTCGGCGTCGGTGTAGAGGCCGATGGCGCCGCTGCGCTCGATGAGCGCCACCGCGCTGTCCCGCTTGGCGTTGCTGTTGATCAGCATCGAGATGGCGCCGATCTGCGCCAGCGCCGAAAGGTGGATGAAGTACTGGATGGAGTCGGGCGGGAAGACGGCGACGCGGTCGCGCGGCCGCACCCCCCGCTCGAGGTACCAGACCGACCAGCTCTGCACGAGGTGGTCGAGGTCGCGAAGGCTGAACCGGGTGCGCGTTTCCCCGTCGGTGTAGGGGATCGGCGTCAGCGAGTGGATGAACGGCTCGTCCGGGCGCGGGTTGAGCTCCAGCATGGCGGGCAGCAGGTTCCCGCCGCCGATGGCCGGGTCCTCGAGCACCCTGGCCCGCAGCTCGGGGCTCAGGACGGTCCGGTGGGTGAACTCCATGGCATCACTCCTGGTGCGGGCACCCGGCCGGCCGGGTTCGGTTACCGGCCAAGCCTGCCGCGCGCGGCCATCGGGGCTGCCTCGCCGGTGCATCGACGCTGCATCGTTGGGGCGTTCCGGCGAATCCTGGTCGGGGCCGGCGGAATACCGGCCTCCGGTCCACTCCTGCCCTGCGGGGTTCACCGCAGGCGGCACTCCACTTTGGTCACCGACGGCAGGGTGGTCCGGCCGAACGCCGTCAGCAGGCCGTCGTCGCGGTCCGGCTCCGCCGCCTTCGCACGCGCGTGTTCCTGCACCAGGGCGTGGAAGTGGTAGCGGCCCGTCGCCCGCTGCCCGAGCACGTGCGCGTCGAACAGCTCCTCCAGCAGCCGTTCCGCCTCCCGCACCGGCAGGTCGAGCAGCAGCGCCGCCGTTCCCGCGTCGAAGTCCTCGCCGGACCGGGCCGCGGTGCCCAGGACGCGGACCAGCCGGCGCTGCCCGGGCGTGAGCTTCCGGTACGACAGCTCGAACTGCGCCGCCACGCTGCGGTCGCCCAGGCGCAGCTCGGCGAGCCGGCCGGCGCGGTCGCGCAGGCGGCACACCAGGTCCTCCAGCGACCACGCCGGCCGGTTGTGGAAGCGCCAGGCCGCGATCCCGACCGCCAGCGGCAGGTACCCGCACAGGGCGACCACCTCGGCGACCGCGTCCGGACGGCGCTGGGTGCGGCCGGTGCCCGCGATCCGGGTGAACAGGGCCACCGCGTCCCGGGCCGGGAGCACGTCGAGCGAGCGGGACGTCACCCCGTCGAGGCCGGCGAGCCGGCGCCGGCTGGTGATGATCACCTGCGCCTTGCCGGTGCCCGGCAGCAGCGGGCGGACCTGGGTGGCGTCGAGGGCGTTGTCCAGCACGACGAGCACCCGCCGCTCGGCGACTTCCGCCCGCCAGCGCGCCGCACGCTGCCCGGGGTCGGGCGGGATCTGCGCCGGCGCGAGCCCGAAGTCCAGCAGCAGCCGCTCCAGCGCGGCTCCCGGGTCCAGTGGTTCCTGGCCTGCCGTGTGCCCGTGCAGGTCGATGAACAGGTGCCCTTCGGGGAAGCCCGGCGCCAGCTGGTGGGCGAGGCGGACGGCGAGCGTCGTCTTGCCGGCCCCCGCCATGCCGTCGACGGCGAGGATGTTCAGCGCCGTCCCGGCCGGCCGGCAGCCGGTCAGGAACTCGAGCTCGGCGGCGCGTCCGGTGAAGTGGGCCGTGTCGTACGGCAGGAACGAACGCCCGCCGGGGCCGCCCGGCTCGCGGTGCGGCAGGTCGTCACGCAGGATCCGCTCGTGCAGCTCGCGCAGGCCCGCGCCCGGATCCACGCCGAGTTCGTCCCGCAGCAGCCGGCGGCCCTGCTCGTACACACCGAGCGCGTCGGCCGGGCGGCCGCACCGGTGCAGCGCGAGCATCAGCAGCTTCCGGGTCTCCTCCCGCAGGGGGTGCCGGGAGACGAGCTCGCCCAGCTGCGGCACCACCGCCACCGCTTCGCCGCCGTCGAGGCGCAGCCCGGCGAGCTGTTCGGTCGCGGCCAGCCGGTTCTCCTCGAACCGCGCGGCGACGATCTCGAACACCGGGCTGTGCAGGCCGGCCAACGCCGGCCCGTCCCACAGGGCGAGCGCCGACTCCAGCAGCTCCACGGCAGCGTCGGTGCGCCCGGCGGCGGCCGCCGCCGAAGCGGCGGCGACCATCGTGGTGAACCGGTGGGCGTCGACGTCCTGGGCGGCCGCGGTGAGGCGGTAGCCGGGACCGTCCTTGACGACGATGTGCTTGGCCGGTCCGAAGCTGCGGCGCAGCGCGGCCACCGCGTTGTGCAGCTGCCGGCGCGCGGTCGCCGGTGGCTCGCCGTCCCACATGGCCTCCAGCAGCCGGTCGGCCCCGACGACCTTGCCGACGTCGAGCAGCAGCATCACCAGGAGCCGCTGCTGGCGCAGGCCGCCGAGGCCGACCCGTTCGCCGTCCCGCTGGACCCGCACGGTCCCGAGCAGCTTGAAGTACATCCCGATCCTTCCCACCGTAGGCGGACGGCTACCGCTCGCGACAGTTCGCGTGAAAACCGCAAAAGGTGACCCGCCCGCCGGAAAGGGCACGGCGAATTGCCGCTCCCCATTCAGCGGCGAATATCGGTCACCCGGCACCGGCGAGCCGGTCCGTGCATTTCTCCTACCCCGTTCGGCGGCGGCACAAATACCCGCACCGGCGTCACGAATAGCCGGCATGGCTCCCCGACGGCGGCGCGAGAGCCGGCGCGCGGTACACCGAAACCACACCCGGGCCGGCCAGCCCGAGCCCGCCCAGTTCGGCGAGGACCGCGGCGGTGAGCCCCGGCTGCGCTTCGACGGCCGCGCACGCCCGCGCGTCCACCTCCACCCGGAACCCGGCCCCGAGCAGCCGGACGCGCAGGTCACGGGCCCGGATACCGGCCCCGGCCAGGCGCGCGCCCACCGCGATCTCCGCGCGTTCGACCAGCCCCAGCCGCCCGGCGGAGACGGGCACGCCCACCGGGATCCGGGAGGCCAGGCACGGCGCCGACGGCTTGTCCGCCACGGGCAGCGCCCACGCGGCGGCCAGCGCCCGGACGTCGTCCTTCCCCAGCCCGGCCTCGGCCAGCGGCTCGGCGACCCGCAGCTCCCGTGCGGCCCGCAGACCGGGGCGGTGCAGCGCGCGGTGGTCGTCGGCGTGGGTCCCCGTGGCCACGTGCGCCAGCCCGCGCCGGTGCGCGAGCCCGCCGATCGCGGTCAGCACCGTCTGCTTGCAGAAGTAGCAGCGCTCACCCGCGTTGGCCCGGTAACCGGGCACGGCCAGCTCGGCGACGCCGACCTCGGCCAGCTCCACGCCGAGCCCCTCGGCGACCTCGCGCGCGGTCCGCAGTTCCGCCCGCGCGAGGCTCGGCGAGTCGGCGATCGCCGCCAGCACGCGCCCGGCGGGCAGCGCCCGCACGGCCGCGGCCAGCACGAGCGCCGAGTCGACGCCACCGGAGAACGCCACGGCCACACTCCCCAGTGCACCGACCCCGGCGAGCAGCCGTTCTTCGATTCCGGGGCGCATTACCACATTCCCGCAGGTCGTCCGGTCACCGTGCCCCATTTCGGCCGAAAAAGCACTTTTCCTCCACTCAGAGGACTCTTCTGGTGCGGCCAAGTCGACCCGCGGCGGTCGGCCCGAGTCAACCCATTGCCGTATTCGTGCGGCATTCCCGGCACGGCGTTTACAGCGGGATCGCGCCGACACTAGCGTGCCGGTCGTGGTATCGACAGGAAGTTCCGCACCGGCCACGGCCGACCTCGGATTCGCCCGCCTCGACCTGGACCGCGCCGCCCGCACGGGTGACCCGGAAGTCGTGTTCGGCGCGGGGAAGACACCCGCGCAGATCACGGCCGCGCTCGCGCGCCTGCACGAAGCCCATCCGGGCCGGGCCGTCCTCGCCACCCGCGTCGGCGCGGAAGCCCGGGCGCGGTGCCGGGAAACCCTGCCCGGCGTGGACATCGACGACGCGGGCCGCACGGTGCGGCTCGGGCCGCTGCCCCCGCCGCGCGGCCGGGTGGCCGTCGTGTGCGCGGGCACTTCCGACCTGCCCGTCGCCCGGGAGTGCGCCACGACGGTGGCGGTCTTCGGCGCGGAGCCGGACCTCGTGATCGACGTCGGGGTGGCCGGGCTGCACCGGCTGCTGGCCGAACGGGACCGGATCGCCGGGGCGAACGCCGTCGTGGCGATCGCCGGGATGGAAGCGGCCCTGCCGACCGTCCTCGGTGGACTGTGCGGCACGCCGTTGATCGCGGTGCCGACGAGCGTCGGCTACGGCTGGCACCTCGACGGGCTGACGGCGTTCCTGACCATGCTCAACAGCTGCGCCCCCGGCGTCGTGACGGTGAACATCGACAACGGCTTCGGCGCGGGGGTCGCCGCGGCCCGCGTCGCCCGGCAGGCGGTGGCCCCGTGACCATCGGCTGGATCGACGCCGGCAACGGCTGCGCCGGCGACATGCTCCTGGCCGCGCTCGTCGACGCCGGCGCGGAATTCGGCGCGGTGCTCGCCGGACTGGCCCGGCTGCACCTCGACGACGTCCGGCTCACCGAAGCGGTGGTGCGCCGGCACGGCCTGCGTGCCCGGCAGGTGACCGTCGAGGCACCGGAGACGCGGCACGCCCGGCACCTGCCGGAGATCCTCGAGCTGATCGGGAGCGCCGCGCTGCCCCACGCGGCGGAGCGGTTCGCCACCGGCGTGTTCGGCCGGCTGGCCGAGGCCGAAGCCACGGTGCACGGCATCGAACCGGAGCGGGTGCACTTCCACGAGGTGGGCGCGCTGGACGCCGTCGTGGACATCGTGGGCTGCGCCCTCGCGCTGGACGCGGTGGGGCTGCTCGACGCGACGGTCACGGTGTCGCCGATCGCCGTCGGCGGGGGCACGGTCACCGCGGCGCACGGCCGGCTCACCGTGCCGCCACCCGCGGTGCTCGCGCTGCTCACCGGCGCGGCCGCCCCGGTCGCCGCGCACCCGGCCGCACGGGAGCTGTGCACACCGACCGGCGCCGCGCTGCTCGTCACCCTCGCCGACGCGTACGGCCCGATGCCCGCGTGCGTACCGGAGAAGGTGGGCGTCGGCGCGGGGACGGCCGACCCGCCCGGCCACGCGAACGTCGTCCGGGTGGTCGTCGGCTCGGGAACCGCGGCCCCGGCGTGGGTGTCCACGGCGATGACGGTCGTCGAATCCACTGTGGACGACCTGGATCCCCGGCTGTGGCCGGAGGTGCTGGCCGCCCTGCGCGGCGCGGGCGCAGCCGACGCCTGGTGCGCTTCGGTGACCGCCCCGAAGGGACGGCCCGGCGTGCTCCTGACGGCGCTGGCGGCCGCGGACCGCGTCGACGGCGTCTGCGCGGCGGTGTTCGCCCACACGACGACGCTGGGCGTCCGGCTGTCCCCGGTCGAGCGGCGCGCGCTGCCGCGGGACAGCGTCACGGTGGACTACCGCGGCACCCCGGTCGGTGTGAAGCGCGGCTACCTGAACGGCGAGGTGGTCACGACCCAGCCCGAGTACGAGCAGGTGCGGGCGGCCGCGGAGGCCACCGGGCAGCCGTTGCGCCGGGTCCTGGCCGAAGTGCGGCACGTGGCGGGTTTGCCCGGTTCGGGTCCGGGTAGCCGGGCGCCATGACCGAAGTCCACGCCCGGCCCCGGCGGAGCACCGCCCGGGCCGCCGCCCTGTTGTCCGGGATCGCGTTCCTGCTCGTCGGCGTGCTGGGGTTCATCCCGGGTATCACCACGGACTACGACGCACTGAAGTTCGCCGGCCACGAGTCGGGGGCGCAACTGTTCGGCGTGTTCACCGTGTCGGTGCTGCACAACCTGGTCCACCTGCTGTTCGGTGTATTCGGCGTGCTGGCCGCCCGCGCCAACGGAAGTTCGCGCGCGTTCCTGATGATCGGCGGCGGGATCTACGTGCTGCTGTGGGTGTTCGGCCTCGCGCTGGACCACGACAGCGCGGCCAACATCCTCCCGATGGACAACGCCGACGACTGGCTGCACCTGGGTCTGGGCGTGGCGATGATCGCCGCGGGCATCGCCACCACGGCCGCCGACCGGGCGCGGGGCCAGTACCCGGAACCGGAGAAGCAGGGCCACTGACCCGAGCGCGACCCCAGGCTCAAGCGCCCCAAGGCGGCCTTGGTTGCGTCTCACGCACCCAAGGCCGCCTTGGTTGCGTTGAATCAAGCACTGCGGCGCGAAGCGCCTCCGTTGAGGGTGGCGGCGGGGGCATGGATGGAGCACCGAAGGCCACATTGGGGCGCTTGGGGCGCGGGGAGCCGGGGGTCAGGGCTTCCGGCCGACCCCGGTGGAAACCTCGTGCAGGCGGTGGCGGTCCGGGGCCAGCGGTGCCGTGTCCGCCCCCTCGCCCCCGCGCAGCCCGGCGAGGAACTCCTTCAACGCGAACGCCGCGTCGTGCCGGGGCTGCCAGTCCAGTTCGGACTCCGCGCGCCCCGTGTCCATCACCGGCAGCCGCATCACCGCGTCGAACAGGCCGGGCGTCGCCGGGATCGCGTGCAGGCGCCAGGCCGCGTCCACCGCCGCGCGGACCACGCCCGCCGGTACCGGGATCGTGCGCGCGCCCAGGAGGTCCGCCGCGAAACGCGGGTCCACGACCGGGCCGGTCGCGATGTTGAACGGCCCGCGCACCGGGCGCGTCACGGCGCGGCGGACCGCGTCGGCGAGGTCGTCCGTGTGCACGATCTGGCACCGCAGCCCCGGGACGTCCGGCACCACCGGGATCAGGCCCGGCCGCACCAGGGAACCCGGCACGAACGGCCCGGCGAACAGCCGCCGCTGCTCCGTCGCGGCGCTGCGCTGGAAGACGAACCCCGGCCGCATCCGGACGACGTCGAGCTTCGGGTGCCGGGCCTCGAAACTGTCCAGGTACCGTTCCAGGTACGCCTTTTCCCGCGTGTACGCCGCTCCCGGCCAGCCGTGCGTCGGCCAGTCCTCGGTCACGGGCGAGTCGTCCTCCCGCGGCGAGTACGCCCCGATCGACGACGTGTAGACGAGCTTCGGCACCCCCGCCGTGGCCGCCGCTTCGAACACCCGCATCGAGCCGAAGACGTTCGCCCGCCACGTCCGCTCGGGACGGCGGGTGGGCTGGAACAGCCACGCGAGGTGCACGACCGCGTCCGCGCCGCGGAAGTGCGGCACGAGGTCGTCGCGTTCGACGTCGGCCGTGACGACGCCGTCCGCCGGCCGCCTCGCGACCTTGACTATGGTCTCGACCTGCGGATCCGCGCCCAACGCGCGCACGACCCCGGTCCCGATGTTGCCGGTCGCTCCGGTCACCACGATGCGCATCCGGGGCGGTTACCCGGGCTCCGGGCCGCCAATCCTGCTATCTTCGCAGGCGAAGATCGTCTGGAGGAGACCAGTCGTGGCAGGTGACGTCGACATCTCCGGGTAGCCCCGGAGTGCGCAGGCCCCCGGCAGCGCCGGTGCGGGCCGCCGTCGACGTCCCCTTTTCCGATTTCACCCCATCGAGGTCTTCGCCATGTCCGAAATCGTGCTGTCCGGCCTGTCCTTCTCCTGGCCGGACGACACCCCCGTCTTCGACCACCTGTCCGCCACCTTCCCGGCCGGCCGCACCGGTCTCGTCGCCCCGAACGGCGCCGGCAAGACGACGCTGCTCAAGCTCGTCGCCGGCGTCCTGCCGCCCTCCGCCGGGAGCGTCGGCGTCGACGGCGTGCTCGGCTACCTCCCGCAGGACCTGCCGCTGAGCGGGGAGCCGTCCGTCGCCGAGATCCTCGGGATCGCCCCGGTGCTGCGCGCGCTCGCCGCCGTCGAAGCCGGGGACGTCGACGAGGAGCACTTCACCACCATCGGCACCGACTGGGACGTCGAGGAACGCACCCGGGCCCAGCTCGACCGCCTCGGCCTCGGCGGCATCGGGCTCGACCGCACGCTGAGCACCCTCAGCGGCGGCCAGATCGTTTCACTGGGCCTCGCCGCGCAACTGCTGAAGCGGCCGGACGTGCTGCTGCTCGACGAACCCACCAACAACCTCGACGCCGAAGCGCGCCGCAAGCTCTACGCCGTGCTCGACGACTGGTCCGGCGGCCTGCTCGTGGTCAGCCACGACCGCGCGCTGCTCGACCGGGTGGACCGGATCGCCGAGCTCCACGGCAGCGAAATCCGGTTTTACGGCGGCGGCTTCACCGCGTACGAGCACGCCGTCCGAGCGGCGCGCGAAGTCGCCGAGAAGAACATCCGCACCGCCGAGCAGGACGTCAAGCGCGAGAAGCGGGAGATGCAGCAGGCCCGGGAGCGCGCCGCCCGCCGGGCGAGCGCCGCGTCGCGCAACCTCGGCAACGCCGGCCTGCCCAAGATCTTCGCCGGCACGATGAAGCGCAACGCCCAGGAGTCGGCGGCGAAGGCGGACGGCACGCACGCCGCCCGCGTCGGCGCCGCGAAGGCCAAGCTCGACCGAGCCGAACGCGAACTGCGGACCGAGCAGCAGATCAGCCTCCAGCTGCCGCAGACGGAGGTCCCGGCGGGCCGGACGCTCTTCCTCGGCGAGGGCCTGCGCGTGCGCGACCTCTTCGGCGACGGCGCCGACCTGGCGATCCGCGGTCCCGAGCGGATCGCGCTGACCGGCCCGAACGGCGCCGGGAAGTCGACCCTGCTGCGGCTGGTCAACGGCGATCTCGAGCCGGACAGCGGCACCCTGACCCGCGCCGACGGCCGGATCGCCTTCCTGTCCCAGCGCCTCGACCTGCTGGACGACGACCGCAGCGTCGCCGGCAACCTGGCGACGGCCGCCCCGGCGCTGCCGACGGCGCAGCGGATGAACCTGCTGGCCCGCTTCCTCTTCCGCGGTTCGCGGGTGCACCTGCCGGTCGGCGTCCTCTCCGGCGGCGAACGGCTGCGCGCCACGCTCGCCTGCGTCCTGTTCGCCGAACCGGCCCCGCAGCTGCTGCTGCTCGACGAGCCGACGAACAACCTCGACCTGGTCAGCACCGGGCAGCTGGAGAGCGCGCTGACGGCGTTCCGCGGCGCGTTCGTCGTCGTCAGCCACGACGAGCGCTTCCTCGCGAAGATCGGGATCGACCGCTGGCTGCGGCTCGAGGACGGCGAACTGCGGTGACGTACACGGGTGACGTCGGGCGACGGTCGCCGCGGGCCTTCGGGCGTTCCTGGCGTGGTGGAGTCACCCCGCTGAAAGGAAAACCATGTTCGCCGCGGGACTGCCGGCGCTCGACACGGCGGTCGTGGCCGCGGGCCGGCGGCCGATCCTGGCGGCGGCCTTCGACGTGATCCACCGCGCGACGCGCTGAGAAAGGGGCCCGGGTTTCCGGGCCCCTTTCTCACATCCGGTCCGCGTCGACGATCGCCTGGGCGAACGGCCGCGGTGCCTCTTGGGGCACGTTGTGGCCGATGCCGTCGAAGATCCGGTGTTCGTACTTGCCGGTGAACTTCGCGCGGTAGGCCTTGCCGTCCTTGGCCGCGCCGTCGAAGTCGCTGCCGATGGTGATCGACGGGACGCCGATGGTGGCGCCGGCGGCCAGTTTCTGTTCGTACGCCTCGTACTGCGGCTCACCCGGGGCGAGGCTGAGGCGCCAGCGGTAGTTGTGGATGACGATGGCGACGTGGTCCGGGTTCTCGAACGCCGCCGCGCTGCGGTCGTAGGTCGCGTCGTCGAACTTCCAGGCCGGGGACGCGGTTTTCCAGATCAGCTTGTTGAAGTCGTGGCGGTTCGCCGTGTAGCCGGCGCGGCCGCGCTCGGTCGCGAAGTAGTACTGGTACCACCAGCCGAGCTCGGCCTGCGGGGTCAGCGGCTGCTTGTTCGCCGCCAGGTTCGTGACGATGTACCCGCTCACCGCGACGATCGCCTTGCAGCGTTCGGGCCACAGCGCGGCGATGATGTCGACGGTCCGGCCGCCCCAGTCGTAGCCGCCGAAGACCGCCTTGTCGATCTTGAGCGCGTCCAGCAGGGCGATCACGTCGAGCGCCACCGCCGTCTGCTGGCCGTTGCGGACCGTGGCGGCGGATTTGAACACCGTCGGGCCGTAGCCGCGCAGGTAGGGGACGATCACCCGGTAGCCGGCGGCGGCCAGGACCGGCGCGACGTCGACGTAGCTGTACGGGTCGTACGGCCAGCCGTGCAGCAGCACCACCGGCTGGCCGCCGGCGGGCCCGAACTCGTGGTAGGCCACGGTGAGCACCCCGGCGTCCGCCTGCTTCACCGGGCCGAGCGAAGTGTGCTCCCCCGAGCCGGCCCGCAGGTCGGGCGCGGGGGCGGGCGCGGTCGCGGTCGCGGGAGTGCCCGACGAGCAGGCCGCCAAGGACGTCGCCGCGAGCCCGGCCGCGAACGCCTGCCCGAACCTTCTCCTGCTGATCATCTGCTGCTCCTGCGCGAAAGAGTGGTTGACTTTCACGACGTTAGGAGCGGGTTGGTGACCTCCGCGCCCGTCGGATGACGCAATCGGCGTACGTCACCCTTCGAGGGTCTTCAGCTTTTCGGCGAGGTCGGCGCGGGAGCTCACGCCGAGCTTGGGGAAGATCCGGTGCAGGTGGGTGCCGACGGTCCGGTGCGAAAGGTACAGCCGCTGCCCGATCTCCCGGTTCGTGAGGCCGTCCGCGGCCAGCTGCGCGATGCTCAGCTCGTGCGGCGTGAGCTTGTCACGGGCGTCCGGGCCGCGGTTCGGGCTCGACTCGCCCGCGCTGCGCAGCTCGCGCCGGGCGCGGTCGGCCCAGGCGGCCAGGCCGAGCGCGTCGAACGTCTTCCGCGCGGTGCGCAGGTGCGTCCGGGATTCGACGACCCGCCGCTGCCGCCGCAGCCACTCGCCGAAGGCCAGGTGGACGCGGCCGCGTTCGGCGGGCCAGCCGGTCAGGTCGGCGCGCAGCGCTTCGGCGAACCGCTCGTCGCTCGGGTCGAGCACGGCGCGCGCGTACCGGAGGCCGATGTGCAGGGCGGGTGCCGGCGTCCGCGCCGCGAGCGGCTCGAGTTCGGCGAGGACGTCCCGCAGCTCGTCGGTCCGCCCGGCCCGGACCGCGGCCTCGGTGAGTTCCGCGACGCAGTAGGTGCGCAACGCCAGCTGGTAGGCGGGGTCGGCGGGGTCGAGCAGCCGCCGCAGGTCGGCGAACGCGTCCTCGAACCGGCCTTCGCTCAGGCTCGTCAGGCCGCGCGTGAGCTGCACGGTGGCCAGCACGGGCCGGGCGCCGGCCGCGAGCCCGGCGCGTTCGGCCTCGTCGGCCAGGGCTTTCGCCTGCTTGTGCTCGCCGCGTAGGGCGGCGATCTCGGCCTGGACGGCGGTGGCGAGCCCGCCCATGAACGGCTGGCCGGTCTCCCGGGCGAACCGGACGGCCTCCGCCGCGGCCGGCCCGGCCCCGGCCAGGTCGCCGAGCCGGACCCGGCTCCACGCCTGGACGGCCAGCGCCCGCGGCAGCAGCCCGAGCCGGCCCTGGGCCCGCAGGCCGGGCGCGGCGGCGGCGGAGAAGCGGGCGGCCAGGTCGAAGGCGCCGACCTGCAGCGCGGCGCTGCCCAGGTACCGGTCGACCTCGGGATCGGCACCGGTTTTCGCGACCAGCTCCCGCAGGTGGGCCAGGACGGCTTCGCCGCGGTCGAAGGGCGCGACGTACGCGGTGACGGCGACGATCCTCGGGTCGTGATCGGGCACGGGCAGCCGATCGGCGACGTCGAGGAGAGCTTCTCTCGCGGCTGCGCCGGGCTCGGTCCAGAAGCAGCGCATGGCGGCGCTCCAGAGGATCCGCAGGGCGGCGTCGTGCTGCCCGCCGTCGGCGACGGAGGCGGCGGTCCTGGCCAGTTCCGCGACGCGGGCGGGATCTTCGCGGACGCCGTCTTCGAACTCGCTGAGCAGCCGCGCGGCGGTGGCCCGGCGGCGCGGATCGACGGGAGCGGCGGCGTGGACGAGCCGTTCGGCGGTCTCCCGCCGCCCGGATTCGACGGCCAGTTCGGCGGCCAGCAGCAGCCGATCGGTCTTGTCATCGGCACCGGGACTGAGCCGCGCGGCCTGTTCGAGAGCGGCAACGGCCGCGGCCGCGCCACCCCGGAACCGAGCTCGTTCGGCGGCGCGCTCGAGCTCGGCGGCCACGGTTTCGTCGGGCCCGGAACTGGCGGCAGCCTGGTGCCACGCGCGGCGATCGGGCTGGTCACGGAGGGTTTGGCCGAGGGCGAGGTGAGCGTTCCGGCGTTCGAGCGGGGTGGCCGAGGCGGGGATGGCGGACCGCATGAGCGGGTGCCGGAAGGTGACGGCCCCGGCGGGCAGATCGACGAGCCCGGCTTCGACGGCAGGCGCGAGGATCGCGGCATCGGCGACTGGGGCAGGAAACGCCGCCGCGGGCGGCCTGGCTGCGGCCTTGCGCCCCGCAGCACCAGCCTCCACGCCCGACCCGGCCCCGCCGCCGCAGCCCGCAACACTCGACTCTGCGCCCGACCCGCCTGCGCCACTACCCGCGGCAGCCCCCGCGTCCGACCTGCCCCCGCTGCTCCGACCGGATCCGGGCTTTGCACCCGACCCGGCTGCGCCGCTTCGCGCGACCTCTGCCTCCACACCCGCTCTGGCCCCGCCGCGCCCCGCAGCACCAGCCCCCGAGCCGCTCCGACCAGCCCCTGCCTCCGCGCCCGACCCGGCCACCCCGCCAGCGCAAACTTCCGCGCCGCTCGCGTCGACATCGCCCCCGCCCGGCGCCCCCGTGCCACCCATCCCGAGCAGCGCGCCCGTCGCCGTCAACGTCTCCGACAGCGATGTCGTCTCGTTCAACGCCGCCACCAGCAGGGCCGTGCGCGTCGCCTCCGGGAGCGCGGCCACGCGGGCCGTGAACGTGCGCTCCAGGCGCTCCGTCAGCGGCAGCACCGGGTCCAGCCCGTCGAGCTCACCCACCGCCGCGGGCAGCTCCGTCAACGCCAGTGGCAGGCCCGCCGCCTCCGCCAGCACCCGCGTCCGGGCCCTTGGCGCCAGCCGGGGCGCCACCGCGTCCAGCAGCTCGGCCGCCGCTTCCGGGGCAAGGCGGTCCAGCGTCATCGGGGTCAGCCCCGCGTCGGCCAGCGGGGACTCTGCGCCGTCGCGCAGCGTGGCCAGCAGGACGATCGGCTCGGTCTCGATCCGGCGCGCCACGAACGCCAGGACGTCCGCGCTCGCCCGGTCCAGCCAGTGCACGTCCTCCGCCACCAGCAGCAGCGGCTTGGCCGCCGCCTCCTCGGCCAGCAGCGTCAGGGCCGCCAGGCCGACCAAGTACGCGCTCGGCTCGGCTCCCGACGCCAGCCCCAGCGCCGTTTCAAGGGCGTCCCGCTGCGGCCCCGGCAGCTGCGCGACGCCGCTCCGGACCGGGTACAGCAGCTGGTGCAGCCCGGCGAACGCCAGGTTCCGCTCCGCCTCCGCGCCGGTCGTCCGCAGCACCTTCAGCCCCGCGACCGACGCCGCCGCGGCCGTAGCCGCGGCCAGTGCGGACTTCCCGATGCCCGCTTCGCCGCGGATCAGGACGCCACTGCGGTCGTCCGGCCCCTCGACGAGCTCGCCCAGCTCCTTCAGCTCGGTGTCCCGTCCGGTCAGCGCCATGGGACCGACCCTAGCCGAGTGACTTACGCCGGCAGCGTCATCCGACGGGCGCGAAGCCACCGGACGGCCGCCTACCGTTCGACCGCAATGTCCACATCGGACGAAAGCGACCGGAGAGACCGATGAAACGCCTCCTTCTCGCCGCCGCCGTGCCGCTCCTGCTGACCACCGTCACGCAGCCGGCCGCCTCGGCAGCAGCAACCCCGACCCCGTGCGCCGCCGTCGCGGTGCCCGCGCCGCCCGGCGCGAAGATCGAATCGGTGCAGGCCGCGCCCCAGGCGTCGTCCTGCCTGATCACCGTCACGCTCACCCACACCGGCGCCGACCACGTCAAGGTCGCCGTGGCCCTGCCGGACACCGGGTGGAACGGCCGCCTGCAGGCGCTCGGCGGCAGCGCCTACGCCGCCGGCAACTTCGACGCGCTCCCGCAGGCGGTCAAGGACGGCTACGCGGCCGTGACCACCGACGCGGGCGTGTCCCTGAACGGCCTCGACACGTCCTGGGCGCTGAAGGACGGCCACGTCGACCGGACGCTCCTGACCAACTTCGCCACCCGATCGGTGCACGAAGAAGCCGTCGTCGGCAAGGCCGTCACGCAGCGGTACTACCAGCGCCCGATCTCGTACTCCTACTGGACCGGCTGCTCGACCGGCGGCCGCCAGGGCTACTCCGAGGCCCAGGCGTACCCGCAGGACTTCGACGGCATCCTGGCCAACGCCCCCGCCGTCGACTGGACGCAGTTCGCGGTCGCCACGCTGTGGCCGCAGGTCGTGATGAACTCCAGCCACGACTTCCCCAGCCCCTGCGTGCTTTCGGCGTTCCGCACGGCCGCGGTCCAGGCGTGCGACGCGCGGGACGGCGTCACCAACGGCATCGTCGACCGCCCGGACGAGTGCGGCTACGACCCGCGCGGCCTCGTCGGGACCAAGCTGGTCTGCGACGGCCACGAGGTCACCGTCACCGCCGCGGACGCCGAGGTCGTGCGCAAGATCTGGGCCGGCCCGACCGACGAGCGCGGCCGCAGGCTGTGGGCCGGCCTGCCGAAGGGCGCGGACTTCACGTGGCTGGCCGGCACGCAGCCCGGCCCGGACGGCACGCTGGTCGCGCCGGGCTTCCCGGTCGCCGTCAAGTGGGTGCAGTCGTTCCTGGAGAAGCAGGACGGCTTCGACACCTCGAAGCTGACGTACGCGCAGTTCGCGGCCCTGTTCCGCCAGTCGGTGCGCGAGTACGACGACGTCATCGGCACGTCCGACCCCGACCTGTCGGCGTTCCGCCGCGCCGGCGGCAAGCTGATCACCTTCATCGGGGCGAACGACCAGCTCATCCCGCCGGGCGGCACGCTGTCCTACCGCGCCCAGGTCGAGCGCACGATGGGCGGGCCGCAGCGGGTGAACGACTTCTACCGGCTGTTCCTCGCGCCGGGGGTCGAGCACTGCTTCGGCGGTGGCGGCCCGGAGCCGACGAACGCGCTCGGCGCGCTGGTCGACTGGGTCGAGCACGGCAAGGCGCCCGCCACCCTCGCGGCCGCGTCCGCAGACGGCAAGACGCGCGACCTGTGCCCGCTGCCGCGGGTTTCCCGCTACACCGGCGGCGACCCGGCCACGGCGTCGAGCTACCGCTGCCGCTGAGACCCCGGTCCGCGAGCGCCACCTCCCCCGGCGCTCGCGGACTGGACTTGCGGGTCCAAAATCCGGTCGGCACGCTGAGCTCATGGCACTCGACCAGTACTACCTCCTCGGCCGCTCCGGCCTGCGCGTCAGCCGGATCGCGCTCGGCACCATGAACTTCGGCACCGGCGGCTTCCACGCCGCCTACGGCAAAACCGAAGCCGAAGCCCGCCCGATCTTCCGGAAGTACCTCGACGAAGGCGGCAACTTCGTCGACACCGCGGACTTCTACACCGCCGGCGAGAGCGAGACGATCCTCGGCAAGCTCATCGCCGAAACGCACTCGCGCGACCGGCTCGTGCTCACCACCAAGTTCACCAACAGCGTCGACCCGGCCGACCCCAACGCCGGCGGCAACGGGCGCAAGCACATGATCCGCGCGCTCGAGGCGTCCCTGCGCCGGCTGGGCACCGACCACGTCGACGTCTTCCTGCTCCACACCTGGGACCGCATCACCCCGGTCGAAGAGGTGGTGCGCACGTTCGACGACCTCGTCCGCGCGGGCAAGATCCGCTACCCCGGGCTGTCCGACGTCCCGAGCTGGTACGCCGCCCGCGCGCAGACCCTCGCCGAGGCGCACGGGCTGGCGCCGATGGTCACCCTCCAGCTGCCGTATTCGCTGGTGCAGCGGGAAATCGAGACCGAGCACGTCCCGCTGGGCCAGGCCCTCGGCCTCGGCGTCACGGCGTGGAGCCCGCTAGCCGGCGGCTTCCTCACCGGCAAGTACCGCGACGGCGGCGCGGGCCGGCTCAGCAACGCCCCGACGTGGACCGACCGCGACCGGCAGCTGCTCGAGCCCCTGGAAGAGGTCGCGAACGCCCTCGGCGTGACGATGGCCCAGGTGGCGCTCAACTGGGTGGCCACCCAGCCGGGCGTCGCCGCGGCCATCGTCGGCGCGAGCAACGCGGACCAGCTCGGCACGAGCACGGCCGCGCTCGACTTCGAACTCCCGGCCGAGCTGCGCACGCAGCTCGACGAGGCGAGCGCGGTCCCGCCGGCGTCGGTGCACCGGATGTTCACCCCGGCCTACCAGCACTGGATCGTCAGCCCGGGCCTGAAGATCGGCGACAAGCCGGCGGGGTACGCGCCCGCGGTGCGGAACTGGTAGTCAGCCGGACACCACCGCGCCGCCCTGGACGACGTGGCGGAAGTGCTTCGGCTCGGCCAGCACGCCGATGTCCGCCAGCGGGTCGCCCTCGACCACCAGCAGGTCCGCGTGCGCGCCCACGGCCAGCGTGCCGACCTCGCCGGTGAGGTTCAGCAGCTCCGCCGCCGTCGACGTCGCCGAGCGGAGCACCTCCAGCGGGGACTGCACCTCGGCGCGCAGCCGGAACTCGTGGTTCTGGTGGCGGTGCATGCCACCGAGCAGGTCCGTGCCGTAGACCAGCTTGACGCCGCCGCGGGCCGCGCGCTCCAGGGCCGCCAGGCCGGCACCGAGGACGTCGTCGACCTTGCGCCAGCTCGATTCCGGCAGCCCGTGCTCGCGGCCCTCTTCCTTGAGGGCCCAGTACGTCACCAGCGTCGGGACCAGGAAGGCGTCGTGCTCCCGGAACAGCGCAACGCTGCGGTCGTCGAGGAGGTTGCCGTGCTCGATCGACCGGACACCCAGTTCGAGAGCGCGGTTCACGGCGCGGGCGGTGTAGGCGTGCGCGGCGACGTACCGGTTGGCCGCCTCGGCTTCCTCGACGATCGCACGCAGCTCCCCGGCCGAATACTGCGTCGAATCGATGCGGTCGGTCGGGGACGCCACGCCGCCGGACGCCATCACCTTGATGTGGTGGGCGCCCTTGCGCAGCTCGTCGCGGGCCGCGGCGCGGACGGCGTCCTCGCCGTCGGCGACCCGGCCCAGACCCGCGCAGCACGGGTGGTCGTCCTGCACGTGGGTGCCGCGGGTGCGGCTGTCGCCGTGGCCGCCGGTCTGGCTCAGCGCCCGCCCGCAGAACAGCAGCCGCGGGCCGCGGAACAGCCCGTCCGCCTGGGCGTCGGCGAGGCCGAAGTCGGCGCCCGAGGCGTCGCGGACCGTGGTGAACCCGCGGTCGAGCATGCCGCTCATCGTGCGGGCGGCTTGGGCGGCCACGTAGGACGGTGACGACGAAGACAGCGAACCCAGGTCGGCCGTCGACGCCGTGACGTGCACGTGCGCGTCGATCAGGCCGGGCAGCACGACCGCGCCCCGCACGTCCAGCGACGGCACGTCGGCCGCGGCCAGGCCGGGGCCCACCTCGGCGATCCGGCCGTCGGCGCACCGGAGGTCGCCCTCGGTGTACTCGCCGGAGAGCGGGTCGAGCAGGCGGGCGTTGCGCAGCAGCAGGTTCACTGTTCCTCCTTGAGCGCCGGCACGGCCAGCGGGGCGAGAAGTTCGGCTTTTCGCACGGAATCCTCGTCGTAGGCGCCTTCGGCGTCGAGGATGTTGAGCACCCCGAGCGTCCGGCCGCCGTCGACCACCGGCACGTTGATGATCGAGCCGCAGCCGAGGGACTCGATCAGGTCGTGGTCGGCGAAGATCTCGCGCACCGCGGCGCGGTCCGGGCCGAAGTACGGCTCCTGCGCGGTGATGCAGCGCGCCAGCCAGCCCGCCGCGACCTCGACGGTCTTCTCCCCGCCGACCGGGTACTGCGCCGGGTGGCTGCTGTGCACCCGGCGCAGTGCCTTGCGTTCCGGGACCCACGCGAGCACGGTGAACAGCCGGACGCCGAGTTCGGCGCGCACCCGTTCTTCCACAGTGGACAAACTCACTTCGTCATCTCCTTCGCGGCCGCCACCGGGGCGCCGTGTTCGGTCAGTTCTTCGAGCGAGCGGCCCGCGGTGGCCAGGCCGAAGACGAGGACGCAGAGCACTCCGGCGGCCAGCACCGCCGTCGTCAGGCCGAAGACGCCGGCGAAGCCGAGGCTCGCCGCGGACAGGCCGATGATCGTCGGCGCCAGGATGCTGCCGACGCGGCCGAATGCGCTGGACAGGCCGGTGCCGCTGGCGCGGATCCAGGTCGGGAACACCTCGGGCGTGTAGGAGTACACCCCGGCGTAGGTACCGTTGAGGAAGAAGGACAGCACCGCCCCGGCCAAGGTGATCGACCACGGCGCGCTCGTCTGGCTCAGCCAGAACGCGCTCACGGCCGAGCCGGCCAGGTAGAGCGCGATGGTGTGCTTGCGGTCGAGCCGTTCGGACAGCCACGCGGCCGAGAAGTACCCGGGCACCTGGGCCAGGTAGATGATGATCGAGAACTCGAAGCTCTTCGTCACCGTGATGCCGCGTTCCACGAGCAGCGTCGGGATCCACGAGAAGAAGCCGTAGTAGGAGAACGTGATCACGAACCAGACGGTCCAGATCACCGCCGTCCGGCGCCGCATCGCGGGGCTCCACAGGAACTTCAGCGCGCTGAAGAGGTTCACCTTGGGCGTCTCGGTGGCGGGACGCGCGTCGGCGGGTGGCACCGGCGGGAGGGTGGTGCCGGTGGCCTTCTCGACGTCTCGCTCGATCTTGGCGACGACGGCCTCGGCCTCGGCGGCCCGCCCGTGGGCCAGCAGGAAGCGTGGCGATTCGGGCAGGGACCGGCGCCACCACAGCAGCATGATGATCGGCAGCGCGGTGACCAGCTGCGCGATCCGCCAGCCGTCGTCGAAGGACGGCACGACGAACCGCCCGATCAGCGCGGCCGCGACGAAGCCGAAGGAGAAGAACCCGGCGAGCGCGCCGACGAACCAGCCGCGCCGCTTCGCGGGGACGAACTCGGACAGGAAGGGCGCGATGATCGCGCTTTCGGCGCCGGCCCCCGCGCCGGCCAGCACGCGGGCGCCGAGGAAGACCTCGTAGTTCGGGGAGAAGGACGCGATGACGGAGAACAGCGCGTAGAAGGCCAGCGCGTACATCATGACCTTCTTGCGGCCGATGCGGTCGCCGAGCAGGCCGGCCGCGATCGCGCCGAAGAGGAAGCCGAACGGCGTCGCCGAGCCGATCAGGCCGAGCTGGCCGTTGTCCAGGTGCCAGACGGCCTTGGCGCTGGGCAGCAGGAAGGCGACGACCGCCGAGTCCATGCCGTCGAAGGTGTAGCCGAGCCCGCCGATGAGCAGCAGTTTGTAGTGGGGACGGCTCAGCGGGAGCCGGTCCAGTCGAGCCAGCAGCGTCATGGGGAACGCCTTCCGTCGGGGAGTGCCGACAACATAAACTGCAGTTCGACGAAACTGCAACGTTCGTTGCAGAACTGGTTGCGTTACGGTGCACCCGACCCGAGGGGAGGCGCCGAGGTGGCGGAGACCGACGACGGTTTCGAGGCGTGGCTGCGCGACCGGCTGCCCGACCGCGGCCTGCGGCCGAAGTCGGCCGCGGTGCTGGAGGTGCTCGTGTCCCAGCCGCGGCGGGCGTCGTTCGGCTCGACGGCCGAGCTGGCGCAGCTCGCGGGGGTCAACGTGGCGACCGTGACGCGCACGGCCCAGGCGCTGGGCTTCGCGGGCTGGCCGGCGTTGCAGCAGGAGCTGCGGGCGCGGTACATGTCGTCGCTGAGCGCGCCGCAGGTGGCGGAGGAGCACCGCGGCGTCGACTCCCCCGGCTCGGCGTCCCTGCGCCGTGACCTGGACAGCCTCGCGCTGCTGAACCGGCGCTTCGACGAGGAGGTGCTGCGGGAGGTCGCTCGCGCGATCGCGGCGGCCCGCCGGACGCTGGTGATCGCCGACGGCAGCTACGCGGCGGTCGGGATCGCCATGGCGCACAACGCGCGCCTGGCGGGCTACGACGTCCACGCGGTGACGGCGGGCGACGCGGAACTGGCGAACCAGACGGCCAAGCTGACCGCCGACGACGTCCTGGTGGCGATCAGTTTCTGGCGCCTGTACGAGAGCACGGTCCTGGCGGCGGACGAGGCCCGCGCCCGCGGCGCCCGGGTGTTCGCGATCACGGACGCGGCCAGCCCGGCCCTGGCGGGCGCGGCGGAGGAAGTGCTGCTCGTGCCGGCGGAGGGCGTGACGTTCTTCCCGTCGCTGACGGCGGGCATGGCCCTGGTCCAGGCGATCGTGGCCCAGCTGGCGGCGGTGGACCCGGCCCGCACGAGCGCGTCGATCGAGGCGGCGGAGGCGATGTGGTCCCGGTTCGACCTGCTGCACCGGCGCCCGTCGGGGTGACCGCCGGTCATGCGCATCGACCTGCTGTGATCCAGCCGAGCGACGCCGCCGGACAGCTCGCCGCTTTCGCTGCGCCGCAGCTTCGGCCGGGTCTCGGCAGGGCCCGCGACCAGGCAGGGGGCGCTCGCCGGGCACCTCGGCGTCCGGGCGAGCGGCACGTCACTGGCTACCCTCGACCTACTCGGGACCGCCGTGGCCGCCGACCGCGAGGACGCCGCGGCCGTACTCGCCCCCGAGACCCCTGCACACCACGCCGCTGCTCGCCGAACACCCTCAGCTGCGCACCGGCGCAGGGCGGTCCCGGCTCGACCTGCTGCACCCGGCGTCCGTCGGGGTGACGCGGAACATGGCCCGCCGAGCTTCCGCACCTCCGGTGCGAAGCGGTCCGGCAGGTACGGCCGAAGCGGTCCGTCGGGGGCCCGGCCGGAGGTCCGGCCGGGCCCGCGACGGAGCCGGTCAGTGCCGGGGCGGGCCCCCGTCCGCCGAGCTCATCCGCTTGGTGAACCGGGCGGCCACGTCCCGCAGCTTGATGTTCGTGTGCTGGGACTCCACGATCAGCCGGTGCATCGCCGCGTCCTCGTTGACCCGGTGGATCAGCATCAGCATGCCCTTGGCCTGCTCGATCACCGCCCGGGTCTCCATCGCGTTGCGCAGCTCGTCGGCCAGGCCGCGCGCCTCGCGGTAGCGGCGGGTCAGCCGCAGCACCGTCTCCACGCACAACGTGAACAGCCGCAGCACCTTCGTGTCGAACTCGTGGTAGCCGTGGCCCTCGAACGCGAACAGCGTGATCGCCCCGACCAGCGTGTCGTCCACCCGCAGCGGGACCGCCAGGTAGCTGCCCACGCCCAGTTCCTTCGCAGCGGCCACGAATTCGGGCCACTGGTCGCCGGTTTCGGCGACCGCCACCCGGACGACCTCGCCCGTCAGCGCCGCGAGCAGGCCCGGACCGTCGCCCGCCGCGTACTGGACGTCGTCGATGCGCCGGGCCCGCTCGTCGGTGAACGCCGCGGTCTGCGTCACGCCGTCGCGGACGACCATGATGCTGGCCAGGTCCGCGTCCGGGACCACCCGGACCGCCTCGCCGCAGACCGCGTCGAGCAGGCCCGGCGTGTCGGACATCGATTCGAGGACCCCGACGAGATCGGCCAGCACGGCGTTCAGCTCGTCGACCCGCTCCGCCATGCCGTCGCCAGTGGTCGGCAAGGCCCACCCCTCCCATGCGTCAAGCGGCGAGCACGGGTTCGAGCTCGCCAGCAGCGTCAACAGAGACCACCGCTGGCGTTTCAACGGGTCCGGACGAATTCTACCGGCCACCGGCCCCGGTTTGACGTCGGCCGCGCCGGGTAGCCCGGGACCATGGACGATCCGGCTGTTGACGACGAGCTGTGGGCGGAGTTCCACCGGGTGGTGAACATGACTTCGCGCGAGCTGGAGGACTGGCTGCGCACGCGCGACGCCGGTCCGGAGACCGAGCCGCTCCCCGGCGAAGCGGGGCCGCCGACCGGCAACGAAGTGCTGGCCATCCTGCGCAAGCGCAGGTCCGACGTGGACCAGCGCGACGCGGACGTGATGCGCAAGGTCGTCGACCGCGTGCACGCCCAGCGCCGCGACGACCTCGAACCGACGGCGGGCGAGAGCCACTGGCGCCACCGCCTGATGTCGATCGGCCACGACCCGCTCAAACCGGCCTGACCCAAGCGCCCCAAGGCCGCCTTGGGGCGCTCGGGGTCAGCGGGCGACGGCCTGCCAGCGCTGGTTGGGCCCGTTAGTCGGCTTGTACAGGCCGATGCGGGCGCCGTCGTCGCGGGATTCGCCGATGACGTCGAGCAGCTGGCCGGTCGCCGCGTTGACGAATGTCCAACTACCGTCGCCTGTCGTGGAAAGCGTCCATTCCGCCGCCGGGTCGCACGTGCCCGCCGCGGTCAGCGTCACCGCGCCGCCCGACGTGCCGAGGACCTGGCCGGTGCCCGCGTTGGTGATGGTGAACCGGTCGCGGTTGCCGTAGCGGCCCGTGCGGTCGGTGAGCGTCCACCGCTGCGCCGTCGCCGAGGCGTCCGTGGTGCGCTGGACCAGCGAACCGTTCTCCGCCGACAGCGACTTGCCGCTCTGCACGCCGGTGAAGGTGACCGGCTTGCCGGAGCCGATGCCCGTGCCGGCCGCCGCCGCGGAGACGCCGTCGACGAGGAAGCTCGTCACCGAACGCGCCGGCACCCGCAGCGTCGCCCGGCCCGCGGTCACCCGCACCGGCTTGCCGCGCTTCAGCGCCCCGGTGACGTCGGTGACGACCGGCGTCACCGACGCGCCGGGCCGGACGGTCCGGAAGCCCGACAGGTCGAGGGTGACGTCCTGCTCGTCCGTGCCCGCGTTGGTGTGCACGACCGTCGTCAGGTCCTCGCCGCGCATGGCGACCGTCGACGCGGTGTCGTCCACCCCGATCAGGCGATCACCCGGCCGGATGTAGTGGGTGAAGTTCCGCATGGTGTTGAACTTCGTGTTCGTCCGGATCGGGCAGGTCTGCAGCGTGGCGTTCTTCGGGCAGTCGAACGGGACCTGGATCTCGCCCCAGTTCATCCCGGCCGCGGACTCCCCGCCCGGCTTCATGTTGTCGTAGTCCTCGATCGGCTGCCAGCTGACCCACGCGCTCGGCTCCAGCAGCCGCAGGTCGTCGGTGATCTGCTCGGCCATGCCGAGGCCGGGGTCCATGTCCGTGAAGTCCTGCCGGTCGAGCCAGCTGCCGCCGACCTCGCTCATCCACAGCGGCTTGCCCGCGCCCTTGGCCAGGTCCCGCGGGACCGGCCGGTTGCCGGTGCCGTAGGTGTGCACGTTGAGCCGGCCCGCCGCGGCGCGGGCGTCGGCCGACCAGCCGGCCCAGTCCGCGGCGAAGGTGTCCGGGTTGGTCTCGTCCGGCGCGGAGACGACCGCCCGCGAGCCGGCCGCCTTCAACGCGGACGCCATCGCCGGGATCAGCTGCGACTGGACCGACGGGCCGATGTGCGCGCCTTCCTGCCGTCCGCCGGCCGGGTTGCCGTCGGCCCCCAGGGTGGTCTTCCAGTAGTTCGTGTTCGGCTCGTTCATCGGGTTCACCGACGTGAACCTGATGCCGTGCGCCTTTTCCAGGGTGCGCACCGCCTGGGTCAGGTACGCGGTGAAGTCGCCGATCTTGTCGGCGCGCAGCTGCTCGTCGGTGGCGTTGAAACCGCCCGAGACGTACCCGGACACGGTCTGGAAGTACGGCGGCGAGTTGCTGAACGCCTCCCACTTCGTGACGCGGTTCTTGATCCGGTCGACCCACCAGCGCTGGTTCGGGTCCGCCTTCGGGTCGAACTCGGCCGGGTCGCCGGGGGTCCACCAGTCCTGGTCGGCGCGGGTGGTGCCGGCCGGCGCCTTCCACCAGCCGGGGACCGCGGCCCCCGGGCGCAGGTACGCCGGGACGTCCGGGGCGTTGCCGCCGCCGACGTTGAACCGGGCGATGTTCAGGTTCAGCCCCTCGGGCCCGAAGACGAGGTCCGCCAGCCGGTTCCGGACGGCGTCCGGGTAGCCGCCGGTCGCCTCGGCCATCCAGGCCAGGCTGGCGCCCCAGCCGTCGAACGGCTGCTGCCGGTACGTCGGATCCGGTTTCACCGTGACGGCGGTAGCGGCCGCCGCGGGCGCCGCCGCCAGACCGGAGGCCACAATCGGTACACAAAGGACGGTGAGCAAACGCCGCAGGTTCATCGTCGAACTGCCCTTCGCTTCGGTGGGGACTTCCTCAGGCTTCGGTGTGGCCCAGCAGCGGCCGCGGCACGAACCGGGCCGCGGGGTCGAGCAGCGTGCCGAGTTCGAGCACGACGAGTTCGTTGGCGCCGGCCCGGACCACCGGGCGCGGCACGTACAACGTCCGTTGCGGGCCGCGCCGCCAGTACCGGCCGAGCGCGAACCCGTTCAGCCACGCGACGCCCTTGCCCCACTCGCCGGTGTCGAGGAACAGGTCGGCGGGCTCGTCGACATCGATGTCGGCGCGCAGCAGCACCGGCCCGGCCACCGCACCCGCCACCGGCTCCGGCTGCACGGGCCGCAGCGACGGCAGCGCGGCCAGGTCGAACGGCAGCACGTCCCAGCCGGCCAGCGGCTCGCCGTGCAGCGCCGCCCCGCCGATGATGCCCTTCGCCTCGCCGATGCGCGGGCCGTAGTCGACGCGGCCCTGGTCCTCGACCAGCACCAGCAGCTCGCCGGTCGCCCGCGGCAGCGGGAGCGCGCGCTCGTGGTGGTCCCGGCTGAGCGTGCCGACGAGGTCGCCGTCGAAGAACACCGTGGCGCGGTCGCGGACCTCGCCGAAGGTCAGCACGCCGGGTCGCTCGCCCTCGATCCTCGTGCGCAGCAGTGCGAGCTGCGGCATCGGCGTCAGGTCGTCGAACGCGGGCAGCTCCTCGTGGAACTCCCAGGTGCCCCAGCGCTCCGGGGCGTCGAGCAGCCGGACGGGGTCGCCGAGCACGCCGGACGGCGTCGGCGCGGGCCGCGCCGGCGGCGGGACCGTGTCGGGCACCTTGTGGTAGCGGGCGATCACGTCGCGGAAGGCGTGGTACTTCGGCGTCGGGTCACCCGCTTCGTCCAGCGGCGCGTCGTAGTCGTAGGAGGTGATCAGCGGCTGGTAGACGCCCTTGTCGTTGGCGCCGTTGGTGAGGCCGAAGTTGGTGCCGCCGTGGAACATGTAGAGGTTGACCGACGCGCCCGCGGCGAGCAGCGCGTCGAGTTCCGCCGCCGAATCCGCGGCCGGCGTCGTGTGGTGGTGGGCGCCCCAGTGGTCGAACCAGCCGTTCCAGAACTCACTGCACATCAGCGGGCCGGTCGGCTGGTGCGCGCGCAGGACGGCCAGCCGCTCCTCGGCACCGGAACCGAACGACGCCGTGCGGTGGAGCCCGTCGAGGCTGCCCGCTTCCAGCATTTCCGGCGTCGGCTGGTCCACTGTGGTCAGCGGCACGGTGACACCGGATTCGCGCGTGTGCTCGGCGAGCGCTTTCAGGTAGCGCTTGTCGTCGCCGAAGGCGCCGTACTCGTTCTCGACCTGGACCAGCAGCACCGGCCCACCGCGGTCGACCTGGTGCGGGACGACGACCTCGTACACCTTCGTCAGGTAGTCGCGCACGGCGTCGAGGTACTTCGGCTCGTACGAACGCACCCCGACCGACGGGTCGCGGAACAGCCACGCCGGCAGGCCGCCGTTGTCCCACTCCGCGCAGATGTACGGGCCGGGCCGCACGATCGCGTACATCCCGGCCTCGGCCACCAGCCGCAGGAAGCGGTCGAGGTCGAGGCCGCCGGTCAGGTCGAACACGCCGGGCTCGGGGGCGTGGGCGTTCCACGCCACGTACGTCTCGATGGTGTTGAGCCCCATCCGCCGGGCCTTGTCGATCCGGTCGGCCCACAGGTCCGGGTGGACGCGGAAGTAGTGCAGGGCACCGGAGAGGATGCGGAACGGGCGGCCGTCGAGCAGGAAGTCGCGCTCCCCGATGGCGAACTCAGGCATGCGGGCCCGCCTGCGGGGTCAGCTGCAGCACGGTCCAGGACAGCGGTGGCAGTGTCACGGTGATGGTGGTCCCCCCGGGATCGGACGTCGCGGCGGCGCCGGGTAGCGGCACCGGCCGGACCGGTTGTGCATCGGCGGTGTTCACGGTGTGGCGGGTCTCGCCGTCCGGTGTGGCCAGGGTTTCGGCGGCGTAGACGCCGAACCGCGCGCCGCGCAGGCGGAGCCGGACCTCGGTCGCCGACGCCGTCGCGCGGTTGGTCAGGAACACCGCCCCGCGCCCGGACTCCCCGACCGTCGCGGCGACGTTGACGAGGTCGACCTCGCCGTGCTGCGCGGTCCGCAGCCGGTCGCCTTCGACGGTCAGGCGCAGGCTCGCCCCGCGGGCCAGCGCGGCGACCCGCTGGAACGGGTGGAACGTCGTCTGCCGCCACGCCGGGCCGCCGGGTTCGGTGCGGATCGGCGCGATGACGTTCACCAGCTGGGCCTGGTTGGCCATGGTGACGCGGTCGACGTTGCGCAGCAGGGAACTCAGCAGCGAACCGACGACGACCGCGTCGGTCACGGTGTAGGTGTCCTCGATGATCCGCGGGTGCTGCCGCCAGCCGCCCTCGGCGAGTTTCGCCTGGTCGACCTCGTTCCAGCGGCGCAGGTTCCAGACGTTCCACTCGTCGACGCTGATCCCGATCTTCTTGTCGAGGCCGAGCTCGGCCAGCGTTTCGTCGATGACACCCGCGGTCGTGCGGATGTAGCGGTCCAGCGCGGCCGCGCTGGCCAGGTAGCTGTCGGTGTCGCCGTGCAGCTCCTGGTAGTAGGCGTGCAGCGAGATGTGGTCGGCCAGCTCGGCGGTGTGGCGCAGCACCGTCCGCTCCCACTCGCCGAACGTCGGCATGTCCGCGTGCGAGCTGCCCGCGACGACGAGTTCGAGGTCCGGGTCGATCATCCGCATCAGCCGGGCGGTCTCGGCGGCCAGGCGGCCGTACTCCTCGGCCGTCTTGTGGCCGATCTGCCACGGGCCGTCCATCTCGTTGCCCAGGCACCACAGCTTGAAGCCGAACGGGCGGTCGGCGCCGTTGGCGCGGCGCCGCTCGCTCAGTTCGGTGCCGCCGGCGTGGTTGCAGTACTCGAGGACGTCGGCGGCCTCCTGGACGCCGCGGGTGCCGAGGTTGACGGCGTACATCACCTCGGCACCCGCGGCTTCGGCCCACGCGGCGAATTCGTGCAGGCCGAAGCGGTTGGGTTCCACGCTGTGCCACGCCGGATCCAGCCGGACGGGCCGCTCGGGCCCGACACCGTCTTCCCAGCGGTAGCCGGAGACGAAGTTCCCGCCGGGATAGCGGAGCACGGTCGGGCCGAGTTCCCGGACCAGCTCGAGGACGTCGCCGCGGAACCCGCGTTCGTCCGCAGTGGCGTGGCCCGGCTCGTACAGCCCGGTGTAGACGGAACGGCCCATGTGCTCGACGAACGAGCCGAAGAGGCGACGCGGGACGGGGCCGATCACCTGGGCAGGGTCGCCGACGTCGCCTTCGATGTGGACGGTCATCCGGCGCTGACCGTGAAGCCCTGCTGGTTGCCGTAGTCCACGATGGCCTGCTGCCAGGCCGCCAGCCCGGCGTCGAGGCCGGTGCCGTTGAGGTAGGCCTTGCCCGCGGTGTCGCTGAAGACGCTGTTGGCGTAGGTCTGGTACGGCAGGTAGGTCCAGCCCGGCGCGACGTCCTTCGATGCCTGGGTCAGCACCTGGTTGATCTTCTGGCCGCCGAAGTAGGGCACGGTCTGGTCGACGAACGCGGGTGAGGTCAGGTCCGCGGTGGTGGACGGGAAGCCGCCGCTCTTGATGAACGGCTGCACACCGCCGGCGTGGTTGAGCCAGCGCACGAACCCCGCGGCGAGCGCCGGGTTCTTGCTCTGCTTGACCACGGACTGGGCGCTGCCGCCGTTCTCCGAAGTCACCGGCTTGCCGTCGTAGGTCGGCATCGGCGCGACGGCCCACTTGCCGGCGGCACCGGGCACCGAGGAGATGAAGTTGCCCGGCATCCAGGCGCCGCTGACCAGAGAGGAGATGGTGCCGTCACCGAGGGCGCGGAACCAGTCGTCGGACCACTCCTTGACCGGGGCGAGCTGCTTGCCCTGGATCAGCTGGTCCCACAGCGCGGTCCACTTCTTGGTGCCCGCGTCGGCGAGGTCGACCTTCACGTTCCGGCCGTCGACGGTGAACGGGCGCCCGCCCGCCTGCCAGATCATGCTCAGCACGAAGCCGGGGTCACCGGTGTCGGAGGTGATGTACTTGGTCGGGTCGGCGGCGTGCAGCTTCTTGGCCGCGGCGATGTACTCGTCCCAGGTCTTCGGGACGGCGATGCCGTTCTTGTCGAAGACTTCCTTGTTGTAGAACAGCGCCATCGGGCCGGAGTCCTGCGGGAGGCCGTAGAGCCCGTTGCCGTTCTTCACCTGCGCCCACGTCGAGGCGCTGTAGTCCTTTTCGAACGAGCCGAACCCGAACTGGTTCAGGTCGGCCAGCGAATCGGTCAGCGCGAACTGCGGGAGGGCGTAGTACTCGATCTGGGCGACGTCGGGGGCACCCGAGCCGGCCTTGATCGCGTTCTGCAGCTTGGTGTACTCGTCCTTGTTGGTGCCCGCGTTGACGTAGTTGACCTTGACGTTCGGGTATTCCTTCTCGAACGCGGCCACCTGGTCCTTCGCCGACGGCGTCCAGCTCCAGTAGGTGAGCTCGCCGCCCGCCTTCAGCGCGGCGTCGACGGAGTCCTGCGTGCCGGTGGCGGCGGCGGGCGCGGACGACGAGCCGCCCCCGGACGAGCAGCCGGCCGCCAGTGCGGCGGCCAGCGCCAGGGCGGCGGCCGCCTTGGCGCGGTTGCGGATGCGTGACATCGGGTGTCCCTTCACGGCGGTGTGACGGCTGTTTGCTGATGACGCTGCTACTGCTTGACGCTTCCGGCGCTCAGCCCGGACTGCCAGAACCGTTGCATGAGCAGGAAAGCGACGACGAGGGGGATGATCGTGAGCAACGACCCGGTGAGGACCAGGTTGAAGATCGGCTGGGCGCCGGCGCCGTTGGCCTGGGCGCTCCACTGGTTGAGCCCGACGGTCAGCGGGTACCACTTCGGCTCGCTGAGCATGATCAGCGGCAGGAAGTAGTTGTTCCACGTCTGCACCATCGTGAACAGCGCGACCGTGATGATCCCGGGGACCAGCTGGCGCAGCGTCACGGTGAGGAAGATCCGGAGTTCGCCCGCGCCGTCGATCCGCGCCGCTTCCAGGAGCTCGTCCGGGATGGCGTCGGCGGCGTAGACCCAGACCAGGTACAGGCCGAACGGGCTGATCAGCGACGGGATGATGACCGACAGCGGCGTGTTCGTCAGCCCGAGCTTGCTGAACATCAGGAACGTCGGCACGGCCAGCGCGGTCGGCGGCACGGCGACGGCCCCGAGGACGACGGCGAACACCGCGCGGCGGCCGGGGAAGCGGTACTTGGCCAGCCCGTACCCCGCGGCCGTGGCGAGGATCGTCGCGCCGCCGGCCCCGACCACGACGTAGAGCAGGGTGTTCCCGAGCCAGCGGAAGAAGATCCCGCCGTTGTAGGTGAACGTCTGCCCGATGTTGTCGAAGAGCGCGAACGAGTCGCCGAAGGACAGCCCCGAGGTCGAGAACAGCGACGGCTGGGTCTTGGTCGCGTTGATCACCAGCCACACCAGCGGAACCAGGGTGTAGAGCAGGTAGAGCGCCATGAAGCCGGTCAGGACACGCGACTTGCGGGGTCTGGTCACCGAGAACTGCGTCCGGGGAAGAACGGCCACGTCAGATCTCCTTCCGGGAGCCGCGCAGCTGCACGACGTAGGCGATGACCGCGGTGATCACGCCCATCACGATCGCGACGGTGGCGGAGTAGTTGTACTGCTGCCCGTTGAAGGAAAGGTTGTAGGCGTACATGTTCGGCGTGTAGAAGGTGCCGATCGTGTTCGGCACCAGGTTGCGCATGATGTTCGGCTCGTTGAACAGCTGGAAGCTGCCGATGATCGAGAAGATCGTGGCGACGACGATGGCGCCCCGGATCGCGGGGAGCTTGACCGAGCGGATCGTGCGGAACGCGCCGGCGCCGTCGATCGCGGCCGCCTCGAACAGCTCCTTGGGAATCACCTTCAGCGCGGAGTAGAAGATGAGCATGTTGTAGCCGGCGAACTCCCACGTGACGATGTTGCCGATCGACGTGAGCAGCCAGCCCGGCGCCAGCGGCTGCACCGAGGTGCCCAGCAGGTGGTTCAGGTCGGCCGCGAGCCCGAAGTGGTCACCGTAGATGAAGCCCCACATCAGCGCGGCCACCACGGCGGGGACGGCGTACGGCAGGAAGATCACGATCCGGAAGAAGCCGGCGGCGTGCAGCCGGGCGCTGTCGATCGCCAGTGCCGCGATCAGCGCGAGCACGAGCATGATCGGCACCTGCACGGCGAGGAAGACCAGCACCCGCCGGAAGGCCTCCCAGAACTTCGGGTCGCCGAAGACCTGCACGTAGTTGTCGGCCCCGACGAAGACCGTGCCGCCGAAGAAGGCCTGGTCGCGGAAGAGGCTCAGCACGAACGCGTACCCGACGGGCGCGATGAAGGTCAGTGCGAACACCAGCATGAACGGCGCGACGAAGAGCCAGCCCCGCCAGTTCCGCCGCGACCGGCGGGCCGCGGGCGCCCGGCGCGACGGCACCGGGGCGGGCGGAGCCGCTGTGGACGTCATCGTCTCTCCGAGTGGTGGTGCGGCCGGGTCGGGGACCCGGGTGATGTTTACGTCAACATGGACGGCCGCAGAGTAACGTGTTGACGTAAACATGTCCAGAAAGCCGAGGAGTGACCGTGCCGCGCCAGACAGCGACGTCATCCGCACCCGGCCCCGCCCGGCGCCGAGGCCCGTCGATGGCGGACGTGGCCCGCGAGGCGGGCGTGTCGGGCCAGACGGTCTCCCGGGTGGCCAACGGGAAGACCAATGTGGACGACGCGACCCGCGAGCGGGTCCTCGCCGCGATGCGCCGGGTCGGCTACCGCCCCAACAGCGCGGCCCGCGCCCTGCGCAACGGCCAGTTCCGCAGCATCGGGGTGATCATTTCGGCGCTCCCGACGTTCGGCAACAGCCGCACGCTCGACGCCATCGCGGCGGCGGTCGTGACGGAGGGGTTCTCGATCATCCTGATGCCGGTGACGCGCCCGACGCAGGGCGAGGTGACGGGCGCGTTCAGCACGCTGAACGAGCAGGCCGTCGACGGCGTCATCATCCTCATCGAGCAGCACCAGCTCGACCAGAGCGAAATCGAGCTCCCGCACGGGCTCCCGGTGGTGGTGATCGACTCGAGCGCCCGCTACGACTACCCGGTGGTGGACAACGACCAGGCCGACGGAGCCGCCCGGGCGACGAGCCACCTGCTGTCACTGGGGCACTCGACGGTCTGGCACATCGCCGGTCCACCGCAGTCGTACTCGGCGGAGCGGCGCCGGAAGTCGTGGCAGGCCACTTTGGAGCGATCCGGGCGCGTGGTCCCGCCGGTGCTGGCCGGCGACTGGTCTCCGGAGTCGGGCTACCGGACGGGCCTGCAGCTGGCGGCCGACCCGACGGTGACGGCGGTGTTCGCGGCGAACGACCAGATGGCGTTGGGACTGCTGCGCGCGTTGCACGAGACGGGCCGCGCGGTGCCGTCGGAGGTCAGCGTGGTGGGCTTCGACGACATGGAGGAGTCGGCCCACTTCTGGCCCCCGCTGACGACGATCCGCCAGTCGTTCGAGGCGGTGGGCCGCCACGCGGTGGCGGCGTTGCTGACGGAAATCGAGACCGGCACTGAGGCCGGCGAACCAGTGTTGCTCCCAACGGAACTGGTGATCCGCTCCAGCACGGCGCCACCGCCTGCGTGACGAAAACTGTCGGTGCCCTCCGGTAGCGTGGAATTCGGGGGGCGCCCCCGCGGGCCCGGCTAGCTCCCGTGATCAGGCGCGCATCACCCGTGTCCGGAACGGCATCTCGCGTGATTGGACAGGCATCACATGTGTCTGAGCGGGCATCTCGCGTGATTGAGCGGGCATCAGCGCGATGCCCCTCCAGTCACGCGAGATGCCCCTCCAATCACGGGTGATGCCTCGCTGATCACGCGAGTTGCCTCTCCGGGTACGGGCAGAGCTGTCGGGTGCGTCAAAGAGGTCGTTTCAGGTGGGCGGGGCGGGGGAATTACCGGCCACCAACGCCGGGACCCTCGGTCCCGCGAACGTCGCAGTGGTGTGGACCATTCGGGCGCACCCCCACCGAAACGAGGCCTTCATGCTCGCCATTCTCGCCGCCGTGCTCTTCGGGCTCGCTCTGCTCATGGAGCTGGCCGGGTTCGGGCTGGGTCCGGTGATCACCACCGGGACGCTCACCACCGCCGGGCTGCTGTGCGTGGCCCTGCACCTGGCCGGGGTCGCCACCGACCGGTCGCGGTTCACCCGGCGGCGGCGCCGTCGCTGACCCGCCTCAGCACCTGCGCGAACACCTCCGGCGACTGGGCTCCCGCCACGCCGTACCGCTGATCTATCACGAAGAACGGCACGCCGGACGCGCCGAGCGCGCGGGCCTGCTCGCCGTCCGCCGCCACTTCCGCTTCGTAGGCGTCGGAATCGAGCACGGCCCGCGCCTCGGACGCGTCCAGTCCCGCTTCCGCGGCCAGCGACACCAGCGAATCGTGGTCGAACAGCGAACGGCGCTCGGTGAAGTGCGCCGCGTAGAACCTGTCCACGACAGCATCGGCCAGACCGCGGGAAGCCGCGAGGTGGACCAGGCGGTGGCCGTCGACGGTGTTGCCCATGTGGACGCCGTCGAGGTGGTACTCGAGGCCGTCGGCGGCCGCGCGCTGCTCCATCTCGGCTTCCATCGCGTCGGCTTCTTCCAGTGTCCGGCCGTACTTTTCGGCCAGCACCTCGCGCGTCGGCCGCGAAGTCCCGCGCGGGAACGACGGATCGAGCTGGAACGAGTGGTGCACCACCTCGACGTCCACGCCGGCTTCGGCCACCGCCTGCTCGAAGCGGCGTTTGCCGAGATAGCACCAGGGACAGACCAGATCGGACCAGATGTCTACGCGCACGAACCCACGCTAACCGAAGGGGCACCGCGCACTTCAAGGTAACCGGCGGCCACCTGCGGACCGCGGCACCCGGCTCCGCCACGACGCCGGCGGAGCTAGGGTGAGCCGGTGACCGTCTCGACCGACGACATCGTCCGGCACGCGGCCCGGCTGCTGCTGGCCGGGACGCGCCTCGACCTCGGCCGGATGGCGGCCGACCTCGGGATTTCGCGCACGACGTTCTTCCGGCGCGTCGGCAACCGCGACGACCTCATGGGCGCCGGGCTGCGGCTGCTCTCCGACCGGACCTGGCAGCGGGCGCTCGACGGCTGGCGTGCCCGGCACGGCGACGCGGTGCGCACGCCGGAGGGCCGGCTGCGCTCCCTCTGGGTCATGGAGGAGTACCGGCGCGAGGTCGCCGGCAGCGACGGCATGCGCAAGCTGATCGAGGCGGAGTCGAGCGTCGCCCTGCGCGTGCTGACCGACCCGCGCGGCGCCGTCCAGCCCGGGCTGGTCGACGCGCACGTCGAACTCTTCCGCGCCGACGCCGAAGCGGCCGGGCTGGCCCCGCTGGTCGGGCTGCCCGACCTGGCGTTCGCGGTGGTCCGGCTCGGCGAGTCCTTCCTCTATTCCGACGTACTGGCCGCCCGCTCGGTGGACCTGACCGTCGCGACGACGTTGATCGACACCCTCGTGCGCGGCGCCCTGGAGCCGGTGCCCGTTCACTGAGCGACCGCACAGTTCGTCAGTCCACTCCCCCATTCGGAGGATGTGGAACATTTCGCCAAGGTGTTTCATAGGCGACGGGAAAGCGGTTACCCCGCACCCCGCCCGCGGCACCCCTCTTCCGTTGCCGTGCACCAGTTCTGCCGATCCGCCCGTCTGTGTCCGGGCGAGCTTTCGCCTGCCCGGGGAAAGAGAGCGATCCATGTCCACACTCACCAGCCCGCCGACGTCGTCCGGCTCGGGTGAGAAAATTTCCCGCCGCCGCGGGTGGCGCGCCAAGGCCGCCGGCGTCGTGCTGGCCGCACTGGCGCTGACCACCGGCGTCGCCGCGCCGGCGCCCGCCGCCGCGAACCCCTACGAGCGGGGCCCCGACCCCACCACCGCCAGCATCGAAGCCACCGCCGGCTCCTTCGCGACGAGCACCGTGACGGTGTCACGCCTGGCCGTGTCCGGCTTCGGCGGCGGCACCATCTACTACCCGACGACCACGACCGCCGGCACGTTCGGCGCCATCTCGATCGCGCCCGGCTTCACCGCCACGCAGTCGAGCATCGCCTGGCTGGGCCCGCGCCTGGCGTCGCAGGGGTTCGTGGTGTTCACCATCGACACCCTGACCACCAGCGACCAGCCCGACAGCCGGGGCAGGCAGCTGCTGGCCTCGCTCGACTACCTGACCCAGCAGAGCTCGGTCCGCTCGCGCATCGACAGCACCCGGCTCGGCGTCGTCGGCCACTCGATGGGCGGCGGCGGCACCCTGGAAGCGGCGCGCTCGCGCCCGTCGCTGCAGGCCGCGGTGCCGCTGACCGGCTGGGACCTGACGAAGAACTGGTCGACGCTGCGCGTGCCGACCCTGGTCGTCGGGGCGCAGTCCGACACCGTCGCGCCGGTGGCGTCGCACTCGATCCCCTTCTACACGAGCCTGCCCACCACGTTGGACCGCGCGTACCTCGAGCTGCGCGGGGCGAGCCACTTCGCCCCGAACTCGCCGAACACGACGATCGCGAAGTACACGCTGTCCTGGCTCAAGCGCTTCATCGACAACGACGCCCGCTACGAACAGTTCCTGTGCCCGATCCCGAGCACGAGCCTGTCCATCTCGGACTACCGCGGTAACTGCCCGCACAACGGCTGACGCGAAACGGATCTCCGGGGCCGGTGCGGGTGACGACACCGCACCGGTCTTCCGGGCTCGAGCAGCGGTAGTCCACCAGCTGGAACACCGCGCGGGCGCGAGGCAGAATCGGCACCGTGCCACGACCACTGCGGAAGCTCGGCTTCCTGACCATCGGCCTGTTCGACGCGGCCGACCCACGCCGGGGTCACGAGTCGACGCTGGAGATCATCGAGCTGGGCGAACAGCTCGGGTTCGACAGCGCCTGGGTGCGCCACCGGCACCTGCAGTACGGCATCTCGTCGCCGGTCGCCGTGCTGGCCGCCGCGTCGCAGCGGACCAGCCGGATCGAGCTCGGCACCGCGGTCATCCCGCTCGGCTGGGAGAACCCGCTGCGGCTGGCCGAGGACCTCGCCACCGTCGACCTGCTCTCCGGCGGCCGGCTCAACCCGGGGATCAGCGTCGGCCCGCCGATGCGCTGGGACGAGGTCAAGCACGCCCTCTACCCGGACACCGCGGACGCCGAGGACTTCTCCTACGACCGCGTCCAGCGGCTCCTGGACTTCGTGCGCGGCGAGCCGGCCACCGGCTTCAGCGGCACCCAGGGGTTCGAGGTGTTCTCCGACCGCGTCCAGCCGCAGTCGCCCGGGCTCGGCGACCGCCTCTGGTACGGCGGCGCGAGCCTGCGCTCGGCGGAGTGGGCCGGGAAACACCGGATGAACTTCCTGACCAGCAGCGTGGTCAAGGCCGAAGGCGAGAGCACGGACTTCGCCGAGATCCAGCTTTCGCACATCCGGACGTTCCGCGAGCAGCACCCCACCGGCCGCATCTCGCAGGGCCTGGTCGTGATCCCCACCGACCGCGCGACACCGGAACAGCGGGCGAAGTACGCGGCCTACGCCGAGAAGCGGCTGCCCCGCACCGCGGAACCCCAGGGCCCCGCGCGGATGCTGTTCTCCCCCGACTTCGTCGGCACGTCCGCGGAAATCGCCGAGCGGCTGCACGCGCACCAGGCGTTCCGCGAGATCGACGAGGTGGCTTTCGCCCTGCCGTTCACCTTCGAACACGAAGACTACGTGCAGATCCTCACCGACATCGCGGAACGCCTGGGCCCGCTGCTGGGACGCTAGATCACTTGTTGGTGCCCGGGGTCAGCACCTTGTCGATCACGAAGACGGTGGCGTTCTTCGTGGGGATGTTGCCGCACAGGATCTTCGCGCCGTTGATCGTCATGTTGTCGCCCGAGCCCTCGATCTTGACCGGGCCACCGGCGGTGTTGAGCGTGTCGACCGAACCGGCCGCGGCGAGGCCCTTGGCGTCGTAGCGCTTGCCGACGACGTGGTACTGCAGGATCGGCGCCAGCTCGGCGGGCTTGCCGGCCAGCTCGTTGAACTTGGCGTCACCCAGCGCGGCGAACGCCGGGTCGGCCGGCGCGAACACCGTGATGGCCTCCTGGCTGTTCAGCGTGTCGACCAGGTTGGTGGCCTTGACGGCCGCCACCAGCTTGGTCAGCAGCGGGTTCGTCGACGCGGCCGAGGCGACCGGCTGCGGGCCCATCGAGTCCAGCGAGCCGGGGGCGGAGCCCTGCGGCAGCTGCGAACACGCCGGGCCGAACACGTCGGCGTTGGTGGTCACGCCGTTGGCGGTGCCGGACGCCATGCTGGACGACGGCGCGGGCACCGACGACGACGGCATCGAGCTGCTGGAACTGCCCGACGAAGCGGTGTCGCTGCTGCTGCACGCGGTCAGCGAAAGGGCGGCAACGGCGGCGACGCCGATTCCGGCGACACGGAGCTTGGTCACGTAAATCACTCCCATATACGGCTGATTATTTCTTCTTGATCGGTATTCGGAGCTGTCCGGTAAATGGATTGGCCCCGTTCAGGTGATCCGGGTCACCGTGCCGTGAAGGCGATGCTGTGCCACCCGGTCGCCCCGTCGGGCACGGTGCCCGCACGCATTTCCGTCTGCGTGTACCCGCTTTTGTCGGTCGCCCGGCAGACGACCTGGTGCCCGCCCGGTCCGAGGTCGAACTCGAGCCACCACATGCGCCAGGTTTCCGCGTTCACCTCGTGCGACAGCACGGCTTCCCGCCAGGGGCCGTTGTCCATGCGCAGCTCGACCTTCGCGATCCCGGTGTGCTGCGCCCAGGCGATCCCGGCCACCCGGACCTTCCCCGAAGGGACGGTTTCGAAACCCTTCGGCGTGTCGATCCGCGATTCCGTCTTGATCGGTGCTTCACGGCCCCAGCCGCGTTTCAGCCAATACGCCTGCCGCGCGGACCAGGTCGTGACTTCGAGGTCGGTCACCCATTTCGTGGCCGAGACGTACCCGTACAACCCCGGAATGACCAGCCGGGCCGGGAAACCGTGTTCGAGCGGCAGCGGTTCGCCGTTCATGCCGATGGCGAGCATCGCCCCACGCGAGCGGTCCACGGCCGCGGCGACCGGGCTGCCGGACGTCCAGCCGTCCACACTGGACGAGAAGAGCTGTTCGGCGCCGGGGCGCACCCCGGCCTCTTCGAGCAGGTCGGCCAGGTCGACGCCGATGAAGTTCGCGGTGGACACGTAGGTGCCGCCGACCTCGTTGGACACGCAGGTCATCGTGATCGTGCGTTCGACCAGCGGCCGGTTGCGGATGTCGCCGTAGCGGTACCGCCGTTCGCGGTCGACCAGGCCGTGCAGCCGCAGGCTCCAGTCCTCGGTCCGCACCTGGGGCACGGTCAACGCGGTGTCCACGCGGTAGAAGTCGGCGTTGCGCGTCAGGAACGGCGGCGTGCCCAGCTTCGCGAAGTCGGCGTCGGCCGGGATCATCGGCGCGGTCCGGGCCGGGACCAGCCGCCCGACCGCTTCGCGCGACGCCGTCGCGTCCCGGCTGCCGGCGAGCAGCTGCCCGCCGAGGCCCGCGACCCCGGCCCCGGCGACCACGCCGGCGCCCGCGAGCAGCACCCTCCGGCGCGAGGCGTCCGGTGCGACGTCGAGCCGGTGCAGGAAGGCGAACGTCGCCACCCCGGTGACCAGGCTCGCCAGCGGCGCGAGCAGCGCGATCGGGCCGAGGTCGGGACGCGCGTACACCGCGACCAGCCCGACGAGCCCGAACCCGGCGACGACCACCAGCCCCGGCACCGGCGTGCGGCGGGACAGCAGCCCCGCCACGGCCGCGACCAGCACCAGCACCACGGCCATCCCGGACAGCAGCACGAGCTTGTCGTGCGTGCCGAACGTCCGGACGGCGAAGTCCTTGAGCCACACCGGGGTCAGGTCGATGGCGCCGTTGCCGACCGCGAGGTACGGCGAGGCGCTGACGCCGACGAACCCGGCCACCAGGTGCCCCGCCGCCAGGGCCGCGACGAGGGCCAGGACGCCCAGCAGGGCGGCCGTCCCGCGCCGCAGCTCGCCGTCAGACAAGGGAAATCCTGGTGACGGCGGGCGACGTCGGGCCGGCCGAACCGCCGGCCGGCTCGACGGTGATCCCGATCCGGTCGACGTCCGCCGGGAGGTCGGCCACGAGCATCCGCTGCGACGCCGCGGGCGTCATCAGCCCGGCCGACCGCGCGCCGCCGGCGCCGATCAGCCACACCTGGTAGACGTGCCCGGCGTCCAGCGCGGGCAGCTCCGAGGCGAGCAGCACGGCCTGGTGCCGGCTACGCGAGACGACGAGCGTGGCGTGCCCCTCGCCGACGCCCTGGACAGCGGACGCGTCCGGCGCGCTCAGCACCGAATCGACGGGCGCGGGTGTCCTGGTGGCGCCGAAGGCGACCGCCACCACGGCCGCGGCGGCCGCCCCGAAGAGCCCGGTCCGCAGCTGCCACGTCTTGGCCCGGCTCAGCCGGCGGACGACCGGCACCCGCGGCGGCACCTGGCGGGTGCGGGCGACGTCGGCGAGCACCACCAGCTTCAGCCCCGGCGGCGGGTCCACCGCGGCGGCGAGGCCGAGCCGCGCGCCGGTGGCCCGCAGCTCCGCCACCTCCTGGCGGCAGGCGACGCACTCACCGAGGTGACGCTCGAATTCGGCGCGCTCCCCCTCGGACACGGCGTCCAGGGCGTAGGCCCCGGTCAGTGTGTGCAGCTCGGCGGTCACCGGTCCACCCCCAAGCAATCGCGCAGCCGGATCAGGCCGTCCCGGATGCGGGTCTTCACGGTGCCGGGCGCGACCTTGAGCACCTCGGCGACCTCCGGGTAGGTGTAGCCGTTGTAGTAGGCCAGCACGATCGACTCGCGCTGCAGGTCGGTCAGCGCGGACAGGCACTGCCGCACCCGCTGCTGCTCCAGTCCCGCCAGCGCGGACTCGGTGACCTCGTCGAACGGCCGCCGCACGTCCATCAGGCCGGCCCGCTCCTCGCGGTCGACGCCGGCCTGGTGCGAGCGCACGCGGTCCACGGCCCGGCGGTGGGCGATGGTCAGCACCCACGACAGCGCGCCGCCGCGCTCCGGCTCGTACCTCGTGGCCTTGCGCCACACCTCCACCAGCACCTCCTGCGCCACTTCTTCGGCCTGCGCCCGGCTGCGCAGCACCCGCACCGCGAGGCCGAGCACCGGCCCGGCGACGAGGTCGTACAGCGACGCGAACGCCGTCTCGTCCCCCGCCGCCACCCGCCGAAGCAGTTCTTCGGCGCTCGGCGCGAGCGCCGGCGCCTCGTCCGGCTGCAGCCGCAGCCGCCCACGCTCACCCATGCCCGGCACCCTCCACCTCATCCACCACTTCCTCGGGAGGGGTTCGCGGCCGGGCGACGGCCCGGACTGGTGCGCGGTGGCCTATCCCACTCGGACGGCGCAAATCCGGCGCCCGGACCCATCCGGCGGCGGCCCGGCTTCGAAAGCACCGCCGACCGGTCGCACAGCGGGTGAGAGGATTGCCCGATCGGCCATGCGGACGGTGACCTCGGACACTTCTTGATCACCCCAGAGTGTGAAAGTTATTCGGAACGCTGGGCGTTGAACTGACTATGGGTTATCCCTGGAACCAGACGAAGTTAACCGACGAGTAGCAAAGGCGGTCCCCATGACCGACCCGGACAACCTCACCACCGCCCGCATCGATTTCGCCCTGCGCACCTTCGGGGCCGCGCCGCGGCCCGTGCCGGCCGAGCTGGAGTACGACACCCTCGACCCGTACGCGGTCGCCGTGGTGCTGCACGCCGGCCCGAGCGCGGTCCGCTGGCTCTTCGGGCGCGACCTGCTCGCCGACGGCCTCCTGGGCCGCTGCGGCGACGGCGACGTGCGGATCGGGCCCGCCGGCGACCCCGCGCTGGTCGTCGTGGAGCTCAGCTCCCCCGACGGCGCCGCCGTGCTCGAAGCACCCGCCAAGGAGATCGCGGCCTTCCTCGACCGCACCTACGACGTCGTCCCGGCCGGCCGCGAGAGCGACTGGTTCGACTTCGACGAGGAAATGGAAAAGCTTTCCTACCAGGACTGAGGCTTGTTCTGGTCAGCCCGCCGCGCCCCACGCGCGAACCGGCGGCCGGAGCAGCGAAGCCATGCGGCGGGCGACGGCAGAACAAGCCTCACCTGAGTACCGTCCCTGAGCGTGAGCTTCTTCCTGACGAAGGTCCTCGCCGCGCTCGACGAGGGCGGTGACCGTCCCCTCTTCATCCAGGACAGCGTCACCACCTACCACCAGGCCCGGGACCGGCTGCGCCGCCTGCACGGCGGCCTCGGCGAGGTCGGCACGCTCGCCGTCGACCTGCGCAACCGGCCCGAGACGGTCCTCGTGCAGCTCGCCGCCCTCCTCCGCGGCGCCACCGTGCTCATGGTCCCCGCTTCGGCGCCCACCGGCGACCGGCTCGCCGCGGCGAACGGCGCCACCGTCGTCACCGACCGCCCGCACGACTGGCCCGCCGGCGACGTCCGGACCCTCGACGACCTCGACGGCGAGCCGCAGCCGCTGCGCCCGCCGGAAACCGTCCGTCTCCTCTTCCCCACCGGCGGCACCACCGGCGCCCCGAAGCTGATCCGCCACAGCGGCATCTACGACGGCATGGCGCACATCTTCACGCCGTCACCGGACGGCCCGGGCCGCACGCTGCTCGTCGCCCCGATGACGCACATGACCGGCAACGCCACCGTCCTCGGCGCGCTGCTGCGCCACGACACCGTGGTGGTGCACGACGGCTTCGACGCAGGAGCGGTTCTCGACGCGATCCAGAGGCACCGGATCGACACGCTCTCGCTGACCCCACCCCGGCTGGCCGCGCTGCTGGACCACCCGAACCGCCCGGAAACCGACCTCGGCAGCGTCCGCTCGCTCTCCCTCGGGGCCGCGCCGCTGCCGCCGCACCGGCTCGCGCAGGCCCTCGACGTCTTCGGCCCGGTCGTCGGCCAGGGCTACGGCCTCACCGAGGCGCCGATGATCGCGAACATCTCCGCCGCCGAGCTGATCGGGCGGCCCGAGCGGCTGGGCTCGGTCGGCCGGATCGTGCCGGGGATGGAAGCGCGCATCACCGGCGACGGCGAGGTCGAGGTGCGCGGACTGGCGATGATGGACGGCTACCTCGGCGGCCCGGAGGTCGGCGCGGGCTGGCTGCGCACCGGCGACCTCGGCCGCTTCGACGACGAGGGCTACCTCTACCTGCTCGACCGCGCGGACGACGTCGTCGTGGCCGGCGAGCACGGTACGAAGGTGCCCACGACCGTCGTCGAACACGCCCTCGCGGCCCACCCGGCCGTGCGGGCCGCCGCGGTCTTCGGCGTCCCGGGCCCGGACGGCCAGGTGCTGCACGCAGCGGTGGTCAGGTCCGGCGAGGTGACCGAAGCCGCGCTCAAAGCCCACGCGCGGGAGACCTTCGGCCAGGAGCACTACGTCCCGGCGCGCGTCGCCTTCGTCGACGCGCTGCCGCTCACCGACGTGGGCAAGGTGGACAAGCGCGCCCTCGCTCAGCTCGTGACGGCCCCGTAGGACGACGACCGCACCAGCTTGACGTACTTGCCGAGCACACCTTCCGGGAACTTGTTCGGCAGCGGCTCCCAGCCCTCGCGGCGGCGGGCCAGCTCGGCCGCGTCGACCAGCAGGTCGATGCTGCGGGCCTTGATGTCGATCGCGATCCGGTCGCCGGTGCGGACGAACGCGATCGGGCCGCCGTCGACCGCCTCGGGGGCGACGTGCCCGATGCACAGGCCGGTGGTCCCGCCCGAGAACCGCCCGTCGGTCAGCAGGAGGACGTCGCGGCCGAGCCCGGCGCCCTTGATCGCCGCGGTGATGGCCAGCATCTCGCGCATGCCCGGCCCGCCCTTGGGGCCTTCGTAGCGGATGACGACGACGTCGCCGGCCTCGATCCGGCCCTCGTTCAGCGCCGTCATCGCCTCCTGCTCGCGCTCGAACACGCGCGCCGGGCCCTCGAAGCTCGCCGTGTCGAAGCCCGCCGACTTCACGACCGCGCCTTCGGGGGCGAGCGAGCCGCGCAGGATGGTGATGCCGCCGGTCGGGTGCAGCGGGTTGTCCAGGCCGCGCAGGACCTCGCCGTCGATCGGGTCCGGGTCGAGCGCGGCGAGGTTCTCGGCCACCGTGCGGCCGGTGACGGTGAGCGCGTCGCCGTGGAGCAGGCCCTCGTCCAGCAGCGCCTTCATCAGCACCGGGATGCCGCCGTGGCGGTCGATGTCGTTCATGACGTACTTGCCGAACGGCTTCAGGTCGCCCAGGTGCGGGACGCGGTCGCCGACGGTGTTGAAGTCGTCGAGCGTCAGCGGCACCTTGGCCTCGTGCGCGATGGCCAGCAGGTGCAGCACGGCGTTGGTCGAACCACCGAGGGCCATCACGACGGTGATGGCGTTCTCGAACGCCTCCCGGGTGAGGATGTCCCGCGCGGTGATGCCCTTTTCGAGCAGGCCGACGACGGCTTCCCCGGACAGGTGGGCGTAGTGGTCGCGCCGCCGGTCCGCGGACGGCGGCGCCGCCGAGCCCGGCATGCTCATCCCCATCGCTTCGGCCGCCGACGCCATCGTGTTCGCGGTGTACATGCCGCCGCAGGCACCTTCACCGGGGCAGATGGCGCGTTCGATGCGGTCCAGGTCGGCGGTACCGAGCCGGCCCGCGCGGCAGGCGCCGACCGCCTCGAAGGCGTCGATGAGCGTGACGTCCTTTTCGGTGCCGTCGGTGAGCTTCACCCAGCCGGGGGCGATCGTGCCCGCGTAGAGGAACACCGACGCCAGGTCGAGGCGCGCGGCGGCCATCAGCATGCCCGGCAGCGACTTGTCGCAGCCGGCCAGCAGCACCGAGCCGTCGAGCCGCTCGGCCTGCATCACCGTCTCGACGGAGTCGGCGATGACCTCGCGGGAGACCAGCGAGAAGTGCATGCCGTCGTGGCCCATGGAGATGCCGTCGGACACCGAGATCGTGCCGAACTGCAGCGGGTAGCCGCCGGCCGCGTGCACGCCTTCCTTCGACGCCTGGGCCAGCCTGTCCAGCGACAGGTTGCACGGGGTGATCTCGTTCCACGAGCTGGCGACGCCGATGATCGGCTTGCCCCAGTCGCCGTCGCCCATCCCGACCGCGCGGAGCATGCCGCGCGCGGGCGCGGCCTCGATCCCGTCGGTCACCGTGCGGCTGCGGGGTTTCGGGTCGATCGTCATCGCGGGCCTCTGATACGACGTTCGGGCGCTGGTCATGTTACCAACGGACGCGCGGTCCGCTGGCCGGAACGATTTCCTACCCGCGCCCGTGCGGGCGGGCGAAAACTCAGGCCATGATCGCCACCGCTTCGATCAACACAGTGGTGTGGGGCACGGGCAACGTCGGCCGGGCGGCCATCCGGGCCGTCGACGCCCACCCGGCGCTGGAGCTCACCGCGGTGCTCGTCCACGACCCGGCGAAGGTCGGCAAGGACGCCGGTGCGCTGGCCGGACTCGACTTCACCTTGGGGGTCGCGGCCACCGACGACATCGAGGCCGTCCTGGCGGCGGGCCCGCGCGCGGTCGTCTACGCCGCTTCGGGTGACGTCCGGTTCGACGACGCGCTCGCCGACATCGTCCGCGCGGTCCGGGCGGGCGCGGTGGTCGTGACACCGGCGCTGTACCCCCTTTACGACCAGCGCAACGCCCCTCCGGAGCTGCGGGACCCGGTGCTCGCGGCGGTCGAGGAAGGCGGCGGCTCGCTGTTCGTCTCGGGCGTCGACCCCGGCTGGGGCAACGACGTGCTGCCGCTGCTGGTCAGCGGGCTCGGCACGGACGTCGACGTCGTCCGCTGCCAGGAGATCTTCGACTACTCGACGTACGAGCAGCCCGACTCCGTCCGGTACCTGGTCGGGATGGGCCAGCCGATGGAGTACGACCCGCCGATGCTGATGGCCGGCGTGCCGTCGATGGTGTGGGGCGGCCAGGTCCGGCTGATCGCGCGCGGCCTCGGTGTCGAGGTCGGCGAACTGCGCGAGACGCTCGACCGGCGCCCGCTCGACGAAACCGTGTCCACGCGGACCATGGGCGAGTTCGAGAAGGGCACGCAGGGCGCGGTGCGGTTCGAGGTGCAGGGCATCGTCGGCGGCGAACCGCGGATCGTCATCGAGCACGTCACCCGCATCCACCCGTCGTGCGCGCCGGACTGGCCGGCGCCGCCCAGCGGCGACGGCGCGCACCGCGTGATCATCGAAGGCCGGCCGCGCATCGAGGTCACCGTCGAGGCGACCGACGAAGGCGAGAACCGGTCGGCGGGCGGGAACGCCACCGCCGTCGGCCGCCTGGTCGGCGCGATCGACTGGCTGGCCGCGGCGGAACCCGGCCTCTACGACGCACTCGACGTCCCGCTGCGCCCGGCAGCCGGCAAGCTCGGAAGGAGGCGCTCGTGAACATCGACATCCCCGAGGGCAAGGACCCGATCGGATACGTCTGGGGCGAGATGGTGCCCGGCATCGGGATCGCCGCGTCGCAGTTCTCGCTGGCGGTGTACGAGCACACGACGCTGGGGCTGCGGGAGTTCGAAGCCGCGCGGCTGCGGATCGCGCAGCTCAACGGCTGCGTCTTCTGCCTCGACTGGCGCACCGAACGCGACGGCGTCAAGGTCGAGCCGGAGTTCGCGGACGCGGTGTCGCAGTGGCGCACCACCGGCCGCTTCGACGAGCGGACGCGGCTGGCGGCGGAGTACGCCGAGCGGTACGCGACCGACCACCACAACCTGGACGACGAGTTCTGGAAGCGGATGTCGGCGTCCTACACGCAGCAGGAGATCGTGGAGCTGAGCATGAGCCTCGGCGCCTGGCTGGCGTTCGGCCGCCTCAACCACGTCCTGGGCATCGACACCGTCTGCGTGCTGCCGTCCCACCGGGGGTGAGGGGCGGGGCCCGCCCCGCACCCCCCGCGGCTCAGAAGTCCTGCGCGACGATCTTCTCGATGTTGCGTTCGGCCAGCGCCGTGATGGTGACGAACGGGTTGACGCTCGTGTTGCCCGGGATCAGCGAGCCGTCGATCGCGTACAGGCCCGGGTAGCCGGCGAGCCTGCCGTAGTTGTCGGTCGCCTTGCCGAGCACCGCGCCGCCGAGCGGGTGGTAGGTGAGGTGGTCGCCCCAGATCTTGTACGTGCCGAAGAGGTCGGTGCGGTAGATCGTGCCCTCGGTGGCGTTGATCTTGTCGAAGATGGTCTTCGCCATGTCGATGCCCGGCTGCTTCCACGCCGTCTGCCAGTTCAGCTCCACCGCGCGGGTGGCGGGGTTCCAGGTGAACTGCGCGCGGTTCGGGTTCTTCGTGATCGACAGGTAGAAGGAGGCCCACGTCTCGATCCCGGTCGGCAGCGGCGCGACCTCCGCGAAGGCACCACCCGCGGCCCAGTTGTCGATGCCGCCGCACGGGATGGTCGACTGCGAGGCGCCGGTCGGGTCCCAGATCTGGTTGGCGCGCCCGCACATCACGTTCCCGTTGTCGCCCCAGCCCCTGCCCACCTCGTCGTTCAGGTTCGGCAGCGCACCGGTCGCCTTGAGCTTCACCAGCAGCTTGCTCGTGCCGACGCTGCCCGCGGCGAAGAACACCGTGCCGGCCGTGACGGTCTTGATCGTGGCCACCGCACCCGCGGTGGTGAGCTGCTCGATGGTCACGGTGTAGCCGCCCCCGGCGGCCGGTACCACCTGCGTCACGCGGTGCAGCGGCGAGATGCCGACCCGGCCGGTCGCGGCGATCTTCGGCAGGTAGGTCTTCTGCAGCGACTTCTTGCCGTAGTTGTTGCCGTACAGGATTTCGCCGGCCAGCGCCGACTTCGGGACGGTACCCGCCGCTTCCTGCTCCATGTAGTTCCAGTCGTACACGTCCGGCACGAAGACGAACGGGAACCCGGACCGCTGGGCCTGTTTCCGGCCGACGCGGGCGAACTGGTACCAGTCGGTGGTGTCGAACCAGGCCGGGCGCACGTTGGCGACGCCGAGCCCGGCGTTGGCGCGCGGGTAGTAGACGTCGTACATCTCGTTCGCGTCGACCGTGGGGAGGATCGCGCCGAAGTTCTCGCGCTTGGGCGTCACGGCCATGCCGCCGTTGACGAGCGAGCCGCCGCCGACCCCGCGGCCCTGGTACACGGTGATCCCGCTGAACTCCTCGGCGTCGAGGATGCCAGTGTAGCGCGGGATGTCCTTGTCGATCGGGAACCCGAGGAAGTTGGACAACGGCTGCTTCGTCCTGGTGCGCAGCCAGTACGAGCGCTGGTCCGGGCTGGTCGTGGCGCAGAAGACCTTGCCGTCCGGGCCCGGGGTGTCCCAGGCCATGCCCATTTCGACCACCTGCACGTCGACCCCGGCCTGTGCGAGCCGCAGGGCGGCGACCGAACCGCCGTAACCGGACCCGATCACCAGGGCGGAGACGCGGGCGCCGTCGTTGATCGCGGCCGTCGTGGCCGTCGGCTGCGGCGCGGTGGCCGACGCCCGACCGGCCAGCGCGGCACTCGCCAAGATAGAACCGGTTCCAGCAATGAAGACGCGACGGGACACTGAGCCGGAAGTTGTTCGCCACATGGGTTCGTCGCTCATGCCTTGTTCCTCACCGTTGAGGTATTTTAGAACAAGTTATAGCTTGACGCTGCAGACAAGTCGACATATACCCACGAGTAACCTGGCGGGGTTGGGTGGTGGTGCCGCTGAATGGGCCATGATGGACGACTGTGGAGTCCACCCGAGTGGACCGCTGGCTCTGGGCGGTCCGGCTGACGAAGACCCGCCCGGACGCGGCGGCGGCCTGCCGCGGCGGCCACGTGCGCGTCAACGACCGACCGGCCAAGCCGGCGACGACGGTCGTCCCGGGCGACGAAGTGCGCCTGCGCGTCGGCGGCACGACGAAGGTCTTCGACGTGGTCCGCGTGATCCAGAAGCGCGTGGGCGCCCCGGACGCGGCGACGTGCTACGTGGACCGCACACCGAAGCCGCCACCGGAGTCGGCGATCCCGGTCGCCCGCCGCGACCGCGGCGCGGGCCGGCCGACCAAACGGGAGCGCCGGGTGCTGGACGCCTTCCGGTTCGGGCAGGAACCCTAGGCCGCAAGCCGTCCGGGACGTCCGGCCACGTAGGACACTAGGTCATCTTCCCCGTCGATCAAGGGATCTCCGCTTCTCTCCCGGCCGTTCCGGAAATAGCCGGGAATCCGCGCCGGGCCGATCGGGCCCGCCGGAATGCGGGTAGTTCCTCCGCACGGAGGGAACTTCATGACCGACCCGGAAACCCTGCTGGCCGCGGCACGGCCGCTCGTGGTGCGCTACTGCCGCGCCCACCTGGACCCCGACACGGCGGACGACGTCGCCCAGGACGTCTGCGTGGCGTTGCTCGACGCCCTGCCGCGGTGGTCGCCGGACCGGCCGTTCCCGGACTTCGTCCGCGACATCGCGCGCGCCAAGGTGGCGGCCGCGCGCGAGGCGGCCGCGCGGCCGGACGAACCGGTGGCCGAACTGCCCGACGCGCCCGATTCGGCCATGGGCCCCGAACACCACGCGCTGCGGCGGGAACTGCGGGAGCGGATGGCGAAACTGCTGCGGGTCCTTTCGCGCAAGCAGCGGGAGATCGTCGTGCTGCGCGTGGTCGTCGGCCTGTCGGCGGAGGAGACCGCGGCGGCGGTGGACTCGACGCCGGGCGCGGTCCGCGTCGCCCAGCACCGAGCGCTCGGCCAGCTGCGGAAGGTCGTGACCAGCCCCTGACCCACGCCCCCGCCGTGCCGCCCTACAGCCCACCTTCGCCGATCATGGCGCGCAGCTTCGTCAACGCGCGGAACTGCGTGATGCGGACGTTGCCGGCGGAGATGCCCAGCGCCTCCGCCGTCTCGTTCGCCGACAGGCCGGCGACGATCCGCAGCGACAGGATGTCCTGGTGCAGCGGCGGCAGGGACGCGATCAGCCGGCCCAGCCGGGCACCCAGGTCCAGTTCGAGGACGTGGTTCTCCGGCTCGTTGCCGCCCAGCGGCCGGTCCGGCAGCTCCGGGACCGGCTTCGACCGGTCCCTGGCCACCGAGCGGAACGCGTCGGCGACCTTGTTCGCCGCGATCGCGCGCACCAGGTACACGAACGAGCCCCCGCGGTCCTGGTAGCCCGGCAGCACCTTCAGCACCGCCAGGCACACCTCCTGGGCGACGTCGTCGGCCGAGAGGTACGACAGGTCCCGGCCGCCGATGCGCGCCCGGCAGTAGCGCACGACCATCGGCTTGATGAGCTCCAGCAGCTCCCGGACGGCAGCCGGGTCGCCGCCGCGTGCGGCCGCCACCACCGGGTCGAGCCGCTCCTTCGCCAGGCCGCCCTCCGGCCTCGGCGCGTCCTCCAGCACGGTGTAGCCGTCGACAGCCGGCGCCACCTGGGCGATCATGGTCTCCACGGGCCCTCCTCGTTTCCGCCGGCGGGTCCGTCTCGTCCGTCCACAACGGACATTACGGTGGCTGGACGGTTCCCGGTCCGACATCCGGAGTAATCGAGGCGCTGACCAGCAACGTTGCAGAGTGGTGGGGGTTGTCCAGATATTGTCCGTTAACCGTTCACGACCCGGCGGAAACGGTCGCCGGACACCGGCGGGGCACCGGACAAATACTGGACAGATCCCGGAAGTTTCAGCTCCAGCGAATTCCGTACGCGAAGCCCGGAGCGAGGTTCCGGAACCGGACGTGCACCTCGCCGGCGTCGTCGGCCGCCAGCGCGGTCCCGGTCCGCGTCCGGTCGGCCCCACCGGCCGGGGAAACCTTTTCCTCGCACACGATCCGTTTCGGCACGCGTTCACCGAAGCGGACGTGCAGGTCGAACAGGTCGCACGGGTGCCGCGGCACGCAGACGTACCGCGGTTCGCGCAAATTCGCCCGGAACCGCAGGCCGACCTCGTGCCGCGCGCCCCGGCGCAACGGCTCCGGCAGCCGCAACGGCAACCCGATCCGGTCACTCGATTCCATCGCCCGGCCGGCGAGCACCCCGCCGTGGAACACGTCGACGCCGAGGTCCGTCTCCCGCACCGAACCACCGGACCCGCCGGTGGCCGGCAGCGTCAGCGCGAGGTCGAGCACGGCGATTTCGTCGGCGTCGGCGACCACCCTGCGGAATTCGAACGCCTCCGCCACCGGCTGGTCGAGCGCCAGCGTGACGCGCAGTTCTTCGGTGTGCCAGCCGCGGCCCGGCGTGCGCCGGTCCGCCGGCCCGGCCGCCGCGACGACCAGCGCGGCGAGCTGTTCGATCCCCTCGTCGATCCGGCGCCGGACCGTCCGGTCGTCGCGGTCGAGCGTGTTCGCCGCCCAGTGCACCCGTTCCTGGTAGAACGGTTTGCGCGCCCGTTCCTCGAACGCGAATGCGGCGAGCAACGCGATCTTCAGATCGTCGGGCAACGACTCGACCAGCGGGCGCAATCGATCCGACAGCTTGCGCCGCACCTCCACGGTTCCGTCATCTTCCAGAATGCCGCAAGCGGCGCGCAATGCGGGACCGATCCGGTCCGCGAGCGGTGTCGTGAAAATTGCCCTCCCTTTGCGCAGGGTCTTGAGTTCGCCGACCACGTCCGCCGCACTGAGGCTCACCGTTGTCTCCCCTTCCTCGCACGGGCATCAATGCTGGCCAGCACCACCGCCGATGTCCAGTCGATCACGCTCCGGCAAACGGATCGTTATCCCGCGGTTCCCGTTCCGGGAGCGACGCCGAAACGCCGAAACTCCTTGGCGATCGGCTAACAGCGCGCCCATTGCCCCGCCGCGATTTCCCGGCGGAAACCCACGCGACCCCGGCGGTGGAAGTGTCGAAATGACGATCCCGCACACCGGGATTCCGAGCCACCACCCCCGCGGGTGAACGTGGGCGGACCCGGTTGACGGCGGCACGGGCCGGGTATTTGTTGATCATGAGCCCGAGGATGTGGCGCCTGCTGATCTCGGGGTCGCTGCGGCTGTTCCTGATCACCGCCGTGCCGGCCGCCGCCCACCTGTCCGTGTTCGTCGGACTGGCGGCCGGGGTGATCGCGTTCGTCGTGCCGGCCCCGCACAGCCGCCACGACCGCGTCGGCCCCGGCGGCTGACGCGGTGGCACCAGCTCGCGCGGCGGGAAAACCGGCGCGGTGGCCCCCGCCCGGCGGCTGCCGGTGCCGGTGCGTTTGTGGATGATCACGCGCGGTGTAATGTTTCCCGGTCCGACCGGCGTGCGTGACCTCGTGAGGTGCCATGACAGTGCGGCGGTACCCGATGGCCATCCTGCTCGTCTTCGTCACGGCGGCCGTGGTCGTGGTCAACGGCTTCGCTTTCTGGGGCGACACCTTCGCCCAGTGGGTCGACGACGGCATGCAGCTGAGCGCCGGTCTTGCCGGGGTCGTCTGCGGTGTCGTCGTCGCGCGGCGGGTGCGCCGGCACCAGCGCTGGTGGCGGGTGCTGGTGGCGATCGGCATGGCCGGCTGGTCGCTCGGCCAGTGCGTCTGGTCCTACTACCAGCTGATCGACGGCCGCGGGCTGCCTTCGCCGTCGCTGGCCGACGTCGGGTACCTGAGCTTCCCGGTGTTCGCGCTCGCCGCCCTCTTCGTCCTCGCCAGGGCCCGGGTGCGGCCGGACCGCGAGCGCTGGCAGCCCGCCCAGTGGACCGCGCACTTCGGCGTCGCGGTGGTGCTCGACGGGCTCGTCGTCACCGGCTCGCTGTTCATCCTGACCTGGACCGCCGCGCTCGGGCAGGTGGTCCGGGCCACCGGGCCGGACGCGCTGACCTGGGCGGTCGCCATCGCGTACCCGCTGTCGGACCTCGTGGTGGTGGTCGTCGCGGTGCTGCTGGTCGTGTTCGACCGGGTGGACCGCCCCTACCGCGCGAACCTGCTGCTGGCCGCGCTCGGGATCGTCGCGCTGGCCTGCTCCGACAGCGTGTTCGCCTACCTGGTCAGCATCGGCGCGGAGAGCATGAAGCCGTGGTCGGACGCGGGGTTCGTGCTCGGCCCGCTGTTCATCGCCTACGCCCTGCTGGTCACGCCCAACACCCGGCGGCGGGACGATTCCGGCCAGCCGGTCGGCGTCGACTGGTGGCAGGTGGCGCTGCCGTACCTGCCGGTCACCGCGGTCGCGCTGCTGATCACCGTGCAGATCGTGGCCGGGGCCGGCCCGGACGGCGTCGAGGTGTTCGTCGGCGCGCTCGTGGTGTTCCTCGTGCTCGCCCGGCAGCTGCTTTCCCTGCTGGACAACCGGTTGCTGCTGCGCCGGGTGTACGAGGGCCAGCAGCAGCTGACCCACCAGGCCTACCACGACCCGCTGACCGGGCTGGCCAACCGCGCGCTCTTCGCCGACCGGCTGGACCGCGCCGTCGAGCAGGGCGCCGAGGGCGGGCACCGGCCGCTGGTGCTGATCTTCGTCGACCTGGACGACTTCAAGGAGGTCAACGACCGGTTCGGCCACGCGGGCGGCGACGTCCTGCTGCACGCGGTCGCCCAGCGGCTGCTGAGCTGCGTGCGCGCGGACGACACGGTCGCCCGCCTCGGCGGCGACGAGTTCGCGATCCTGCTGGAGGGCGAGGTCGACGCCCCGCAGGCGATCGCCGACCGGATCCAGAGCGCGCTGCGGCGGCCGTTCGCGGTGCACGGCACGCTGGTGCCGGTCCGCGCGAGCATGGGCCTGGTCGTGCCGGACCCGGCGGAACCGCTGGTCACCGCGGACGTGCTGCTGGGCCGCGCGGACACGTCGATGTACGCGGGCAAGCGGCTGGGCAAGGACACCACGGTCGTGTACCACCCGTCACCCGACGGGCCGCCCGACTTCCCGTCGGCACTGCGCCGCGCGAACGGCGGTCTCCCGGAGGGCTTCGCGCTGGTGTTCCAGCCGATCGTCCGGCTGGCCGACGAGACGCCGGTGGCGGTGGAGGCGCTGGCCCGCTGGACCGCGCGGGACGGCACCGCGGTGTCGCCCGAGACGTTCGTCCGCGCGGCCGAAGGCGCCGGTCTCGGCGCGGAACTGGACGCGCTGGTGCTGGACCTGGCCTGCCGCGAGATCACCGCGGCCGGGCTGGACCTGACCGTGCACGTCAACGTGTGCGCGAGCCGGCTCGGCGCCGCCGCGCTCGAGGAGAGCGTCGGGTCGGCCCTGGACCGGTACGGCCTGCCGGCGGAGCGGCTGATCGTCGAGATCACCGAGACGGTACCGGTGCCGGACCTGGCGGCGGGCGCCGCCGCGATCCGCCGCCTGCAGGACCTGGGGGTCCGGGTGGCGCTCGACGACTTCGGCGCGGGGTACAGCTCGCTGACGGTCCTGCACGCGCTGCCGGTCGACCTGATCAAGCTGGACCGCGCCCTGACGACCGGCGTGCGTCCCGACCGCGACGCGGCCCTGTGCCGGTCGCTGGTCGGGCTGTGCGCGGACCTGGAGGTGGCGGTGGTCGCCGAAGGCATCGAGACGGCCGAGCAGGCCGAACTGGTCATCCGCGCGGGCTGCACGACGGCCCAGGGCTACCGCTTCGGCCACCCGGCCGCGCTCTCGTCGCTGCGCCTCTCGACGCTGTCGGCCGGCTAGTCCGAACCCGAGCGCCCCAAGGCGGCCTTGGGTGCGTTGAATCAGCACTGCGGCGCGAAGCGCCTCCGTTGAGGGTGGTGGCGGGGGCATGGATGGAGCACCGAAGGCCGCCTGGGTTGCGTTGAATCAGCACTGCGGCGCGAAGCGCCTCCGTTGAGGGTGGTGGCGGGGGCATGGATGGAGCACCGAAGGCCCAAGCGCCCCAAGGCCGCCTTGGTTGCGTCAGACGCACCGAAGGCCGCCTTGGGGCGCTTGAAGCCGGGCTGTCGGCCGGCTAGTCCGCGGTCACGCCCGGGGGCAGGACGCCGAAGATCGTCGCCGTCGAGCCTGCGCCCCGGCGGTTGATCGGGCCGCCCGCCAGTACCCACGCGCCCGTCGTCGGCAGCTTCTCGAGGTTCGCCAGGATCTCCAGGCTGATCCGGTGGCGCCGGTAGACCAGCTTGGACACCGTGTACGTCTCGTCGGTGCCGACGTCCGGGCTGAACGTGTCCGTGCCGGTGCCGCCGCGGCGGCCCAGGCGGCCGGTGTCGATCAGCCACTGCACCGCCGGGATGGAAAACCCGGGCTGGTGCAGCACGCCGTCCGCGTCCGTGTTCGGGTACGCCGGGGTGCCCCACTTCGCGTCCCAGCCGGTCCACAACACGACCACCGACTCGTCCGGGATCCGGCCGTGGCGCTTCTCCCAGGCCTTGAGGTCGTCGATCGTGACCGCGTAGTCCGGGTTCTTCGCGGCCTTCGCCCGGACGTCGATCTTCACCGCCGGGCGGAACAGGTCACCCGGGTCCATGGCGTCGGCCAGTGGTTCCCCGGTGTTGAAGTGCCCGGGCGCGCCCCAGTGCGTCCCGGTGTGCTCGCCTTCGCGGACGAACTGCAGGTAGTAGCCGTCTTCCGGGATGGTGGCGATGGTCTCCAGCTCGAAGGCTGGGTCGCCGGGGAAGACGTTGGTCGTGGCCGGGTCGTTCACGTGCGACAGGCTGACCAGCTTCAGCTGGTCCAGCCGCAACGGCGGAGCGGCTTCGGTGGCCTGCGCCGTCCGGCCCGGCAGCGCGGCGCCGAACACCCCCGCCAGTCCCGCGGCCAGCACCCTGCGTCTCATCGGCATGAGGGATCACCTTTCACCGTGCGGGGCGAAACCCCGGGTATGGCACCGTCTTATCACCCGGACTGGGAGCAGCCATAGAGCTTGCGCGAAGATGGTTGCGTGGACGACGACATCGAAGACAACGCCGACAACGGCCTCCTCGACCCCGAGGACACTTTGGACGACCGCGACGAACTGTCGGAAGGTTATTCACCGCCGGAACGCGCGCAGGCGACCGAAGGCTGGGGCACCACCGCGCGCGAGACCGCGGAGGGCGAAAGCTGGGCGGGCCGGCTCGCCCGTGAGGTCCCCGACCTGGCCGACGACGTCGGCGACGACGGACTGGGCGACAGCGAGGACTCCGACGGCGAGCTGATCGACGACGAGGTCGGCGACGTCCGCGCGGGCCGCCTGGTCGCGTCGGACGAAGGCTTCGGCGAAGACGCCGACGAGGAGCTCTACGCCTCCGACGCCGGGATCGACGGCGGCGCGGCGTCGGCCGAGGAAGCGGCCGTCCACGTGATCGACCCCTCCCGCCGCTGGTGACACCCCGGCGGGCTCACGCCGGCTGCGCGGAGTCGTACTCGCGGACCGCGGCCAGGTACTCCCCGATCGCGTCGCGGTTGCGCAGCAGGCATTCCGCCCGCCGGGTCATGCGGTCGCGCTCGGCCTCCAGCGTCGCGATCATCTCCGGGGTCGCGTCCGGGAAGTAGATGGTCCGCGGCTTGTCGAGGCAGGGCAGGATCTGCTTGATGATCCGGGTCGGCAGGCCGGCGTCGAGCAGGCCGCGGACCTGGATCACCCGGTCGACCGTCGCCTCGTCGTAGTCGCGGTAGCCGTTCGGGCCGCGGCTCGCGATGATCAGGCCCTGCTCCTCGTAGTACCGGAGGAGCCGGCGGGACGTGCCCGTGCGCGCCGAAAGCTCGCCGATCCGCATGTGCGCCACCTCACAGTGTCCGGGGTAGACCTTCACATCGGTGTGAGGGTTCGAGCATAGCGGCATGACGAGCCTCCGCAGCCGCACACTTCCCCTGACCGCTCTCCTCGCCCTGACCACCGCCGCGTTCGTCACCGTGCTCACCGAGGCGCTGCCCGCCGGCGTGCTGCCCGGGATGAGCGCCGGCCTCGGCGTCGGCGAAGCCGCGGCCGGCCAGGCCGTGACGATCTACGCGCTCGGCACCGCGCTGACCGCCATCCCGCTGTCCGCCGCCACCGCGCGGTGGTCCCGCAAACGCTTGCTGCTCACCGGGGTGGCCGGGTTCGCCGTGGCCAACACCGTCACCACGCTGTCCGCGGACTACGTGCTCACGATGGCGGCGCGCTTCGTCGCCGGCGTCGCCGCGGGCGTCGTCTGGGCGCTGCTCGCCGGCTACGCGCGCCGGCTCGTCCCGGACAACCAGGGCCGGGCCATCGCGATCGTGATGGCGGGCATCCCGCTGGCCCTGTCGCTCGGCATCCCGGCCGGGACGTTCCTGGGCGGCCTGCTCGGCTGGCGCTGGGCCTTCGGCGTGATGTCGGCGCTCGCGGTGGTGCTGCTGGGGTGGATCGCCGCGGCGGTGCCCGGCCGGCCGGGGCAGGCGAGCGGCCGGACGCCGGTCCTGCGCACCCTCGCCGTTCCCGGTGTCGTGCCCGTGCTGGCCGTGACGCTCGTGTTCGTGCTGGCGCACACCGTGCTCTACACCTACATCGCCACCTTCCTCGCCCACGCGGGCATGGCGGACGCGGTGGACGTCGTCCTGCTCGTCTTCGGCGTCGCGTCGCTGGCGGGCATCGGCGTCGTCGGCGCCCGGATCGACCGCACGCTGCGGACCCTGACGGTGCTCAGCACCCTCGGCGTCGCGGTGGCCGCCGCGCTGCTGGCGGCGTTCGCGGGCAGCCCGGCACTGGTCTACGCCGCCGTGGCGCTGTGGGGGCTCGGCTGGGGCGGCGTCCCGACGCTGCTGCAGACGGCGGCCGGGAACGCGGGCGGCGAAGCGGCGGACAACGCCCAGGCCATGCTCGTCACGCTGTGGAACGCCGTGATGGCCGCGGGCGGGGTGGCCGGCGGGGTGCTGCTCGACGCCGCCGGGCCGGCGGCCTTCCCCTGGACGCTGCTCGTGCTCCTGCTGCCGGTGCTCGCCGTCGTCCTCGGCGCCCGACAGCACGGGTTCCCGGTTCGGTCCTGAGTGGACGAAGGGCCCGGACGCGCTCGCGCCCGGGCCCTCCAGCTTGTGATCAGCAGCGGCCGGCGATGGCCCGCAGCAGTTCCGCGTTCGCCGTGTCGCCGGACAGCTCCCAGGCGAACACGCCGCCGAGCCCCTGCGACTTCGCGTAACCGGCCTTCGCCGACGCCGTCTCGGGCGTGTCGTAGCTCCACCACTGCGAACCGCACTTCGCGTACGCCGTACCGGCGACGCGGCCGTTGGCGGGGCACTTGGTCTTGAGGACCTTGTAGTCCTCGACGCCGGCTTCGTACGTGCCGGGAGCCGGGCCGGTGGCGGTGCCGCCCGGCTGCTTCTGCGTGACGCCGTCCCAGCCGCGGCCGTAGAACCCGAGGCCCAGCAACATCTTCCCCGACGGAACGCCCTGGTGGCGCAGCTTCTGGATGGCCGCGTCGGCGTAGAACCCGGCGGTCGGGAGGCTCGGGTAGGCGCGCAGCGGCGAGTGCGGCGCGGTGGGCCCGGCCGGGCTGGCGCCGGCGACGAAGTAGTCGTAGGTCATCACGTTGTACCAGTCCAGGTACCGGCTCGCGGCGCCGTAGTCGGTGGCGTCGATCTTGCCGCCCTTCGAGCCGTCCGCGGTGATCGCGGCGGTCACCAGCTGGCGCCCGAACTTCGCGCGCAGCGCCTTGACCAGCCCGGTGAACGCCTTGGGGCCACTGGTGTCGCAGGTGGCGCCGCAGGCGTTCGGGTACTCCCAGTCGACGTCGATGCCGTCGAAGACACCCGCCCAGCGCGGGTCGTTGACGAGGTTGTAGCAGGACTCGGCGAACTTGGCCGGGTCCTTCGCCGCCTCGGTGAACCCGGCCGACCAGGTCCAGCCGCCGAAGGACCACAGCACCTTGAGCTTCGGGTGCAGCTTCTTGAGTTCGAGCAGCTGGTTGAAGCTCCCGTGCAGCGCCCCGGCTTCGGTGCTGTCGGCCTGGCCGCTGACGCTCGTGGCCGCGTCGTAGGGCATGTCGTGGTCGGCCCACGGGTCGCCGACCGCGCAGCCGCCGCCGGTGACGTTGCCGAACGCGTAGTTGAGGTGGGTCAGCTTCGCGGCCGAACCGGACGTTTCGATGTCCTTGACGTGGTAGCCGCGGGCGTAGACGTCCCAGTCGGCGAAGTAGGCCATCACCTTGCTCTGGCCCTGGCCCTGGCCCTGGCCCTGGCCCGCGTCCGCGGGCGGCGCGACGACGGCGGCGCCGGCGAGCGCGAGCGCGACGACGGCGATGCGTTTTCTCATGCGGAGCACGGGTTCTCCTCACCGGCAAGGCGGGCGGACGTGCCGAGGCTAACAGGTCCAGACCACTGCGGACCAGAGTGAATCGGGGTGGTCAGCGGCTTTCCCGGTACCTCCGCAGCCGGGTCCCGATTCACGCGTGCGATGATCGGCCGATGACCGAGTTCGGCTGCGCCCGCTGCTCCGGCGAGGACGCCCTGACCGCGCTGGCCTTCTGCACCACCCGGCTGAACAAGACCCACCGGCTGGTCGAGCGGTCCCACTTCAGCGTTTCCCTGCGCCGGTGTCCGGAATGCGGCCAGTCGTTCGCCGCGATCTTCACCGAGTTCGTCGACTGGGCGGGCGGCGAAGACGCGCAGTACTTCGACTTCGTCCCGCTCACCACGGCCGAGGTTTCTTCGCTGGCCGCGCAGGGCTCCCACGTGGACCTCGCCGAACTGGGCGCGCTGGGCAGCGTCCGGCGCCGGCTGTCGTCGAGCTGGCCGACGGGCGGCGAGAAGGAGATCGCCTGGCGGACGGACGCACTTTCGGTGCGCGAAGGTCACTGAGCCAGCCGGAGGATCGCGGCGGCGCTGCGGTCGACGTCGGCCTCCGTCGTCGACCAGCCGGACACCGAGACGCGCAGGTACCGGCGGCCGCGCCAGGTGGTGCCGCCCAGCCAGCACGTGCCGTCGTCCTGGACCTTCCGGATGAGCTCGTCGGCGTCGCCGCGGACGGCCACCAGGACCTGGTTGAGGACGACGTCGTTGCCGATCTCGGCACCGCCGTCGGCGAGCTTCCGGGCGAAGCGGCGCGCCAGCCGGCACGAGCGGCCGACGAGCTCGGCGACGCCGTCGCGGCCCAGCTCCCGCAGCGCCGCCCAGACGGCGAAGCCGCGGGCCCGCCGCGACGACTCCAGGGTGAGGTCGCCCATGCCGGACACTTCCCCGGCGCCGGTGAGGTAGGCGGCCCGGTAGGCGATCGCGGCGGCGTGGACGTCCGGGTGCGCGCAGAAGGCGAACCCAGAGTCGTACGGGACGTTCAGCCACTTGTGCCCGTCGCAGGCCCAGGAGTCGGCGAGCTCGATGCCGTCGAGGAGTGGCCGCGTTCCCGGGTTGGCGGCGGCCCAGAGCCCGAAGGCGCCGTCGACGTGGATCCAGGCGTCACCGGCGGCTTCCCGGGCGGCGCGCAGGTCGTCGCACGCGCCGGTGTTCACGTTCCCCGCCTGCAGGCAGACGATCAGCGGCCCGGTCCCGGCCGCGCACACCCGGCCGAGGTCTTCGACGTCGATGGCACCCTGCGCGCCGGCGGCCACCGGTTCGACGGCCCGGGTGCCGAACCCGAGCAGCCGCAGCGCGCGGTCGATGGTGGCGTGCCGCTCTTCGCTCGCGACGACGCGGACGCGCCGGGCACCGAAGAGCCCGTCGCGCTCGACGTCCCAGCCCGCCTCGGCGAGGACGTGGTGGCGGGCCGCGGCGAGTCCCACGGTGTTCGCGGCCTGGCCACCGGTGACGAACCCGGCGGAGGCGCCGGCCGGGATGCCGAGCAGCTCCTTGAGCCAGCCGCCGGCGACGTCTTCGGCCGCGGCCGCGGCGGGCGAGAGGACGGCGTTGAACCCGTTCTGGTCCCAACCGGCGGCGAGGACGTCAGCGGCGGTGGCGGCCGGGAGGGCGCCGCCGATGACGAAGCCGAAGAAGCGGGGGCCGGCGGTGGCGACGAGCCCGGGGTCGGCGGCGCGGGCGAGGTGTTCGAGCACTTCGGCGGGTGGGGTGGGGTGCTGCGGGAGGGGGCCGCCGAAGGCGGAGCGCAGGGCGGCGGCGTCGACCGGCCGGGCGACGGGCCGGTCGGCGAGCCCGGCGCGGTAGTCCGCGGCGAGTTCGGCGGCGCGGGCCAGGAGGGAGTGCAGGTCGTCCACAGGCCGACTGTAGGCCTCAGGGTGGCTCGGGCGAGCGCTTTGCCACGGAAACTGACATGTTACATCTCAAATGTAACTGCCGTGCCCCGAACTTCCGACTGATGGCAGCTGCGGCTGCCATCTGAAAGCCGCCATCTGAAAGCTAACAGCTAACAGCTGACATGTTAGATGTAAGCGACACGGCGCCGATGGGAAACACATCGCCAGCAAGAAGCGCACTGAAATGTTAGATGTCACATGACACATCCAATGACACATCCAAATGACACCGCTCGGCTGGCTGCTCGCCGGAGGATCTAACATGTTACATGTAACCGCTGCCAGCGCCACCCGCTTCCCAGCTTGAGAGTTCAATCTCCGGCTACTTTTCCCGGGAACAATCGGCGACCTCCCGGCGTAGCGTCCTGGTATGGAGACCCCGTTGAGCACCGACCGGCTCGTGATCCGGGACTGGACGCCTGCCGACGCCGAAGCCGCGTTCGCCATCTACGGCGCGGAAGACGTCACGCACTGGCTGACCCCGGCCATGGACCGCGTCGGCGACATCGGCGCGATGCGCGCGGTGCTGAACGCCTGGCAGGAGGCGCAGCCGAACCTGCCCCCGCCGCGCGGGCGGTGGGCGATCGAGCGCAAAGAGGACGGCGCGGTGATCGGCGGCCTCGGCATCCGGCTGCTGCCACCGTTCGAAGAGGATCTCGAACTGAGCTGGCAACTGACCCCCGGCGTCTGGGGCAAGGGCTACGCCTCCGAAGCGGCGACCGCGCTGATCGAGTGGGCCTTCACCCAGGACACCGAAGAGCTCTTCGCCGTCGCCCGGCCGAACAACACGCGCGCGATCGCCGTCGCGAAGCGGCTCGGCATGCAGTGGGTCGGCGAGACCGACAAGTACTACAACCTGCGGCTGCAGGTGTACCGGATCCGGCACACCGATCTCATCGACTGACCGGCTCCAGCAGGAAGACGCGGATGTCCCGGTGCGAGGCCCGCACGGCGTAGCGGCCGTACGCGGGCCAGTACGCCGCGACCGCGTCCCACATCTCCTGGCGCTCGTCCCCGGTCAGGAGCCGCCCGGTGACTTCGGTGGTGCGTCCGCGCAGGGCGACCGTGGCCTTCGGCTGGGCCAGCAGATTCGCCGACCACGCCGGGTGGGCCTCGCCGCCCCAGTTGGAGCCGATGACGACGTACCCGCCGGCCCGCTCGACGTAGAGCAGCGGGACCTGGCGGGGCTCGCCGCTGCGGCGGCCGGTGATCGTGAGCAGCAACGTCCGCAGCCCGACCGCCGTGCCGACGCCGATGCGGCCGCCGCTGATCCGCAGCAGCGCGCGGTCCGCGGGCACGAGCGCCCGCCCGAGCACCGCGAACGCCCTGCTCTTGCCGAATCCGGCGAAGACACCACGCAAACCGGTCACGGCGCCCATCGTAGGTCTGGCAAAGTGGGCGATCATGACCCGCCCCGAAACCGCCGCCGAAGTGTTCGACGCGCTCGGCACGGCCTACGAACACGCCTTCCGCACCGCGACCGGGCAGCGCGCCGCCCTCACCGACCTGCTCGCGGCCCTGCCGCCGGAGGCGAAGGTGCTCGACCTCGGCGCGGGCACCGGGCGGCCCACCGCGGAACTGCTGGTCGCCGCGGGCCACGACGTCACCGGCTACGACGTCGCCCCGAAGATGGTCGAGATCGCGCGTGACCAGGTGCCCGCCGCCCGGTTCGAACTCGCGGACATGCGCGAACTGTCCTTCGAGGACGGCAGCTGGGACGCGATCACGGCGTTCTTCTCGATGCTGCAACTGCCCCGGGCCGAGCAGGAAACCCTGATCGGGCGCCTGGCGGGCTGGCTGAAACCCGGCGGCCTGCTCGTCTTCGCCACCGTGCCCGCGGACGTCGACGGGGTCGACATCGTCTTCATGGGCCACCCGGTCCGCGCCAGCAGCTTCGCCGCCGACGCGCTGAAGGAGCGCCTGCGGGCCGCCGGCCTCGACATCGTGCGCGAGGACGCGGCGGAGTTCGTGCCCGACCACCCGGACGCGACGCCGGAACCGCACGTCTACCTCACCGCGCGCAAGCCCGCCTGAGCCGTTGGGACGCCCGGTGTCGGCCACCGAACGGACCTGAATTTTACTCAACTTCGTGCGTGTCCGCGGCGGCGGACCCGAGCTAAGGTGAGGGATGGGCATCGACGCTCTGGCCAGGCCGGTACCTCGCGAACACCGCGAGCTCCTGCGCGAAATGCTGGCCAGGCTGCCCGAGTTCGCCGATCGCCTCGCCCGGCTGCTCGGCGAGCAGGACGAGTTCTACCGCCAGGTCGAGGACGTCGCCCCGGACGAGCTGCGGCAGGTCTGCCGGGCCAACCTCGAACGCGCGCTGACGGCACTGGCCGAAGGCCGCGGCCTCGCCCTCGACGCCGCCCGCAAGACCGGCCTGGCCCAGGCGCGCCAGGGCATCCCGCTGCCGGCCGTGCTGCGCGCGTTCCGGATCGGCGGCACGTTCGTCTACGAAGGACTCCTCGAACTCGCCGGCCCCGAGTTCCTCAACCCGACCCGGACGATCGAGATCAACTCCTACGTCTGGAAGGCGATCGACCTCTACTCCGACGCACTGACCACGGCCTACGATCAGGTCGCGGCGGAGCCGTCGCACGCGAACGCGCGGCTGCTGGACGACCTGCTGCGCGGCCGGCTCGCCGGCCAGGCGGACATGGAGACCGCGGCGCGCGAACTGGGCCTGCCGACGGCGGGGATGTTCGTCGCCGTGGTCACCGAACGCGTCGAGCCGGACGAGCACGACAGCGTCGAGGCGCTGCTGCGGGCGCGGCGCTGGCGGTCGGCGTGGCGGCCCGGCGGCGAGGCCGGCCTGGTCGCGATCGACCGGATCGAGGACGTCCGGCGGCTGCGCGAAGTACTGGGTTCGCTGCCGGTCGCGGCCGGGATGAGCCGGCCGTTCAGCGGGTTCCCCGACGTCCCGGACGCCCTGCACCGGGCCCGAATCGCCCGCCGCTCGCTGCCGTCGGGCGCCGCCGGGGTGGCGGTGTTCGGCGACTCGCCGGTGACGACGCTGGTCGCGGCCGCGCCGGGCATGGCCCGCGACGTCGTGCGCTCGGCGCTGGCCGGGGTGCTGGCGCTGCCCGGTGCGGAACGCAAGGTCCTGCTCGACACGCTGCTCGCGTGGTTCGCCGGCCACGGTTCGGCGAAGGACGCCGCGGACCGGTTGTTCGTGCACCCCAACACGGTCCGCTACCGGCTGCGCCGCGTGCAGGAGCTGACCAAGCGCGACCTGACCGACCCGGTCGACATCGGTGAGCTGTACGTCGCACTGGAGTCCGTCCGGCTGGACCCCGAGCCGAACTAATCGAGTTTCGATGCTCAACGATTGAATTTCGATAGATCTCGCGCGATAGTCGGCGCATGGTTACCGAGAAGTGGGCCGTCGCCGCGCTCCGGGTGTTCCTCGTGGTGCTGTTCGGCGTCCTCGTCGTGTTCCAGACGCTGTCGCTGCCGGGCGGGATCGCCTACCACGCGCAGCAGAACCCGCACGACGCGCCGCTGCGCTGGCCGCTGACCGCCATCGCGGTCTTCCTGGTGCTCTGCGTCGAAGTGGTGGTCGTCGCGACGTGGCAGTTGCTGACGCTGGTCAAGAAGGACCGGATCTTCACCGCCGCGTCGCTGAAGTGGGTCGACGTGATCGTGTGGGCGGTGGCGGCGGCGTGGCTGGTCCTCGTCGGGATGCTGCTGTTCGTCGGCTTCAACGCCGATGACCCCGGCATGCCGATGCTGCTGTTCCTGGTCACGGTCGGGATCACCGTGCTCGGCCTGCTGATGCTGGTCATGCGCGCTCTGCTGCGGCAGGCGACGTCGCTGCGCTCGGACCTGGAAGCGGTCATCTGATGCCGATCGTCGTGCGCATCGACGTCGAACTGGCCAAGCGCAAGATGAGCGTCGGGGAGTTCGCCGAGCAGGTCGGGCTCACGCCGGCCAACGTGGCCGTGCTGAAGAACGGCCGCGCCAAAGCGGTCCGGTTCAGCACGCTGGAGGCGATGTGCCGGGTGCTCGGCTGCCAGCCCGGCGACCTGCTGGAGTGGGTCGAAGACGAGGCTTAGCCCAGGTCGGCGGGCCGCACCCGCAGCTTGGCGGCGATCCGGGCGAGCGCCTGCTGATCGGCCGCGGTGAGCGGGTCGAGGACGTCCAGGACGCTGCGGACGTGGGTGGGCGCGGCCCGCTCGACGACCTCGAACCCGGCATCGGTGAGGGTGACGAGGGTGTACCGGCCGTCGCCGGGATCGGGCGCCCGGCGCACCCAGCCGCGGTGCTCGAACCGCTTGACCACATTGGACAGCCGGGACAGCGACCCGTTGGCCAGGTAGGCGAGTTCGCTCATCCGCAGGCGGCGCTCGGGCGCCTCGGAGATGTGGCTGAGCGTGAGGTACTCGAAGAGCGTCAGGCCGGCTTCGTGCTGCAGCGGCGCCTCCAGCCGGCCGGGGAGCAGCAGGATGAGCGAGACGAGCCCGGTCCAGGCCTCCTTCTCGGCCGGGCCGAGCCAGCGCGTGCCTTCTTGTTCCGTGGCCATACCGGAAGCCTAACCACCGCGGAGTGACTTCATGCTTGAAGTTGTGCTAGCTTGACTTCAAGCATGAAGTCAATGGAAGGATCGACGATGTTCTTCGTGACCCCGGGCTACGGCCCCCGCCACCTCGAGGCCCTGCACTACAGCCAGGCGGTCCGCATCGGCGACCGCGTGGAGATTTCGGGCCAGGGCGGGTGGGACGACGACACGGTGTTCCCGGCGGACCTGGAGCAGGAGATCGTCCGTGCGTTCGACAACGTCGAGCGCACGCTGGCGACGGCCGGCGCCACCTGGGCCGACGTCGTCGCCGTCGATTCGTTCCACATCCCGACGGCGGCCGACACCATCGGCGACGACCACACGCGGGTGATGGTGGAGCAGTTCCGCAAGCGGATGGGCGACCGCGCACCGATCTGGACGCAACTCGGCGTGGCGGCACTGGGCGCGCCGGGAATGCGCGTGGAGATCCGGGCGACCGCCATCGTCGGGCAGAACTGATCCCCGAGCGCCCCAAGGCGGCCTTGGTTGCGTCTCACGCACCGAAGGCCGCCTTGGGTGCGTCTCACGCACCGAAGGCCACATTGGGGCGCTCGGGGACCGGGGGCGGAGCTAAGCCGCGTCGGCCTCGACCAGGCGGGCCAGCTCCAGCAGGGCGCCTTCGAAACCCGGGCCCGCCGTCAGCGCCACCGTCAGCGGGCCGCCGCGGCGGTGCCTGCCCACCGGCAGCGCCACCGCCGGTTCCGGCCACTGCGTCCACTCCGGACGGTCCACACCGGCCGAAACCACCACGTCCGCGCGGGCCGGGCGGCGACGGCGGCCGCCCGCGTCGAGGTCGAGGACCACGTTGCCGTGCAACGAAAGCAGGGCCGCCACGTCTGCGACCGCGTCGCGCAGCTCGCGGTCGGCGATCGAGTCCGAACGGGCGCCGATCGCCGGCCGGGGCGGGTCGTCGTCGCGGGCGAGGCGGGGCACGATCACGCTCAGATCACCCGGTGCGCAGGTCAGCACCCGGATGCCGGGCACGCCCGCCAGCGGGTCGGTCAAGGTGATCCCCGCGCTCGCGGCGGCCGCCACGATCCGGGCCCGCCAGCGCGCGGTCGCCGCGATGGCGACCATCGATGGGTCCTGGAGCAAAAGGGGCGTTCTCCTTCGCGGTCCGGCGCGGCGGCTGGGATCGTCCGATGGTGGGCCCGCGTCCGTTGTGCCCGGGAACAAACATGTTTGGCCGCTTGGTCCGAACGGCCGCGTCCGTGCGACCTTCCGGTCGCACCGGACATCTGTGACCGCCGGTCACACTTTGACGCGCGACGTGGCGCGCGCCACTATCCGTGCACCTGATTACCGCCGGGTAATTTGCGTGTCCGGAGTACGACCCAGGAGGACCGTTGCGACGAGCTTTGGCTCTGATCTTGCTGGCGCTGGGGGTCTTCGCGGTCGCCGGGGCGGTGCTGCTGCCCACCTACGTCTACCCGAAGCTCGCCAAGGTGCCGCTCGACCAGGATTCGACGTCGGTGCTGGAAGGCACCGCGAGCAAGGTCCTCGCCGTCACCGACAACGGCGCCGGCCCGGTGACCGAGATCCGCAAGGACGCGAAGCTGACCGCGACCGCCCGCGTCCAGGCGAACTTCGCCCGGCCCGAGATGCACGAGGGCACCGACTACGCGGTCTGGCTGCTCGCCGTGCAGGTCAAGGACGACGCCGACGGCACGGTGCTCAACGCGAGCAAGCGGCAGGTCTGCTTCGACCGGCGCACCGCCGAGGGCTACGACCCGCGCGGCGACGCCGACCCGAAGTGCACCAAGGAAAGCAGCTACGTCACCCAGCTCGGGGACAAGGCCGACAAGGCCGGTGCCAAGCCGCCGGAGCAGAACGTCTACAAGGCCCAGCCCGGCCTGAACTTCAAGTTCCCGTTCGCCACCGAAAAGAAGGACTACCAGGTCTACGACGACAACACCGGCCAGCCCGTCACCGCCCGCTACACGGGCACCGAGACGGTGAACGGGATCGAGACCTACAAGTTCGTCCAGGACATCCCCGACACGAAGCTCGAGACGAAGTCGGTGCCCGGCTCGCTGGTCGGCGCCACCGGCTCGACCGTCGACGCGGACCTGTACTACCGCGGCGTCAACACGATGTGGGTCGAGCCGGTCACCGGCGTCGAGGTGAAGCAGCAGCAACAGCAGCACCAGGAGCTGCGCCCCGCCACCGGCAACCCGACCGTCGTCTTCGACGGCACGCTGACCTACAACGCCAAGACGATCGCGCAGATGGTCGACCAGATCGACGCGAACAAGGGCAAGCTGCAGTTCCTGTCGAGCACCGGCCCGCTCTGGCTCGGCATCGGCGGCGCGGTGCTGATCCTCGTGGCGAGCTACCTGCTGATCCGCCGGCGCCCGGCCGCCCCGCCGGCCCCGCCGCGGCGGCGGCAGCGGGTACCGGTCGGCGCCGACCGCTAGCGCTTCCTCAGGACCAGCACCAGATTCCAGGACGCGATTTCGCGGAGGCCGGGAATCCGCACGATCCACATCGCCCAGCTCGGGTGGTAACGCGGATACCCGGCCACCAGATCGGCCAGCGGTGTCGTCTTCGCCCAGCGGAGTGCGGCGCCGACCGAAACCGGGAAGAGGCTTTCGCCGAATTTGTTCTTCGGCTGCTTTCCGAGTTTCCTGGCGTAACGCTGCCGGGCGTAGTGACCGCCGAGGAAATGCCACGGCGCGGTCTCGTGGCCGCCCCACGGCGAATACCACGGCGTGAACGACGCGAAGACGGTGCCGCCGGGTTTGGTCACCCGGCACATCTCCGCGAGCATCACCCACGGCTCGGAGACGTGCTCCAGCACGTTCGACGAGTAGCAGACGTCCACGGATCCACTGCGCACGGGCAGTTCCGTGCCGCTGGCGCGGATCATGTTCTCCCCCGGCTCGCCGCGGGCGGACAGCTCGCCGACGTCGGGGTCCAGGCCGAGGTAGACCGCGCCGGCCGCGCGGAAGGCGTCGGAGAAATAACCCGGGCCGCCGCCGACGTCGAGCACCGTGCGCCCGGACAGCGGTGCGTGCGCCGCCAATTGCCGGACGGAGTCGGCGGCGAGCGCGGAATAGAAGCCGTCCGGGTCGGTCTGTTCGGTCAGGAATGTCCGGAACAGCGTGACGGAACGGCGGAGCGTGGCGCGGTGGGGTTGCGCCGTCGCGACGAGAACCGGATTACCTACCATTGAACCGTCGCTTTCCCGAATACGTTCATCTAGGGTGTACGCACCAGTAACCTAGCATCGTCGCTACAGTTTGGATAACCCGATGGAACGTCCTCGTGTGCTCCTCCTCAACTGGCGCGACACCGGCCACCCCGAGGGCGGCGGGTCGGAGCGGTACGTCGAGCGGATGGCCGAAGGGCTGGCCAGAGCGGGGTACCGGGTCGAGATCCAGTGCGCGGCCTACCCCGGTGCGACGGCGGGCGAGTGGCGCGACGGCGTCCGCTACCGGCGGCGGGGCGGCAAGTTCGGCGTCTACGCGCACGCGTTGCGCGCGATCCGCCGGTCCCGCGCCGATCTCGTGGTCGACGTGCAGAACGGGATGCCGTTCTTCGCGCGGCTGGTCGCCGGCTGCCCGGTGCTGGTGCTCGTGCACCACGTCCACGAAGAACAGTGGATCAGCGCGCTCGGCGAGACGCTCGGGCGGATCGGCTGGTGGATCGAGTCGCGGCTGGCGCCGTGGCTGTTCCGCGGGTGCCGGTACGTCACGGTTTCCGAGGTCACCCGGGCGGAACTGGCGGAGCTGGGTGTCGAACGCGAGCGGGTCACCGTGGTGCCGAACGGGCTGGACACGCCGCCGCCGTGCACGTCCGAACGCGACGAGGAGCCGACGCTGGTCGCGGTGAGCAGACTGGTGCCGCACAAGCGGATCGAGCACGCGATCGACGTCGTGGCGCGGCTGGCGCGGCGCTGGCCGTCGCTGCGGCTGGAGGTCGTCGGCCAGGGGCCGTGGGACGAGGTGCTGCGCGCCCACGCGGCTTCGCGCGGGGTCGCCGACCGGGTCGTCCTGCACGGCTGGGTCGACGAGCAGGCCAAGCACGAAATCCTCGCGCGGTCGTGGGTGCACCTGTGCCCGTCGGTCAAGGAGGGCTGGGGCATCGTCATCATGGAGGCCGCGGCCCACGGCGTGCCCTCGGTCGCCTACCGCGCGGCGGGCGGCGTGACGGAGTCCATCGTGGCGGGCCGCACCGGCCTGCTGGCGGACGACTTCGACGACTTCACGGCCCAGGTGGACACCCTGCTGGCCGACGGCCTGCGGCGCGCGGAGATGGGCCTGGCGGGCGCCGAGCGGGCCCGCCGGTACAGCTGGGACGCGAGTGCGGGGCAGTTCGAGTCACTGGTGCGGGAGGTCGCCGGGAAACCGGTGCCGCGCCCGCGAACCCTGGTCCCCCACCGCATCCCGGAACGCACCCGGCAGCCGAACAGCAGCCTCGTCGAAGTCCTCATGAGCCCGCGGCCCGGCGGGGTCCCGAGCCGCCGCCCCGCCTGAGGCGACCCCCGTCACCCGGCCGGCTCCCGCACCGCATCCCGGAACTCACCCAGCAACCGGGCAGCAGCAACCTCGTCGAAGTCCTTGCGGCGCGCTCGCACCGTGATCGTGGTCCGCCCGCCGGTCGTCGCCACGCCGAACGCCACGCCCGAGCGGCCGCTCGCCGCCGGGTAGAACGCCAGTGCGCGGACCCGGTCGCCGGTGGACACCACGCCGAGGTTCGAGACCAGGAACGTCGATCCCAGCCTGCTCGCCAGCAGCCGGGTGCCCAGGCGGGCCAGGCGGCTGCTGCGGGCCGGGAAGTCCGGCTCCGGTGGCTGGACCGCCAGCACCGCGGCGACGTCCGCGCCACGACGCAGCCGCAGGCGGAAGAACGCGCTGTCGTGCACCGGTTCCGGCGCCGCGCCCGGCCGTCGTGACGCGCCCAGCGCCGCCACGACCCGTGCCGTGCGGGTGCCGTGCGCGCGGTTCCAGCGTTCCGTGGCGCGCGCGGCCGCCGCGACGAACCCCGCGGCCCCCAGCCGCAGGGAGGGCTCGTGGCAGGCCGCGAAGACGTCTCCCGCGGCCGCCGGCCCCCGGTCCGGGGCGATCCGGCCCGGTGGCGCGAAAAGCGCCTCGGCGACCCGCTGGAGGGCCGACAGCGCAAAGGGTTTGCCGCCCACGCGTGCCCCGATGCCGCGCGCCGCCGAGGAAACCGGGACGTCCAGGAGGATGCCGAGCAGGGCCAGCAGGCCGAGGCCGTCGAGGGCGCCGTGGTGCGCGGCGACGAGGAGCGCCCGCTCGCCGACGGCGACGCGGATCAACGGCGCACCGCGTTCGTAGGGCGCCGAAGCGAAACGGTCACGCACAGCGGGCAGGTCGGTGCTCCGCTCGATTTCCGGCACGACACCGAGGTGCGGGTACCGCTGGACGGCGGCCGTCAGGCGCGCGCGGAGCTTCTCCGGTTCGGGTGCGGCCGCGACGAGGTCCGCTTCGAGGAGGATGCTCCAGGAAACGGTGGGGTCGCCGTAGAGCCCGACGACGCGGTGCGCGTGGTCGGAGGCGAGCGTCAGCGGTCCCCGTAGATCTTGAGCGGGTGGTCGGCCGGGTTGAACTTCACCTGCGCGTTGAGCTTTTCCTGCACCGGAGCGGCGGTGTCCGGGTCGGCGCTCGTGATGAGGGCGAAACCGCCCGCTGTCGCCGCTCCGCCGCCGATGATGACGGCGACGATCGCGCCGATGACCGTGCCCACGTGTCACTCCTTCCGCGGCGGGAGAATCCTGCCGCGGCCCAATGTACGCATCGGTAACATGCGGCACAACACCGCGACGCACAGCAACGCGAGCGCTACTCCGTTCGCCAGCAAGGCCGGCGTCCACGAGATCGCTTTCACCGCGGGCACACCCGGGGTCCGGTACAGCGTCAGCCAGTCACCCGACCACACCGGCGTCGCGTCGGCGAGCAACCGCGGGTCGACGTAACCGGGTGTCCCGTGCTCGACGAGGATCCAGCCGATCCCGGCGGCGGTGAGCTCACGCGCCGACGTCGCCGCGCGGACGTCGCCGATCCGCGGGTCCTCGCCGGCGATGCGCTCGGCGCCGACCTGCAGGGTGTCGTCCACCAGCACGGGTTTCGGCAGCACGCGCGGCGCCGGGTCGAGCTGGGTGCGGTCGGCGTTCCAGGCGAACCCGCGGAACGCCGAGAGCGGCAGCACGAGCACGTCACCGGGCCGGTCACCGAGTTCTCCGGACACAGCTGCCCAGTCGGGCGGGTACTGCGCGGTGCCGAGCCGTCCCCAGCCGCCCCACGCCAGATCCGGCATCGTCAGCAGCGGGAAGGCGACCGCCGCCGTCACCAGCGCGACCCGGCCGCGCCCGGTGGTCAGCTTCGCCGCGGCGGCTTCGACGGCCAACGCGAAGCCCAGCGCGAGCGGAAGACCCCACCACGCCACCCATTTCTGGGCGTCACGCAGCAATCCGGCGCCGGGCACGTGTTGCGTCGCGGCGACGAGGACCGCGTGGCCGCCCGGCAGCGTGGCCAGCGAGGCCAGGAGCACACCCAGGACGCCGAGCGCGGTCAGGGACCGGACCGGCGCCTTCCCCCACCGCTGCGCGAGCGGCCGGAGCCCGGCGAGCGCGACCGCGACGACAACGAGCGTCAGCACCGGCACCAACGGCACGGCCCGGCTGCCGGGCACGGTTTCGGCGTTCCAGATGCCGCCGAGCCCCAGCACGCTCAGCAGCGCGGGCCCCCAGCTTTCGGCGCGGGCGCCGAACGCCGTGACGCCGTCCGGGTCGGAGAACGTGCCGCCCGCGTTGAGGAACGTCGGCACCAGCCACGGCAGGTTGAGCGCGATGGCGAGCGGGACCGTCTGCCAGAGCCGCCGCGAACCGGCGGCCACGACCATCACGGCGGCCGCGAGCAGACCACCCGGCGGGGTCAGGACGGCCGGGGCGCAGGCGAGCACGAGTCTCGGCAGGGCACCGGGTTCGCGTTCGCGCGCGGCGAGCCCGGCGCGGGCGATCCACGGCAGGCACGCGTAGGTGAGCAGCAGCGGCCAGTGCCCGATGAACAGCCGTTCCGCGAGGTAGGGCGTCCAGGCGTAGGCCGTCGCGGCGACGAGCCGTGTGCCGAGGTGCTCGGTGGGCACGAGCCGTCCCGCGCCGAGCGCGGCGAAGAAGAACGCCAGGAGCAGGACGGTCTTCTGGACGATGTCGCCGGGCAGCACGGTCGTGGCGAGCGCGACGGCGGCGTCGGCCGGGACCGAGCGCGGCAGCGTGGTGCCGATCCCGAAGGCGTCCGGCACGAAGTACTGCCGTGGCGCGAACACCATGTCGTAGCTCAGGACGAACCCGCGTCCGAGCAGGGGCGCGCAGACGGCGAACGCGAGCGCGGCGGACAGCGCGGGGAGGGCCAGCCGCCTGCCCGGTGCGTCCACGGCCCTTCCTTTCCGTTGCGCGCGCGGTTAGGGTCCCTGGTCATTACCCGCCGGTAATGGGAGCCCGCCGTTGAGCGTAGACACCGAAGTCCCGGCGCGGACCGGCAACCGGGTCGCGGCGATCCTCGTCTCGCTCGCGCTCGCGGGCAACAACGCGGCCAGTTACGGGCTGAGTCTGGCCGCCGCGCGGCTGCTGGCCCCCGGCGCGTTCGGCGAGCTGAGTTCGCTGCTGGCGGTGCTGGTGATCGGCGTCGTGCCCGCCATGGGGCTGCAGACGGTGGTGGCCCTGCGGGTGGCGCGTTCGCCGTCGCCGGCCCAGGGTTCGCTCTTCGCGCTCGGCCTGATGACGAGCGCGGTCGTCGCCACGGCGGCGTTGACGCTGAGCCCGCTGCTGGTGCTCCTGCTGCACCTCGGTTCGCTGGCCCCGGCGCTGCTGGTGACGGCGGCGCTCGGGCCGTTGACGCTGCTGGGCGTGTTCCACGGGCTCCTGCAGGGCAGCCACCGGTTCGCCGTGCTGGCCGGCCTGATCGCGCTGGAGGGCGTGGGCAAGGTCGGCGGGTCGGTGGTGGGGCTGGTCGTCTCGGGCACCCCGACCGGCGCGCTGGCCGGCGCGGCGATCGGTTCGCTGGTGGTGGTCGTGGCGGGCTGGCGGATCTGCGGCCGCCCGCGGCCCCGCTGGGCCGACCGCCACGGCGGCGAGGTGCTGCACACGACGCAGGCGATGCTGGCCCTGGTGCTGCTGGTGAACCTGGACCTGGTGCTGGCCCGCCACACGCTGCCGTCTTCGGAGGCGGGCGAGTACGCGCTCGGGGCGATCGTCACGAAGATCGCGTACTGGCTGCCGCAGGCGGTCGGGGTGCTGGTCCTGCCGCGGTTGGCGGTGTCCGATCGCCGCCGCCGGGTGCTGCCGGTGGCGCTCGCGGTCTGCGCGTCCCTGGACGCCTTGGTGCTGCTGGTTTCGCTGGTGCTGGGGCCTTCCCTGCCGGCGTTGATCGGCGGCTCGCGGTACGCGGGCGCCGCGATGCCGGTGTGGCCGTTCGCGCTGGCGGGTTCACTGCTGGCGCTGGTCCAGATCCTGCTGTACGCCCGCTTGGCGGACGGCGACCGCCGCGTGACGCTCCTGATGTGGTCGGCGGTGGCCGTGGAGGCGGCGCTGATCACGACGTGGCTGCACAGTTCACCCATGGAGGTGGTCACGGCGGCTGCGTGCACGGCCGGGGCGCTGGCCGCGGCGGGGGCGGTACTGGAGTTCCGGCCGCGCAAACCGGCCTGAGCAGCCCCCGTTTTCCACGCTACCAACAGGCACCGACAATCCCGAGTTTTCTGCACACGCTTGCGTACCCAGCCGGTCGGCCTGCGTACCCAGAGGGTCGGCCTGCGTACCCAGAGGGTCGGCTTGCGAACCGACCCTCCGAGTACGCCAACCGACTGTCCGGGTACGCAGGCCGACCGTACAGGTACGCGGGCCGACCCTTCGGGTACCCGGTCAGGGGGTGGGGTTGGTGGGGTTTTCCTTGCGGGTGAACCAGTCCACGCAGGTGGCCACCGTTGCCGCCGCCGCCAGCAGGAGGGCCGCTTGGGTCAGCGGGCCGTACGCCCACTCCTGGCCGTGGCCCAGCACCCGGCCCGTCACCGACACCAGAGCCGCCACGGCCATGCCTCCGAACGCCAGGAACCGCGGGGCGCGCTCGGAGAACTGGCGGGCCAGCAGGCACGCGATCAGCAGCACCACCGGCAGCATCCCGCCCAGCGCGACCAGCAGCCCGATGAGCGCGACCGGGGTCCAGGCGCCGCCCGGGGAGACCGTGAACCGGCGTCGGCGGGCCGGCCACGCCACGCCCACCAGCAGCACCAGCACCGCCGCCGCGCCGATCAGGAGGCTCAGGCGGTAGTGCGCGTCCGGCGTGAACGACAGCGACACCACGCCGCCCGCGCCCGCCGGGACCACCCACGCCTGCTGCCAGCCGTCCACGCGGGTGCGGGTCAGCTGCTGTCCGTCCAAAGTGGCCGTCCAGCCCGCGTTGGCGTTCTCCGGGACCGCCAGCACCGCCTCCGCGCCCGGTCCCACCGTCACCGACCGCGACGCCGCGCCCCAGTCGCCCACCTGCACCGCGCGGTGCACCGGCGGCGGCGAAGCGCCGGCCGGACGCAGCCACAGGTCCTGCACCACGAACGACTCCGACCGGTCCGTCCGCAGCTCGTGCCCGCCCGCCGGCAGCACGATGCCGCCCTCGGAGTCGCGGCACATCACCAGCGCCAGCGGCCGGTGCGCGGTGATGTCGGACAGCTTGCCCTGCACCGACGTCCGGTAGTCGAGCCCGTCGAGGTGGACGTTCGGCCCCGACCCGCACGGCACCGAGAACGCCGGGTCCGGCCCGGGCAGCAGGTCGTCGCTGCCGGACAGCGAAAGGCGGCCGATGCCCACGACCGCGCGCGCCGCGGGATCGTCGTCGTCACCCGGCAGCACGATCTGCAGCTGGTCGGTGTCCAGCGGCTCGAAGGTCGCCGACCCGCTCGCGTCGAGCTGCACCGTCCGCGTCCCCGATCGGCCGGCCAGCTGCACCTGCCGCGGCGCACGGGCCCCGCTCGACGGCGACACCTCGATGCGCAGCCCGGAAATCCGCTTCGGCGACGGCCAGTTCAGGGTCAGCGCCGGCCGCAGATCGGTGACGTCGGGGCGCCACGCCGTGCCCGGGTCGCCGTCCACGGCCGCGAACCCGGCCGCCGCCGGGTCGCCGCCGAGCTGGGACGTCGAGCTCACGGTGACCCCGGGCAGCGACACCGGGTTGCGGCCGCCGCCCGCGGGCAGCACCGAGCCGCCGACCAGGTACGTCTGCTCGGCCGGCGTGCTGAACAACCGCCGGATCCCGTCCGGTTCCTCGCCGTCGCGGGCCGCCGAGGCGTCGCAGCGCACGGCGTCGCCGACCGGCAGGCAGGCGAACCGCGGCTGCGCGCCGCGCGTGAACGCGAACCCCGGCGCCGGGCCGGTCGGCAGGTCCGCGGGCACCTCCAGCGCGCGCTGCGGCTCGGTGCCCGGGATCTTCAGCTCCGCGATCCCGACGTTCCCGTCCTGCCGCCCGACCACCAGCGACAGCAGCGTGACGCGCACCTTGCGGGTGACGCCGGAGGCGACGGAGTACTCGTGCGGCCCGGCGCCGCGGATCACCTGCTGGTCGACCGAGCCGTTGTCGGTCGTGATCCGGATCCGGGTCGCCGGCCAGCCCACCCGCAGGTCGTCGACCAGCTGCAGCTCGACGGAGTTCACCAGCCGCGGGGTGTCCAGTTCGACCTCGAGCCACTGCCCGATCGGCCCGGTGAACGACGACGAGTGCCACGCCGTGCGCGGGTCGCCGTCGATCGCGGCGAACGGCTGGTGCGAAGGGTCGGACCCGCCGAAGGCGTCGGCGAACGACGCCGCCGTCGACGCCGTCACCGAGCGGATGCCCCGGTAGGCGGCCACGGTCTGGTGCTCCTGGCCCGGGAACGGCAGCAGGTCGCCGGCCGCGCGCTGCTGGCGGTAGGCCTCGCCCGCGGTCAGGGTCTGGCTGAGGTTGTCACGGACGCCGCCGACGTTCCGCTCGGCCCGGCGCAGGCCGTCGGTCACCAGCCGCGGGCCGCCGGGCGACCCGCCGTCGCCGGTGAGCACCGCCGGCGTCGCCGGGTCGAGCTGACCGGAATCGATCAGCGGCAGCAGGTTTTCCGGCCCGCCGCTCACCGTCGGGACGTCCGTCGCCGCCGTCGCGGTGACCAGCGGCACCGCCTTCCGCACCTCGTAGACCTCGAGCGGCCCGAACCGGGCGGCCTTGGCGATGCCCGGCGACCCGGCCAGGCCGGCCCGCAGGGTCGCGACGGGCGGGGCCGCGGTCCGCTCGCGGTCGATGTCGTTGCGCAGCAGCAGGAACCGGTAGCCGGAGCGGGCGAGCAACGCGGCGAGCCCGGCGTCGCCGCGGCCGTCGGCCAGCGCGGCGTCCACGGAGTCCATCAGCCGCGTGTTGCCCTCCGACCCCAGCGGCACCTGGTTGCGGACCGCCCACGGGCTGCGCGCGATCGCCTGCGCCGGCTCGTCGACCGTGCGGCCCCACTCGTACTCGCCGAACCCGGTGGCGGGCAGCAGCAGCGTCCGCGCGTGCGGGTCGGCCTTGGCGACGTACCCCATGGCGTCGTACCAGTAGCCGGGCACCGCGTCCCAGCCCGGGCCGGAGCGCAGGTTCAGCAGCCACGCCGGCGCGGCCATCACCAGCACCAGCAGCAGGCCCACCGCGGGCCGCAGGAACCGCCGCGCGGACGGCACCCGGGCCGGGCTGGAGATGCCGTGCACGAACGCCAGCACCAGCGGCAGCCGCAGCACCGGCTCGAACTTGTGCACGTTGCGCAGCGGGGCGAGCGGCCCGTCGAGCAGGTGCCGGACCTGCTCGGCCAGCGGGCTGTCGAGCGAACCGACGTAGCCGACGGTCAGCAGGGTCAGCCCGGTCACCACGCCGAGCACCAGGAACCGCCGTTCCGGCAGGCCGCGGCGGGTCAGCCCGAACAGCCCGACCCCGGCGACGAGCCCGGTCGCCAGCATCAGCACCGGGTTGTCGATCAGCGACCAGCCGCCCGGCCACCACGGCGTGCCCTGCACGACGTAGGCGACCCACTGGTTGGTCCCGCGCAGCACCTCGAACAGCGACATCGGCGCGGTCGTGTTCGTCGCCGACTCGATGTAGTCCAGGAACGGCAGGCTGTACTCGCCGAGCAGCAGCAGCGGCAGGATCCACCACAGCGTCGCGCCGACGACGAAGACGAACCACCACAGCACGAGTTCGACGTGCGTCCGCGTCCACCGGCGGGTCAGCAGCCACAGCCCGGGCAGGACGAGGGCCATCACGACCATCGCGCCGTTGACCCCGCCCATGGCCAGCACGGCCAGCGCGGACAGCCCGGCGGCCCGCCGCGGCGAGCCGATCGCCCCGGCCCGCACCAGCGGCACCAGCACCCACGGCAGGAGCACCGCGGGCAGCATTTCCGCGGACAGGCCGCCGATTTCGGTCAGCATGCGCGGCGCCAGCGCGTACCCGAGCGCGCCGATCAGCCGCGTGCGCTCGGTGCCGATCTTCATCGCCCGCGCCAGCAGCAGCGCACCGCCGAACGCGGCCGACAGCAGGACTGCGCCCCACAGGCGTTGCGCGATCCACGCGGGCACGCCCACGGCCTGGCACAGCGCGAAGAACGGGCCCATCGGGAAGAGGTAGCCGTACGCCTGGTTCTGCAGCTCCCCCGCGGTGGCTTCCGGGTTCCACAGGTGCAGGGCCCGCCCCAGGAAGGCGAGCGGGTCGACGGCGAGGTCCAGTTTGGTGTCGAACGTCGTCTTCCCCGGCATCTGCAGGAACGACAACGTGGTCAGCGCCAGCACGATCCAGGTGCTGGGCCGGCGGAAGAAGGCGGCCACCGAGAACTTCCGGGCGCCGCCGGAGGGCGGGGCGTCGTCCCGGGACCGTTCGCGGGTGGCGGTTACCATCCGGTAGATACTAGGCGGAAACCTGGCTACCATGTGCCGACAGTTTTGCGGAAGGCAAAGTTCCCGACTTCAGGCAGGTGCGCCATCTCCTTCGATGATGCCTGGGCTTCGGCCGAACCGGTCAAGGGCTGGATGACGCGCGCGCAGGGCGAAGCGCTGTGGAACGCCGTGTGCCGCTTGGAGAAGGGCGACACCGTCCTGGAAATCGGCAGCCACCAGGGGCGGTCCACGATCGTCCTGGGTGCCGCGGCCCGCACGGTCGGCGCCACGGTGATCGCCGTCGACCCCTTCGTCGACGGCCGGTTGTTCGGCGGATCGCCGACGCGGCAGCTGTTCGAGCGCAACATCCGCCGGGCCGGCCTGGACGACGTCGTCGAGCTCGTCGCCGGTTACAGCACGGAACTGCGCCCAGACTGGGACCGGCCCCTACAGCTGCTTTACATCGACGGCAAGCACGACTACTGGACCTACACCGACGACCTGCGCTGGTCGGCGCACCTGCCGCCGGGCGCGGAAATCCTGGTCCACGACTGCTTTTCCTCCGTCGGCGTCACCCTCGGCACGATCGCGAAGGTCCTCTTCGGACGGCGCTACACCTATGTGGACCGGGCCACGTCGCTGGCGCGGTTCCGGCTGGCCCCGCCGTCGGCCCGCGACCGGCTGCGCGTGCTGGCGCAGCTGCCGTGGTTCGGGCGCAACGTCGTGATCAAGGTGCTGCTGCGGCTGCGGTTGCGCCCGCTGGCCCGGCTGCTCGGCCACGACAGCCCGTACGACCCCTACTGAGTCACCGGCTGCCCGATCTCCACCTTCGCGACGCACACCGGCGCGCCCGGGCTCGACAGCTGCACGCCGATGTGGTCGAACAGGCCGTCGACCGGCAGGTACAGCGAGTGCAGCCCGGCCTGGAACCACACCGGCGTCCGGTCGACCAGGCCTTCGCCGCCGTCGGAGGTGAAGTAGTCGATCTTGAGCAGGTGCCTGCCGAGCACCGGTTTGTCGAGCGGCACGCTCACCGGCGTTTCGCCGACCGTGTACCCGCAGTCCCGCACCGGCCCCGGCACACCGCGGGACTCCGCGGCCACCCCGGTGATCAGGTGGGGCGTACCGGACGCGTCGAGCTGGTGCATCCGGTTCGTCGGCTGGTCGAAGTGCGTGCCGGGCAGCAGGCCGGCCACCCGGGACGCCTGCGAGTCCGCGCCGAACCACTCGTGGACCACGTCGGACGGGACGAACGTGTCGTAGAAGACCAGATCCGGGTCCTCGGCGACGGCGGCACGGACGTTTTCGAGGTACCGCGCGGAATGCTCGAACCGCAGAGCCGGGGCCAGCCGCCAGAACCCGGCCGCGGAACTGACGAGCAGCAGCACGCACGCCACCAGCGCGATCGGCCGTTCCCGCGTTCCGCCGGACGGCGCAACGCCGTCGGGCGGCAGGAAAGCGAACGCACCGCACAGCGCGGCCACGAAGGCGAGCTCGGCGAGGTACCTCGGGTCGTCACCGGCGGCCGGGCCGACTTCGCGCAGCCGCGTCGCCGCCAGCAGCCCGACGTCCACGGCGAACAGCAGCCCGAGCAGCGCCCAGGCGCGCCAGGCCCGGCGGCCACCCGCACGCACACCGGCCACCAGCAGGGCCGAAGCCGCGGCGAAGAGCAGGACCACGACCGCGAACGGCGACGGCGCCCAGGTCGCGCCCGGGCCCGGCCCCGACCACGGCCCGCCGGCCAGGCCGGGCAGGAAGGTGTCGCCGAGCATCCGGCCGGTCAGGTCGGCGACGGTGCCCGCGGTCATCGGCGGGCCGCCGGCCCCCACCTGGCTCGACGTCAGCGCGAGGTAGCCCGCGACGAACGCGGCGAGCAGCACCGCGTGCCCCGCCCAGTAGCGCCACCGGTCCCGGAAGGACTGTCCGAGCAGGACGGTCACCCCGGCCAGCAGCACCGGCACCACCGCGGCCTTCTCGTAGAACGCCAGCCCGAACAACGTCCACGCGAAGGCGCCGATCCACCACCGGCCGCCGTCGCGCAGGTAGCGGACGTGCCAGTACGCGGCACCGGCGGCCGCCAGCACCACCGGGACGATCTGGACGCCGTAGGCCCACCACAGCGTCGGGACCAGCAGCAGCGTCGAGGCGGTGAACACGGTGAACGGCACCAGGATCGCCCAGCGGCGGCCGAAGCAGCGCACCAGCAGGCACCAGAACAGCACGGTCGCCACGGCCCGCATCAGCAGCAGCGGCAGCACCAGCAACGGGAAGTTCAGCGGCGCCCACCACGTCAGCACGGCGGCGAGGAAGAACCCGCCGGGTGTCAGGTGCCCGTGGTAGTCCTGGAAGAGGTAGCCGAGGTCGAACGGCCCGGCCACGGCGGCCCGGTAGGTCATGACGAAGTCGTCCTGGGCAAAGTTCCCGTGCAGCGCCGCCCACGCGTGGAAGGCGAAGGGCACCACCCCGGCGACGAACGCGGCGACGACCAGCGCCGACGGTCTTCGCGTCACCCGTGGGGCGGGCTTTTCGATCTGCACCAACACGGGCGTCCTCACTTCTTGCAGGCGGGCGGCTGGCACATGAGCTTGCTCAAGGCCTGGTAGAAGACGTCGGAGATCTTGCGCGGGTCCGGCGTGGTGAAGGAGTCGCCGCCGGTCGCGGCCGAGATCTGCTTCAGCTCGCTGGAATCGATGTCCGGGCCGATGCCGATGCCGATCACCGGCAGAGGTTTCCGCGGGTCCTGCAGCCGGTTCAGCTCGGCGAGCAGGCCGGGCAGCCCGATCGAGTCGCTGTCTTCGTTGCGGCCGTCGGTGAGCACGACGACGACGTTGATCCGGCCGAGCTGCCAGCTCTGCCGGGCGTTCTGGTACGCGGCGAGGATCGAGTCGTACAGCCCGGTCGCGCCGCCGGGTTTCGGCTTGACCGCCTGCAGCGTCGCGACGCCGCCCGAGGCCAGCTGCTCGGAGATCGGCCGCATCGGCAGCAGTTCCTTGTAGTCCTTGTCGCCGTCGAGCTTGGTCGAGAACAGCCAGAGGCCGATCTCCGTCGTCGGCTTGAACAGGCCGAGCCCCTGCGTCGCCGCTTCCAGCGTGAGCGCCATCCGGCTGCGGCCGGTGCCGGGCACGGTGGCCGCCATCGAGCCCGACACGTCGAGCAGCACCTGGACGCGGGCGCTGAGGTTCGCCCCGGCCCACGCCTGGAGCACGCCGTACACCGCTTCGGCCGCGGGCGGCCCGGCCGGGCGCGGGGCGGCGTTCGTGCGGGTGTCCCGCGGCCGGTCGCCGAGGAGCTGCCCGGACGGCGTCCGGAAGCCGCCGTCCGCGAACGCCTTGGTGGCGGTCTGGTCGAGCAGCAGCCGCAGGAACCGCTCCGCCGCCGAGCGCGAGGCCTCCGACGCCCGCGGCAGCACGACGTACGGGTAGTCGAAGCTCGGCACGCCGACGGCCGGGTAGGCGGCGACGAGCTTGCGGGCCAGCACCGACTGCTCCGACGCCGGCCACGCCGTGAACGGCTGCTTCACCGCCGAGAGCCTGCGGATCTCCTCGGTGAACGCCGCGGCCGGGTCGGGCGCGTCCTTGCTCAGCTGCTGCAGGCCGATCAGCGCGCCGATGGCGGCGGGGTCCCGGCCCGGGTCGGGCAGCCCGACCGGGCTCCCCGCGAGGACGTCCGACCAGGACGGCGACTTCCCCGGCCAGCCGGCCTGCTTGGCGACGTCGTCGGTCAGCGCCAGCACCACCGGCGAGCTCGCCACCGGCTGGCCGGACTCGGGGAGGTTCCACGCGCCGCCGTCGCGGGCCTGCAGCAGCCAGGTGCTGGACTCCGGCACCCAGACGTCCGGCCCGTTCGCGCCGTTGGCTTCGAGGGCGGTCGCGGTGGCCGTCGACGGGCCGGCGGTGACTTCGACGGCGTAGCAGTCGGGCCCCGGGACGGTCCGGGCGAGCTGGGCCAGCACCGGCGCGATGTCCGGGGCGGCCGTGAGGTGCACCGCGGTGGTCGTGTCGCAGCCGCCGCCGGCCAGCCGGTCCTTCAGCCAGCCGACCCCGGCCCACGCGAGCAGCGCGACCACGAGCAGCGCGCTCAGGACGACGACCCGCGCGTCGATCCGCCGGGCCCGCGCCGGGTGTGCCGCCATGCACGTCCTTCCCTCGTGAGGTGCTGGCAGCTTGCCAGCCGGGTGAGCGGGAAGCCAGTACCGGAAGCGGAACGTCACCATCGGCGCGTGAACCGGGTGTGAAGGACCGGCCGGGTGCGGCCGTCTTGGTGATTCACCGTGCGGTGACGTGCTTTTCGCTTGACGAGCACCCCACGCGGGTAATTGCACGATGGCGGGCCACGAGAACGATCCGCCGTCCTTCCCACGGCGCTGCGGCACGAACGGAGGCCGAACCCGTGCGCACGATGTACGACGCGGTGACGGCCGCGAACATCCCCCGCGAGGCCCGGATGGTCGCGGGCTACATCGACCGGATCAAGCTGGCGCCCTGGTCGGCGGCGGACTGGGCGCGGTTCCCCTACGCGGTCAAGGTCACCATCGTCAAGAAGGCGTCGACGAACGACGGGCACGTCCTCGACGTCGAGCCCGGCGACGCCAGCCCGGCCGAAGCGCCCGGCTGGGTCCGGATGCGCCGCGCGGCGGGCGCGGACCCGACGGTCTACTGCAACCTGTCGACGTGGCCGTCGGTGCGGACGGCGTTCTCGTCCGCCGGCGTCGCCGAACCGCACTACTGGATCGCCCAGTACAACGGCGATCCCACGATCCCGGCCGGCGCGATCGCCAAGCAGTACCGCGGGAACGTCGCCCCGGGCTACGACGTGTCGTCCGTCGCCGACTACTGGCCCGGAGTGGACGGCCCTTCGACGACGACTGGAGTGGAGATCATGGAGCGCATCACCGTCACCCCGCCGGACGCCGCGGAGAACGCGGTGCGCGTGTTCCTGTCCGGCAGCCCGGGAGCAGCGGTCATCATCCGCCCCCGCCTCGGCGGCGACGGCTACGCGAACCCGATGTGGGTGGGCGACATCTTCGCGTGGGGCAGCGACCACCAGGGCGTCGGCCACAACCCCAAGCAGACGGGCGGGTACGACTCGAAGCTGACGTCCCACCGGAGGTACGACCTGCCGGGCGCGGTGTGGGCCGACATCAACTACAGCGCGGCCGAGCCGTTCGAGATCGACATCGTCGGGTAAGCCCTTACCCGGGCGGCAGGGCGCGGCAGAGGGCGTCCAGCGCCGCCGGGTAAGCGTGTTCCGGCGGGGTCGCGTACCCGACCACCAATCCGTCCATTGTGGACATGTTGCTTGCCGGGTGCCGGAACGCCGCCAAGCCGTCCAACGCCAGGCCCTGCCAGGCCGCCGCCTTCAGCGCGGTGCTCTCGGTGCCCGGCGGGAGACGCAGGACCGCGTGCAGGCCCGCGGCGATGCCCGTCGGCGTCACGTGCGGTGCCCGCTCGGCCAGCGCCGCCACCAGCCGGTCGCGGCGGCGGCGGTAGCGCTGACGCATCCGGCGGATGTGCCGGTCGTACGCGCCCGACTCCAGGAACTCCGCCAGCGTGAGCTGGTCGAGCACGCTCGCCCAGGCCTCGCGCTCGCCCTTCGCGGCGAGCACCGGGTCGACGAGGTGCCCGGGCAGCACCAGCCACCCCAGGCGCACCGCGGGCGACAGGCTCTTGCTGACCGAACCGGCGTAGACGACGTGCTCGGGATCGAGGCCCTGGACCGCGCCGACCGGCTTGCGGTCGTAGCGGAACTCGCCGTCGTAGTCGTCTTCGAGGAGCACGCCGCCCGTTGCGCGCACGTGGCCGACCACCGCGGTGCGGCGGTCGTGGTGCAGCGGGCCGCCGGTCGGGAACTGGTGCGCGGGTGTCAGCAGCACGTTCGGGACGTCGAGGTCTTCGACGCGTGCGCCGCGTTCGTCCAGCGCCAGCGGGACGGTCCGCACGCCGGCCGCGGCGAAGATCGAGCGGTGGAACGCCAGGCCGTACGACTCGACCGCGAGCGGACCCCGCAGCACGGCCGGGAACAGCAGCCGCAGGGCGTGCGCGAACCCCGAGCACACCACGATCCGCTCCGGTGCCGTGCGCACGCCGCGCGCCCGCGCGAGGTACCGGGCGAGCGCCTCCCGCAGTTCCGGGCGTCCGCGCGGATCGCCGGGGCCGAAGGCGTCGTGCGGGGCCACGTTCAGCGCGCGGCGGGCGGCGGCGAGCCATTCGGCGCGTGGGAACGACGTCGCGTCCGGCTGGCCCTGGCGGAGGTTGTACGCCGGCGCCGGCGCTCCGGGGGACTTCTTCGACGTCCGGACCGGCTTCACCGGCTCGGCACGCTCGGCGACGCGGGTGCCCGACCCCTGCACCGCGGTGAGCCAGCCTTCCGCGACGAGCTCGGCGTACGCGTCGGCGACGGTGTTGCGGGCCAGGCCCAGGTCCGCGGCCAGCGACCGGTAGGGCGGCAGCCGGGTGCCCGGCGCGAGCCGTCCGGCGCGGACGGCGTCCCGCAGCGCGGTGGTGAGCGCCGCCCGCTTGCCGCCGGCTGCCGACAGCTCCAGGTGCAGGTCCGTGCCGAGCCGCTCCCCCGAATTGACCCACGATTCCGCCATGGAAATGCACCATACTCAGGGGTCAAAGCGGCCGTAGGTTTCTTCTCATGACGCACCGAGTGAACTTCGCCAAGACCGCTCCGAAGGCCTTCAAGGCCCTGATCGGCTTCGACGCCGCCGCCCGCGCCGGGCTCGACCCCGCGCTGGTCGAGCTGGTCCAGATCCGCGCGTCCCAGCTGAACCGCTGCGCATACTGCCTGCACATGCACACCGCGGACGCCCGCAAGGCCGGCGAAAGCGAGGAGCGGCTGCACCTGGTCGCGGTGTGGCACGAGGCCGCGCACTTCTTCAGCGAGAAGGAGCGGGCCGCGCTGGCGCTGACCGAAGCCGTCACGCTGATCTCCGGCGGCGTCCCCGACGACGTCTACACGCGGGCCGCCGGCCAGTTCGGTGCGGAGGAACTGGCCCAGCTGCTCGCGCTCATCTTCGCCATCAACACGTGGAACCGCATCGCCATCACGACGGCGAAGGTGCCGGGCACGGACGAGCGGGGCGCGGCGGCCTGAGCAGCCCCCGATTTCCACGCTAGCGGAAGGCACCGACAGTTCCGGTGGCTCGCTCGCCCGGCTCGCACAGTTGTCCCCAGGTGGCCGCGCGTGCGGAAGGACCACCATCCCCCGGCGATGGTGGTCCTCCCGCCTTTCCCGGTCAGTCCGCGAGGGCCAGCAGGTCGTCTTCCACGACCGGCTCCTCGGCCGGTCGCTTGCGGGCCACCAGGCCGCTGAACGCGACCACCAGGCCCAGCACCGCGATCGCGGTGACCACGGTCAACGCCGGCGTCAGCCCGGTCAGCAACGCCGCCGATGAAGCTTCGCGGCCGCCGTTGGCGGTCAGGACCGCCGTCACCACCGCCAGGCCGATGGCGCCGCCCACCTGCAGTGACGTGTTCAGCAGACCGCCGGCCAGGCCCTGCTCGTCGTCGGAGATGCCCGCCGTGGCCTGGATGTTGAGCGAGGAGAACGCCAGCGTGAAGCCGATGCCGAGCAGGATCATGCTGGGCAGGACGCTGCCCGCGTAGCCCGAGTGCTCGTCGATGCGCAGGAACAGCGCGTAGCCGATGACGTGCGCGACCACGCCCGCGAAGATCGTGCGGGGTGTGCCCACCCGGTCGATCAGCGGCTCGATGCGCGGGGAGCCGAACGCCACGATGAGCGCCGCCGGCAGGAAGCCCAGCGCCGTCTGCAGGGCCGACCAGCCCAGGACCCGCTGCAGGTACAGCATCACGACGAACTGGAAGCCGATGTACGCGCCGAAGAACAGCGCGCCGCCGAGGTTGGCCCTGGCCAGCGGGCCCGAGCGCAGGATGCCCAGCCGCAGCAACGGGTGGCGGCTGCGCTTTTCGATGAGCACGAACGTCACCAGCAGCGCCAGCGCGACGGCGAACGTGATCAGCGTGCGCGGGGCCGCCCAGCCGACTCCCGGCGCCTCGACCACGCCGAACACCAGCAGCAGCGAGCCGGCAGCGCCGGTGATCGCGCCCGGGAAGTCGTAGCCGCGGCCGGTTTCGGCGCGGTACGCCGGGATCAGCTTCCACGCCGCGACCAGCGCCACCAGCGCGATCGGGGCGGGCAGCAGGAACGTCCAGCGCCAGCCGACCTCGGTCAGCAGGCCGGAGAACACCAGGCCGGCGGAGTAGCCGCTGGCGCCGAACACGGCGAAGATGCTGATCGCCTTGTTGCGGGCCGGGCCTTCCTGGAACGTCGTGGTGATGATGGACAGCGCGGCCGGCGCCGTGAACGCGGCGGCCAGGCCCTTGATGAAGCGGCTCGCGATGAGCAGCGCGCCGTCGTCGACGAGCCCGCCGAGCAGCGAGGCGAGCGCGAAGATCGCGACGGCGACGAGGAACACGCGGCGGCGGCCGAGCAGGTCGGCGGTGCGGCCGCCGAGCAGCAGCAGCCCGCCGTAGCCGAGCACGTAACCGCTGACGACCCATTGCAGCGCGTTGGTGGACAGGCCGAGGTCGGCCTGGATGGCCGGGAGCGCGACCCCGACCATCGACACGTCGAGCGCGTCGAGGCCGATGACGATCGAGACGGTGAGCAGGACACCCCAGAGACGTGCGTCCCACCGGGTCGAGGTGGTGGACAGGGACACGGAAGAACTCATGGCGGCGACATTACATGCACACGCATCTAATGTCCAAGCATTAAATGCATTTGCATCTGATGTGTGCGCATGCTAGATTGGTCGCCGTGAGCGACGTCGCCGAGAAGGAACTGGTCCAGGAGTGGCACGACCTGCTGGCCCGCTACTCGGCCGTGTTCAGCACGCTCGAGTGCCGCCTGCAGGAGCGCCACGGCATCGGCGCGAACGAGTTCGAGGCCCTCGAGCGCCTCGCCACCTGCGACTTCAAGTGCCGTTCGGCCGACCTGATCAGCACGATCCACCTCAGCCAGAGCGCGACCTCCCGCCTGGTCGCCCGCCTGGAGAAGGACGGCCTGGTCGAGCGCGCGCTGTGCGAGGTGGACCGCCGCGGCATCTTCGTCACGATCACCGACGCCGGCCGGGAGAAGTACCTCGCGGCGAAGCAGACGCACCGCGAAGTACTGGCGGAAACCCTCCGCTAGCCGGTCGGCCCCTCGATCGCCTTGACCTGGACCTGCTGCTGACCACCGTCGGCACCAGCGACCGTCAACGTCAGCTGGTCCCCCGGGTGGTGGGTGTCCATCACGTTCGTCAACGCCGTCGCCGAACCGGTCGGCTCGCCGTCGATCGCCGTGATCACGTCGCCCGCCGTCAGGCCGGCCTTCTGGGCCGGGCCGCGCTGGACCACCTCGCGGACCCGGGCCCCGCCCTGGCCGTCCGACACCGAGACGCCGATGAACGCCGTCTTGCCGATGTGGATCTTGTCGGACGCCTGGCCGGCGACGATCTTGTGGGCGATGGCGACCGCCTGGTTGATCGGGATGGCGAAGCCCTGGCCCGCGCCGCCGCTGCGGCGGCCGTTCAGCTGGTAGCCCGTCGACGCCGCGGTGTCGACGCCGATGACCTGGGCGTCCGCATTCACCAGCGGGCCGCCGGAGTCGCCCGATTCGATGTTCGCGCGGACCTGGATCAGGCCGGTGAGCTGCTCGGACGACCCGCTGGACTCGTCCGACGCGGTGATCGACTGGTCCAGCGCCGCCACCGTGCCCGGTGCGGGCACCGGGTCGCCGCCCTTGCCGCCCGCGTTGCCCAGGCCGAGGATCTGGTCGCCCACCTTGACCGCGGACGAGTCGCCGATGGCCGCCGTCGGCAGCCCGGACGCGCCCCGGAGCTGGATGACGGCCACGTCCTCGGTGCGGTCGTAGCCGAGCACGTCCGCCTGGTAGGTGTCGCCGGTGCCGATGCTCGTCACCTTGATGCTGGTCGCGCCCGCGACGACGTGGTTGTTGGTCAGCACCTCGCCGTCGGGGGTGAGCACGATGCCGGTGCCCGCCGCGGCCGCGCCCTGCAGGCCGAGCTCGGTGTTGACGTTCACGATCGCCGGGTTGACCTTGGCCGACACGGCGTCGACGTCGAGCACCGTCTTCGCCGCGCTGGGCTGCCCCGAGAAGCCGAAGTTCTGGTTGCCGCCCGCGGTGGGCGCGCCCACCCCGGAGATCAGGTGCCCGATCCCGAGCCCGGCGACCACGGCCAGCGCGATCGCGACGACGGCGACGGTCAGCGCCCGCAGCGGGTGCCGCCGCGGCGGCGGTGGCACCGGCGGCGGATAACCGTGGTAGCCGTACGGCTGCCCCTCCTGGCCGTAGAAGCCCGACGGCTGGGTGTACTGCGGCGGGTACGGACGTCCCCACTGGTCACGGGGCTGGTAGCCGTGGTCCTGCGGATAGCCGTTCCGGCCGTAGTACTCCGGCGGGTACCCGCCCTGGCCGTAGCCGTACGGGTACTCGCCGCTCCCCTGCGGTCCTCGGTCGTACTCGCTCATGCACAGCTCCAGCTCTCGGCAAGCCTCCGGCCCCTCCAGGAAACGCCTCGATCCTGAGAATTTCCTGGCGTGCTTCCATGGACTTGCTGTGGATTACCCGTTCGAGAGCCGGAGGTGACCCGACGTGACCGGCGTTACCGCCGGATCCGCTCCATGCCGGGGTCGACCAGCGGCTCGGCGGCCACGGTGGCCGCGACCCGGCGGCCGAAGTACTCGATCTCCATGCTGCGGCCGACGTCCGCCGACGCCGGGAGCCACGCGTAGGCGATCGGGCGCCCGACGGTGTACCCGTACGCCGCACTCGTGACGTAGCCCGCGGCCACGCCGTCGACGAACACCGGTTCCTTGCCCAGCACGACCGTGCGGCCGTCGTCGACGGTCAGGCACCGCAACCGCCGGGCCGGCGTCCGGCCCTCGAGCGCGTCCCGGCCCAGGAAATCGCCCTTCGCCGGCCGCACCGCGAAGTCGACCCCGGCTTCGTACGGGTCGTGTTCGGTGGTCATGTCGGTGCCCCACAGCCGGTAGCCCTTCTCCAGCCGCAGGCTGTTGAACGCGGCCCGCCCGGCCGCGATGACGCCGAGCGGCTGCCCGGCCGCCCACAGCGCGTCCCACAGCCGCAGGCCGTTGTCTGCGCTCGTGTAGACCTCCCAGCCGAGTTCGCCCACATAGGACAGTCGCATCGCGACCACCGGCACCCCGGCGATCCGCGCCCGCCGCGCCCGGAAGTACTTGAGCCCGGTGTGCGAGAAGTCCTCGCGCGACAGCGGCTGCACGAGCTCCCGCGCCAGCGGCCCCCACACGCCGACGCAGCAGGTTCCGCCGGTGGTATCCCGGACCCGCACCCCTACAGGTGCGTGCTTGACGAAGTGGTCGACGTCGATGTTGCCGTTGATCCCCACCTGGAACAGCTCCGGTTCGAGCCGCGCCACCGTGACGTCGCTGCGGATGCCGCCCGCGTTGTCGAGCATCAGCGTGTACGTCACCGACCCGACCGACTTGTCGAGCTGGTTGGTCGTCAGCGACTGGAGGAACTCCAGCGACCCCGGACCGCTGATCTCCACGCGCTTCAACGGTGTCATGTCGTACAGCGCGACGCCGTTGCGCGTGTGCCACGCCTCGGCGGCCGCGATCGGCGAGTGGAACTGCGCCGACCACGCGTCCCGCGCCGGCGGGAGCGCGTCCTGCGGCAGCTTCTCGAGCAGCGGCGCGTTGGCTTCGAACCAGTGCGGCCGCTCCCAGCCGCCCGCCTCCAGGAACACCGCGCCCAGCTCGCGCTGGCGCGCGTGGAACGGCGTCACCCGCAAGTCGCGCGGGGACAGCTTGGGCTGGAGCGGGTGCAGGATGTCGTAGACCTCGACGAAGTTCTGCTGAGCCGTCTCGTGCACGTAGGACGGTGCGAGCTGCACCTCCTCGAACCGGTGGACGTCGATGTCGTGGGTGTCCACTTGGGAGTGCCCGTCGACGAGCAGCTCGGCGACGGCCTTGGCGATGCCCGCGGAGTGCGTCACCCAGATCGCCTCGGCCAGCCAGAACCCGCGGACGTCGGCCGACTCGCCGACCAGCGACTGCCCGTCCGGCGTGAAGGAGAAGATGCCGTTGAAGCCCTCCTCGACCTTGGTCCCGCCCAGCGCGGGCAGCAGCAGCTTGCTCTCTTCCCACGACGGCGTGAAGTCGTCCTCGGTGAAGGGCAGCATCGACGGCATGGCCGTCTCGGTCACCGCCGGGTCCAACGTGGACTCTTCGACCGGCATCGGTCGGTGGGCGTAGGAGCCGATGCCGAGCCGGTCGACGTGCTCGCGGAAGTACAGGTCCTGGTCCTGGTGGCGCAGGATGGGCAGGCTCGCCTCGACGGTTTCGGTGTTGCGGCCGACCAGTTCCGCGACCTGGCCGGTCTTCGCGTACTGGTGGGCCAGCGGCAGCAGCGGGACGTCCATACCCGCCATCGCGCCGATTTCGCGGCCCCAGAACCCGGCGCACGACACGACGACGTCGGCCGGGAAGTCGCCCTGGTCGGTCCGGACGCCGGTGACGCGCCCGCGTTCCTGCAGCACGTCGGTGACCCGCGTGGACCCGATGAACCGGGCCCCGAGTGCAGTCGCCCGGGAAGCCAGCACCTCGACGGCCTTGGCGGCCCGTGCGAGCCCGTCGGTCGGGACGTGCAGCGCGCCGAAGATCCGCGAGCCGTCCAGGAGCGGCCACCGGCGGACGCACTCGTCGGCGTCGATGAGCGAACCCGGCACCCCCCACGACGTCGCCCAGCCGTGCTTGCGCTTGAGGTCCTCCCAGCGCGCCGGGGTGGTCGCGACCTCCATGCCGCCGACCTGCAGGAAGCAGTCCAGGCTCAGCAGCTTTTCGACCGTGTAGCGCGCGAAGTCCGTCATCGCCTTGGCCGCGTTGGTCTGGAACACCAGGCCGGGCGCGTGCGAGGTGGACCCGCCGGTGCGCGGCAGCGGGCCCCGGTCGAGCACGGTGACGTCGGTCCAGCCGCGGGCGGTCAGCTCGTCGGCGAGGTTCGCGCCGACGATGCCGGCGCCGATGATCACGACCTTCGGTGCACTCATGGCGGAACTCCTAACGGAATACGACGGTGCTGTTGCCGTTGAGCAGGACGCGGCGTTCGCAGTGCCAGCGGACCGCGCGGGAGAGGGCGAGCGCCTCGGCGTCGCGGCCGACGGTCACCAGCTCGCGCGGCGAGTACGTGTGGTCGACGCGCTGCACCTCCTGCTCGATGATCGGACCCTCGTCGAGGTCGGGCGTGACGTAGTGCGCGGTCGCGCCGACGTACTTGACGCCGCGGTCGTAGGCCTGGTGGTAGGGCTTGGCGCCCTTGAAGCCGGGCAGGAACGAGTGGTGGATGTTGATCGCACGGCCTTCAAGCTTCTGGCACAGCTCGTTCGACAGCACCTGCATGTACCGGGCGAGCACGATCAAGTCCACTTCGTACTCCCCGACCAGGTCCAGGAGCCGCTGTTCGGCCTCCGGCTTCGTCTCCGGCGTGACCGGGACGTGCACGAACGGGACGCCGGCGGCTTCGGCCATCGGCCGGAGGTCCTCGTGGTTGGACACGACCACCGCGACCTCGGCGCCGAGGCCGCCCGCGCGCCAGCGGAACAGCAGGTCGTTGAGGCAGTGCCCGAACTTCGACACCATCACCAGTATCCGCGGCGGGGTGCCGTCGGAGAACCCGAACTCCATGCCGAAGTCCCCGGCCACCGGGGCGAACGCGCGGGTCAGGTCGTCCACTGTGGCCGGTTCGGCGCAGGTGAACGACGTACGCAGGAACAGCGATCCGCGGACGTCGTCGTCGAACTGCTGGTGCTCGACGATGTCGCAGCCGCGCCCGACGAGGAACGTCGTGACGGCGTGCACGATCCCCGAGCGTTCGGGGCACTTCAGGGTCAGGGTGAAGGTCACGACACATACTCCAGGCTCGCGTCGGCCAGCCAATCCCGGAAGTAGTCCGTGAAGGACTGTCGCACGAGGACCGTGAAGCCCTCTTCCCGGACCATGAGCACGATCCCGGTGCGGGCCAGCAACGTCTGCACGCAGGTACCCGGCGGCGCCGCTTCCAGGTCGATCGAGCACCCGTGCGCCAGCACGTCGGCCGCGTCCGCCCCGGTCAGCCGGAAGACGTTCCGCTGCGCCGACACGTCCACCACGGCGAGGGCACTTTGACGTGAAAGTGCCCCTTCCAGCTCCGCTTGGCGGCCGGGTCCGGCGAGGACGAGGTATTCGTCGGGACCCATCCACAGGACGTCGATGCCGTCGCCGCTGGTGAAGGTGCACGGGCCGGGCAGGGGGACGCCGAGGAGCGTGCCGCCCTCGCGGTGGCGGACGGTGAGCTGGGTGCGGAACGGTTCGTGGACCGCGTCAACCGTCACGGCGGGCTCCTTCCTCGTCGAAGAGCACGGATCCGGTCACGGTCACCGGCACCACCTCGGTGCCGACCGGGACGTAGAGCGTCTCGCCGATCCGCTCGCGGCCCGAGCGCACCAGGGCGAGGGCGAACGTCCGGCCGAGGGCCGCGCTGTCGTAGCTGGAGGTGACGTGCCCGAGCATCCGCACCGGTGGCTCCGGCAGGACGTCCGATTCGATGATCTGCGCACCTTCGGGCAGCAGCACCGCCGGATCTACCGGCAGCAGGCCGACGAGTTGCTTGCGGTCGGGCCGGTTGTTCTCGACGCGGGCGAAGGAGCGCTTGCCGATGAAGTCGGCCTTCTTCTTCGACACCGCCCAGGACATGCCGAGGTCCTGCGGGGTGACCGTGCCGTCGGTGTCCTGACCGATGATCGGGTAGCCCTTCTCCGCGCGCAGGACGTGCATGGTCTCGGTACCGTACGGCGTCACACCTTGGTCCACTATGGACTGCCAGAGCGCGGGTCCGTGCCACGACGGGACGTTGATCTCGTACGCCAGCTCGCCGGAAAAGCTGATCCGGCAAACCCGGGCGGCGAACCCGGCGACGTCGGCGTCCTGCCAGGTCATGAACCCGAAGGCCTCGTTCGAGACGTCGAGGTCCGGTGCCAAGCGGCCGAGCACCTCACGCGACCGCGGCCCGACCAGCGGGATCGTGGCCCAGTGCTCGGTCACCGACGTTGCGAACACCCGCAGGTGCGGCCACTCCGTCTGGAGCCACTCCTCCATCCACTCGAGGATCTTCGCCGCGTTCCCGGTCGTCGTGGTGACCAGGAACCGCTCCTCGCCGACGCGGATCACCGTGCCGTCGTCGAGCACCATGCCGTCGACCCCGCACATCACGCCGTAGCGGATCCGGCCGACCTTGAGCGTGCTCATCAGGTTCGTGTAGAGCATGTCGAGGAACCAGCCGGCGTCCGGGCCCTGCACGTCGATCTTGCCCAAAGTGGACCCGTCCATGCACGCGACGTCGTTGCGGGCCGCGCGGCACTCGCGCCGGACGGCGTCCGCCATCGACTCGCCCGGCCGCGGGTAGTACCACGGCCGCTTCCACTGGCCGACGTTCTCGAACTCGGCGCCGTGCTCGACGTGCCACGGGTGGAGCGTGGTGACGCGCACGGGATCGTGCAGCTCGCCGCGGTTCCGCCCGGCCAGCGCGGCGAAGGAGACCGGTGTGTACGGCGGCCGGAACGTCGTCGGCCGCCGGTCGGCGAGGTCGACGCCGAGGGCCTCGGCCGTGATGCCGGCGGCCAGCATGCCGGACGTCTTGCCCTGGTCGTGCGCGGTACCGATGGTCGTGAACCGCTTGACGTGCTCCAGCGAGGTCAGTCCGGCGCCGGTGGCGCGCAGGATGTCCGACACAGTGGCGTCCCGCTGCAGGTCCACGAACCGCGCGTCTGCTTCGGACTCCGGCGCGGGCACCTGCCAGAGCACCTTCGTCTCCGGCAGTCCTTCACCCGCGGCGGCGCCCACGACACCCACGTTCGCGAGCGAGCCATCCGGGACGTAGGCACCGAGTTCCGGCGCGTACCGGAGAGTGCCGCGCGCCTGGCTGTAGAGGTGCACGGCCGGGTTCCAGCCGCCGGACACGAGCAGCAGGTCGCAGGGCACCCGCTCGCCCTGCAGCTCGCCCAGTTTCGCCACGTGGGCGGCCGTGACGTGGGTGTCACCGTCGGTGCCGATGACGCCGTACCCCTCGCGGGCGTCGACGATCCGCACGATCTCGGCCCCGGCTCCGGCCAGGTCGTCGGCGGCGTCGTACGCGGAGTCGTTGGTGGTGAACACGACCACGCTCCGCCCGGCCAGGACGCCGTACCGGTTCAGATATGTGCGCGCAGCCGAAGCGAGCATGATGCCGGGGCGGTCGTTGTCCGGGAAGACGATCGGCCGTTCGTGGGCGCCGGTCGCGATGACGATCCGCTTCGCCCGGATCCGCCAGACCCGCTGCCGCGAAATCCGTTCGGGCGCTACGGGTTCCCCGCGGCGTTCCAGGGCGAGCACGAACCCGTCGTCGTAGATGCCGAACGCCGTGGTCCGCGAGAGGAACCGGACACCATCCGGAGCTTCGCCGTCGGGCTGGTCGTCCACGAGCAGGACCCGGCCGGAAGCGGCGGCCGCGGCCGCCCGTCCGGCGGGCCCGGCGCCGATGACCAGGACGTCGCAGTGGACGTGCTTCGCGTCGTACCGCGCCGGGTCCGGTTCGGTGGCGAGCCGGCCCCGGCCACGCAGACCGCGCGCCACCAGACCGTCGTACAGCTCGACGGTGGTCGCGGACAGCATCGGCTCCGGGAACGGCTTTTCGATCTGCACCAAGGCGTTCGGGTCCTCGACGCCGGCACCGACGATCCCGCGCGGGCGGCCGTACTTGATGCTGGTCGCGACCTGGTGGATGCCGTTGGCCAGCAACGCCGAAGCCAGGGTGTCGCCGAGGTAGCCGGTCAGCTCGCGGCCGTCGAAGGTGAACTTGAGCGGGACGCCGGAGAGCCGGGTCATGAGAGCACCGGCCGCGGCTCGTCGAGGCGGTAGACCGCGAGGAGGTCGTGGGTGCGCGTGTCGCGGACGGCGTTGAACCACCGGCGGCAGCCCGCGGAGTGGCTCCAGCGCTCGGGATGCGGCCCGCTCGGGTTGTCGCGGAAGAAGACGAACTTCGCCCACTCTTCGTCCGACAGCGCCGACGGGTCCGGCGGGTAGGCGATGTGCGCCTGGCCGCCGTAGTGGAACTCGGCTTCCTCACGCGGCCCGCACCACGGGCAGGGAATCAGTTGCATCGGAAGCTCCTAATGCGCGACGGCGGCGGCGCCGTGCTCGTCGACGAGGGCACCGGTGGTGAACCGGTCGAGGGCGAAGGGTTCGGCGTACTCGTGCGGCTTGCCGCGCGCGATGGTCGCGGCGAAGACGTCGCCGACGCCGGGAGTGGCCTTGAAGCCGCCGGTGCCCCAGCCGCAGTTGAGGAACAGGTTCTCCACCGGCGTCAGGCCGATGATCGGCGAGGCGTCCGGGCTGACGTCGACGATGCCGGCCCAGGTCCGCAGCAGGTGCGCCCGCGCGAACACCGGGAACAGCTCCAGCGCGGCGGCCATCTGCTGCTCGATGATGTGGAACGAGCCGCGCTGGCCGTAGCCGTTGTAGGAGTCGATACCGGCGCCCATCACGAGTTCGCCCTTGTGTGCCTGGGACACGTAGACGTGCACGGCGTTCGACATGACGACCGTGGGGTGGATCGGCTCGAGGAGCTCGGACACCAGCGCCTGCAGCGGGTGCGACGTCAGCGGCAGGTCGAGGCCGACCATGCGAGCCAGCACCGAGGTGTGCCCGGCCGCGCACAACGCGACCTTGCCCGCGGCGATCCGGCCCCTCGACGTCTCGACGCCGCTGACCCGGCCACCGGCGGTCGTGATGCCCGTGACCTCGCAGTTCTGGATGAGGTCGACGCCCAGCCGGTGCGCGGCGCGGGCGAAACCCCAGGCCACGTAGTCGTGCTTGGCGATGCCCGCGCGCGGCTGGAAGGTCGCGCCGAGCACCGGGTAGCGGACGTCCGGCGAGGTGTTGACGATCGGGCAGATCTCCTGGACGCGATCGGCGTCGACCCACTCGGCGTCGATGCCGTTGAGCTTGTTGGCCTCGACGCGGCGGACGCTGTCGCGGACGTCCTGCAGGCTGTGCGCGAGGTTCAGCACCCCGCGCTGGCTGAACAGGATCGGGTAGCCGAGGTCGTCCTCCAGGCCTTCCCACAGCTTGAGGGAGTGTTCGTAGATGCCGGAACTCTCGTCCCAGAGGTAGTTCGAGCGGATGATCGTCGTGTTGCGGGCCATGTTCCCGCCGGCGAGCCAGCCCTTCTCCAGCACGGCGACGTTCGTGATGCCCTGTTTGGCCAGGTAGTACGCGGTGGCCAGGCCGTGCCCGCCGCCGCCCACGACGACGACGTCGTAACTCTTGCGGGGCTCGGGGTTGTCCCAGAGGAAGTCCGGGTGCTCCGGCAGGTCGGTCATCGCGAACCTTCCGTGGTCGACTTCTGATATATCAATCGTCGATGTAGGCTAAGTGCCATGCATCCGCAGGTCAATCCCCCGTCCCTGGCCGAACAGGCGTACGGGTACATCCGCGATCGGCTGGTCATGCTGGACATCCCGCCGGGGTCGCCCCTCAACGAGGAGGAGCTCGGCGCCGCGCTCGGCATGGGCCGGACCCCGATCCGCGAGGCGCTGAAACGCCTGGAGTCCGAGCGGCTGGTCGTCGCCTACCCGCGGCGCGGGACGTTCGCCACCGACGTCAACATCTCCGACCTCGCGCACATCTCCGAGGTCCGGCGGACCCTCGAACCGATGGCGACGGCCGCCGCGGCCTCCCGGGCCACGGACGCCGACCGGATCACGCTGACCGAGCTGCGCGCGCAGCTCGACGCCGACGTCACCGGCGGCGACAACGCCGACCTGCTGCGCACCGACCTCGCCCTCCACCGGGCGGTGTACCGGTGCGTGCACAACCCGTTCCTCGAGGACACGCTGGTGCAGTACGACAACCTGGCCACCCGGATCTGGTGCGTGTTCGTGCCCCGGCTGTCCGGGATGGCCGGCCACGTCCACGAGCACGTCCCGCTCCTCACCGCGATCATCGAAGGTGACGCCGAAAAGGCGGCCGCGTTGACGCAGGCGCACGTCACCGGGTTCGAGGCCGCCATCCGGGCCTTGATCTAGACCGCCAGGCGAGCGCGGACCCAGTCGTGGAACGCGCCGATGTGGTGCTCGCTCGGCACCAGCACCCCGCCCCGCGCGTACGAGCGCGAGTCCATCGCCAGCTGGCAGCGTTCGCAGGCTTCGAAGTCCTGCAGGTTGACGCGGTGGAACAGCTCCACCGAGCGGCTCAGGTCGCGCCCGGATTCGACGACTTCGGGCAGGTAGAGCCAGTCGCAGCGCACCAGCGTGCGGTCCGGGGCCAGCGGGAACATCCGGTGCAGGATCACGTGGTCCGGGACGAGGTTGACGAAGACACCCGGTTTGATGGTGATCGCGTAGTACTTCCGGTCCTGGGCCTCGGTGACGCCGGGCAGGCGGTCGACGCCTTCGCTGCCGTCGACGGTGAAGCCCTTGATGTCACCGCCGAACTCGGCGCCGTGGCCGACGTAGTACTGCGCGGCGTAGCCGCCGGCGAACTCCGGGAGCACCTCGGTGAGCTCCGGGTGGATCGTCGCGCAGTGGTAGCACTCCATGAAGTTCTCGATGATCTGCTTCCAGTTGGCCTGCACGTCGTACTCGATGCGCTTGCCCAGCGCCAGGCCGTCGATGCCGTAGGCGTCGATCTCGGACGGGCCGCCGAGCCGTTCGGTGACCGCGCCGACCACGGTTTCTTCGAACGACGGCGGCTCGTCGGCCAGGCAGACCCAGGCGTACCCGAGCCACTCGCGCAGGTGCAGCTTCGTGAGACCGAACTCGGTGCGGTCGACGTCCGGCATGCCGGTGAGGTTCGGGGCGGCGATCAGCTTGCCGTCGAGCCCGTACGTCCAGGCGTGGTACGGGCACTGGAAGGCGCGCTTGACCGTGCCGCTGCCCTCCGTGCACAGCCGGGCGCCGCGGTGGCGGCAGACGTTGAGGAACGCGCTCAGCCTGCCGTCCCGGCCGCGCGAGACCAGCACGCTTTCCTTGCCGATCGGCACGGTCTCGAACGCCCCGGGCCCGGCGAGGTCGGCGCTGCGCACGGCGCAGAACCAGTCCGCCTCGAAGATCTTCGCCTGCTCGGCCGCGAAGACCGCCGGATCGGTGTAGGCGCTGCCGGGCAAGGTGGCGAGCAGGCTCGGCGGCAGGTCGGTTGTGGTCACCGGCGTGGTCCTCTCCGCGGATCAGGACGGGAGTAGTTGCGCAGAACGCGTCTTGTTGCACACTCCGGAACAGAGTGACTGCCGCCACGCACGGCTGTCAACAAGTTCGGGCCGACGGTCCCTCGATCGCCCGGCGGAACAGTGTTTCGATCTCTTCGCGGGTCGGACGCGGGTCGGCCAGGGCGGCCTGCATCAGCAGGCCGCAGAACAACCCGGCCAGCAGCCGCCCGGTGAGCGGGTCGGTCCGGGAGCCGAAGAACGCGATCAGGGCGTCGTCCCAGGCCGCACTCGCCTTGCGCAGCGCCGGCCGGTGCAGGGCCGCGACGTACAGGTCGTACTCGACGACCGTGTCCCGGTACTGCTCGTTGATGTAGCCCATCACCAGTTCGGCGAGCGCCGCGGCGAAGTCGGCGTCCGGCGGCAGCGCCGACTCCCACTCCTCCAGCGCGTGGACGTTCCGCTCGGCCGCCTCGTGCAGCGCCACTTCCAGCAGGTCGTCCAGGGTCGCGAAGTGGTAGGTCGTCGAGCCGAGCGGGACGCCGGCCGCGGCCGCCACCGAGCGGTGGGTGACCCCGTCGATCCCCCGCTGCGCCACGACCTCGATCGCCGCCTTGGCGATCCGCGCGCGGCGCTCGGGATCGTTCGGACCGCGGCGCCGCGTCGCGCCGGGTTCGCTGTTCGCCACCGAGCCTCCTTGTGGACATCTGTACACACTTCGCGTACAAATGTACGCACTCTGGACGCGAAGCAGCCACTACCGCTCCGGGAGGGCCGCATGTTCGATGTGCTCAACCCCGCCACCGGCCAGGTCATCGCCACCTTGGCCGAGGCGGGCCACGAGGAGGTCGACGCCGCGGTCGAAGCCGCGCGGAAGGCGTTCGACGCGGGTCCGTGGCGCCGGACGACGGCGGGCGAACGCAGCGCACTGCTGCGCCGGACGGCCGACCTGCTGGTCCGCGACCGCGAGGAACTCGCCCGCACGGAGAGCCTCGACACCGGCAAGACGCTCGGCGAAGGCCGCATCGACATCGACGACGTCACCAACGTGTTCCGCTACTACGCCGACCTGGCCGACAAGGACGCCGGACGCCTGGTCGACGCGGGCAGCGCGACCGTCGTCAGCCGGATCGTGCACGAGCCGGTCGGCGTCTGCGCGCTGATCGCGCCGTGGAACTACCCGCTGCTGCAGATGTCCTGGAAGGTCGCGCCCGCCCTCGCCGCGGGCAACACCGTGGTGCTCAAGCCGAGCGAGGTCACCCCGCTGACCACGATCAAGCTGGTGGAACTCCTGGACGAGGCCGGGACGCCACCCGGCGTCGTCAACCTGCTCCTCGGCGACGGCCGCGTCGGCGCGGCGATGGTCGAGCACGCGAGCGTGGACCTGATCTCCTTCACCGGCGGCTACGCGACCGGCGAGAAGATCATGGCGGCCGCCGCCAAGGGCGTTCGCCGGGTCGCCCTCGAACTCGGCGGCAAGAACCCGAACGTCGTCTTCGACGACGCCGACTACGAGACCGCGCTCGACTACGCCCTGATGGCGGCTTTCGTCCACTCCGGACAGGTCTGCTCGGCGGGCGCGCGCTTGATCGTCCAAGAAGGAATCCACGACCGGTTCGTCGCGGACCTCGCCGCGCGGGCCGACCGCATCCGCGTCGGCGACCCGCTCGACCCCGCCACCGAAACGGGCGCGCTCGTCTCGGCGCAGCACCGCGCCAAGGTCGAGGGGTACATCGAAAGCGCTCTCAAGGAAGGGGCCACGCTCCGCGCGGGCGGCAACCGGCCCGAAGGACCGGAGTACGACGGCGGTTTCTTCCTGCGGCCGACCGTTTTCTCCGACTGCACCCGGGACATGACGGTCGTCCGGGAAGAGGTCTTCGGCCCGGTGGTCACCGTCGAACGCTTCCGCGAAGAGGCCGACGCAATCGCACTGGCCAACGACACCGAGTACGGGCTCGCCGGAGCCGTGTGGACGTCGGACGCGTCCCGCGCCCAGCGGGTCGCCGGGGCCCTGCGCCACGGCACCGTGTGGATCAACGACTACCACCCCTACCTGCCGCAGGCGGAGTGGGGCGGGTTCGGCAGATCCGGCATCGGCCGCGAACTCGGGCCGTCCGGGCTCGCGGAGTACCAGGAGAGCAAGCACATCTACCAGAACATCGATCCCGTTCCGCAGCACTGGTTCAAAGGCTGATCCCTCCCCCACCCCACCACGTGAGGACGCATGCCATGACCACTCAGGAAATACCGGCGGGCGGGGGGCCTGCTGCCGACGACTCCTCCGAACTCGAGAAGTTCGGCTACCGCCAGGAACTCGAGCGCTCGCTCGGGTCGTTCTCCAGCTTCGCCGCCGGGTTCAGCTACATCTCCATCCTCACCGGCGTGTTCCAGCTCTTCTTCTTCGGCTTCGGGTCGGGGGGCCCGGCGTTCATCTGGACCTGGCCGCTGGTCTTCCTCGGCCAGCTCGCCGTCGCGCTGTGCTTCGCCGAGCTCGCCGGGCAGTTCCCGCTCGCCGGCTCGGTTTACCAGTGGGCCAAGCAGATCGCCAAGCCGGCGACGTCGTGGCTGGCCGGCTGGATCATGATCATCGGCGCGATCGTGACCGCCGCGGCCGTCGCGGTCGCCTACCAGATCATCCTGCCGCAGGTGTCGACCGCGTTCCAGCTCGTCGGCAGCGACGCCGACGTCGGCCAGACGACGACACCGGGTGGTGCGCAGAACGCCATCATCCTGGGGCTGGTGCTGGTCGTGTTCGCCACGATCGTCAACATCATCGGCGTCAAGCTGATGGCGAAGATCAACAACTTCGGGGTCGCCGTCGAACTGGGCGCGAGCATCCTGCTGGTGATCGCGCTGGCCATCCACATCAAGCGCGGCCCCGGCCTGGTCTTCGACACCGCCGGCACCGGCGAGGGCCAGTCGTGGGGCTACCTCGGGGCTTTCCTCGTGGCGTCGCTGATGAGCGCGTACGTCTTCTACGGCTTCGACACCGCGGGTTCGCTGGCCGAGGAGACCACCCAGCCGCGGCGGCACGCGCCGCGCGCGATCCTGCGGGCCCTCACCGCGGCCTTCGTCGTGGGCGGGCTGATCATGCTGTTCGGCATGATGGCCGTCGGCGACCTGAGCGCCAAGGAGCTCAGCACGTCCGGCATGCCGTACCTGCTGAAGAGCACCCTCGGCGAGGGACTCGGCGACGCGTTCCTGATCTGCTCGGCGATCGCGATCACCGTGTGCTGCCTCGCCGTGCAGACCGCCGCCATCCGGATGACGTGGGCGATGGCCCGCGACGGCCGCCTGCCGTTCAGCCGGGCGATGTCGAAGGTCTCGCCGCGTTCCAAGGTGCCGGTGCTGCCCGCGCTGCTCACCGGCGGCCTCACCGTGGTGGTGCTGCTGATCAACCTGGGCAACCAGCGGGCGTTCTTCATCCTGACCTCGACGGCGATCATCCTGTTCTACATCCCCTACCTGATGGTCACCGGCCCGATGCTGGTGCGGCGCCTGCGCGGGCACTGGCCGCGCCCGGAGCACGGCCCGTACTTCAAGCTGGGCCGCTGGGGCACGCCGGTGAACCTGGTCGCGGTGCTCCACGGCGGGGCCATGACCGTCAACCTGATCTGGCCGCGCGCCGAGGTCTACGGCTCCGACCACTGGTACTTCCAGTGGGGCGCGGTGATCGTCACCGGGCTGATCGCGATCATCGGTGCGATCATGCTCTACGTCCGGCGCCGCACCTGGGGTTCGTCCCACACGAGCCCCGAGCACCTGCCCGACACCGCCCCGGACACCCTGCCCGGCTGAGAACCTTATTCTGGTTAGGACGGCGCTATGGATCGTGACATACCTGCCGGCGGTGACTCTCGCGCCGGCCGACGGCTGAATAAGGTTCTCCAGGAGGCGCCATGAGTTCCGATACCTACGACTTCGTCATCGTCGGCGGTGGCTCGGCGGGCTGCGCGCTGGCGAACCGGCTCTCCGCGGACCCGGCGAACCAGGTCCTCGTCCTGGAAGCCGGCCGGTCGGACCACAAGTGGGACGTCTTCATCCACATGCCGGCCGCGCTGACCTTCCCGATCGGGTCGAAGTTCTACGACTGGGGCTACCGCAGCGAACCCGAGCCGTTCATGAACCGGCGGCGCATCTACCACGCGCGCGGCAAGGTGCTCGGCGGGTCCTCCAGCATCAACGGGATGATCTTCCAGCGCGGCAACCCGATGGACTACGAGCGCTGGGGCGCCGACCCCGGGATGTCCACTTGGGACTACGCGCACTGCCTGCCGTACTTCAAGCGGATGGAGAACTGCCTCGCCGACCCGCCGGACGGGCCGTGGCGCGGCCACGACGGCCCGCTGGAGCTCGAGCGCGGCCCGGCGTCGAACCCGTTGTTCCAGGCGTTCTTCGACGCCGCCGAGGAAGCGGGCTACCCGCGCACCGACGACGTCAACGGCTACCGGCAGGAAGGCTTCGCGGCCTTCGACCGCAACGTCCGGAAAGGACGGCGGCTGTCGGCGGCGGGCGCGTACCTGCACCCGGTGCTGGACCGGCCCAACCTCACGGTGAAGACGCACGCGTTCGTGTCGCAGATCCTCTTCGACGGCACCCGCGCGGTCGGCGTCGAGTACACGCAGGGCCGCGGCGTGCCGGGCGAGGTGTACGGCAAGGAGATCATCCTCTGCGGCGGCGCGATCAACACCCCGCAGCTGCTGCAGCTGTCCGGCGTCGGGAACGCCGCCGAGCTGGAGAAGCTCGGCATCGACGTCGTCAAGGACCTGCCGGGCGTCGGCGAGAACCTGCAGGACCACCTGGAGGTGTACATCCAGTACGCCTGCAAGCAACCCGTGTCGATGCAGCCGTCGCTGGCGAAGTGGAAGCGGCCCTACATCGGTGCGCAGTGGCTGTTCCTGCGGTCCGGGCCGGCCGCCACCAACCACTTCGAGGGCGGCGGGTTCGTCCGGTCCAACGACGAGGTGGAGTACCCGAACCTGATGTTCCACTTCCTGCCGGTGGCGATCCGCTACGACGGTTCGGCCCCCACGGAAGGGCACGGCTACCAGGTGCACGTCGGCCCGATGTACGCCGACACGCGGGGTTCGGTGAAGCTCAAGTCCACCGACCCGCGGGAACACCCGGCGATCAGGTTCAACTACCTGTCGACCGAGACCGACCGGAAGGAGTGGGTCGAGGCGGTGCGGGTGGCGCGGAAGATCCTCAACCAGCCCGCGCTGGACCCGTACAACGGCGGGGAGATCTCGCCGGGGCCGTCCGTGGAGACCGACGAAGAGATCCTCGACTGGGTCGCGAAGGACGCCGAGACCGCGTTGCACCCGTCGTGCACGACCAAGATGGGGGTGGACGAGATGGCGGTCGTCGACCCGCAGAGCATGCGGGTGCACGGCACCGAGGGCCTGCGCGTGGTCGACGCGTCGGTGATGCCCTACATCACCAACGGCAACATCTACGCACCGGTGATGATGACCGCCGAGAAGGCGGCCGACCTGATCCTCGGCAACACCCCGCTCGCCCCGATCAAGACCCCGTTCTACCGCCACGGGGAGAACTAGCCCCCGGCGCCGCCCGCGCCCGTATCGCCATCCTCGGTACGGGCGCTTCGGCGTGCGCGTTCTCGTTGCCCGGTAACGAAATTACCCGCGCGTATCCCCTTGACTCGGTTCTTCGCGGGACTCAGACTTGTGTTGCGTATCGCAGCGGGTGTTCCTCAATGCGCAACAAATTTCCGGAGGCGTCATGATTCGCGCGTGCACGGTGGACGAGCTGCCCGTCGGCGAGTCGGTCCGGCTCCCCGGGCCGCCCGCCATCGCGGTGTTCCGCACCGAAGACGGCGAGCTGTACGCCATCGGCGACACGTGCACCCACCAGGACGCCTCCCTGGCCGACGGCTGGCTCGAAGGCTGCTTCGTCGAGTGCCCGCTGCACGCGGCGCGGTTCGACCTGCGCACGGGCCGGCCGACCGGCCTGCCGGCGAAGGACCCGGTGCGCACGTACGCCGTGGTCGTCGACGAAGGCGTCATCTACGTCCGGGAGACGGCGAACGAGGATGCCGCGTGAAGCGCATCGCGGTCGTCGGCGCGTCGCTCGCCGGGGTCCGCGCCGCGCAGGAGCTGCGCGCGCAGGGGTACGACGGCGGGATCGTGCTGATCGGCGACGAACCGCACCTGCCCTACGACCGGCCGCCGCTGTCCAAGGCCTTCCTGGCCGGGACGGCTTCGCGCGAGTCGCTGGAGCTGCTCGACGCCGGTGACCTCGCGGCGCTGGCCCTGGACTTCCGGCTCGGCGTCCGGGCGACGGCGCTGGAGCCGGCCGACCGGCGCGTGCTGCTCTCGGACGGCACCTCGGTGCACGCGGACGGCGTCGTCGTCGCCACCGGTGGCCGGGCGCGCACGCTGCCGGGCTTCGAGGGCGCTTTCGTGCTGCGGACCCTCGACGACGCTCTCGCGTTGCGTGCGGCGCTGGTGCCGGGGGCCCGCGTGGCCGTCGTCGGGGCCGGGTTCATCGGGGCCGAGGTGGCATCGACCTGCCGCTCGCTGGGTCTCGACGTGGTCGTCCTGGAGGCGCTGGCCGCGCCGCTGGCCCCGGTGCTGGGCCCGGAGCTGGCCGCGGTGTGCGCCCGGCTGCACCTCGACCACGGCACGGACCTGCGCTGCGGGGTGCGGGTGTCCGGGCTTTCGCCGGCCGGCGTCTCGCTGGCTTCGGGCGAGCTCGTCCCGGCCGACGTGGTGGTGACGGGCGTCGGGATGACGCCGTCGACCGAGTGGCTGGCCGGGTCCGGCTTGAAGGTCGGCGACGGTGTCCACACGGACGCGGGGCTGGTGACGTCGCTGCCTCAGGTGGTCGCGGTCGGCGACGTGGCCCGCTACGGGGGACGACGGCACGAGCACTGGACGAACGCCTCCGAGCAGGCGCCGGTGGCGGTGGCCAACCTGCTCGCCGGACACACCGCGCGGACGTACACGCCGAGCGGTTACGTGTGGTCGGACCAGTATTCGGGGACGTTGCAGCTGGCCGGCCACCCGCGTCCGGACGACACGCTTTCGTTCGTCGAGGGTGCCCCCGCGTCCGACTCGTTCGCGGCGACGTTCTCCCGTGACGGCTCGGTGGTGGGGGTCGTCGCGCTGAACAACGCGAAGCTGTTCAACCGGCTGCGCCGCCAGGCCCTGCGCCGCCCGGAGGTTCAACCGGCGGTTCAAGGTTAAGCTTCAGGGGCATGGAGCTGACCCTTGACGAGCTACGCGTGCTGACGGGCTGGGCCGCCGACTGCGCCGCGCGGGTACTGCCGCTGACCCCGGACGACCCCCGCCCGGCGGCGGCGATCGCGGCGGCGCGGGAATTCTCGGCAGGCGCACCACGCACGAAGGCCTTGCGCACGGCGGCTTGGGCGGCCCAGGCAGCGGCCACCGAGGCACCGAACCCGGCCGCCGCGGCGGCCGCCCGGGCCGCAGTGGGCGCGGCGGGCGCCGCCTACCTCCACCCCCTGGCCTCCCCACACCAGGTGAAGCACATCGTCGGCCCGGCCCAGCAGGCCGCGTTGGCGCGTGAACTGGCGGGCGGCTCGGCGGAGGCGGAGATCTCGTGGGCGCTCTCTCAGGCGCCAGCCGTGGTGCGCGAAACCCTGCGGAAGTTCCCGCCCGGGAAGCCGGGGAAGACCCGCTCGGGCGAGCTGCACCGCCGGTTGGAGGCGGCCTTGCGCGGGTGATCGGCCACTACAGCGAGAGGGCGTCGAGGTCGGACTCCAGCCTCGCTCGCCAGGTCCACCGCCGTTCCGTCGTGTCCGCGGCCTCCGAAGCGGGCGGCCCCAGCGGCAACGCCTGGTCCGTGATCCCGAACGTCACCCGGTACGCGAGCACCGACGCCGCCGTGCGGATCCACGCGTCACCCGACGTGCCGGACGGTGGGGCCACGCCCAGCGTGTTGCCGAACCACGTCGGGAGCAGGACGTTCGCTCCCAGTGCGTCCGTGATCCGCGTCCGCAGGCGGACCTGCAGGTCGTGCCAAGCCCGCTCGGCGCGCTCCAGCTGCGGGACCACCCGCGCCTGCACCGCGTCCGCCTCGCGCAACGCCAGGCGGGCCTGTTCCGCCGCCGCCGAAGCCGCCGGGATCTCTTCGTCCAGCAGCGTCCGGCGCCGGGTCGACAGCGCCCGCAACGACGACTCCGCGTCCCCGCGGGCCCGGGATCCGCGATCCGTCGACGCCAGAACGCGCACGACCTCCAGCAGGTCGGCGTCACACCGGGAAAGCGCCGAGCGCACCGCGTCCAGGTGCGCGATCTCCTCCGCGTAGCGGGCGCGCTGCTCCTTCGTGACGAGTTCCTTGTGCAGGTCGTCCCAGCGGGCCGCCTGCGCCGCGAGCGCCCGCGTCTCCGGGCCGACGTCGTCGAGGTCCGCCTGGGGGACCCCGTCGGACACGCGGACCGCGCGCTCCAGGACGCGGACCTGCTGCTGCAGCCGCTCCAGCTGGCGGCCGAGCCGGTCGATCCGGTCCTGCTGCCCGGCCGCGCCGCCGGTTTCCAGCCGCTCGGTCAGGCCGGCGACGTCCTGGCGCAGGCGGTCGTCGGTCTCACGCAACCCGTCCACGGCCGCGAACAGCTCGTCGAGGTCGCGTCGCGTCGGATCCGCCGGCTCCAGGTACTCCTGCGAGAACTCGGGGTCGTCGCCGTAGGTCGCGTAGCCGTGGCTCACGGGATCCGGCTTTCCCGCCACAGCAGCGCGAGCGTGCCCGCGACGCCCAGCGCCGTCAGGACCGTGCACACCACCGCCCCGGACCACGGGACCAGCGCGAGAGCCAGCACGACGGCCGTGGCACTGCCCGCCCACGCCGTCCGCGTCCGCGCGCGGAGGACCGCCCCGGACCGGCGGACCGGGGCGAAGCCGATCCACAGGCCCGCGCCGAACAGCGGTACCAGCGCCAGCAGCCACACCGGTGAAAGCACTTCGAAGAGCACCAGCGCCGCGGCGACCAGCGGAACCAGCAGGGGCGCGGCCGCGAACCAGACGACCGCGCGCTGCGTCGCCGCGTGCCGGGACTCGAGCTCGGCGTCGGCGAGCCGCCGCTTCGCCTCGTCGAAAGCCAGCTCGGCGTCGAGCAGCCGGTGGGCCGTCGCCACGAGCCCGTCCATCGCCTCGACGTCCCCGGGCGGGGTCGCGAGCCCGTCCCGCAGGTCCTGCTTGAGCCGGGCGACGTGCCCTTCCGCGAGGTCGCGGTCGTGCTGGGCCGGAGTCGTCACCCCACCACTTTAGGTCCGCCCGCCGTCCCCACCGGCCAACGCGGCCGGTGAGTCGTCAGAGGTCGCTGAGCGCGGTCACCGGCGACTCCACGCAGTCGGCGACGAACCGCAGGAACCCGCCGGCCGTGCCGCCGTCGCAGACGCGGTGGTCGAAGGCCAGCGTCAGCTCGCAGACCTTCCGCACGCCGAGGGCGCCGTCGACGACCCACGGCCGGTCGATGATCCGGCCGATGCCGAGGATCGCCGCCTCGGGGTGGTTGATGATCGCGGCCGAGCCGTCGACGCCGAAGACGCCGTAGTTGTTGACGGTGAAGGTGCCGCCGGTCAGGTCCGCGGGCGCGAGCTTGCCGTCCCGGGCGGTTGTCGCGCGGTCGCCGATCGCCGCCGACAGCTCGCGCGTCGACAGCGAACCGGCGTCCCGCACGACCGGCACCACCAGGCCGCGGTCGGTCTGCGCGGCGAACCCGAGGTGGACCTCGTCCAGCAGGACGATTTCCCCGCCCTCGACCCGCGAGTTCAGCTCGGGGTACTTCTTGAGCCCCGCGACGGCGAACCGCGCGATCAGCCCGAGCAGGCTGACCGGCCGGTCCGCCTTGGCGTTCAGGGCGACCCGGGCGGCGACCAGCTCGGTCGCGTCGACGTCCACCCAGACCGTGGCCTCGGGGATCTCCCGCCGGGACGCCGTCAGCTTGTCGGCGACGGCCTTGCGCACCCCGGTCAGCGGGATCCGCCTGCCCTTCGCGGCCGGCTTGTTCAGCAGCGCCTCGACGTCGGCGCGGCGGATGATCCCGTCCGGGCCGCTCGGGGTGACCCTCGCCAGGTCGATCCCGTTGTCGGCGGCCAGCTTCCGGACGAACGGCGAGATCACCCCGGGCTGCTTGGGCCGCGTGGGCGCGGTGGCGCTCACCGGCCGTCGGGCGCGCTTGCGCCGCGTGGCGGGCGCCGCGGTGCCGTAGCCGATGAGGACGTTGCCGCTGCCGGACGAAGTCGTGACCCCCGGTTCGGCGAACCCGCCGACGCTCAGCAGCGGCGCGCCGACCGGCAGCAGCTGCCCCGGCTCGCCGTGCAGCGCGGACACCACGCCGGCGAACGGCACCGGCACCTCGACCGCCGCCTTCGCCGTCTCCACCTCGACGACGACCTGGTCGACGGCGACGGTGTCGCCGACCTCGACCCGCCAGTCCACGATCGCCGCCTCGGTCAGGCCTTCGCCGAGGTCCGGCAGCAGGAAGTCAGGCACCGGCCACCACCGGCGTGTCGGCCCACTGCAGGCGCGCGATCGTGTCGAGGATCCGGTCGACGTCCGGCAGCTGGTGGCGCTCGAGCTTCGGCGCCGGGAACGGGATGTCGAGGCCGGTGACCCGCAGGACGGGCGCGTGCAGCTGGTGGAAGCACTGTTCGGTGACGCGCGCGACGACCTCGGCGCCGTAACCGCCGAAGCCGGCGGCCTCGTGCACGACGACCGCGCGCCCGGTGCGGCGGACCGAAGCCGTCACCGTCTCGTCGTCGAACGGCGCCAGCGAGCGCAGGTCGACGACCTCGACGTCCCAGCCTTCGGCCTTCGCCGCTTCGGCGGTTTCCAGTGCGGTGGCGACCATCGGGCCGTAGGCGATGAGCGTGACGTCCGTGCCGGGCCGGCGGACCACGGCCCGGTCCATGGCCGGGCCGGACCGGGTGAAGGTGACCTCTTCGCTCGACCAGTAGCGGCACTTCGGCTCGAGGAAGATCACCGGGTCCGGCGACTCGATGGCGTCGCGGAGCAGGTCGTAGGCGTCCTGCGCGGTGCCCGGCGTGACGACGCGCAGGCCCGGCGTGTGCGTGTAATAGGCCTCGCTGGAGTCGCAGTGGTGCTCGACGCCGCCGATGCCGCCGGCGTACGGGATCCGGATGACCATGGGCACTTCCAGCGCGCCCCGGGTGCGGTTGCGCAGCTTCGCCACGTGCGAGGTGATCTGCTCGAACGCGGGGTAGGCGAAGGCGTCGAACTGCATCTCGACGACCGGGCGGAACCCGCCCATCGCCATCCCGACGGCGAACCCGACGATGCCGGACTCGGCGAGCGGCGTGTCGAAGCAGCGGTCTTCGCCGAAGTCGGCGGTGATGCCGTCGGTGACGCGGAAGACGCCGCCGAGGGTGCCGACGTCCTCGCCGAAGACGAGCACGCGGTCGTCGTCCTTGAGCGCGTCTCGCAGGGCCGCGTTGAGCGCCTGCGCCATGGTGGTCGTCATCAGGCCTCCAGTTCGGCTTCGAGGGCGGCGCGCTGGGCTTCGAGCTGGCGCGTCGGTTCGGCGTAGACGTGGTCGAACAGCGAGAGCGGGTCGAGCGCGGGCTCGGCGTTGAGGGTGTCGCGCACGGACTGGGCGAACACCTCGGCGTCGGCCGCGAACTGCTCGATCTCGGTGTCCTGCAGGAGGTTCTCGTTCTTGAGGTGGGTTTCGAGCCGCTTGAGCGGGTCGGCTTCGCGCCACTTCGCGACTTCTTCGGCGTCGCGGTAGCGGGTCGCGTCGTCGGCGTTGGTGTGGGCGTCGATGCGGTAGGTGTGGGCCTCGACGAGGACCGGCCCCTTGCCTTCGCGCGCGTGCTTCACGGCGTCGTCGAGCACGGCCAGGACGGCGACGGCATCGTTGCCGTCGACCTGCTCCGAGCGCACGCCGTAGCCGACGCCCTTGTACGCCAGCGCTTCGGCGGCGCTCTGCTTCTCGAAGGGCACCGAGATGGCGAAGCGGTTGTTCTGCACGAAGAACACGACGGGCGCCTTGAAGACGGCGGCGAAGTTGAGCGCCTCGTGGAAGTCGCCTTCGCTGGTGGCGCCGTCCCCGATGAGCGCGAGCGCGACGGCGTCTTCGCCGCGTCGCTGCATCGCGTGCGCGAGCCCGGCGGCGTGGAGCGTCTGCGTCGCGAGCGGAGTGCACTGGGGCGCGACGCGCGTCTCGACGGGGTTGTAGCCGCAGTGCGCGTCGCCGCGAAGGAGCGTCAGGACTTCGCCGGGCTTCAGGCCACGGGCGACGAGGGCGACGGAGTCGCGGTAGGTGGGGAAGAGCCAGTCCTGGCTGTCCAGGGCCAGCGCGGCGGCGACCTGGCAGGCTTCCTGCCCGGCGCTGGAGGGGTAGACGGCGAGGCGGCCCTGCTTGGTGAGCGCGGTCGCCTGGACGTCGAACCGGCGGCCCAGGACCATCAGCCGGTAGGCCTCCTTGAGCCGCTCACCGGTGGGTTCGCCGTAGGCGCCGTGCTGGTCGGCCCGGCTCCCGTCTTCAGCGACGAACCGCACCGGGGCAGCGGACGGCAGCAGGGTCTCAACGGCCATGACGCACACCACCTCTCGCAGACATATGATGCTGAAATGGTGGTTCTCGGCGGTGTTGTGTACAAGGGTTGCCGGAAATGAGCGACAAACGGACTCCCGACCCGGCTTCTGCGGACCAAACGTCCACAGGCGCCCTGGCGCACGGCTCGTGGGCGGGACGAACGGTCCCGGCGCTGGACGAGGTCGACCGGGCGATGCTGGCGGAGCTGTCGGCGGACGGCCGCCTGGCGGTGCGCGCGCTGGCGGAGAAGCTGCACATCTCGCGCACGAACGCGTACGCGCGGCTGGAGCGGCTGATGGCGGAGGGGGTGATCACGGGCTTCGGCGCCCGGATCGACCCGCGCCGGGCGGGCCTGGGCACGTCGGCGTACATCATGGTGACGGTGGAGCAGACGTCCTGGCGCACGATGGCGACGGACCTGCACGAGATCCCGTACGTCGACCACGTGGCACTGGTGGGCGGCGACTTCGACATCCTGCTGCTGGTCCGGACGCCGGACAACTCGACCCTGCGTGACGTGGTCCTGGAACGGCTGCAGGCGCTGGAGGGGGTGCGGTCGACGCGGACCTGGTTGATCTTCGAGGAACTGCCGGGCTCGGTGCTGAGCTGACGCCGCTGCGCCGGACGCGTCGGCGAAATCACCCGCATGGACGCACCCTGGCGACCGCCGGGCAAAAGCGTTGCCCCGCAGTGCTCTTGACGTTCAGCGCACCACCGGATAGGGGTGGGCCCGCCACCGAGCGACTCTTATTTTATGTCGAGAATTAACACGCTCTCCAAACAATCGAAACCCTTGACGGCCTCCCCGTCGCCCGGTGAGGATCGGCCGGTCCGCCGTTCATCGCAGAATGGACCAGACCCATGGCCAGAAGATCCCGCGCGTGGTCTCGTGCGCGCCGAAGTTCGCTCGTCACCCTGATGAGCCTGAGTCTGCTGGGCGGGATCGCCCAGGCGACGCCGGCCCAAGCCGACGCGCCGGCTCAGCCCGTCATCGGGCAACCCGCCAAAGACAAGGACGGCTGCGCCAAGATCGAGAAGAGCCTGCCGACCCTCGCGGACTGGCCGAAGGTCGACAGCCGGTTCAAGGGGAAGGCCGGCGACGAGCAGCGGATCGCCGAAATCCTCAAGGGCATGACTCTGGAGGAAAAAGTCGGGCAGATGACGCAGCCCGAGATCGCCGCCATCACCCCCGACGAGGTCCGCCAGTACGCCATCGGCTCGGTCCTCAACGGCGGCGGCTCGTGGCCCGGCGCGAACAAGCACGCCACCCAGCAGGACTGGCTGACCCTCGCCGACGCCTACTGGAACGCCTCCAAGACCAGCCGTACGAAGGTCCCCGTCATCTGGGGCATCGACGCCGTGCACGGCAACAACAACGTCTACGGCGCCACCGTCTTCCCGCACAACATCGGCCTCGGCGCCGCGCACGACCCGTGCCTGGTCCGCGACGTCGCCGGCGCCACCGCCCGGCAGATCCGCTCGACCGGCCAGGACTGGGCCTTCTCGCCCACCCTCGCCGTCGTCCAGGACGACCGCTGGGGCCGCACCTACGAGGGCTTCTCCGAGGACCCGCGCATCACGCGCTCCTACGGCTTCGAAGCCATCAACGGCCTCCAGGACGGCGCCACCAAGCGCATCGGCTACAACGGCGTCATCGCCACCGCCAAGCACTTCATCGGCGACGGCGGCACGCTGAAGGGCCAGGACCAGGGCGTCAACCCCTCGTCCGAGGCCGACATGATCAACATCCACGGCCAGGGCTACTACGGCGCGCTCGCCGCCGGCGCCCAGACCGTCATGGTGTCGTTCAACAGCTGGACCAACCCCGACCTCGGCATCAACGAGGGCAAGCTGACCGGCAGCGACAAGGCGCTCAACCAGATCCTCAAGGGCAAGATCGGCTTCGACGGCCTGCTCGTGTCGGACTGGAACGCCATCGGCCAGGTCCCCGGCTGCACGAACTCCTCGTGCCCGCAGGCGATCAACGCCGGCATCGACATGGTGATGGTGCCGAACGACTGGAAGGCGTTCATCACCAACACCGTCGCCCAGGTGCAGAGCGGCCAGATCCCGCTGTCGCGCATCGACGACGCCGTCACCCGCATCCTGCGCGTCAAGCTGCGTGACGGCCTGTTCGAGTCGCAGAAGCCGTCCGACCGCTCCTACGCCAACTCCGACGAGGCGCTGAAGGACAACTGGCTGGCCCGCGACGCCGTCCGCGAGTCGCAGACGCTGCTGAAGAACAACGGCAACGTGCTGCCGCTGAAGCCGGCGTCGAAGGTCCTGGTCGTCGGCAAGAGCGCCGACAACATCCAGAACCAGACCGGCGGCTGGACGCTGAGCTGGCAGGGCACCGGCAACACCAACGCCGACTTCCCGAACGCCACCTCGATCCTGGCCGGCATCAAGCAGGACCTGGGCGACGCGAACGTCACCTTCGACGCCACCGGCACCGTCGACCCGAAGGGCTTCGACGCGGTCATCGCGGTCATCGGCGAGACGCCGTACGCCGAGGGCGTCGGCGACCTGACCCGCAAGACCCTCGAGGCCTCGAAGCTCTACCCCGAGGACCTCGCCGTGCTGGACAAGGTCAGCGGCAAGGGCACCCCGGTCGTCACCGTGTACGTCGGCGGCCGCCCGCTGTACATGAACAAGGAGATCAACCGCTCCGACGCGTTCGTGGCGGCCTGGCTGCCCGGCACCGAGGGCGGCGGCGTCGCGGACATGCTGGTCAAGGGCAAGGACGGCAACGGCTACCAGGGCACGCTGAGCTACTCGTGGCCGAAGAGCGCGTGCCAGACGCCGCTCAACCCGTGGTCCCCGGACTACGACCCGCTGTTCAAGCTGGGCTACGGCCTCAAGACCGGCCAGCGCGCCACGGTCGGCGTCCTGGACGAGACCCCGGGCCCGGCCGCGTGCGGCTCGACCGGCGGCGGCGGAACGGCGACCGAGGACCTGTCGATCTTCGACCGCACCGACGTCCCGCCGTACACGAGCCAGATCGGCTCGGCGGAGAACTGGGGCGGCACGGTGATCGGCCCGGACGGCACGGCATCGCACAGCGAGATCAACGTCGTCCCGGCGGACGTCAACGTCCAGGCCGACGGCCTGAAGGCGACGTGGACGGGCGCGGGCGCGGCCCAGCTGTACATGCAGAACACCGCGGGCACGAACGACCTGCGCGGCTACCTCAACGCGGACGCGGCGCTGGAGTTCGACACGATCGTCCAGCAGGCACCGGCCAACCGGACGGTGATCAGCATGCACTGCGTCTACCCGTGCTTCTCCGAGGTGAACGCGACGAAGCTGTTCACGGACCTCGCGGGCGGCGCGAAGACGACGGTGAAGATCCCGGTGTCCTGCTTCAACAACGGGCTGGACTTCGAGCACATCAACACGCCGTTCCTGGTGTACACGGACGGGAAGTTCCAGGCTTCGTTCGCGAACGTGCGGTGGGTGCCGCAGGGGGCGAAGGATCCGGACGCAAGACCCTGTTCGAGCTTGACCTGACGGCGACCGGGCCGGGAGCGAACCGCTCCCGGCCCGGTTCCGTTTCCGGCACGATCAACGCGACGCCTTATCCGGACAGGTTGTGTCCGGTATCCGGGCTAGCGTCCTGATCATGACAACGAACACCGTCCAACTGGCCTCCGTCCGCGTGATCACCGACGACCTACCGCGGCTCGTCCGCTTCTACGAGGTCCTCACCGGCGCCACCCCGCAGTACCTGACCGACGACTTCGTCGAGCTGGTGACCCCGTCCGCGACGTTCGCGCTCAGCGCGCCGGAGCGGGTCGCCTTCATCACGGACAACCCACCGCGAGCGGCCGCCAACCGCACCGCCATCGTCGAGTTCGTCGTGGCGGACGTCGAATCCCTGTTCGCCCTCATGAAGACCGAACTCGGCGATGACCTCGACGTCGTGCAGGCGCCGACGATGATGCCCTGGGGCAACGTGTCCGTTCTGCTCCGCGACCCCGAGGGGTCACTCGTCAACCTCTACACGCCGGTCACGCCGCAGGCGCGGCAACTGCAGCAGAACCGGACACCCAAGATGCCGCCGCCCGCCACCGAGGCGGACTGACCACAGACGCAGGCCGGAAAGCGCCACGCGCTCCTAATCCGGGTCGCCGCGGGGATCGACGATCGCCGCGGCGATCAGCTTCTGCCCCAGCGCGGCAACGACCCCGTGCAGAGCCTCCGGGCGCTCGATGACGAACGGCCGATCGAGCGCGGCCAGTCTTCCCGCGACCCATTCCAACCGTTCCGCACGGACGAAAATCCTCAGCCAGTGACCACCTCCGTCGACGCCGGCCGCCGGTTCGACCGACGCCAGCGTCTCCGGGAACAACGCCCGCACCTGCGCCGCGTCGGCGTCGACGAGCACTGACACCTCGTGCCGCCCGGGACCCGCCGCGAGCGGGCCCACCACCCGCTGCACCGGGTTCAGGTCGTCCGGCACCTCGAACGTGCCCTCCAGCAGGCGCAGGCCGGCGATGCGGTCCAGGCGGAACGTCCGCTCCGCCTGGCGCCCGACGTCGTGGCCGGTGAGGTAGAGCAGCCCGTTCACGGCGACGATGCCGTGCGGGTGAACGGTGCGTGACCGGGCACGTCCGTGCCGCGGCAGGTAGTCGAAGGCAACCGGACGCCGGTTCCCCGCCGCCTGCGCCAGGCCGAGCAGCACTCTCGCGCTTGCCTCCTCGCCACCCCCGGTGCGCTCCGCCTCGCCGATCCGACCGCCGGCGAAGTTCACGGTGTCGACCACCGCGTCGATCTGCCGGGCCAGGGCCGGGGGCAGTACCCGGCGCACCTTCGAGGTGGCGGCCGCCACGTCACCGATCGAGGCCGGACCGGACCCCGGCCGGCCCGTCAGCAGCAGCCCCCAGACGACCGCCAGTGCTTCCTCGTCGGTGAGCATCAGCGGAGGCATCCGGTAGTGGCGCGCCAGCCGGTAACCGCCGTAACGACCGCGCACGGAATCCACCGGAATGCCGAGGTCACGCAGGTGCTCCACGTAGCGGCGCACCGTGCGGCCATCCACGTTCAGCCGCTCGGCCAGCTCGGCAGAGGTGCGGGTGCCACCGGACTGCAGCAGTTCGAGCAGCGTCAGCACCCGAGCTGTCGGCCGTGCCACGTCACCGCCACTCGATCCCTTCAAGCGTCGAAGGATGATCGTGCCACGGGCGGGCCGCCCACCGGACGCCGAGCCCCGTCAAAACCCGCGCAGCCCGCTCACCCGGCCGACCCGATCGCGAACACGTGCAGGTCCGCGTCCGACGGAAGCGTCACCGACGCGATCTGCTTCCCGGCCGGAGCGTCGAACGGCGCCGTCGCGTACACCGACGCCCCGCCGCCCTGGCCGCCCGGCTGGTTGCGGTGGTCCGTACGCGCCACGAGCGTGTTGCCGAACACCGGGTCCGTGCCGCCGCCCGGGAAGACCCAGTCGCCGAAGGACAGGTCCGCCTGGCCCGTCGTGCCGTCGGTGAACGTGACCGTTGCCGACGCCCGGTGGTCGCCGTTGGACGCCGTGCCGATGAACGCCAGCCGCGTGCCGGACACCCGGATCGTCTGGCCCGCCGGGACGACGTTGTCCGGCCGGCCCGCCGGTGCCGCGGGCCACGTGAACGTCGTGCCCGCCGCCACAGCCGTCCGGCCGCCGACCAGCCCGGCCGCGGCCAGGGCCTGCCGGGAGAGGCTGTTGCCGGCACCGTCGATGTCGGCCGCGCCCGCGTCGCCGTCGTCGGAGATGCCGACGTTCGAGTACGCCGCCGCGAGGCCGTTCTTCGGCGCGACCAGCACGACCACCGAGGACGTCACCGTCGTGCCGCCGCCGCGGACGGTCACCGGCACCTGGTAGTAACCCTCGGGCGTGCCCGCGGCCACCGCCACCGTCAGCTTCGCGGTGCCGCTGCCGGTGCGGTCGTCGAGCCGGAGCTGCCGCGGGCCAGTCACCGTGAGCCCGGCCGGCGCCCGCGTGCCGACGTCCAGCACGCGGTCGTGCCCGCCGAGCCGCTGCCCGCCGACCGTGACCTCACCGGTGCTCCCCGGTTCGGCGACGACCTGGTTGGCCACCGACGCCAGGAACGGCTTCTCACCGTCGCGGTAGGACGGTGGCGTCGAGCCGGCCGCCCACCGCTTGTCCGGAGTGGACACGAGCGTGAAGTCCAGCCGGGCGCCGTCGCGCGCGGTGTTCGCGGGCAGGGCCGTCCGGTCCCAGTGCCGGCCGTTCAGCGCCAGGTCGTGGACGTAGGTCGCGGGCGCGGCGGGCGCGTGGACGTCGATGGTCCGCCCGTTCGGCAGCGACAGCACCGCGCGCTCGAACAGCGGGCTGTGCACCACCAGGTCCGGCGTCCCCGGTGTCGCCGGGTAGATGCCGAGCGCGGCCCAGACGTACCACGACGACTGCGCGCCGAGGTCGTCGTTGCCCGGCTCGCCGTCCGGGGTGGCGCTGAACAGCGTCGTCGCGATTTCGCGGACGACCTGCTGCGTCTTCCACGGCTGCCCGACGTGGTCGTAGAGCCACGGCACGCCGAAGTCGGGCTCGTTGCCCGCCCACATGTACGGCTCGTTCGGACCGGCGTTCAGCTTCTGGAAGAAGGTGTCCAGCCGCTGCGAAACCGCGGCCGGGCCACCCATCGCCGTCACCAGGCCGGCCGGGTCCTGCGGGACCAGCCAGGTGTACTGGGCGGCGTTGCCCTCGTCGAAGCCGTCCTGGCCGAACTTCCCGGGCGGCGGCGGGACGTAGGCCGGGCCGTCCGGGAAGCGGCCGTCCTGCCCGCGGGGCTGCAGGTAGCCGGTCAGCGGGTTGAAGGTGTTCTGCCAGTTCTGGCCGCGTTGCGTGAACTCGCGGGCGACGTCGCGGTCGCCGATGCCCTGCGCGAACTGCGCGATGGCGAAGTCGTCGATCGCCCACTCCAGGGTGATCGAGGCGCCGACGCGGGCGTGGTCGCCGCGGGCGGCGTCGTTGTTCGGCAGGTAGCCGCGGGCGACGTAGTCCTCGATCCCCCGCCGCTCCTGGTACGCGCCCGGCGTGTGGTCGACCGAGGTCGCGCCCTTGACCAGGTACCGCAGCGCGGTCTTGACGTCGAAGTCGCGGGCGCCGAACGCGTAGAGGTTAGAGATCAGCGCGACCGAGCTGTCCCCGGTCATCTGGCCGGTGTAGGCGTTCGCCATCGGCCAGCGCGGCCACCAGCCGCCCTGCACGGCGTCGTTCGTCAGCGACTGCGCCATGTCGCTGGCTTCCTTCGGGAACAGCATGGCGTGCAGCGGCGCGAGCGAGCGGTAGGTGTCCCAGTCGGAGAAGTTCGCGTACTGGTGCCGCCCCTTCGGCAGGGTCCGGACCTGGTTGTCGAAGCCGATGTACCGCCCGTCGGCGTCGTCGAAGGTGTTGGGGTGCATCAGCGAGTGGTAGAGCGCGGTGTAGAACGTCTTGAGCTGCGCGGTGTCCTTGCCCGCGACGCGGATCTTGCCCAGCGCCTGCGTCCACCTGTCCCTTGTGGACTGCCGGACCGCACCGAAGTCCCAGCCCGGCACCTCCGCCGCCATGTTGGCCTTCGCGCCGTCGACGCCCACGTAGGACATCGACACCTTGGCGTGCACGGTCGGCGAACCGAACGTCAGGTACGCGCCCGCCCGCGGCGAGTCGACGCTGTCGGTGCCCGGCTTGACCGACGAGCCGTCCCAGGTGCCGTGCGCGGTGAACGGCTGGTCGAACGCGATGGCGTAGTAGACGGTGTACTTGTTCCCCTTGCCGCAGAAGTTGCCGGTGGTGGCCGAGCCGCTGACCTCGCGGTCCCCGGTGATGCGCAGCGTGGCCGCGGAGTTCCCGGCGAGGCTGGCACCGCCCTTGACCAGCACCTGCGGCGTCGAGCCCGCCGGGTAGGTGAAGGTGGCGAGCCCGGTGCGGGTCGTCGCGGTCAGCTCGGCGCGGACGTCCGAGTCGGCGAGCGTCACGGCGTAGTAGCCCGGCTCGGCCTGCTCGCCGTCGTGGGCGAAGCGCTCGGTGCGGTCCCAGGGTGCGCTGCCGACGTCGCCGGTGACCGGCAGGATCGGCACGTCGCCGAAGGCGTTGCAGCCCACCGAGGCGTGGTCGAGGCTGAAGCCCCGGATCCGGTCGGAGTGGTACTGGTAGCCGGCGTACGCGCCCTGCGTGTCCGGCGAGAACTGCATCATCCCGAACGGCGCGGCCGGTCCGGGGAAGTTGTTGATCTCGCCGACCGAGCTGCCACCCCGGCCGGTCCCGATCAGCGGGTCGACGTACGCCGCCGGGTCACCGACCAGCGGTGACATCGTTGTCGGAGCCGCCGAAGCGACCGCGGGCGCCCCGAGCACCGCCGCCGCGACCATCGCCGCCATGAGTCTCGCCCGCACCGGTGTCCTCCTCGTCGACGCTGCCGCTGGTCCGACCTTCGCTCCCGCCGCGGCCGCGGTCAACACTTTGACAAAGACCTGGCTCGTGCCCGCAACGTATGAAGATCCGGTCAGGATGCGGTGGCAACGGTGTCAGGACGCCTACCCTCGACGCCGTGTGCGCACGTGTACTGGTCGCCGAAGACGACGAGAAGCAGGCCGAGGTCCTCCGGCTCTACCTCGAAAGCGAAGGCCACACCGTGATGCTGGCCGCAGACGGCCGGGCGGCGCTCGACGAGGCCCGGCGCGACCGGCCCGACCTGCTCGTCCTCGACGTGATGATGCCGAAGGTCGACGGCCTCGACGTCTGCCGGATCCTGCGGCGGGAGTCCGACGTCGCGGTGCTGATGCTCACCGCCCGCGCCACCGAGGACGACCTGCTGCTCGGCCTCGACCTCGGCGCCGACGACTACCTGACGAAGCCCTACAGCCCGCGCGAGCTGATGGCGCGGGTCCGGACACTGCTGCGGCGCACCGCCGGCCGCCGCGAGCCGCCCGACACCGCGTTGCGCGCGGGCGGGCTGCGGCTGGACCCCGTGCGGCACGAGGTGTCGGTCGGCGATCGCCCGGTCGAGACGACGCCGGGCGAGTTCCAGCTGCTGGAGACGATGATCCGGCAGCCCGGCCGGGTGTTCAGCCGCCGCCAGCTGCTGGAGCTGACCCGCGGCGACGACCGGTTCGTCAGCACCCGGATCATCGACGTCCACGTGCTCAACCTGCGCAAGAAGCTCGAACCGGACCCGCAGAAGCCCGTCTACCTGCGGACCGTTTTCGGGGTCGGCTACAAGCTGACGGCGGAAGATGACGCGTAGCCCTGAGCGGAAGGCGCACCAGCGCAGCTTCCCCCGGCGACGCAGCCTCGTCGTCCGGCTCACCGCTGTCTCGCTGCTCATCGCGCTCGCCTCCATCGCGGCGACCGCGTGGCTCGCCGTGCAGACGACCACCCGCGCGATCCAGCAGGAGCAGGGCCAGGCGCTTTCCGGCGACGCGACGATCTACACCGAGCTGCTCGGCTTCGCCGCGGCCAACCACACCTGGGCCCAGGTCGGCCCCCGGCTGCGGATGCTGTCGGAGCAGACCGGCCGCCGGGTCGTGCTGACCACCCTCGACCGGCACGTCCTCGGCGACTCCGGCGGCGCGCCGGTGACCCTGCCGGTCAAGGCGACCGCGTCGGTCGACCCGCTGCACGTCGACCCGGTGCTGCTGCCACAGGCCGGCACGAGCGGCATCGACCCGCGCGCGGTCGGCCCGTTCGAGCTGCCGCCGTCCGAGCGCGAAGAGCTCACCACCCTCGCCACGAAGGCCACCACCTGCCTCGCCCGGGTCGGCCTGGCCAGCCAGGTGCGCGACGCACCGAACGGGCGGCCGCAGCTGACCGGGCTCGATCCGCTGTCCGCCCGCTACTTCGCGAGCAAGTGCGGGCTCTACGAACTGGCCGAACCGACCCGGACCGAGCAGGCCGCGCTGCTGACCCTGAACGACGCCGTCGACAACTGCCTGAAGAGCCAGGGCGGCGAGGAGGTGAAACTGGGCCTCGACCTGGAAGTGTTCGGCCGCAAGGACCAGGGGCCGCTGCAGGGCTGCCTCGATTCCGCCCGCCGCGCGCAGCTCACGCCGTACGTCGCGCCGCCCGCGCTGCTGTTCACCCTCGGCCCGGGCGGCTCGCCGCTGCCGACGTTCACGCTGTCGCGGGCGAACCTCGCCCGGATCCTGGCGGTGACCGGCGGGGTGCTGCTGCTGGCCGTCGCGCTCACCGCGCTCGTCGCGCGGCGGCTTTCCCGCCCGCTGCGGGCGCTGACCGAGGCCGCGAAGCAGGACCGGCCGGCCCCGGTGAAGTCCCGCGACGAGGTCGGCTACCTCGCCGCCGCGTTCAACGACCTCACGGCGCGGCGGGAACGCATCGAAGAGCAACGCAAGGCGATGGTCAGCGACATCGCCCACGAGCTGCGCAACCCGCTCAACGTCATCCGCGGCCGGCTGGAGGCCGCCGAAGACGGGCACCTGCCGTTCGACCGGGCCCTGACCGCGTCGCTGCTCGAGGAAACCGTGCTGCTGCAGCACATCGTCGACGACCTGCAGGACCTCGCGGCGGCCGACGCCGGGCAGCTGCGCCTGCACCCCGAGCCCCTCGACGCGGCGGAGCTGGCCGGCCACGTCGCCGCGGCGCACGCCGACCGGGCCGCCGCGGCCGGGGTCACGCTGACCGTGGACACCGCCGGCGACTGCGCGCTGGAAGCCGACCCGGTGCGGCTGCGCCAGGTCGTCGGCAACCTGGTGACGAACGCGATCCGGCACACGCCGCCCGGCGGCCGGGTCACCGTCCACGTCTCGTCCACTGTGGACGAGGTGACGCTCGCCGTGGCGGACACCGGCACCGGGATCGCCGCCGCGGACCTGCCGCACGTGTTCGACCGGTTCTGGCGGGCCGAGAAGTCCCGCAACCGCCAGACCGGCGGCAGCGGGCTCGGCCTCGCCATCGTGCGCCACCTCGTGCAGGCCCACGGCGGAACGGTGACCGCGGAGTCCGAAGTGGACGCCGGATCGACGTTCACCGTCCGGCTGCCGGTGACCTACAGGGGCAGGCCGGCGTAGTTTTCGGCCAGCTCGGTCTTCGCGGCCGCCGACGTCACCGTGCGGTGGAGCTGGGAGAGCTGGAGCTGGGCGTCGAAGTCGTCGCCGTGGCGGTGCAGCATCGACGTCATCCACCAGGAGAAGTGCGTGCAGCGCCAGACCCGCCGCAACGCCGTCTCCGAATACGCGTCCACGAGCCGGTCGTCGCCGCGGAACGACGCCGTCAGCGCCTTCGCCAGCAGGGCGACGTCCGCCACCGCCAGGTTCAGGCCCTTCGCTCCGGTCGGCGGCACGATGTGGGCGGCGTCCCCGGCCAGGTAGAGGTGCCCGTGCCGCATCGGGGTCGTCACGAAGCTGCGCATCGGCAGGACGCTCTTCTCCGTGATCGGCCCGGTTTCCAGCGTCCAGCCCGAGACGCCGAGCCGCTCGGACAGCGCCGTCCAGATCCGGTCGTCGCTCCACCGCGCGATGTCCTCGTCCGGCGCCACCTGCAAGTAGAACCGGCTCACCCGCGGCGAGCGCATGCTGTGCATCGCGAAGCCGTCCGGGTGCCAGGCGTAGATCAGCTCGTCGGTCGACGGCGCCACGTCAGCCAGCACCCCCAGCCACGCGAAGGGGTAGGCCCGCTCCCACACCTGCGGCTGCGGGATCGACCCGCGGCTCGGCCCGTGGAAGCCGTCGCAGCCGACGACGACGTCCGCGTCGATCCGCCGGGCGGCCCCGTCGGCGTCCACGAAGGTCACCGACGGCTGCCCGGTGACGTCGTGCAGCGTGACGTCGGCGGCCGAGTAGAACGCCGGGCGGCCCGCCTTTTCCCGCGCCGCCATCAGGTCCTTGGTCACCTCGGTCTGCCCGTAGACCGTCACCGACCGGCCGATGAGGTCGGCGAAGTCGATGTGGTGGCGGTTTTCCGGCCACTGGAGGTGGATGCCGCGGTGCTCCATGCCCTCGACGTCGAGCCGGGCGCCGAGGCCGACGTCCCGCAGCAGCCCGACCGTGCCGGCTTCGAGGATGCCGGCGCGGATGCGCGCCTGGACGTACTCCGCGGTCTGCCGTTCGAGCAGCACGGAGTCGATGCCTTCGAGCCCGAGCAGGTGGGACAGCAGCAGCCCGGCCGGGCCGGCGCCGACGATGACGACCTGGGTGCGCACTGGCGGTTGTCCTTTCCCGTGACAGAGCCCGAGCATGGATCGGCGACCCCGCCCGCGACTACGACATTCTCATTCAACGAGAAGAATTCCCCATCGCCCGCGAGATCCCGCGCGCCGCGGCCTGCAGGGCCGGGATCTGCCTCCGCGCGCTCCGGTCGTTGGGCACGATCACCGACAGCGCCGCGACGACGTCCCCGTCCGGTCCCCGCAGCGGCACGGCGATGCCGGTGGTCTCCTCGTCGATGAAGCCGGCGCAGAACGCGTACCCGGTGCGCCGGACGTCGGCGAGGAACCGGCGCAGCCGCGCGGGCTCGGTCAGCGTGGTGCGCCGGAAGGCCTCGAGCGGGCCGGCCAGCACCTGTTCCTGCAGGTCGGCGGGCGCGTGGGCGAGCAGGACGAGCCCGGAGGAGGACGCGTGCAGCGGCAGCCGCCCGGCCACCCGCGTCACGTTGACGACCGCGCCGGGCGCCGAGAGCCGCTCGACGAACAGCACTTCGCGGTCCTCCAGCACCGCGAGCTGGGTGTGGTGCCCGACGACGGCGTGCAGGTCCTCCATGAACGGCATCGCGGCTTCACGCAGCCCGAGCGTGGGCGAAGCGCGGGACGCCAGCTCCCACAGCCGGACGCCGACCCGGACCCGCCGGTCGGGATCGCGCCGCAGCCACCCGTGCCCGACGAGCTCTTCGACCAGCCGGGACGCGGTGGCGACGGGCAGGTCCGCCCGCCGCGCGATGTCGGTGACGCGCAGTGCGGGCGTGTCCGGCCCGAAGGTCTCGAAGATGCGCACGACGCGCCGGAGCACCGATTCGCCCTGCACCGGCTTGACCACGTCCGACAGTGTGCCCCACCCGGCGGGCGGGGCACACTGCCGGCGTCACGGCAGGGCGTTCAGGAACGGCTCGTGGCTGTTCTGGAATTCCCAGTTGTAGTACCTGTCCCAGTTGATCGACCACGTCATCAGCCCGCGGAAGCTCGGCGAAGTGCCCCCGCGCAGCGTGTACGAACCGCAGCCACTGCCCTTGACCAGGCAGTTCACCGCCGTCTGGACGTCGGCGGGCGAGGTGTAGCCGTTGCCGGCACTGACGGCCGCGGGCAGCCCGACGGCGATCTGGTCCGGGCGCAGGCCGGGGAAGAACTGGCCGGTGTTGGCCACGGTGAAGCCGGCCTTGAGCATGTCGGTCATGGCGATGTGGAAGTCGGCGCCGCCCATGTTGTGGTACTGGTTGTCGAGCCCCATGACCGGGCCGGAGTTGTAGTCCTGGACGTGCAGCACGGTGAGCGAGTCCCGCAGGGCGTGGATGACGGGCAGGTAGGCACCGGTCCGCGCGTCACCGGCGCTCGTGCCGCCGTAGAACTGGTAGCCGACCTGCACGAAGAAGGTTTCCGGCGCCATGGTGAGCACGAAACCCGAGCCGTATTTCGCTTTCAGTGACTTGAGGGCGGAGATCAGGTTGACGATGACGGGCGTGGTCGGGTTGCGGAAGTCGGTGTCCCCGGAGTTGAGCGACAGCGAGTGGCCCTCGAAGTCGACGTCGAGCCCGTCGAGGCCGTACTTGTCGATGATGGCGGAGACGGAGCTGACGAACTTGTCCCGCGCGGCGGCGGTGGTCAGCTGCACCTGGCCGTTCTGCCCGCCGATGGAGATGAGCACCTTCTTGCCCTGAGCCTGTTTGGCCTTGATGGCGGCGACGAAGTCGGCGTCGCTCTCGACGTTCGGGCATTCGCTGACCGAGCACCGGGTGAACCGGATGTCCCCGGAGGTGACGGAGGTGGGTTCCCCGAAGGCGAGATCGATGATGTCCCAGGCGGCGGGCACATCGGCCATCCGGACGTAGCCGGAGCCGTTGGCGAAGCTGGCGTGCAGGTACCCGATCAGGGCGTGCTTCGGCAGCCCGGTGTCGACACAGCCGGAAGTGCTGCCGGTGGCGGTCGCGCTCTTCGCGGATTCACCGGCGGAGTTGTAGGCGGCGACGGAGTAGCTGTGGGTCTCGCAGGCTTTGAGCCCGCCGACGGTGGCACTGGTCCCACTGGTCGTGGCGACGACGGTGCTGCCTTCGTAGACGCGGTACCCGGTGACGGTCCCGGCACCGGCGCCCCAGCTCAGGGCGATGGAGCTGGCCGTGACCGCGCCGATCTGCGGAGTGCCGGGAGCGCCCGGGGTCCCGGGCGTGTTCCCACCGGGCCCGTCGAAGAGGACGTCGTCGGCGTAGTAGGTGCCGGCGCCGTACCAGCCGTGGAGGTAGAGCTGGGCGGAGGTCTGGTTACCGGTGGTGAAGGTGAGGGAGAGCTGGTTGTAGGCGCTGGAGTTGCCGGACCAGGTCGAGGGCCCACCGGTGACGCCGAGGTAGACGGGATTCCCCCGCACCCAGGCGGAGAGCGAGTAGGTGGTGTTGGGCTGAACGGAGACGCTTTGCGAGCACTGGGCGTAGTCGGCCCCGACGGGCGTACCGGCGAGGGCATAGCTCCCGCTGTGCGCGGGAGTGCTGACAACAGCGGAATTGGCACAGGTCCAACCGGAGAGCGACCCGGCTTCGAACCCGGGGTTGGAGAGGAGGTTGGCAGCCTCAGCCGGGCCCACGACCAGTGCGGAGAGGCCAAGCAGGAAGGCGGCGAGGGTTGCGGACAGTCGGGAACGCCTCATCGGGTCCTCCAGTCAAGGGAGAACCTTATTGTCTAGACCAATGCGTGAGTTGTCCAGACCAAAAGGAGGGTTGCGGCCGGGCGGGGCTCGTGCTGGGCACCGTTGCAGCTTGGGAGGGGCGGTGAGCGCTGCAGGGGACGCGGGCGCGGTTGCGGGCTCGGGATAGCTGGTGTGCGCTACGGGGGCGCAGGCCGGGTGCGCGGGGTCGGGTCGAGTCGGATCGGGTCGAGTCGGGTCGGCTGGCTCGGGTCGAGTCGGGTCGAGTCGGATCGGGTCGAGTCGGGTCGGCTGGCTCGGGTCGAGTCGAGTCGGGTCGAGTCGGATCGGATCGGGTCGAGTCAGGTCGGGTCGGTCGGGTCGCGTCGCGTCGCGTCGGGCGAGCGAAAGGCGAGCCGCCAAACCAACCAAGCCACCCTCATACCCGAGCGCAGGAAAGCACCCCAGAAGGTGGCAACCCAACCCGCCCCCAGCATCCCCCGACCACACCCCCCTGCCGACCCGATACGCAGCCACCTCAGCGGCCGCCACGCCGGGTCAAGGCACGCTTTCCCGCCTTGACGCGGCGTGGCGGCCGTTGAACAATCCGGCGTTCGGGCCGGCGGAAAGCAAACGCCGGACAACCCCGTCCCACCCCGAAAAGAAGCCGAATCAACGGCGCGACCACCTCACCAACCCCGCACCCGATGATCCGCAACAACCAAGCAACCTCACGCACAGTGACCAACAACCACCCGTGCACCGAAGACCACCCGCCCGAACCCCCACCGATCACCCCCCGTACCCACATCACTCCTTCGCCTGAAAACCCCTACACCCCAACCCATCCACCCCAGGAACCGCATCGGGTGAAGATCGCCCCCACCCCTTCCCGCCGCCCGGGAAATCCTTATCTTCAGAAAGGACGCTCAGTGAGAACAGGGGATACGAGTCATGACCCAGTCGCTGGAACTCCCGGTCCAGGAATTCTGTCTCGATTGGACGCTCACGGGCGGCGAAGGCGCCCACGTCGCGATCACCCTCTCCGGGCAGGTGGCCCTGTTGGACAACAACCGGTTCTACAAGATCGACGGCGTCGTCTACGTCACCGAAGGCGACGGCGACATCCGCGCGGTCGGCAACCCGCGGATCTCCGTGCGCCGCAACGGCGTCGAGAAGTCCGGGCGCCAGTGGGGCTGGGAGATGTGCTCGGCGCGCAAGACCCTCGGCGCGCTGAACACGATGGAGGGCTACTTCGTCCGCACCGGCTACTGGGCGCCCGCCGACCGCGCCATCCAGCTGAGCCTCTGCGCCGAACACGGGTGGAGCCGGCGCAAGAGCTACAGCCCGCACGTCACCGTCCGGATGGTCGACTGACCACTGTGGACGCCCGGCGCCGCGCCGCGGCGACGACCAGCCCGGCCGCGACGGCGCCCGCCACCGCGCACCCGGCCCCGAACCCCGGCGACGGCTCGTGCACCCGCAGCACGGACGAGCACAGCCACACCGCGGCGCCGAACAGCAGGCCCAGCACCGGGCCACCGACGGCCGCGCCGCGCCAGCGGTGGCCGTTGCGGATCGTGCGCAGCCCCGATTCGAGGTAGGCGAGCGCGAACAGCGCGAGGATCAGGCTGCCCGCGCCCATCGCGCTGGCCAGCGGGTGCTGGCTGGTGAGGAGGGTGAAGGACTGCGTGGAGGAGCCGGTCCGCACCTCGGCGGTGACGGCGCCCCCGACGATCCACCGGGCGATCCCCGGCAGGGTGAGTTCGGCGGTGAACCCGTTGGCGCCGGGCTTGGCCTCGGCGGCCGCGGACCCGAGCGGGATCCCGGCGGCGGAGAGGCGCAGCTCGACCCGCCCGGGATTCCCAGGCCCGCTGAGCACGACAGGCTTGCTGAGGTCCACCTCGACCGGCGCGGAGACGGCGGCACCCCCGAGGACCAGCGCGGCCGCCGGGTGCGGCAGCCGAGCGGGGTTGAGCAGGGCCAGCACGACGAGAACGACCGCAGCCGCCCCGGCGGCCAGCCGCAGCCACACCACCACGGCTTGAGAAGCGCCGGCACCCTCGGCGGCAGCACCGGGCCACCCGGAACCACTCGCTCGGGCACCGGTCCCGCCGGGCCGCCCACCGCCGGCACCTTCGACGCCCGAGGCACCGCCGGGCCACCCGCCACCACCAGGCCCGCCCGACCGGCTGACACCGGCACCCTCGGCACTGCCGGCACCGGGCCCGGCGCCACCCGGTCCGCCGGGCCACCCGGCGCCCTCGACGCCCGGACCCACACCAACCTGCCCGCCCGGCCACCCCGGCGCGTCGCCCACCTCGGCGGGCGCTCCCACGAGCGTCGCCCCCGGCCGCGCCACCGGGCGGGTCCGGGCCTCTCCCGGCGGCACCGGCGCCGTCGCCGCGTTCAAACCCGCGATCACCCGGGGCGTCAGGTGCAGCACCGGTACCCCGGACCGCTCCAGCCACCCCGATCCGTACGCCACCGTCGCCGCCGCGGCGAGGTCTGCCGCGAACGACTCCGCCTCCCGGTACCGCGCGTCCGGCTCGCGGGCCAGGCTGCGCATCACCACGCCGGCGATCGGGGCCGGTACCCCCGCGATCGGCTGGGGGTCGGTGAACATGTGCTGGCGCATCATGCTGATCGCGCCGCGGGTGTTGTCGAACGGCAGCCGGCCCGAGAGCAGCTCGTACAGCACCGTCCCCGCCGCGTACACGTCGGCCGCCGGGCTCAGCGCGTTGCCCATTGCCTGCTCCGGGGCGATGTACGCCGGGGTTCCCAGGATCTCGCCACCGTGCGTCACCAGCGTGGCGCCCTCGCTGATCACCCGTGCGATGCCGAAGTCGGCCACCTTCACCACGCCCTGCGTGCTGAAGAGCAGGTTCCGCGGTTTGACGTCGAGGTGCAGCACGCCCGCCCGGTGCGCCGCGTGCAACCCGGCCAGCATGGCCAGCCCGATCGCGCACGCCTGCTCGCCGCTGACGCCGCCGCCGTGGAAGCGGCTGTGCACCGTCCCGCCGTCGAGCCGCTCCATCACCAGCAGGTGCTCGCGGCCGGTCCGGACGTAGTCGTACACCGGCACGATGTGCGGGTGGTCCAGGCTGGCGAGCACCCGGGCCTCGCGGTCGAACAGCTCGCTGCTCGACGCGTGGTTGAGCACGTCCCACGGCAGCTGCTTGATCGCGACGCTGCGGCCCAGCGTCCGGTGCACGCCGGCGAACACGACACCCATGCCGCCCTCGCCGATCGACTCCCCGATGTCGTACTGCGGCAGGGCGGCGACCAGCTCGGCCGGTGCGCTCATCGGGTGAATTCCTGCGTGGCCGGCAGGGGCAGCTGCACGGTGGCGTCACTTTCCGCGACGGCCGGCGGCGCGAGGGACGGCGTCAGGTAGCCGAGCAGGAACGCGATCGCCGCCGCGCCGAGCACCACCGGGATTTCGACCGCCGGCTCGGGCGGCACCAGGCGCAGCACCGACAGGCTGATCACCGCGACCAGGCCGGTGCCGAACCCGGCGGGCAGGAACCGCACGCCGCGGCGCCAGCGGTTGGGCGCCAGCCGGTGCCGGGCCAGCGCCAGCAGCGCGGTCACCCACGCGAGGACCGTCAGCACGAGCATCGCCAGGCCGAAGACGCCGTAGACCGACCAGAAGGAGCCGCGGACGTCGGCGACCGTGGTCGCCTCCCCCAGCGAGACGCGCCCGGCGTCGAGCAGCTCGACCGACGACGGCAGCAGCCCGGTCGCCTGCCCGGCCAGGTCACCGAGGTCTAGGACGAACGTCCGGGACACCGAGCCGCGGGCCGGCACCTCGAAGGGCGCGGTCGTGTCGTAGGCGAAGAACGTCAGGGCGAGGGCGACGCCCGAAAGCCGCACGCTGCGGACCTTCACCGGCGCGGTCCCCGGGTTGGTCGCCACGACCTGCAGCTCGACCTGGTTCGCCGGATCGATCGGGATCGTCGCGTCCTCGATGGGCCGCTGGTCGATCGACACCTGCAGCCGCAGCGGCGCCGACTCCGCGGAGGCCGGTGGCGCGCCCAGCAGCACCGCGCACAAACCCAACGCAACCCCCGCCGCGATGACACGTCCCATTGGGCACCCCTACTTGCCTTATCCGACTGGTCCGGAATGCTACAGCGAGCACACACCGGGGAGGGACGTCCCAATGCGATTCGTGGTTCGCCTGTTTTTCGGCGCCGTGGCCGGAACGTTGCTTCTGCTCGCGGCGGCGGGCACCGCCGACGCACAATACACATCGTCGGTTGGTTTGAAACCGTCGAGCGGGCAGGCCGGGAGTTCCTTCACCATTTCCTGGAATTTCTACCCGTGCGGCAGCGCGATCAGCTTTTCCTGGAACGGCACGCCGCTGTGGACGGCGAACGCCACGCTGCAGCAGACGAGCGGCACGGTCGCGGCCACCGTGCCGGCCGGCGCCCAGCCCGGCACCTACCCGGTCACCGGCACGTGCACCAACGCCCGGACCAAGCAGCCGCTCACCGCGAGCAGCCGGTTCACCGTGACCGGCACCCCTACCACCACGCCCCCGCCGCCGCCGGCGACGACCACGCCGCCCCCGCCGCCGGCCACCACGCGCCCGACCCGGCCGGCTCCCACCACGACCCCGGTCACCCCGACCACCACCCCGCCGCCCACGAGCACCACACCGCCGTCCCCGACCACGCCGGCCACGCCCGGCACCCCGACGACGGCCGGCACCGCGCCGAAGCCGGGTGAACTCGTGCTCGACCGGCCGAGCATCAAAGCCGGCGAGCCGCTTTCGGCGTCCGGGAAGGGCTGCCAGCCGAGCCGGCTGGTCACGTTGATGTCGGACGGCACCGAGGTCGGCACCGCCTACACCGACAGCTCCGGCGCGTTCACCGCGCCGGTCGAGTTCACGCGCATCGAGGCGGGCCCGCACACCGTCGTCGCCGAGTGCGGCGTGCGGCTGACCGGCGCCGTCGACCAGGTCGTGACGCGCTCGTCCGGGAGCCAGACCGGCACGCTCGTCATCCTCGTGTTCTTCGTCCTCGCCGGCATCACGGTGATCCGCTTCCGGTAGCACCCGCTTGACATGCAGCCGGAAGGCTGCCTATCGTCGAAAGGCAGCCGCCCGGCTGCCTTTTTGGAGAGGCGCGATGGACGAGGTCTTCAAGGCACTGGCCGATCCCAGCCGCCGCCGGCTGCTGGACGTGCTCAACGAGCGCAACGGCCAGACCCTGCGCGAACTGTGCTCGGGGCTCGACATGGCCCGCCAGTCGGTGAGCAAGCACCTGGCCGTGCTCGAGGCGGCCGGGCTGATCACGACCACGTGGCGCGGCCGCGAAAAGCTGCACCACCTCGACGCCGCGCCGATCAACGCGATCGCCGAGCGCTGGATGACCCGCTACGACCGGCGGCGAGCCGGCGCGCTGGCCGATCTGAAACGAGCACTGGAGTCCGCACCGATGAACGAGTTCGCCTACACCACCTACATCAACACGACCCCGGAAAAGCTCTGGCAAGCGCTTACCGATCCGGCCTTCACCCGCCAGTACTGGGGTGTTTCCTTCGAAACCGACTGGCAAAAGGGCTCCCCGATGACGTGGACCGAGAACGGCCGGAAGACCGAAGACCCCGGGCAGGTCGTCCTGGAATCGGATCCGTACCACCGGTTGTCCTACGCGTGGCACACTTTCACCGCAGATTGGGCGAACGGAAACGGGATCGACGGCGAAACGCTCGCGAAACTGCAGCAGGAAAGCCGCTCGAAAGTCACCTTCACCATCGAACCGCACGGGGAAATGGTCAAGCTGACCGTGCTGCACGACGGTTTCGACGACGGCAGCACGACGCTGGCGATGTGCAGCCAGGGTTGGCCCGCGCTGCTGTCCAGCCTGAAGACGCTGCTGGAGACGGGCGCGCCGCTGCCGTGACCTCGGCGAACCGGTCGAACAACCCGAACCAGACAGATCTGGCACAGAAAAACGTCTGAATCCTCCCCCTTTCGTCGGCGCCCGGCTGAAGTCCCGGTGAACTTCCCTCTTTCGACCCGATCCGATGCGGTTTTCCGGGCGATAGGCTCGCATAATCCGTGACCGGTGATGGTCCGATCGAGTGACGGGAGAGCCGGCGTGCCGACAGTGCGTAGCCGCTGGATCGTGGTGGCCGTGGTGCTGGCCGCCGCGGCGGGCGGTGTCGTGGCGTTCTGGCCGGACGACGCCGCCGCCGTCGACCCCGAGATCGCGGTTTCGCGCTCCGCCTGCGGTACCGGCTGGACCGACCCGAAGCCCGGGCCGCAGACCTTCCGCCTGCACAACACCGGGTCGGTGACGGCCGAAGTGGACCTGATCGACCCCGCGACCGGCGTGATCTACGGCGAGGTCGAAGGCCTCGGCGCGGCGACCACCCGGCCGTTGCAGGTCAACCTGGGCAACGGCAGCTACGCGTTCCGGTGCCTGCCCGAGGACGCGGGCGCGATCGTCGGGCCGTCGGTGCGGGTCACCGGCGGCGCCGACCGGACCGGGCCGGGCGTCGCGCCGGTGACGCACGACGACCTGCTCGGCCCGCTCAAGGCCTACCAGCAGCACGTCACGACGGGCCTCGGCGAGCTGGTCGCGAACACCGGCGCGCTGAAGACCACCGTCCACGGCGGGGACCGCGCGGCGAGCCGGGCGGCGTGGCTGACCGCCCACCTGACCTACGAGCGGCTGGGCGCGGCCTACGACGCGTTCGGCGACTCCGACGGCGCGCTCAACGGCACGGCCGACGGGAGGCCCGCCGGGGCAGCCGACCCGGGTTTCACCGGCTTCCACCGCCTGGAGCAGGGGCTTTGGCACGGCGAGGACGTCGGCGCGCTCGCCGCCGTCGCCGATCAGCTCGACGCCGACGCCCACGCGCTGCAGACGTCCTTCGCCACCAGCCAGGTCGACGGGAACGACCTCGGGCTGCGCGCGCACGAGATCATGGAGAACACCCTGCAGTTCGAACTGACCGGCCGCACCGACTACGGCAGCGGCACCAACCTGGCCACGGCCCGCGCGAACCTCGACGGGACGCGCGCGGTCCTGGACGTCCTGCGCCCCCTGCTGGCGCCGCGGTACCCGGCGCTGGCCGAAGTGGACCGCTGGCTGGACCGCACGCAGTCCGCTTTGGACGCCGCCCGCCGCCCGGACGGCACCTGGGTCCGCCCGGCCGAGCTGAGCCGGCCACAGCGGCAGAAGCTCGACGCGGACGTGAGCGAACTGACGGAGCTGCTGGCCCCGATCGCGGCGATCGCCGAGCCGAGGAGGGTCTCGTGACGAACCTCCCCCGCCGGTCCTTCCTGCGCCGGGCCGCGATGGGCGCCGGGCTGACCGTGGCCGCCGGGGCCGGGCTCGGCGCCTCCTCCGCGACCGTCACCGACGGCAGCTCGCCCGTGCCCTTCCACGGCGACCACCAGGCGGCCATCCTCCGGAAGCCGCCGGCCCAGACGATCTTCGCCTCCTTCGACGCCGTCGCCGAGTCCAAGGCGGAACTCACCGAGCTCTTCCGCGCCGTCACCGACCGGGCCCGCTTCCTCACCGCCGGCGGTGCACCCGCGTCGCTCGGGATCACCGCGCCACCGGCCGACTCCGGCGTGCTCGGGCCGGTGGTCCCCGGCAGCGACCTCGGCGTCATCCTCGGCGTCGGCGCGAGCCTGTTCGACGACCGGTACGGGCTGGCGAAGCTCAAGCCCGCCAAGCTGAAGCCGATGACGACGTTCCCGGACGACGCCCTCGACCCCGCCCAGTGCCACGGCGACCTCAGCCTCGTCCTGTCGGCGAACGACACCGACACCGTCCTGCACGCGCTGCGCGACATCGCGCGCGCCACCCGCGGTGGCATGCAGCTGCGCTGGAAGCTCAACGGCTTCAGCTCCCGGCCGCGCCCCGACGGCACGCCCCGCAACCTGATGGGCTTCAAGGACGGCACCAGCAACCCCGCCGAGTCCGAACTGGACAGTCTGGTGTGGACGAAGGGCGAGCCCGCGTGGACGGCGGGCGGCAGCTACCAGGTGATCCGGCTGATCCGGATGCTGGTGGAGTTCTGGGACCGGGTTTCGCTGGCCGAGCAGGAGAACATGTTCGGCCGCCGCCGCGACACCGGCGCCCCGCTCGACGGCACCGCGGAAACCGACGTCCCGGGGTACGCCGACGACCCCGTCGGCACGGTCATCCCGCTGACCAGCCACATCCGCAAGGCGAACCCGCGCACGCCGCAGACCGACGCCAGCCGGATCCTGCGCCGCGCGGTCAACTACGACCGCGGCGTCGACAGCAACGGCAACCTGGACATGGGCCTGGTCTTCGTCTGCTACCAGCAGGACCTCGAGCGCCAGTTCGAGGCCGTCCAGACGCGCCTGGCCGGCGAGCCGCTGACCGACTACATCTCCCCCTTCGGCGGCGGCTACTTCTTCGCGCTGCCGGGGGTCACCGGCCCGGACGACCACTTCGGGCGAGCCCTGCTCGCCTGAGCACCTCCATCCCCACCACGAAAGGAATCCACTGTGGACTCAAGGACCCGCCGGCGACGGCGCGGCCTGCTCGGCGCCGGGGCGCTCGCCTCGGTGGCCACGCTGGCCGTCGTCACCGGCTCCGCGGCGACCTCCGCGGACGCCCAGCCGCTGAACCTGTTCCCCGCCCACTGGATCCCGACGTCGACGCCGATCAAGCACGTCGTCGTCATCTTCGGCGAGAACATCTCGTTCGACCACTACTTCGGCACCTACCCGGACGCCGCCAACACCGACGGCACCCCGTTCACCGCCGCGCACGGCACCCCGAAGGTCAACGGCTTGGACCACAAGCTCCTGACCGCCAACCCGAACGCGTACAACCCGAAGCGGCTGACGCACGAGCAGGCGCTGACCTGCGACCAGAACCACAACTACGGCGCGGAGCAGGCCGCCTTCGACGGCGGCAAGATGGACAAGTTCGTCGAGAAGACCGAGACGGACAAGTGCACCGGGCAGCCGATCCTGTTCGGCGAGCCGGGCCTGGTGATGGACTACTACGACGGCAACACCGTCACCGGCATGTGGAACTACGCCCAGCACTACGCGCTGAACGACAACTCGTTCAACACCGTGTTCGGCCCGTCGACGCCCGGTGCGCTGAACCTGATTTCCGGGCAGACGCACGGCGGTCAAGCCGTCGACCCAGTGACGCACGCGCCGGTCAGCGACGCCTACGCCGTGCAGTCCCCGGACGCCAACGGCGTCGGCACGGTGATCAACGACCCGGACCCGGCCTGGGACGACTGCTCGGGCAAGAACCACACGAGCAAGGACAACCTGGCCACCATGCAGGGCCGCAACATCGGTGACCTGCTGAACCAGCGCCGCGTGACGTGGGGCTGGTTCCAGGGCGGCTTCCGCCCGACCGGCACGGCCAACGGGTACGCGGTCTGCGGCCAGAAGCACACGAACGTCGGCGGCAACGCGGTCGTCGACTACAGCCCGCACCACGAGCCGTTCCAGTACTACCCGTCGACGGCGAACCCGAAGCACCTGCCGCCGTCCTCGGTGCAGGCGATCGGCCAGACCGACCGCGCGAACCACCAGTACGACATCAGCGACTTCAACGACTCGCTGCAGGCCGGCTCGATGCCCGCGGTGAGCTTCCTGAAGGCCCCGGAGTACCAGGACGGCCACGCGGGTTACTCGGACCCGCTGGACGAGCAGCAGTTCGTGGTCGGCGAGATCAACCGGATCCAGCAGTCCCCGGACTGGAAGTCGACGGCGATCGTGCTGGCCTACGACGACTCGGACGGCTGGTACGACCACCAGAAGTCCCCGATCGTCAACGGCTCGCACGACGCTTCGCAGGACCAGGCGATCTGCACGGCCAAGCCGACGACGCTGGGCACGTACGCCGACCGCTGCGGCTACGGCCCGCGCCTGCCGCTGCTGGTGGTTTCGCCGTTCAGCCGGGTCAACCACGTCGACCACACGCTGACCGACCAGACGTCGGTGCTGAAGTTCATCGAGGACAACTGGTTCACCGGCCGCATCGGCGACTCGTCGTTCGACGCGCGCGCCGGGTCGTTGACCGGGATGTTCGACTTCTGGTGGCCGAAGGCCCGCAAGGTCACCCTCGACCCGAAGACCGGAGCCGTCGTCAAGTAGCCGCCGCTGAAGGCCACCACCGGTCGCGGTGGTGGCCTTCAGCCCGCCTCGGGCACCGGGTCCAGGTCCCAGCTCAGCGTGACCACCGTGCCGTGCTCGCCCGGGGTGATCTCCGCGCGGTCGGCACTCGCCCGCAGCAGCAGCAACCCCCGGCCCCGCAACGACACCGGGCGGGTGTCCGGGACCGGCGTCCGCCACCGGCCGTGGTCGGTGATCACCACCTCGAGACGGCCCGGGTGCGCTGCCGCGTCGACGTCGACCACGCCGGGCTCGCCGTCGGCGTAGGCGTGGTCGGCCACGTTCGCCAGTGCTTCGTAACTGGCCAGCACGATGTCGCCGGCCCGGTCCTCCTCGACCCCCGCCGACCGGACCCACGCCATCAGGTCGTGCCGCAGGCGGCGGAGGGCGCCGGGGGCGGCGGGCACGCCGTGGCAGCGGAACGGTTCCGGCGTCATGCGATTGCTTCGTCGACGGTCGGGTGCAGGCCGATCCACGTGTCGAGGCCGGTCGTCCGCAACGGCCCCGACGTCACCGGGGAGTCGCTCACCACGCGCAACGCGCGCTCGGGCAGCCGGCGGTGGGCCGCCGCGAGCACCTGCAGCCCCGCCGAACAGAAGAACGTCACCTCACGCAGATCGATCACCAGCTTCTCCGGCCCACCGGCCAGCACCACGTCGACGACTTCCCCGAACTCCGGCGCGCTGACCAGGTCGATCTCCCCCGCAACGGCCAGCACCGCGGTCCGGCCCCGCCACTCGAGCGCCACGGCCAGCTCCGTGTCGGGCAGGTCCGGCGTCGAAGGGCTCACGACCTCCCATCGTGCCGCACTCCCCGGGAAACGGCTACCGGTGCGGCAGCTTCACCACCGTGACCCAGAAATCGTCGATCTTCCGGACCACCTCGACGAACTTCTCGAAGTCGACCGGCTTCGTGACGTAGGCGTTGGCGTGCAGCTCGTAGCTGCGCAGGATGTCCTCCTCCGCTTCCGACGTCGTCAGCACGACCACCGGGATCGTGGCCAGCCCGGGGTCCTGCTTGATCTCGCCGAGCAGCTCCCGGCCGTCCTTGCGGGGCAGGTTGAGGTCGAGCAGGATCAGTCCCGGCCGCGGCGCCGCCCCGAACGGGCCTTCCCGCTTCAGGAACCGCAGCGCTTCGACGCCGTCTTCCGCGACGTGCAGCGGGTTGCGGATCTTGTGGTGCGCGAACGCTTCCCGGGTCATCAGGACGTCACCGGGGTCGTCCTCGACGAGCAGGATGTCGATCGGGGTCGGCGCCTGCGTCATGCGGTCCCCTCGTCCTCGATGGCGGGCAGCGTGAAGCGGAACGTCGTGTCCGCGGCTTCGGTGTCGAGCCAGATCCGCCCGCCGTGGTACTCGACGATCCGGCGGCACAGCGCCAGCCCGATGCCGGTACCCGGGTACGCCGACCGCGTGTGCAGCCGCTGGAACAGCGCGAACACCCGTTCCGCGTACTCGGGGTCGATGCCGATCCCGTTGTCCGCCACGGAGAACACCCAGTCGTCGCCGTCCCGTTCGGCGGTGACCCGGACCTCCGGCGGGGCCTTGCCCTTGAACTTCAGCGCGTTGCCGATGAGGTTCTGGAACACCGCGGTCATCAGCGCGGGCTCGACGCGCACCGGGGGCAGGTCACCGCGGCCGACCTTGCCGCCGCTGAGCGAGAGCGCGACCTCCAGGTTCGCGATCGCGTCGTCGGCCAGCGCGCCCGCGTCGGCCACGACGTGCTCGCCCGGTTTCCGGCCGACCCGCGAGAAGGCCAGCAGGTCGTTGATCAGCGTCTGCATCCGCTTCGCGCCGTCGACGGCGTACTCGATGTACTGCTCGCCGCGCTCGTCGAGCAGGCCCTGGTAACGCCGCTGGAGCAGCTGGCAGAAGCTCGCCACCTTCCGCAGCGGCTCCTGCAGGTCGTGCGAAGCGACGTACGCGAACTGCTCCAGGTCGGCGTTGGACCGTTCCAGCTCGCGCGTGCGCCGGTCCAGCATGGCGTTGGACTCCTCCGCCTCGCGCGTGCGGCGGTCCAGCATCGCGTTGGACTCCTCCGCCTCCCGCGTGCGCCGGTCCAGCAGGGCGTGCGCGCGCTCGAGCTCGGCGACCTCGTCGAGGATGCGCTGCCGCATCGCTTCGACGTCCGCGCCGAGCTGGGCGATTTCGCGCGGCCCGCGGCCGTGCACCGGGTGGCGGATGTCCGCGTCGGCGACCTGGCGGACCTCGCCGGCCAGCCGCAGGATGGGCCGGGTGATCACCTGCCGCAACCCGAGGAACAGCACGGCGAACAGCAGCAGGACGAGCGCCCCGACGACCACGAACATGGCGTTCAGGAAGCGTGCCGCGGCGTCCAGGTCGGCGCGGCCGGTGTCGCGGAGCGCGGCGAGGTGGTCGCGCTGGGTGTCCAGCGCCGTGCGCACCGGGACGAACAGCATCCGGTCGCGTTCGACCTCGGCCGCGGTGACCGGCGGCGCGCCGGGGGCGATGGCGGGCGCGGCCGCGGCCTGCCAGGCGGTGGCCGCGCGGAGCACGGCCGCCAGGTCGTCGCCGGTCCGGGTGCCCGGGGCCGCCCCGAGCTGCCGCAGCTGGTTGACCGCGTCGGCCTGCGAACGGACACCGTCGGTGTAGGGGACGAGGAACTCCGGACGGCGGCCGAGCTGGTAGCCGCGGACGCCGCTTTCCTGGTTCAGCAGCGCGGTGGTCAGCTGGGTCGCGGCCAGCCGCTGCGGCGCCACCACGTCGAGCAGGCGGGTCCGGGCCTCGGTGAGGTTGTGCAGCGCGACCCCGGCCGCGATCAGCGCGGCGACCAGCAGCACGGCTTCGGCGGCGGCGAGGACGGTCAGCCAGCGGCGGATCGGCCAACCGCGTGCTTCGGCGCTCATCGAGCGGGCTCCCCTGGGGTGTGGCTGAGCAGGGCAAGGGCGACGTCGTCGTCCAGCGGGCCGGAGTTGAGCCGTTCGGCGCGGACGATCAGCTCGTCGAGCAGGGCGTGGCTGTGGATCCCGGTTTCCCGCTTGATGTCGAGCACCAGCGCGGCCATCCGCTCGTGGCCCAGCCGCTCGGACCCCGCGCCGACGCGGCCTTCGAAGACGCCGTCGGTGTAGAGCAGTAGCGACCACCCCGGCTCGAGCGGGACGTCCAGCGCTTCCCACTTGGCGCCCTCGACGACGCCGAGCGGCACGCCGAGGCGTTCGCGGGAGAGGAGGTGCCCGTCGCCGGGGGTGAGCAGCAGGGGCGGCAGGTGCCCGGCCAGCGACAGCCGCAGCGATCGCCGGTCCGGCGCGATGACGACCATGCACACGGTGGCGAACAGCGGCTCGATCCGCTCGTGCACCAGCACTCGCTCGACCATGCTCAGCACGTCGGCCATCGGCAGGCCGGCCATCACGAGCGAGCGCCACGCGATCCGCAGCGCGACGCCGAGCGCGGCCTCGTCCGGGCCGTGGCCGCAGACGTCGCCGATCATCATGTGCACCGCGCCGTCGGCGAGCTCGATCGCGTCGTAGAAGTCGCCGCCGAGCAGCGAACCGTTGCGGCCGGGCCGGTAGCGCGCGGCGAGGTCGAGGTGGGGGTCGCGCAGCAGCGGGCTGGGCAGCAGACCGCGTTCGAGGCGCGCGTTCTCGCTCGCGAGGAGCTGCTGCTGGAGGAACTGCTGCTCGACCTGCTCGGCGCGCTTGCGTTCGCGGGCGAACGCAAGCGCCTTCACCAGCAGCGGGCCGTCGACCTGGTCCTTGACGAGGTAGTCCTGCGCGCCGGCGGCGACGGCCGCGACGCCGGTGGCCTGGTCGTGCTGGCCGGTCAGGACGACCACCGCGACCCCGGGGGCGTGCTGCCCGAGCTTGGTCAGCCCGCTGAGGCCCATCGCGTCGGGCAGCTGCAGGTCCAGCACGACGCAGTCGGCGGTGAGCGGGCCGCTGAGCGCGGCGGTGAGCGTCTCGACGCGTTCCAGCGCGTACGGCACGGTCGTGTCCGCCAGCATCTCTTCGACCAGCAGCGCGTCGCCGTCGTCGTCCTCGATCAGGAGCACCCGCAGGCGCGTGCGGGGATCCCACGATGAGTCGAGCGCGGCGGTCACCAGCGTCTCCCGTTCGGCTGCTCTTGAGCCAGCACATCCAGACGATCAACCCTAGCGGCACCGGGCACCGCGGCCTACGGCCGCGAAACCGGTCCCACCGGGGAAGCGTTTTATAGCACCCCCGGGTGACACCGGGTCGATAACGGTTCGGGTGGCGACCGTGCCGGATCCGGGCACACCGCGCCTACGCTGCGCGGATGGCCCTTGCCTGGTGGGGTGCGGCGGCGTGCTGGTTCCTCGGGACGCTGGCCGGCCGGCTGACCGGCAGCCACACCGCGATCACCGGCGTCCTCCCGCTCCCGCTCGCGGTGCTCCTGTTCGCCCTGTGCGCCGGGCTGTGGGCCGGGCTCGTCCACGCGGCGAACCGGGGCCGGCGCGGCGCCCGTCCCGCGCTCGCGGTGGCCGGCGGGCTCGGGATCGTGGACCTGGTGGTGCAGCTCGTCGGGGACGTCGTGACGCGCAACTACGTCCACGGCGGGTTCTTCCTCGCCGCGCTGGTCCTGGCCGGCGCCGGGTTCACGCTGCTGTTCCGGCGGGGGTGAGCCGTCAGAACAGCGGACGGCCGCTGTTCTTGGCGGTCACGTACGCCTGCCAGTCGCGGGTGACCTGGTCGGCGTAGCCGGTGGCGAAGGCGCGCGTTTCGCTCTGGAGCCCGGAGACCGACGTGATCGCGCCGTCGATCGCGGCGTCCGCCGAGTAGGTGACCCCGGTGCCGGGGATGTCCTGGTCGGCGCGGGCGTGCGCGGCGGCGAGCAGCCGGGCGACGTCGCGGACGGTGTCGTCCCAGATCGCCGACGTCGTCAGGTCGCCGGTCTTGAGGTCCTCGGCGAACGGGGACTTCTCCTTCACCAGCACCGGCGTGCTCCCGACGCTCGCCCAGCCCGCCAGCGGGTCCGACTGGTTCGCCAGCCAGCGCAGGGCCAGTGCCGGGCGCTGGCCGCCGGTCAGGGTCGTGGCGTTCGGCACGAGCGGCTTCGGTGCCGGGTCGACCTCCTGCTTGAGCTCGAGGATCCGGTCGTCGGACGTCGCCGTCGTGGCCCCTTCGACAAGGACGTACCAACGGAACCGGCCGAGGCTGCCGGTGCCCGCCCCGGTCCGGCGGCGGACGTCCTTGACGACGGCTTCGGACGACTTCAACGGCTTGCCCGCGGTGGTCCGGTAGGCCGCGATCGCGTCGGTCAGCTGGGTCCGCGTCGCGGCCGGGACGGCCTGGAGCTGCGGGTCGTCCTTGAAGTGGCCGCCGGTGGTCCACTTCGCGAGCAGGTCGGCGCGCTTGTCGCCGGCGGACTCGTCGATCAGGTCGCCGACGAGGTCGGAGGTGTTGCCCGACGTCAGCCGCCAGCTCGCTTCGTCGTTCGTGCCGTGGAACTTCCCGATCCACTGGGCGTACTCGGCGACGAAGGTGTCGAGGTCGGTGCCGATCTGGCTCGCGCTGCGGCCGCCGGCCCGGCCGGCGAGGACGATCGACACGGCTTCGCGGCGCAGTTCCCACGTCCACGACCCGCGCCAGGCGTCGTCGGTGTCGTCGATCGCGAACTGCTCTTCGTTGTCGGCGCCGCGGTCCGCGCCGGTGTTCTCCAGGTGGGCGTCGCCGGTCAGCCAGACGTCGCCGCCCGCGGTGGCGTAGGCCGACGGCGGCAGTTCGCCGAGGTCGCGGTAGTACAGCGGCGAAGTGCCGCGGAAGAAGGTCCACGCGTTCGACGCCAGCGCCTGCGTCCGCAGCGTCAGCTCGTCGTCGGTGGCGCCGCCGTTCAGCAGGTGCAGCGCGTGGTCCCGGTCGTACACCACCGCCACCGGGTCCCGGCTCAGGCCGGCCGCCTCCCCGGGTGCGGCGGTGGCGAGCAGCGTGACAACGACCAGAGTCCCCACAGTGGTTCGGCGCATTCCCCCACGTATACCCGGATCGGGTGAGCGGGAGTCAGCGCGCAGTCAACGTCAGGGCGAACGTGTTCCCCTCGCCCTGCACCAGCGAACCGAGGTACGCGGTGAACGGGCCGCAGCCGGTGAGCGGCGGGATCGCGTACGTCCCGGTGACCGGACCGCCGGTGGTTAGTGCGAACCCGCTGCCGGTCCGCAGGTCGACCGGGATGCGCGCGCTCGCCCGGCAGCCCGGGTCGGCGACCGGCAGGCCGAACAGCGTCACCTGCGGCAAGGCCAGCGTGAACGCCGAGTGCGCGGTGAACCCGCCGCCGTCGAGTTCGCCGGTCTGCGGGCCGTCCGGGGTGAACTGCAGGTCCGCGTGGCCGGGCACGAACCCGAACGCCTTGAAGTCCGCGCCGGTCCGGTCGAACGCCGTCGCGAACTCCGGGCCCGCCGCCAGCGACCCGGTGAGCGGTGCCGTCGCGCCCAGCGCCTTGACCGTGGTCGAGCCCGTCACGGCGTACCGGTGCTGGGCCGGTGCCGTTTCGAGGTCGAAGCTCAGCAGCACGGGATCCTGCCCCGGGTCGAGCGTGCAGTCCGAGGTGAACGAGCCGAGCCCGGTGAACGAGCCGTCGGCCTTCTTCGGCGTCAGGCGGGTGCTGAAGTTCCCGATCGTCAGCTTGGTCGTCCCCGCGTTCGGCAACTGCACCGGCGGGACCGAACCGGACGCCTGCGTGGTGAAGGCCCCGGATGGTGGCAGCGCGGTCTTGGCCACCGTCAGCGGCAGGCTCAGCGGCAGCGTCAGCGGGCCGTTGGTCAGCGTCACCCCTGCGGACGCCGTCCCTTCGATGCTCGCCGCGCCGACCAGGGCCAGGCCGCGGGCGGACTTGTCCGGCACGGTCACCGAGACGGCCAGGTCCCCGGTCGTGAACGTGCCACCCGGCGCCGACGGCACTTCGAACGACGCCTTGACCTCCACGTCCAGCTTCTGCAGCCCGATCAACGGGAACGGGCAGGTGAAACTCAGCTTCTTGTCGATCGGCGTCGACGCCGCCGCGGGCGCGGCGACGGCGAGAGCGAGCACGCAGGCGGCGAGCAACGACCGGGCGATCCGCACGGGCACTCCCCTTTCTCGAGACGTGGCACCGGCCCCCGCCGCGGCACAGTCGGCGCGCAGCGGGGGCCGGCAGATCGGGTCACTTCTTGGCGAGCACCAGGTTCAGCGAGTTGCCGTCGCTCTTGGCGAACGCGCTGATGATGTCGTTGAACGAACCGCAGTTCTGCAGCGCGGACAGCGAGTAGGTGCCCGACAGCTTGCCGCCCTTGAGCAGGTCGAAGTCGGGGCCGGTGGTCATCTCGCTGGTCGACGGGGTCGTCGTGCCGCACTTCGGGTCGGTGCTGATCGGGATGCCGAACAGGTTGACCGTGGTGAGGAACGTGTCGAACTTGATGTGCGCCTTGAAGCCGGTGCCGACGAGCTCACCGGTCTGCGGGCCGTTCTGCACGACCTTGACGTCCGAGCTGCCCTGCAGGAAGCCGAACAGCTTGAAGTCGGTGTGCGTCGGGTCCAGCTGCAGGTTGCCGGTGAACTTCTTGTTGGCCAGGTCCACGTCGGCGTCGAACGAGCCGGTGATCGGCGCGGTGCTGCCGAGCGACTTCAGCGCGGTCTGCCCGGTGATGCCGAAGGAGTACTTGATGCCCCCGCCCGGCGGTGTGGTCGTGGGCGGGGTCGTCACCGGCGGGGTGGTCGACGGCGGCGTGGTGACCGGCGGGGTCGTGGTGGTCGGGGGCGTCGTCCCGCCACCGCCGTTGATGGTGATCGTCGCGAGGGTGTTGTTCTGCCCGCTGTCCTGCGTGCAGGGCGCGTCGATCGTGCCGTCCGGCGTGATGCCGGTGACCGAGCCGTCGGCCTTGCGCGGGGTGACCTTGAGGTTCAGGTCACCCACGGTGATCTTCGCCTGGCCGGCCTGGGTGAACGTCAGCGACGGCGTCTTGCCCGCGGCGTTGATGTTCATCTCGCCGGACGCCGGGATGTTCGTCTTGTCCAGCGTGATCGGCACGCTGACCGGCAGGTTGAGGCTCGGCGCGGCGACGGTCGCGCTCGCGGTGGCCGTGCCTTCCAGCGTCGTGGCGCCGATCAGGCTCAGGCCGCTGACGGTGTCCGCGTTGATCGTGGACACGGCCTTGATGTCGAACGCGCCGGTCGGCTGCCCGGTGTTCACCGTGGTCGGGAGGTCGGTGTTGATCACCACCTTCAGCGACTGGGAACCCACCAGCGGGAAGGTGCAGTGGTAGTTCAGCGTCAGCGAAATCGGGTCGGCGGCGCTGGTCTGCGCCCCGGCGACGAGCGCGGCGGCGACGAGCCCCACCGCACCCGCGGCCGCGACGGCCGCGACCTTCTTCTTGTTGCCCTTTGGGTGACTCACGATGGTCCTTCCGTGTATCAACAGTGATACGAAACGGCGGCGCCTTTTCTCGAAAATCGCTACCGAACGGTAAGCTAACGAGGGCTGCTGGCCCCGATCAAGGGCTTCGCGCAAAAAGGCAACGCGGGAGCGGCAAATTGTCACCCCGGCACGTCACCCCGGCCGGATTCCTAGCAGGGCGGGGAAGGTTTCCCCAGCACAGCGGCACTGCCGAACCGCTGACCCGCGTAACAAATCCGGATCCCGGAATGTTGACGCACGTGCCAACCGGCCATTCTGTTCTTGCTCGCGCGTGCGCGTGGCGCGTAGCTTCGAAACCCATGAAAAGAATGCACAGCGCGGTGCTCGCGATGTCGGCGGCCGCGCTTCTGTCGTGCGCCGCGTGCGCTTCGGACACCCCGCCGCCCGACCCGGGCCGCCACGCCGACCCGGCGGCGCTGGCCTGGGTCGACAAGGTGTGCGCCGGCGTCGCCGCGGGCTCGGCGAAGCTGGCCCAGCCACCCGCGGTCGACGACGCCGACCCGGTGAAGACCCGGGACGCGATGGTCGGGTTCCTCGGCCGGCTCGGTTCCGCACTGGAGGACATGGCGGGCGGCATCCGCACGGCCGGCGTCCCGCCCGTCCCGGATGGACAGTCCGTTGTGGACAAAGCCACCGGCAACCTCAGCGAGACGCGGAGCAAGCTGGCCGAGACGAAGACGAAGATGGAGCAGGCGACGGTGACCGACCAGGCCGGCCTGCGCCAGGTCATTTCCGAGGCCGACGCGACGATGGGCAAGCTGGCCGATCCGGAGGGCCCGATCAAGGCTCTGCGGGCCAACCCGGAACTGGACCTGGCCTTCGGCGAGTCCGCGACCTGCAAGCGCGTCTACGGGACGGGCTCGTGACCGCCCGCCGCGTGCTCGCCGCGCTGGTGACGCTGGTCCTCGCCACGGCGTTCGCGCCCGCGGCCGCCGCCGCGGCACCCGCACCGGCGGACGACTCCTTCTACGTCCCGCCGTCCCCGCTGCCCGCGGGCAAGCCGGGTGACGTGCTCCGCTGGCGGCCGTCTTCCGCGGGTCCGCGCCAGGCGTCGGTGGATGCGTGGCAGGTGATGTACCTGTCGACGAACGCGCTCGGGCAGCCCGACGCCGTGACCGGCACGGTGCTGGTGCCGAAGACGGCCGACCGCGCGACGGCCCCGATCGTCGCGTTCGCGCCGGGCACACACGGCCCGGCGTTCGCCTGCACACCGTCGGCGATGATCGGCATCGGCGCGTTCTACGAGCAGCCGGGCCTCGACGACCTGCTCGACGCGGGATACGCGGTGGCCGTCCCGGACTACGAGGGCTACCAGCCGACCCCGAAGACGACGTATGTGGTGGGCCGGTCCGAGGGCCCGGCGGTGATCGACGCGGTCCGCGCGGCCCAGCGGCTCCCGGCGGCCGGGCTGTCGGCGTCGGCGAAGGTGGTGTTCCGCGGCTATTCGCAGGGTGGCGGCGCGGCGGCGTGGGCGGGTGAGCTGCAGCCGTCGTACGCGCCGGAGCTCAACCTGGTCGGCGTCGCGGCCGGCGGCGTGCCGGCGGACCTGGTCCAGGTGACGTTGCAGCTCGACGGCAAGTTCGGCTTCGGCGTGTTCGCGTACGCGCTGCTCGGCCTCGACCAGGCGTACCCCGAGCTGCAGCTGGACTCGTTCCTCAGCGACAACGGGCGGGCGAAGCTGGCCGAGATGAAGCAGAGCGCGTGCACGTTCGAGCTGCTCACGACGTACGCGAACCAGCGGATCGCGGACTACACGACGGGCCCGGGCTACATCAAGCCCGCGTGGGTGGCCCGGCTGAACGAGAACAAGCTGGGCGGGACCCCACCGCGGGTACCGGTGTTCCTCTACCACGCGACGGGCGACCAGCTGGTGCAGTTCGCCCAGGCGGACAGCCTGCACAAGGCGTACTGCGCGGCCGGGGTCCAGGAGACGTGGAAGACCTACGACACCGACCACATCACGCTGGTGTACACGGGCAACGCGGACGTCCTGGCCTTCGTGAAGGACCGGATCGCCGGCAAACCGGCCACGACGAACTGCTGACCCCGCCCCGGCGGCCGCTCCGGCGAAACCGCCGCGGCGGGCCGCCGGTCCCGCACTGTCCACAGGCCAGTCGTGATGTGGACAGACAGTTTGTGCGGCGGCTTTTCCGGGCTTTGCCGGGATGCCCCGATAGAATGGACCTGGGGACGCCCCGGGAGAGGGTGGGGCGGGTGGTCGTGTCGTTCGGCGGCCAACAGTCGGCCACAGCCGCTGTCATCAGCGGCCGAAACCGCCGCAGCGAGCCGCCGGTCAGCAACTCCGGCGGCCGCACCCGCGCATCCCCGGCCGACGGCCACCCCGCCCCGGCAAGCCGTCTCTCACCGGTTGCAGGTACCAATCCGGCGAGCCCCGCCGGCGGCCAGCCCGCCGGGCCGCCGCCACTCAGGGGCGAACAGGCCGGCGAAACCCCGGCGCAGCGGGCCGCCGGTCAGTGGTTGCGGCCGCCGTGCGGACGCTGCTGCCAGGAGCTGATCACCGAACTCACGTACTCGCGCCACTGGTCCTGCGGGGACGTCGAGCTGGGTGCCGGCGCCGGCTGGGCGGGCTTGCGGCCCGCGCCGGGCGGGGCGCTCGTCGGCTCGGCCGCCGTCGTGTGGCGGACCGAGGCCGTGAGCGGGGGCGCCGAGGCGGAGACACTCATCGTTTCGACCGCTTCGCTCGACGTCGGCGGCGGCACGACCGGGGCCGGCGCTCCGGGCGGCGGCACGGCCGTCCCGCCCACCTGGTGCGGCTGCAGCAGCACCACGGCGGCCAGCCCGAGCCCCACGGCCGCGCCCGCGGCCAGGACGTATGGCTTCGCGCGGCGGGACCGGTCGGCCGGCGGGGCCTCCTGCGGGCGGGTGTCGTCGGCCGCCAGCTCGGCCTCGAGCACCGCCAGCGGGTCGAGGGCGGGCTCGGGTTCGGTGGCCGGTTCTTCGGCGAGCTTCGCGTCGAGCTCGCCGCGGATCACCAGCGGCTTCGTCTGCGAAAGGTCCACCAGTTCGGCGACGGAGGGGAGTTCGCCCTCACCACCCGTGCGTGCCATCGAAAACCTCCACCTGTCCGGCGTCACCTGGAGGAACCATGCCCGAGCCGCGAGAGCTGCTCCGCTTCGCCGTCGTCGGCTTGGCCGCGTACGGGGTCACACTACTGGGCGACTACAGCCTGAAGCTCACCGTGTGCCGTGAGAAGCCGGTGACGGCCCTCGCCATCGCCACGGTCGTCTCGACGGCGCTCGCCTACCTGCTGTCCCGCCGCTGGTCGTTCGCGGGGCGGGCCGGGCACCCCCGGCTGCGCGAGGCGGCGCTGTTCGCCGCCGTCAACGCGGGCGCGGTGGCCGTCAACCTCGTGCCGGCCCTGGTGTCCCGGTACGTGCTGCACCTGTCGGTGCCGCACGTCGGCTACCTGACGCAGGAGATCGCGGACTTCGTCGCCGGGATGCTGCTCGGCACCCTGGCCGGGACGGCGTTCCGCTGGTTCGGCTACCGGCGGTGGGTGTTCCCGTCAGCGCCACCAGGCGGCGTCGCCGAGGGTGACGAAGCCGAGTTTCTCGTAGAGCGGCCGCCCGGCCCGCGAGGCGGTCAACGTGACGGGCACGTCGTCGAAGTGCCGTAGCACCGCGTGCATCAGCGCGCGTCCGATGCCCTGCGAGCGGTGCTCCGGCCGAGTCGTCACCCAGTAGACGCCGCCGACGCCGCCGTGGGCCATCGTGAGGCAGGCGCCTCGGGTGTCCTTGCGGAAGAGCGCGGTGGCCCCGCCGAGCAGCTCGGGCGGGAAGACGGTGCCGGCGCAGTAGGGCTGGTACTCCTCCAGCGGGAACCCGTGGACGACGAGATCTTCGACCCCGGCCAGCCCGGCGGGGGTGGTGACGCGCTCGACGTCGCCGGGCGCGGGCACCGGACCCGGTTCGCGGGCCATCACCGGCAGCTGCCCGGCGGTCATCCCGAGCGCGCTCAGGTCGAGCACCCGGAACGGGTCTTCGACGACGACCGTCCGCCCGGCCGCCCGCCGCGCCCGGGCGAGCTCGGTCAGCTCTTCGACGGCGGGGTCACCGGGGGTGGCGGTCCGCAGCATGATCCGGAAGCGGCGGCCGTCGACGGCGGTGAAGGCCGGGTGGTCGGCCACGCCGTCCCCGCGGGCGCGGGCCAGGGTGCGCCACATGGCGATGGCGTTGTCGGAAGCCTGTCGCAGGCGCTCGGTGGGCAATCCGGTCATGCCGGGCAGCCTAGAGCGGAAGCGGGCGCCTGCCCCGGGCCAATCGGGACACCGCGGATCGGTCCACCGGGCCGGGCCGCGACCGCAACGCCGGCGCGGCCTCAGGCGCGGTCCGGCAGCGCCCGTTCCGCCAGCAGCGCCAGCTCCAGCCGCAACCGCTCGCCCGGGTCGTCCAGCTTCTCCCCGAACAGCTCCCCGAGCTTCTTGAGCCGCGCCCGGATCGTCTGCGGGTGCAGGTCGAGCAGGCGGCCGAGCTCGGGCGCGCTCCCGCGGGTCCGGACCAGCGCCAGCAACGTCTCCGCCAGCTGCTCGCGGCGGCGCCCGGACAGCCCCGCCAACGGCTCCAGCGTCGTCGACGCCAGCTGGCCGACCAGGAACTCGTCCGCGAGCAGCAGCAACGTCGTCACGTGGTCGCGGCACCAGATCACCGGGCCCGGCACGTCGAGGAGGCCGCGGGCGGCCAGGTCGGCCGCCCGGCGCGCGACCCGGAACGACTCCGGCGCCTCGGCCGGCGGGACCAGCGGCCCGACCGCCGCCGTCCAGCCCGGGGGCAGGCTCGTCAGGCCGATCAGGTCGACGTCCGGGGCCGGGGTCAGCGCCGCCGGCGGGTCGCCCGCGGGGTCCGCGGGGACGTGCTCCGGCAGCAGGCCGGGCGGGAACTCCGGTGCACCCGGCAGCGCGCGGAACGCCACCGCCGCGACGCGCTCGGGCACCGGCAGCCCGGACGCGGCGAGCAGACCGTCCACTTCGGCTGGTGTGCGGCCGCCCAGCAGCGCGCGCAGCAGGCGACGGTGCCGTTCGCCGGTGCCCGACACCGCGGCCTCCGCGGCGCTGTACCCTTCCGCGACGGCCGCCATCGACGTCTCGACGTCCGCGAACATGCCTTCGGCGGCGCCGTAGAGGACGTCACCGGAGAGGCCGGCTTCCCGTGCTGTGTCGGCGATCCACCGCCAGGTGACGCGGCTCGACACGCGCACGGCCGCCTGCACGGCTTCGCGGCTGAGGCCACTGTGGAACGCGTCGCGCCCGTGGCCGCGGAACTCGGCCAGCCGGTCGGCCTGCCACAGCGCGGGCGTTCCGACGCGGTCGACGTCCCGCTCGATCCCGCGCCGCGCCAGCTCGATCGCGGTGGCGCGGGCCGGGCCGTCGCGGAAACTCGCGGAATAATCCGGAATTTCGGCGGCGATCGCGTCGATGCAGGCCCGGGCGATCTCCGGGATCCGCGGGCGCACCGCGTCCCCGAGCTCGCGCGGCAACCGGGACCAGACGGAACTGTCCGAGGCAGCGGAACCGCGCATGGGAATTCCGTCCTCCGCTGAGAATTGACACCTCGAAAATACTGACACGGAGCGTAGAACGCGCACCCGTCCGTGTCAAAAGGACGTGTCGGCGTCACCCTTTCCGGGAACCGGTCGTTGATTTTTCAGTGACATCGGCGTCGGTTACGCTCGGCGCGCACTGCACCCGAAGGGGGATTCGTGGTCGAGTACCGCAGCTTTCGCCTGCTGGCTTCGCTGCCGCGCGCGCTGGGCGCGGGCCTGCGCCCGCACATCGGGCACGCGGCGGCGTCGATGATCCAGGAGGTGCAGCGCACGGTGCCGGCCTACGGCCAGCCGCTCAAGGGCGTGTTCGGCAAGGTGCTGGTGAAGAGCGTCGAGTTCGCGGTGCAGCACTGCATCGATTCCATGGGCGAGCCGGAGCGGTCGCACGGGCACTGGGTCGAGTTCTACCGCGGCCGCGGGCGGGCCGAGTTCGCCGAAGGCCGCAACCTCGACGCGCTGCAGGACACCGCCACGATCGGGGCACGGGTGGCCTGGCGGGCGATGCACCCGGCGGTCGTCGCGGCCGGCGTCGACCCGGCCGTCATCTCGGTTGCCGCGGAGGCCATCTTCGCCTACGTCGACGAGCTGTGCGCCACCGCGATCGAGGGCTACCAGCAGGCGCAGGCCGAGGCCGAGGGCGCTGTCCCGGTCCGGCGGAGGCGGCTGCTGGAGCTGATCGCCGGCGCGCCGGAGGGCGCCGCGAGCAGCATCGCGGGCCTGGCGGGCGGCGCGGGCTGGCCGTTGCCGGAGACGGCGGCGATGGTGGCCCTCGAACGTGGTCCCGACGCGGCGGACTTCCCCGCCGACCTGCTCGGCGACGGCGTCCTGGCCGACCTCGAGGGCCCCGAGCCGTACCTGCTGACCCGCGACCCGGACGCCGACCTGGCCCCGCTTTCGGCCAAGCTCGACGGCTGGCGCGCGGCGGTGTCCCCGACGGTCCCGCTGGCCGACGCCCCGGCGGCCCTGCGCACGGCCCGGCGGGCGCTGCTGCTGTCCGGCCCGGACGTGCCGGGCCCGATCATCTGGTGCCGCGACCACCTGGCGACGCTCTGGCTGCTGGCGGAGGACTTCCTGGCGGCCGAGCTGGCCCGGCAGAGCCTGGACCCGTTCACCTCACTGAGCGAGAAGCAGCGCGACCGGCTGAGCGAAACCCTCCTGGCCTGGCTGGAAACCCGTGGCGGCGCACCGGAGATCGCCCACCGGCTGGGCGTCCACCCGCAGACGGTCCGCAACCGCCTGCGCCAGCTGGAGGAGCTGTTCGGCGACCGCCTCAAGGACGCCGACGACCGCTTGGGCATGCAGCTGGCCTTGCGCGCGCAACGCCTGATGCGCGCACACCGGCCACCGGAGAACTGACGCCCGGCGTGACTCCGGCGGGTTGACCAGGGCGGATGCGTCACTGCGCGGCTCCTGCCGGTCGGTCGAACACATACGCCCCAAGGCGGCCTTGGGTGCGTCTGACGCACCGAAGGCCACATTGGGGCGCTCCTGCCCGGCCACTCGCAACGAAGGCTGATGAGCGCCCGGAGCCGGCGGGCGGGTCCACCCGGGAGTGAGTCCCAGCTCAGCCCGCCTGCGCCGCCGGGCGCACAGCACCTCTCAACGTACGCACGTCCAAGCCGTGGGCCGCGCCGGCCGCGCGGTCCAGCGCGCGTACCGGCAGCGGCAGCACCCGCCGCCACGGACGGCGTCCCGGCCACCGGCGCGGCAGCCCCGGCGCCGGGCCGGCGTGAACGAAATGGAAACTCGCGCGGCAGGACATCAGCGCGCCCGGTGCGTCATTGCGACCATACCTGCGAGCATTACCGGATACCGGCGGAATGTCGATACGCATTCCCGGTGACGCCGCAAAAACCCGCACGCGCCGCCGCTTTTCCGCAATCCCCATTGTCACGCCCGTCCGTGATTCTCCGCGGTGGCTGCACGTGCACCGCCGGCTGCGGCGGCCAGGCGGTCGGGCACCGGCCGGACAGCCACTTGACGGCACCGGAAAACGTGAAACACTTTCCGCACGGTCCACCTCGGCACGAGCCTGAGCCGTCGAGCCCCCCGCCGGAAAAGTTGTCACGCGCGCACCAGTCGCCCGCGCCGGAAGTGTCACGTCCTCTCACGGTGTTCCACCCGTTCGGGTGTAGTCCGGACGGGTTACCGCAAAGTCAGCGGAGAACCCGTTGACAGTGCCGTTCACACGAAATTATGTTGCCTGAGCCACAAAAACCGGATCGGCGCTTCCGCCGACGAGGCCGATTTTGTTGCCAGCAAGGATAAAACACATGACCGACGTGGACACCGGGTTCGCCGCCCCCGCCCTGCGGGCCGGCCGGCCGAACCCCGGCGAGCGCACTCCCGGACCGGCCTACCGGCAGCAGTCCGTGTCGGCCGACCGGCCCCGGGCCGCCTACCCACCCGCCCCGCGCACCCCGGCGGATCCCCGGCACGGCCGCGCTTCCGGCGCGATCGGGCTGTGGGCGTCGCTGCCCCGCGAGCTGGCGATCCGCTTCAAGCCGCGGGTCGACCCGCTCGCCCGCGCCATCCTGCAGGAGGTGCAGCGGGCGGTGCCCGAGTACCGGCAGCCGCTGGAGGGCGCGTTCGGGCACATCATCACGCAGGGTGTGCGGCAGTCGATCATCCAGTGCCTCGACAGTGTCGGCACCCCGGGTGCCGTGCCGCTCGAGACGTGGACGACCGTGTTCCGCAACCTCGGCAAGATCGAGTTCAACGAGGGCCGCAGCCTCGACTGCCTGCAGACCGCCTACCGGGTCGGCGGGCGGGTGGCCTGGCGGCACATCAGCGAGTTCGGGCAGGCCACCGGCGTCTCCGCGGACACGCTGTGCACGAGCGCCGAAGCCATCTTCGCTTACGTCGACGAGATCTCCGCGCTCTCGATCGAGGGCTACACAGCGGCGCAGACGCGCGCCGCGGGCACCCGCGCCCGCCGCCGCAGACGGCTGCTGGAGCTGCTGCTCGCCGATCCGCCGTCCGCGCCGCAGACCATCACCGCGCAGGCCGCCACGGCGCAGTGGCCCCTGCCGGCGGAGGTCACCGTCGTCGCCCTCGAACCGCGCGCCGACCAGCACAGCCTGGCGGCACCGGACCTGCACGCCGACGTCCTCGTCGACCTCGAGGGCAGCGAGCCGTGCCTGGTCACCGGCGATCCGGAGCGGCACCTGAAGAACCTCGCCGAGCGGCTGCCCGGCTGGCGGGCGGTGATCGGCCCGACCGTCCGGCTCACCGACGCGCCGCGCTCGCTGCTGTGGGCTCGCCGCACGCTCAAGCTGCTCCAGCGCGGCGTGCTCCCGGACGCGCCGGTGACGCGCTGCACCGACCACCTGTCCACGCTCTGGCTGCTCGCCGACGAGTTCCTCGTCCGCGAACTCTGCGCGCGCAGCCTGCAGCCGTTCGAGGACCTCACGCCGAAGCAGCGGGCGCGGCTCGGCGAGACGCTGCTGATCTGGCTGCAGTCCCGCGGCAGCGCACCCGAAATCGCGAAGCGGCTGAAGGTGCACCCGCAGACCGTCCGCTACCGCATGCACCAGCTCATCGACCTCTTCGGCGACCGGCTCGACAACGCCGACGACCGGCTCGACATGGAGATCGCCCTGCGTGCGGAGGCCCTGCTCGGTTCCTGACTCCCTTCGACGACGAGGTGAGCCATGACGGGATCGCCCGTCGAAACGGCCTTCGGGCCGATGCTGAGCGGCAACGGCAGGCCGGGACAGCTGTGGGCCATGCTCCCCCGCGAGCTGGCCGCGGTGTTCCGGCCCCGGCTGCTCGACGTCGCCGACGAAGTGCTGCGCGAGATCCAGCGGACCATCCCGGACTACGCTCGGCCGCTCGACGGCGCGTTCGGCAAGGCGCTGCGGGCCGGCGTCCAAGCGGCGATCCTGCAGTTCATCGACCGGATCGCCGCGTCGGGGCCGGTGCCGGACGAGCGGCGCAAGGTGTTCGTCGGGCTCGGCGTGCACGAGCTCGCGCAGGGCCGCAACCTCGACGTCCTGCAGGCCGCCTACCGGGTCGGCGCGCGGGTGACCTGGCGGCGGATGGCGGAGGCCGGGACGCGGGCCGGCGTGCCGTCGGCGACGCTGTGCCTGCTCGCCGAAGCGATCTTCGCCTACATCGACGAGCTGTCGGCGTTGTCGATCGAAGGCCACGCGGCGGCGCAGGCGCGGGCGGCGGGCGCGCTGGAGCGGCGCCGGCGCCGGCTGCTGGACCTGCTGCTGGCGGACCCGCCGTCGCCGTCGCGGACGGTCCAGGAGGCCGCGACGGCGGCGGACTGGCCGTTGCCGCACCGGCTCGTCGCGGTGGCGCTCGACGGGCCCGCCGACGTCACCGGGCTGGGCGCGCTGGAGGACTTCGAAGACGGGACCCCGCGGCTGCTGTTGCCCGCACCCGAGGACCGGTGCGCGCTGACGACGGCCCTGGCCGGCCACCGCGCGGCGGTGGGGCCGCCGGTCCCGCCGCGCCAGGCGGCCCGGTCGCTGGCGTCGGCCCAGGAGGCCCTGCGGCTCGTGGGCGACGTCCTGCCGGACGAGCCGCTGACGTGGTGCGAGGACCACCTCGCGACGCTGTGGCTGCGCAAGGAGCCGTTCCTCGCGACGGAGGTGTCCCGCCGCCGCCTGGCCCCGCTGACGGCGTTGACCCCGAAGCAGTACAACCGGCTGGCCCCCACGCTGCTGGCCTGGCTGGAGACGTGCGGCAACGTCCGCGAGGTCGCCGACCGCCTCGCGATCCACCCCCAGACGGTCCGCGCCCGCGCGCAGGAGCTGGAAACCCTGTTCGCGGACCACCTCCGCAACCCGGACGACCGCTTCGAGATGATCCTCGCCCTCCGCGCCACCCTCCCCTGAGCGGTCGGTTCACGTACCCGGACGGTCGGTTCGCGTACCTGGAGGGTCGGTTCGCGTACCTGGAGGGTCGGATGGCGAGCCGACCCTCCACGTACGCCAGCCGACCGTCTGGGTACGCCGGCCGACCGGTCAGAGGGTGGAGAAGTAGGGGCGGGGGAGGTCGGGGAGGTGGGGTGGGCCGAGCTGGACGATCGTGGCGGGGAGGCCGCGGGAGCGGCGCCAGGCGGCGAACGCCTCCAGCCAGGCGTCCGCCGTGGCGCGGGAGGTGCCGCCCGGGGCGCCGAACAACGCCGTCGCCGAGGAGCACAGCAGCCACCACTCCGGTGGGCAGTCCGCCGTGGCCTCGTGGAGGCGGCGGGCGCCCAGGACGCGGGGGCGCCAGCCGGACGACGGGTCGTCGGCGAGCACGCCCGCCGCGTGCACGATCCCGCGCAACGGCAGGCCGTCGGCCGTGGCCGTCGCGACCAGGCGCTCCGCGACGCCGGGCTCGGCGATGTCGCCCGGGACCACCACCGCGCCGGGTGCGCCGGCACCCGGTCCACAAAGGACGACCCGGGTGGCGCCGGTGCCGGCCAGCCACCGCGCGGCCGCCGGCCCCAGGCCGCCGGTGACCACGTACGCGCCCGGCCCGGTCGGCACGTCGGCGGCGAGCGGCGCGCGGGTCAGCCGCGCCGCGTACCGGACGTCGTGCCGCCAGCGGACTTCGTCGTCCGGCGCGTCCGACCGCAGCTCGCGCACCAGGACGTCCACATCGGACCGCGCGTCGAAGTCGACCATGCTCGCCCGCAGCTGCGGGCGCTCGACCGCGAGCACCCGCACCAGGCCGCGCAGGAACACCAGCCCCGGCTCGCCGCCCGCCTGCGTGACCAGGTGGAACCGGACGCCGAAACCCAGGTGCGCGACCACCGACAGCACCGAAAGCAGCAGCTCCTGCGCGGCCTCCGGGTCGCGGTAGGCGTACGGCGACCCGGTGAGGTAGACGACCCCGCGCACCGGCCGTTCGGCCAGGAACGCGGGCAGCTCGCCGAGGTCGTCGCGCGGCAGCGACAGCGCGTCGTCCCCCGCCGCCGCGAGCGCCAAGGCCAGCGCGACCGCCCGGCCGAGCGCCGCCGGGTGCTCGTCGGTGAGCAGCAGCCAGGCGCCCGGCCCGTCCGGCACGACCGGCGGCAACGGCACTTCGGGCCAGGTCACCTCGAACGACGAAGTGGCGAACGGGACGCCCGGCGACAGCGCCCGCCCCACCGGCCCGGTCACCACAGCTCGTCCCCGGCGGAGGACTGCAGCACGACGACCCTGCGCAGCGTCAGCCCGTGGCGCGTCGACACCGCGTGCCGCACCGCCCGTTCGACCTCGCCGCGCGGCGGGACGACGCCGTCGGCCAGCTCGAGCACGACCACGGCCTGGTCACCGCGGACGGCGAACACCGAGGACGCGTGCGGCCGGATCGCCGGGTGCGCTCCCTCGGCCGTCGCTTCGAGGTCCTCCTGGCGGTACCCGCCGACGAGGTCCCGGCCGGTGACGCACAGCTCGCCCGCGGGGTCGAGGAAGCCCTGGTCACCGGTCCGCAGCCACCACCGCGGTTCGTCGTCGCCGGTGATCCGGGCGCAGAAGACGCGCGCGGACTCCTCGGGCCGCCGCCAGTAGCCGCGGGCGACGTTCGGTCCGCTCACCCAGATTTCGCCCGGATCGCCTGCGGGCACCCGCCGTCCGCCGCGGTCGACGATCGCGACCTCCTGCCCGGCCGGGTGACCACACGCGACCAGCGCGGTCGCTTCGGGGACGACGTAACACCCCGGCAGCGGCCCGGGAGCGGACTCGTCGTGCACCACGGGCCGGCCGGTGACGATCGGCACCGCCACCCCGAGCACCAGCCCCAGCGGGTCGCTCGGCGGCAAGCTCACCACGGCGGCCGGACCCAGCACCTGAGCCGCCTGCCGCGCGTTGGCCACGACGTTCGCGTGCGTGACCATCACCCCGCCCGGGTACTGCAGGTAGGCGACGTCCTCCGGGGTGACCGGATCTGCGGTGAAACCGGGAGCATCCGGCACGGCGTCCACCGCCAGCACCCGGTGCCCGCAGGTGTCCAGCGCAGAGAGGAAGTGCCGGGTCGCGCGCACCGAAGCGGTGGTCGCCAGCACGACCGACGGCTCGGCGTCGGCGAGCACCCGGGCCCGGCCGGCCGGACCCACCGGGATCGCGACCAGCCCGGCGCGCAACGCCCCGAGGAACGCGACGACGTGGTCGGGCGACGGCGGGACGAGGATCGCCGCCCGCTGCCCCGGCTCGGCGACCCGGCGCAGGGCCGCGGCGGCGGCGGAGACGCGGCGGTCCAGCTCACCCCAGGTCAAGGTGGCGGCAGGCCAGGTCAACGCCGTCTCGCCGCCCGCCACCGCGGCGCGGTGGGCCAGCAGCTCGGAGAGGGTCATGGGTTCCTCGCGCATCCTCAGGCCGCGGACATCCCGGTGACGCGCCACTTCCCGGCGACGCGCTCCGCCGTGACGCTCAGCTGGGCGGCACCGGTGCTGCGCTGCCCGTCGCCCCGCGTGCCGGTCTGGTCGAGGAACACCAGCAGCGCCGCCCGGTCGCCGTCCAGGAGCTTCACGCCGGACACGACGGCGGTGGAGGTGACCACGAGCCGCTGCTCGGCGGCCAGCTTGCGGACCTGGCCGAAGAGCTGCTCGTACTGCGCGAGCGCCGGTCCGGTCAGGACGTCCTTCGCCGCCTGTTCGCTCTTGGCCGGATCGTCGTAGCGGTAGGAGAACACCGTGCCGAGCGCGGCGCCGATCTGCTTGGCGGCGTCCGCGGTGCCGGCGACGTCGGACAGCGCGCTGTTGTGCGCCACGACGGCGTTCGTGGCGCGCGCTTCGAGCGTGCACCACACCGCGAGCCCGGCCATCAGCACGGCCACCACCGCGAGCACCGCCGTCGCCCGGCGCCGTGGCCGGGCCACGGGCGCGAGTTCCGGCTCGGTGGAGTCGGCCGGGACGTCGTCGTGGTGACGGCCGGCGACCTTGACCGGGCGCTTCTTCGTCGCTGTCTTCACGGTGCCTCCCCGACGGGAACCTGGCCGAGGCCGGTGACGTGCCAGCCGTCCGGCCCGCGGGTCAGCTCGGCCTGGAACCGGTTGCGTTTGGTCACGGCGTCGCCGCCGTCCGGCGTGACGACGAGCTCGACCGAGGCGATCAGCTTCGCCGTCCCCGCGCCGGTGTCCACTTCGGTCACCGCCGCGTCGGTGACCTTCCCGGCGGTGACGGTCTTCGCCTGGGCGATCCGGTCGAGACCGCCCGGCCGGTCGGCCGCCAGCTCGTCGTGGAGCGCGCCGCCGGAGAGGTCCAGCCAGCGCTGGTACCCGGGCGCCGCCTGCCGGTAGTCCAAAGTGGTCAGTCCGGCGACCGCCGTCCGGCCCGCCTGCAGAGCTTCCTCCCGGACGACCGCGCGCGCGACGCCGTCGTCGTGCGCCGCCTGCCACCAGGTGAACCCGGACCACCCGGCCGCGACGGTCGCCAGGACCGCCGCCACCCACGCCAGTACCCTCACGGCCGTCCTCCCGGTGCGTTCTGCGAGCCGCGCACGTTCGTCGGGTCGCCCGGCGGCAGCGCACAGCGCGCGGCCGTGTTCAGCGGGCGGACCGACGTGTCGAGTCCGTCGCGGTACGGCGCCGGGTACCCGGTGGTGCACGGCGGCGGGTCGAAAAAGGTCAGCGAAAGTCCGATGTGGACGCCGTCGGGCCGCACGATCGCGCCGGCCGCGGCGACCGCCTGCGGCGCGGTGACCAGCAGCTGGCGGACGCCGTCCCGGCGGGTCTCCAGGACGTCCGCGGTGGTCAGCAGGTTCGCCAGCAGCACGCCCAGGTCCGGCCCGGCGTCGCGGATCAGCGCGCTGACCTCGTTCGCGGCCGCGGGCACCGCCGGGATCAGCGTGCGCAGGTCGCCGTCGGACTGCTTGAGCGTCGAAGCCAGCAGCTTCGCGTTGACGCCGAAGTCACGGATCGCGCCGGCCTGCTGCACCTGCGTGTCGAGGACGGTGTGCGCGTCGGTGACGAACCGGGTCAGCGGCGCGACGTGCGCGCTCGCCGCCTGCACGAACTCGATGCCCCGGCCGATCAGCTGGTCCAGCGCCGGGCCGGCGTCCGAGGTCGCGTTGTACAGCTCGTCGACGACCGTGCGCAACGCGGGCCTCGGCACCGAGTTCGCGAACGAGTCCACTGTCGACAGGACGACGTCGACCGGCAGCGGGATCTTCGTGTCCGCCTGGGTGAGCACCGAGCCGTCGTGCAGCTCCGGCCCGCCGTCGGTGCGCGGCCGCAGGTCGACGTACTGCTCGCCGACGGCCGAGCGGTCGGCGACGACGGCTTCGGTGTCGGCCGGGACGGGTGCGGTGCCGGAGTCGATCTCGAGGTCGGCTTCCATCCCGGCCGGCGTCAGCCGCAGCTCGCCGACGCGGCCGATCGGCACCCCGCGGTAGGTGACCTCGGCGTTGGTGAAGATGCCGCCGCCGGTCGGGAACTGCGCCGTCACGGTGTAGCCGCGGTCGAAGAACACCTTGTCCAGACCGGCGTAGGTGGCCCCGACGTAGGCGACGCCGACCACGGCGATGACGACGAAGGCCGTCACCTGCACGCGCACGAACCGGGTCAGCATCAGTGGCCCGCCTTGAGGAAGCCGTTGAGGTAGTCGCCGCGGATCGTGTCCAGTGCGGCGTCCGGGAACGGGAAGGTGAAGATCATCTCCATGGCCTTCGGCAGCTTGTCGCCGGAGTCGGCCAGCCGCCGCAGCACCGGGGCCAGCGCGCGCAGGTCGGCGACCAGGTCGTCCTTGCTCCGGTTCACCGTGTCGACGGCGACGGAGGTCAGCCCGTCCAGGGACTTCAGCATCCCGACCAGCGCCTCCCGCTGCTGGTTCAGGACGCCGATGCCGGGCGTGAGGCCGTTGAGCGTGGTCGTGATCCGGTCGGTGTGCGCGTTCAGCGTGGCCGCGAGCTTGTTGACGCTCTCGATGGCCCGGGTGATCTCGCCCCGGTGCTCGTCGAGCCCCCGCACGAAGGTGTCCAAACTGGACAGCAGGCTGCGCGCGGCCGTCTCGTGCCCGCCGAGGGCGTCGTTGAGCTGGCGGCTGATGTTCTGGACCTGGGCGACGCCACCGCCGTTGAGCAGCAGGGACAGCGCACCGAAGACCTCCTCGATCTCGGGCGTCAGAGTCGACCGGTCCAGGGGGATGGTGGCGCCGTCGAGGAGCCGGCCCGACGGCGTCGCGTCGTCCGGGGCCGCGAGTTCGACGAACTTCTCGCCGAGGATGCTGGCCTGCCGCAGCCGGGCGACGGCGTTGCCCGGCAGGTCGACGTCGCCGTTGAGCAGCAGGTCGACCACCGCGCTGCGGGAGTCGGGCGCCAGTTCGACCTTGACGACCTGGCCGACCGGGACGTCGTTGACCTTGACGCCGGACTGCGGCACCAGGTCCAGCACGTTCGTGAAGCTCGCGGTGACGTGGATCGGGTGGTCGCCGAGCGCCGCACCGCCGGGCAGCGGGATGTCGTAGACGCTGACGCCGCTGCCGCAGCCGGTGGTGACCAGGGCCAGCGCCAGCACCGCGGCGAGCTTCACCGGGGGCTTCACTTCGGCTCCGCGAACTCGAGGAGGTTGCCGCGGCCGTCGATGGTGCCGTTGGCCTGGTCGTAGGCGCCCAGCAGGTTCGTCAGGGCGTTCGGAGCCGCGTCGAGCGCCTCGGAAAGCGAGTTCTTCTGGTCGACGAGGACCTTCGTCACCTCGGCCAGCTTGTCCACATCGGACTGGACCTTCCCGCGGTTGTCCTTGATGAACCCCTGCACGACGCTCAGCGCCTGGGTCAGCTCGGTCAGGGCGCCGGAGAACTGGTCGCGCTGGCCGGCCAGCACCTTGCTCAGGGAGGCGATCTGCGAGATGGCCTGTTTCACCTGGCCGTCGTTCGCCGCCAGCATCCCGGTGAACTTGCTGATGTTGTCGAAGGAGGTGAAGAGGTCGTCCTTCGAGTCGCTCGCGGCGCGGGCGAACTCGCCGAGGTTCTTGATCGACTGCCCGATGGTCTGCCCGGTGCCGTTCAGGTAGTCCGCCGACCGCGTCAGGACCTCGCTGACCGCGCCGTCCTTGTTGGCGCCCTGCGGCCCGAGCGCGGACATCAGCTGGTTGAGGCTGTGCAGCAGGTCGTCGACTTCGACCGGGGTCGCGGTGCGCTCGCGCGGGATCGACGCGCCGTCGGGCAGCTGCGGCCCGCCGCGGTAGACCGGCGTGAGCTGCACGTACCGGTCGGCCACCAGGCTCGGCGTGATGACGACGGCGCCGGCGTCCGCGGGCAGCTGGACGCCGGGCTTCAGCGTCATGGTCACCTTGACGTCGGTGCCGTTCGGCTCCACTTCGGACACCGAGCCGACGGCGACGCCGAGGACGCGGACGTCGGAGTTCGGGTAGATGCCGACGGCGGCGGCGAAGTACGCGGTCAGCGTCCGCTGCCCCGGCGCGGTGACCACCGGCCACGCGGCCGAGACGACGAGCGCGAGCACGACCCCGAGCGTGAGCGCCCGCAGCCGGCTACGCCGTCGCGCCCGGGCACCCAGGTCGATCAGCTGGTGGGCCATCAGCGTCCCCCGTTCTTCGGCGGCCGGCAGCTGCCCGGCGTGGTGCCGGTGGGGATCAGGCCGCAGATGTAGGTGTCGATCCACCGGCCGTTGCCGACGGCGTTGCCGAGCAGCCGGTAGAACGGGCCGGCCAGACGCAGGCTGTCCGCCAGCTTCCCCTGGTTTTGCTGCAGCACGCTGGCCACGCGGTCGAGCTGGTCGAGCGCCGGGCCGAGCGTCTTCTGGTTCTCCGCGACCAGCCCGCGCAGCTGGATCGAAAGGTTCTTGATGCCGGTGAACAGCTTCGCGATGGCGTCCTTGCGCGCGTTCAGCTCGGTGAGCAGCGTGTTGCCGTCGCGGATCAGGGCCTGGATCTGGCCGGACCGCTCGCCGAGCGTCTTCGAGACCTGGTTGGTGTTCCGGAACAGCTTGACGAGTTCCTCGTCGCGCGAGGCCAGCGTTTGCGAAAGGGCGGCGATGCCGGTGAACGCCGTTTTGACGTCGCTGGGTGCGGACGCGCCGAGCGTGTCGGACAGCACGCGGAACGCCTGCGCGAGCTGGTTCGTGTCGATCGCGCCGACCGTGCTCGCCAGGTCGTTGAAGACGTCGGTGACGTCGTAGGGCGAGCTCGTCCGCTCGGCCGGGATCGGCTGGGCGGGGTCGAGTTCGGCGTTGCCGACCGGGTCCAGCACCAGGTTCTTCTGGCCGAGCAGCGTCTTGATCTTGATCGCCGCCGTGGTCCGGTTGCCGACCCAGGTGTCGCGGACCCGGAACAGCACTTCGACGTGGTCGCCGGCCAGCCGAACGTCGCTGACCTCGCCGACCTTGACCCCGGCGACGCGGACTTCGTCGTTCGGCTTGAGCCCGGCGGCCTCGTGGAACTCGGCGCGGTAGGTGGTGCCGCCGCCGATGAGCGGCAGGTCGTCGGAGAAGAAGGTCGCCGTGCCGATCAGCGCCATGACCAGGGCGGTCACCGCGCCGACGGCGATCGGGTTGCGGCTGCGGAACGGTTTCACCGGCACCTCGCAGCCGTGACAGGGATACCCGGCGGCAATCCTCCGGGCGCTGGTTTCGCATCCGTCTGCACCGCGCAGAGGTAGAAGTTCGCCCACGAGCCGTAGGAGAACAGCGTGCCGATCCGGTCGAGCTTCTTCGGCAGGTTGTCGACGAACTGCTGGAACACCGGGGTGTTGTCGGCCAGGTTCTTCGACAGGTCGCCGAGGCCGGTGATGCTGTCCTTGAGCGGCTGACGGCCCTGGTCGAGCAGGCCGGCGGTCGCGGTGGTCAGCTCGCCGAGGCCGCCGATGGCCTGCCCGATCGGCTTGGCGTCCGCGGCGAGGCCGGTGACCAGCTGGGCGGTCGTGTCGACGAGCGTGTCGAACTGGTCGCCCTGGGCGTTCAGCGTGTCGAGCACGGTGTTGAGGTTGCCGATGACCTGCCCGATCAGGGCGTCCTTCCCGGCGAGGGTGGAGGTCAGCGACGCCGTGTGCCGCAGCAGGCTGTCGATCGTGCTGCCCTCCCCCTGCAGGACCTGGATGATTTCGAACGACAGCTGGTTGACGTCGTTCGGCGACAGCGCCTGGAAGAGCGGCTTGAAGCCGTTGAACAGCGCGGTGAGGTCGAGCGCCGGTTTGGTCCGCTCCAGCGGGATCTCCGCGCCTTCGGCCAGGGTCGGCGAGGTGTCCGTGGCGCCGGGGTCGATCAAGAGGTACCGCTGGCCGACCAGGTTCCGGTAGCGGACGGTGACCGAGGCGGCCGCGGTGAGCCGGTGCGTCCGGCCGACGGAGAACCCGACTTCGGCGAGGCGGTGCTCGACCACCCGCACGGAGTCGACCTGGCCGATCCGGACCCCGGCCATGCGGACTTCGTCACCGGGGTTGACCGAGGTCGCGTCGGTGAACCGGGCCGTGTACCCGATGGTGGTGCCGACGTTCGAGTTGGCGATCGTGATCGCCAGCACGGCGGTGGCCGCCGCGGTGACCAGGAAGAAGATCAGCCCCTTGACGGCGGGTCCGGTGACGCTCCTCATCGGACGGTCACCTCCGTCCCGCGCAGCGCCGGTCCGATGAGGACACTGCTCCAGTCCGGCACCTCACCCAGCGTCGGCCGCAGCAGTTCCGCGACCAGCTGCCTCTCACCCACCGAGTTCGCGGGTCCCAAGTCACCATCGGAAGCTGCCGCCGCGCCGCCGCCGTAGCACTTCGGGCCGCCGACGGCGTCGAACCGCGGGGTGTCGCGGCCGGGGACGTACTTCTCGCGCGGGCCCTGCACGGTGAGCGTCACGTGCAGGCCCGGCTCGTTCGTGCCCTTGCCGAGAGCCTGCTCCATCAGCGGCTTGAGCCGGTTCACCGCGTCGAACAGGCACGGGAACTCGGGCGAATACCGCGACAGCAGCTCCAGCGTGGGCCGGCTCGCGGCCGAGACGCCGATCAGGTTGTCCTTGTTCCTCCGCAGGAACTCGTTCAGGTGGCCGGTGGCGCTCGTGACGCTCGTGTAGAGGTTGCCGAGGTCGGCCCGGGTGTCCACGATGGTCTTCGCGGTCGTCGACAGATCCGAGAGCGCTTGCAGGATGTCCGGTGCGGCACCGGTGTAGACGTCGGCCGCGTTCGCCAGCCCGGTGACGTCGGCCTTGAACTGCGGCATCAGCGGGTTGACCTGGGCGAGCAGGTCCTGCAGCTTGACGATGCTGTCGCCGAGCGGTTTCCCGCGGTTGTCGAGGGCCTGGGAGATCGCACCGAGCGAGCTGTTGAGCTTCTGCGGCTGGACCGCGCGCAGCAGCGGCAGCAGGTCACCGAGGACGCGTTCGAGCTCGATCGCGTTGGTGGAGTGGTCCTGGGCGATGACGTCACCCGCCTGTAGCGTCCCGTGTGGACTGTCGGGCAGGACGAGGTCGACGTACCGCTCGCCGAACACCGTTTTCGGCAGCAGCCGCGCGGAGACGTTGCCGGGCAGCAGCCCGATCTTCTCCGGGTCGAGCGCGAGGTCGATCTCGGCACCGGTGCGGGTGCTGCGCACCGCCCGGACCTCGCCGAACGGGACGCCCTTGACCTTGACCTCGGCGGTCGGCGCGAGCTGGTTGCCGACGCGGTCCGCGCGCAGCGTCACGAGCTCGGCGTCGTCGAAGTCCTTGTCGTAGATGGCCACCGCGAGCCAGCCGAGCAGGACGAGCACGCCGAGGAACGCGACCCCGGCGAGCTGCGTGCGCAAGCGGCTCATCCGGACACCTTCACCGTGGTCGTCGCACCCCAGATGGCCAGGGACAGGAACAGGTCGAGCACGCTGATCAGCACGATCGACGTCCGCACGGCCCGGCCCACGGCGACCCCGACCCCGGCCGGCCCGCCGCTGGCGCGGTAGCCGTAGAAGCAGTGCGTCAGGATCACGCCGACGCTGAAGACGAGCACCTTGCCGAACGACCACAGCACGTCGCCGGGCGGCAGGAAGAGCGTGAAGTAGTGGTCGTAGGTGCCGCCGGACTGTCCGAAGAAGACGACCGTGGTCAGCCGCGAACCGAGGTAGGAGATCAGCAGCCCGACGACGTACAGCGGGATGATCGCGACGAAGCCCGCGACGATCCGGGTGGTGACCAGGTACGGCATGCTCCGCACGGCCATCACCTCCAGCGCGTCGATCTCTTCGGAGATCCGCATCGCGCCCAGCTGCGCGGTGAACCCGCTGCCCACAGTGGACGAAAGGGCGAGTCCGGCGACGAGCGGCGCGATCTCGCGCGTGTTGAAGTACGCGGTCAGGAAGCCGGTCATCGCCGAGATGTTGATCTGGTTCAGCGCGCTGAAGCCCTGCAAGCCTACGGTGACGCCGGTGAACACGCACAGCCCGACCATCACGCCGATGGTGCCGCCGATCACCGCGAGCGCGCCGCTGCCGAACGTCACTTCGGCCAGCAGCCGCACGACTTCGCGGAAGTAGCGCGTCACGGCGAGGGGGACGGCGGCGAGCGCGCGGACGTAGAAGAGCAGCTGGTCGCCGAGGTCGAACAGCCGGTCGCCGGGTTTGCCGAGGAGGGTCACTCAGGTTCCCTTCGCCGGGACGAGCTGCAGGTACAGCGCGGTCAGCACGGTGTTGACGAAGAACAGCAGCAGGAAGGTGATGACGACGGACTGGTTGACGACGTCGCCGACGCCCTTGGGGCCGCCCTTCGGGTTCAGGCCGCGGTAGGCCGCCACGACCCCGGCGAGGTAGCCGAAGATGACGGCCTTGATCGAGCTGACGACGAGGTCGGGCAGCTGCGCGAGGGCGTTGAAGCTGGCCAGGTAGGCGCCCGGCGTGCCGCCCTGCACGATGACGTTGAAGAAGTACCCGCCGAGCACGCCGACCACGCTGACCAGGCCGTTGAGCAGCACGGACACCCCGACGGCGGCCTGCACGCGCGGCACGACCAGCCGGTGGATCGGCGAGACGCCGAGCACCTCCATCGCGGCGATCTCCTCGCGGATGCTGCGCGCGCCGAGGTCGGCGCAGATGGCGCTGCCGCCCGCGCCGGCGATGATCAGCGTCGTCACGATCGGGCTCGCCTGCTGCACGACGGCCAGCACGCTCGCCGCGCCGTTGAACTGCTGGGCGCCGATCTGGCTGGTGAGCGAGCCGAGCTGCAGCGAGATGACCGCGCCGAACGGGATCGAGACCAGGATCGCCGGCGTGATGGACACGCTGGCGATGAACCAGAACTGCTGGACGAACTCGCGCACCTGGTACGGGCGGCGGAGCATGGCGAGCAGGACGTCGAGGCCCATCGCGCACATCCGGCCGAACTCGCGCAGGCCGTTCGCCGCTCGCTGCTGCACCTGGATCGTCATGCCTTGCACCCGGTGCTGAAGCAGCGCAACGTGAGGTTCGAGACGAAGGTGTTGCCCGGACCGGAAACCAGGCCGGTGAGCAACCGGCTGACGTCCTCGTGCCCGACGCACCCGGCGAACGGCGGCGTGGTGAAGGTGGACGTCACCTTGACCGGCGGAGCGGGCAGCGAAATCGGGACCAGGGCCTTGATGGTGACCGCCGCGGGCTGGGCCGTCCGGCAGTCCGCGCCGACGTCGAGCGGCCGTCCGTCCACTTCGACGTCCGAGAGCTTGATGAACACCTTCGCGGTCACGTCGGTGTCGGCGCAGATGTTGGTCTGCGTGGCTTGGCAGTCCTTGTCCTTGCCCGTGTGGACGGTCGCCGTGCCCGCGGCGTCGCCGTCCGGGACGATCTCGACCCGGCCGGTGGTGGCCATGAACCGGAAGGCGACGAAGTAGCCGTCCGTGGGCGGGATGGCCAGCTTGCCGGTGATCGGCACGGTGCTGGTGAGACCGCCCAGCGCGCCGTCGAAGGTGCCGGGCGGGAAGGCGATGTCGGACCCGAGCTTGGCCACGTGGCTCGTGGTCGGCTGCTGCGCGTCCCCGAGGGTGAAGCCGAAGGGGATCCGGGTGGCCGCGGCGGGTGCGTTCGCGGCCGGGGCGTCCCCGCCCGGCGCCGCTTGCGCGGCGCCGAGCGAGAACGCGGCCACTGCCAGCACGAGCGGCAGTGCAAATCGGGTCAGCATCATGGAGTTCACTTCTTGGTGAGGGTCACGTCCAGCTTGTTGCCGGGGCCGGAGGTGAGGCCGGTGATCAGGCCGGTCAGGAAGCCGCAGCCGGTGAACTGCGGGATCCCGTAGGTCGCGGTGAGCTGGCCGCCCTTGAGCGGGTCGAACCCGGGCGCCGAGGTCAGCGGCACGTCCGCGGGCTTGACCGTGTGGCAGGAGTTCGACGACAGGATCGGGAAGCCGAACAGGCGGACCTTGGTCAGCTGGACGTCGATTTCGGCGTTCGCCTTGACCGCGCCCGCGGTGAGCGTGCCGTTGATCGCGCCGACCTGGGCCAGCTTGACCGTCGCCGACGCCGGGATGAAGCCGAAGACGCGGAAGCGGACGTCCGACTTCGGCAGCGCGAGCTGGGCGCCGAACTTGCCGGAGGCCGCGTCGAGCTTCGCGTTCAGCGTGCCCGGGCCGAGGGGCAGCGTGGCGTGCAGCTGCTTGAGCTCCGACTTGCCCTTCAGCGCGTACTTGACGTCGATGCTGCCCGGCGGGGTGGTCGTCGGCTGGGTCGTCGGCGTCGTCGGCTCGGTGGTCGGGGTCGTGGGCTCGGTCGTCGGCGTCGTCGGCGTCGTTGGGGTCGTCGGCTCGGTGGTCGGCGTGGTCGGTTCCGTGGTCGGGGTCGTCGGCTCGGTCGTCGGAGTCGTCGGTTCCGTGGTCGGCGTCGTCGGCTCGGTCGTCGGAGTCGTCGGTTCCGTCGTCGGTGTCGTCGGTTCCGTCGTCGGCGTCGTCGGCTCAGTGGTGGGCGTGGTCGGCTCGGTCGTCGGTGTGGTGGGCGTGGTCGGTTCCGTCGTGGGCGTCGTCGGTTCCGTGGTCGGGGTCGTCGGTTCCGTCGTCGTAGTCGTCGGGGTCGTCGGCTCGGTGGTCGGCGTGGTCGGTTCCGTGGTGGGAGTCGTCGGCGTCGTGGGCGCGGTCGGGGTGGTCGGGGTCGTGGTCCCGCCCGCCGGCTTGATCTCGAACGTGCCCAGCTGCTGGTTCTGGCCCGGGACGGCGACGCAGTCCGAGGTGAAGGTGCCGAGGTCGGTCGGCTGGCCGTTCGCGGTCCGCGGGGTCATCGTCGTGCTGAAGTTCCCGACCGTGACCGACGCCGTGCCGGGGCTGGGGAACGTCACAGCCGGGGCCTTGCCGCTGCTCTTGACGTGGAACGCGCCCGAGGGCGGCACCGGCGTCGACGCGATCGTCAGCGGCAGGTTCAGGTTCAGCGTCTTGTCGACCGGGTACTTCAGCACGGCCGCGGCCTTCGCCGAGCCGTCCAGCGAGGTGGCGCCGACCAGGGCGAGGCCCTCGGTGGCGGTCTCCGGCACGGTGACGTCGACGTCGAAGGTGATCGGCGTCGAGGAGGCGCCCGCGACGGCGTTGTCGGGCAGGTTCGTGTCGATCTTCACCGCCAGCACCTGGTCGCCGATCAGCGGGAACGGGCAGTTGTAATTCAGCGTCAGGCTCACCGGCGCGGCCTGGCTCGGGCCCGCGCCGACGAGCGCGACGGCCGCCGCGAGCCCCACTGCGGTCACGGCCGCCAGGCCGAAGGCGGGCTTTCTCGACTTCCACGAAAACTTCACGGGTCGTCACCTCGGGAAATGGGGGAATTTCGGCAAAGCTACCTCCGTGTTTCCGGGGGAACAAGCCACTCGAAATTCTTTGTCACGCGCAGGAGACCGCCTCGATCAGGAAGAGTCACGCAGGTCAGGCCTTATCACGCGCGTGCTAACCGATTACCGGGAAATTGTCACACCCGCGGCGGGCGACGGCGCTCTTCTTGATCAGCAGGGCCCGGTCCCGATATCTTTCCCCGGGTCAGGAAAGGAGCGGCCATGTCCCAGCCGGTCATCGCCGTGACGGACCTCGCGAAACAGTACGGCGCGGTCACCGCACTCGCCGGGATCAGCCTCACCGTCGCCCGCGGCGCGGTGCTGGCGGTCCTCGGCCACAACGGCGCCGGGAAGACCACGCTGATCGACATCCTCAGCACGCGCGTCCGGCCGAGCGCGGGCAGCGCACGGGTCTGCGGGTACGACGTCGTCCAGCGCGGCCGCGCGGTCCGGCGGCGGATCGGCGTCACCGGGCAGTTCGCCGCGGTCGACGACGCGCTGTCCGGGCGCGGGAACCTGGTGCTGATCGCCCGGCTGCTGGGTGCCCGGCCGCGGCAGGCGCTGGCCCGGGCCGCCGAGCTGATCGCCGCCTTCGGCCTCGAAGACGCGGCCGACCGCCCGGCCGGCACGTACTCGGGCGGGATGCGGCGCCGGCTGGACCTCGCCGCCGGCCTGGTCGGCGCGCCGCAGGTGCTCTTCCTCGACGAGCCGACCACCGGACTGGACCCGGTGAGCCGGGCCGGGCTGTGGACGACCGTCGAGGGGCTCGCCGCGCGCGGCACCACCGTGGTGCTCACCACCCAGTACCTCGAGGAGGCGGACCGGCTGGCCGACCACGTCGTCGTCCTCGGCTTCGGGCACATCACGGTGTCGGGGACGCCGGCGCAGCTGAAGGCCCGGCTCGGCACCCGGACCGCGACGCTGACGTTCGGCACCGAGCTGGCGTTGCGGCGCGCGGTGGACGCGTTGTCGCGCCTCGGTCTCGCGGCCGGCCGCGCCGGGCTCGTGCTCACTGCGCCCCTGTCCGGCCCGGGTGACATCCCGGTGCTGGTCCGCGCGCTCGACGCGGCGGGCGCGCCGCTGCGGGACCTGACGGTGACCGAGCCGACGCTCGACGACGTCTACCTTTCGCTGCACCGGGCGACGTCGTGACGCAGTCCCGTCACCAAGCCGCCGTCGCCGCGCTCGGCGACCCCGCCGCCTGGCCGGAATCCGGCTTCTGGACGCAGGTCCGGGTCCTGACGGCCCGCTCGCTGCGCACGGCGTTCGGCGACCGGCGGCTGGTCTTCTTCGGCCTGCTGCAGCCGGTGGTGCTGCTGTTGTTGTTCAGCCAGGTCTTCAGCGGCGTCGGGGCGCTGCCCGGGGTGGCGGCGTACCAGGGGTACGTGAACTTCCTGGTGCCGGCCACGCTGGTCAACATCGCCATGACGACGGCGATGAGCTCGGGCGCGGGCCTGCTGGCGGAGATCTACGGCGGCTTCACCGGACGGCTGCGGTGCCTGCCGATCTCGCTGTCCTCGGTCCTCGTGGCCCGGACGCTGGCGGACTCGGCGCGGCTGGGCGTGCAACTGGTGGTGACGGCCCTGGCGAGCGTGGTCTTCCTGGGCTTCCGCCCGGCGGGCGGGGTGGTCGGCCTCGGCTTGGCGCTGGTGCTGACGCTGGTGGTCGGCTGGTGCCTGAGCTGGGTGTTCGTGGCGATCACGACGTGGCTGCGCAAGGCGGAAACGCTCCAGGCGGCGTCGTTCGTGGTGATGTTCCCGCTGATGTTCTCCTCGAGCGCGTACATGCCCCTGGACACGATGCCGGCGTGGGTCCGCGCGGTCTCGACGGTGAACCCGCTGACGTACGCGATCGACGCGACCCGCGCACTGGCCCTGGCCCGCCCGCTCGGCTGGTCACTGGCGGCGGCGCTGGCGATCGCGGCGGTGGCCGCGGTGGCGGGCTCGTTCCTGGCCGCCCGCACCTTCCGCGCCCGCAGCTAACCCAGCAACTCCAGGCGGGTCGCTGCCTCTTCCGCGCCACCGGCGGCCGCGAACGAGTCGCAGATCCTCTCCGCACCCGGGCGGCACTCCCCAGCCGACTCGATCGCCTCGCGGATGTCACCCGCCTTGGCCCGGTCGAAGCGCAGCCGGACGCCCGCCGAGGCCGTCACCACCTGCTGGGCCAGCATCGACTGGTCGTCGCGGATCGGGGCCACCACCAGCGGGACTCCCGACGACAGCGCTTCGCACACCGTGTTGTGGCCGCCGTGGCAGACCACCACCGACGCCCGCGAAAACACCGCCGGTTGCGGGATCCAGCGCGCCAGCTGCACGCTCTCGCTCACCAGCTCGCCCGACGGGTCCACCACGAGCCCCCGCACCGACGGCATCCCGGCGAGCGCGTCCACGCACTCGGCCAGGAACCGGGTGCCGGCCGCCGCGTTCGACGTTCCCAGCGTCACCACGACCAGCGGGCGATCGTCCACAAGAGACCATTCGCCCGGAACCGCGGGAAGCGCCGGGCCGACGTACGACACCGGAACAGCCACGCGGCACTCCCCGGCCAGCGCCCGGGTCGTGAAGGCCAGCACCAGGTGCGGCGAAAACCGCAGGTCACCGAGCAGGACGCCGTGGCGGGCCCGCAACCCGGCCTGGAGCCCGGAAACCCAGGACGCGACCTTCGGCAGCGACCCCAGCGGGTCCGCCAGCTCGGTCGACGTCGACGCCGAGGTCGCCCACGGCACGCCGCACCGGGCCGCCACCAGCGCTCCCGCCATCGCCTGCTGGTCCACCACGACGACGTCCGGCGCGAACGCCGCCACCGCGGCCGCGACCCCGGGCACCATCGCGTCGGCCAGCGGCACCAGGTACGACTCCCACAGGTACTTCAGCGCGGCGAACCCCCGCAGCTCCGGCGGCCGCAGGGCCAGGTCGAACGGCCCCGAATCCCCGGCCGGGAACACCGGCCCGCAGACCAAAGCGGACAGCGCGGGCTCGGGCCCGCACCAGGCCACCGAGTGCCCCCGCGAAGAGAGCACCGAGGCCACCGCGCGCACCGGCGTCACGTGGCCGGCCAGCGGCGGCACGACGAGCAGGAACCTCACGCCGCGTGCCGTTCGATCCACTTCAGCACCAGCTCGCGGACCTCCCGGTGCTGCTCCACCAGCACCGAGTGCCCCTGGCCCTCGAACACGTGCAGCTCGCCGTTCGGCAGCACGGACGTGAGCGCTTCGAGGTCGTCGGCCTGGTAGCCGTGACTGCCCAGGATGGACAGCACCGGGCAGCCGATCGCCGCCACCTGCTCCCAGGTCAGCAACGGCCCGAGCGGCACCTCCTCGGCCATCTTCGTCGACGTGATCCGCTCGGCCGCCAGCCGCGCGAGCCGCCGGTGGTGGGCGCTGAAGTTCGCTTCGATCCAGTCGAAGCTTTCCTCCACCTGCAGGAACCGGACGGTGTGCGCGAGGATCGCGCTCATCTTCTCCGCCCACACCGCGGTCGCCGGCTCGGATTCGATGCACACGATGCTGCGGACCCGCGAGGGGTTGGCCACGGCGTAGCTGTAGGCCAGCGTGCCGCCGAAGCTGTTGCCCACCAGGTGCACCGGCCGGTCGACGCCGAGCTGCCGCAGCAGGTCGTCCAGGTCGGCGACGAAGTCACCCAGGGTGTACCCGCGCTCCGGCCGCTCGGTCTTGCCGTGGCCGCGCAGGTCGTAGCTGATCACGTCGATGCCGGCGGCCGCGACCGGCGGGGCGAGGGTGAGGTAGAAGCTCGCCAGGCTGTCGGTGCCCATGCCGTGCAGGAACACCACGGTCTCGGTGCCGCCGGCGGGCACGAGCTGCACGTTCGTGCGCAGCCCGTTGACGGTCATCGTGGGCACGTGCGCTCCCCCACGAACCGGGCGATGTCGCCGACGGTCAGCCCGATGACGTCGTCGAGGTCCTTCTCCGCGAGGTACTCGGCGAGGTTGACGTCCGCGCCGAAGTGCTCGGCGAGGATGCTCGCGAAGGTCACCAGGTCGATGCTCTCCAGCTGCAGGTCCTCGTGGAACGTCGTGTCCGGCGTGATCTCGATGCCGAGCACCTCGGCGTCGCCGACGAGCTCGGCGAGCAGCTCGGCGACGACGTCGAAGGTGGCGGACGCGTGGTCGATGGTCATGCAGTGCTCCTGACGTGGGCGATGGCGGTGTCCCCGGCCAGTTCGACGGAGACGGCGAAGGGCGGCAGGTCCCGGTGGTGCCCGGACACCGTGCCGTCGTCGTGGACGCGGACCTCCGCCGGGTAGACGGGTACGCCGAGCCGGGCGCGGACGGCGTCCTTGACGGCGATCCGCCGCAGCAGCCAGCCGCGTTGCTGCCGCGGCGGGACGGCGGCGAACTCGGCGCGTTCGTCCGCGCCGAGGTAGATCCCGGCGTAGATGTCCCGCGCGGCGACCGTCGGCCAGCGGTCGGTGACGGCGACCGAGCCGTCGTCCCGCCGTTCGCCGAGGAGGTTTTCCGCCGGGAACGCGTAGACGCGGTGGGCGGCGCGGTCGCAGGGGAACCGGACGTCCCGCCAGCCTTCGATGCTCGCCAACACGGCACCGTCGCCGACGAGCTCGGCGTCCATCTCGAGGACGTCCGGCCGCGGGAGCCGGACCCGCACCAGGCACTCCAGCCGCGTTCCGGGCGCGGGTTCGGGGCCGTGCCACGTCAGCCGGCCGATCGAGCGCGGGAACGCGAGCAGGCCGTCGGACCGGGTGGCCATCAGCCAGCACCCGAGCAGCTGCCCGACGTTGTCGAGCAGCCCGCCGGGCGCCTGCGGGACGACCAGTTCGCCGCGGATGTGCTGCTCGCCGAGGCCGGTCAGCCGGGACAGCCCCTGGTACGCCGGGCCGTGGAACATCTCGCGCCGCGCGTAGACCTCGGCCGCGCTCAGCGGCGGCGCGGTCTCCGGCCCGGGTACCGCGGTCCGCGGCGGCGGCGGGGTGCGCGTCCCCAGCTCGACGGTCAGCAGCGCGTACGGTCCGATCTCGACGGTCACGTGGTCGTCCTCGCGGCTCATCGTCAGCGGCACCCGCTGGGCCGGGGAAGCGATCAGCCACCGCGAGAAGACGGCGTCCCGCACCGCGACCGCCGTCGTGCCCGGCCAGGCGCGTTCGACGGCCCGGCAGGCGAGGTCGACCAGGGTGGTCGCGGGCACCACGGGCCGGAAGTCGGACTCCTCGGGCCAGCCGGCGCGCTGCCGGAAGAACCGGTGGTCCCGCAGGTACGGCATGGCCGCGAGCGAAACCTCCACCGTGGACTCAAAGCGCCGCCGGGCGGCCGCGACGACGTCGGCCGCGGCCCGGCGGGTTTCGGTGAGCAACGCGGTGAACTCGGCGACGATCGCCTCCGGCGCTCCGCTGGGCAGGCTCGGTTCGTCCAGCAACCCGCGCGCCGATTCCCCCAGCGACAGCAGGGGGTTCCCGGTGGACAGCCGGATCCGCCGCGGCTCCAGCGCCGCGAAGTCCGGGTCGCCGCCCTCGGTCCACACCGCGGTGGCGAGGCGCCGCAGCTGCGCGAGCCCCGGCCGGGTGCCGGACGCGGCCGCGACGACCAGGTGCCGCCGCTCGCCCAGCGTGTCGGTGACGTACGAGCCGAGCTGACCGGCGCCGACCTGCACGAACACCCGGAAGCCGGCGTCGTGCAGCGCCTCGGTCAGCGCCCGGAACCGGACCGGGCGCAGCAGGTGGTCCAGGTAGAGCCGGCGCACCTCGTCCGGCGCCGCGGGGTACGGCCGCGCGGTCGTCGCCGACCACACCGGCAGCACCGGAGCACGCAGGTCCAGGTCCGCGACGAGCCGGGCGAAGGGCTCGAGGTGCGGCCGCATCAGCGGGGTGTGGAAGCCGGAGCGGAACGGCAGCGTCGTGGCCACGATCCCGCGGCCGCGGCAGGTCGCCGCGAAGTCCGCGACGGCGGCCGGCGGTCCGCACACGATCGTCTGCTTGGCCGCGTTTTCGTGCGAGACGACGAGGTCGCCGGGCAGCAGCTCGGTCACCCGCGCCGCGGGAGCGCCCAGCACGAGGTAGTCCGCGTCGGGCAGCTCGAAGCCGTCCGGCCAGTACCGCGCCACGGTGTCCGGTGCGGCCCGGTACATCCCGGCGGCCTGCATCGCGGTCCACTCCCCGACACTGTGCCCGGCGAGCGCGTCCGGCCGGATCGCCAGCCGCCGCAGCACTTCGCCGAGCAGCAGCCCGGTCGCCGACACGCTCGCCGCGCGGTCGAGCACGCTCGCCGTCGACCATTGTGGACGGTCGAGGCCGAAGTGCTTCCCGACGTCGTCCAGGCGCGGCTCGGCGCCGGCTTCCAGTCCCGGGTGGACGAACACCGTCTTACCGCCCGGCAGCAGCGGGTCGACACTGCACCAGACGTCACCGGCGCCGTGCCAGGACCGGCCCTCGGCCGCCACCTTGGCGAGCACCCGGCGGGCCGCGGCCCGCTTGCGCTCGTCCGGGGCGACGATCCCGAGCCGGCACGGGCCGTCACCCGGACCGGGCCGATCGAGCCGGTCGAGCAGTTCCGCCGGCGTGCGGGCGGCCAGGCGCAGCACGCGTTCCGGCTCGTCGACGCGCACGCGGCGCTTCGGGCCCGGGTCGCCGGCTTCGAGCACGACGTGGGCGTTGATGCCGCCGAAGCCGAACGCGTTGACCGCGGCCACCCGCGGCAGCGCGCCCCACGGCTCGGCCTCGGCCAGCACCCGGAACCGGGTCTTGTCGAGCAGCGGGTTCGGGTCGGCGCAGTGCAGCGTCGGCGGCAGCACGCCGTGGTGCAGCGCGAGAGCCACCTTGACCAGCCCGGCGACCCCGGCGGTCGGCAGCGTGTGCCCGATCATCGACTTGACCGAGCCGATCACCGCGCGCGGCCCGGCGGCCGGGCCGAAGACGTCGGCGACGGTGGTCAGCTCGGCGGCGTCCCCGGCCGGGGTGGCGGTGCCGTGCGCTTCCAGCAGGCCGATCTGCGCCGGGTCACGTCCCGCCCAGCCCCAGGCCCGCCGCAGGGCGAGGGTCTGCCCGGCGACGGACGGGCTGAGCAGGCTCGCGCCGCGCCCGTCGCTCGACGTGCCGCAGCCGCGGATCACGGCGTACACGCGGTCGCCGTCGCGGCGGGCGTCGGCCAGCCGCTTGAGCACGACGATCGCCGTGCCTTCGCCGATGAGCATGCCGTCCGCGGCGCGGGACAGCGGGCTGATCCGCTGGCTCGGCGACAGCGCGCCGAGCTGGGTGAACAGCGACCACAGCGTGTCGTCCTGCGTCTGGTGCGCCCCGCCCGCGAGGACGGCGTCGCAGCGGCCGCGGGTCAGCTCGCCGATCGCCTGGTCGACGGCGACCAGCGAAGACGCGCAGGCCGCGTCCACCGTGTAGGCCGGGCCGCCGAGGTCCAGCCGGTTGGCCACGCGCGCGGCGGCGAGGTTCGGCACCAGCCCGGCGGCGGTTTCCGGCCGGAACTCGCCGAGTGGTTCCAGCAGAGCCGTCCGCAGCCGCTCGAGCACCGCGGGCCCGGCCGACGGCATCAGCTCGCCGACCGTGCGGGTGATCTGCCGGACGGTCCGGACCCGCTGGTCGAAGCCCTGCAGGCCGGGCGAGAGGTACCCGCCACGGCCGAGCACGACCCCGATCCGCTCGGGGTCGCCGAGCCGGCCGAGGCCACCGGCGTCCCCGACCGCGCCGACGGCGACGGCCAGCGCCGTCAGCTGGTCCGGCTCGGTGCCGTCGAGGGAGGTCGGCGGGACGCCGTGGGCGAGGGGGTCGAAGTCCAGGGTGTCCGCGGTGAAGCCGCCGCGGCGGCCGTGGGTGCGGTCCGGCGCGGTGCCGGCACGGCCGTGGAACTCCGGGTCGCGGCGGTGCGGCGGGACGTCGGTGACGGCGTCGGTGCCGTCCACCAGGTTCTGCCAGTACTGGTCCACCGTGGACGCACCGGGCAGGAACACGCCCATGCCGACGATGGCGACCGGGGTCACCACAGCGACGCCGTGTAGAGCACCGCGCGGTCGGTGCCGTAGGCGAGCTCGCGCAGCAGGGCGGCGGTGGCCTCGGCCGGGTCGAGCAGGGCGACGTCCCGGCGTTCGTACTCGCGCGCCAGCTCCGGCGACACCATGCCGCCGTGGTCTCCGGCCGGCGCCCACGGTCCCCAGTGGACGGTCACCGCCCGGCCCGGCCGGTTCGCCCCGATCGTCTCGAGCGCGTCGTTCGCGGCGGCGTAGTCGGTCTGCCCGCGGTTGCCGAGCACCGCGGCGATGCTGCCGAAGAACGCGACGAACCCGGGCTCGGCGCCGAGCGCGTCGAGCAGCGTTCTGGCGCCGTCCACTTTGGTCTCGTACACCGTCCGGAACGACGTTTCGTCCTTGTCCGCCATGAGCTTGTCGTCGATCACCCCGGCCGCGAAGACGACGCCGTCGAGCCGGGCGGGAAGGGTTTCGACGAGCCGCCGCACCGCGTCGGGGTCGCGCACGTCGAGCGAGGTGTAGCGCGCGTTCCCGCCCGCGGCGCGGATTTCGCCGAGGGTGCGGCCGATCTCGCGCTGGGCCAGCACGGTCCGGACGCGGCGTTCGATCCCGGCGACCGAGCCACCGCGGCCGGCCAGCACCGCGCGCATCGCCGCGGGGTCTTCGGGCAGGTCGTCCGGCTCGCCCGGCCACGGGGTCCGCCCGGCGAGTTCCAGCCGGCAGCCGGAGGCGGCCAACGCGACCGCCGCGCGGGCGGTGATGCCGCGGGCCCCGCCGGCCAGCAGGACGACGGAGTCCGGGCCGAGGCCCAGCGCGGCGAGCTCGCCACCGCCCGGACCGGCGCCGGAGTAGGCGATCGACGGGAGGTCCGCCGGCCGCGGCTCGATCGTGAAGCGACCGGCGTTGTCGTGGCCGACGACCGCGGGGCCGTCGCTGAGGGCTTCGTCCACCAGCGTCTTCGCCACGTCCTGGGTGACCTCGACCAGCCGCGTCACGCCGTCGCGTTCCAGCGCGGCGGACCGAACCAAGCCCCGCAGCCCGGGCACGGTGGCCGGCTCCGCCGCCACGAGGACGTCACCCCGCAGTGCTTTGAGCCGGGTGAACACCTCGGTGAGGTCACGGGCGAACAGCACGGTGATGTCCGCGTCGCCGCTGACGATCTCCGCCCCGGCCGAGGCGAAGGCGGCCCGCACGGCGTCGTCGGGCGCGGCCACGGTCTTCCCGCGCAGCCGCCCGGGGTCGGGGTCCAGCGGCACGGGCACCCGTTCGAGCCGGTACCGCGTCGGCGCGGCCGCGGCCAGCGTCGGGTTCAGCCAGCTTTCGAGGTGCGCGGCGAGGGCATTCGCCGTGCGGCCGCGGCTGAGCTGGTCGGTGCGGTCGTCGGCGGGCAGGCCCAGCCGGGACAGCAGGGTGCCGGCGATCTCCGTCCGCTTGATGGAGTCGATCGAGAGGTCGGCCTCGAGGTCGAGGTCGACGGCGATCATGTCGGCCGGGTAGCCGGTGCGTTCGCTGATCACGCCGATCACGGTGCTCATGACGTCTGCTGCTTCGGGTTCGGGTTCCGGCTGGGTTTCGGCCACCGGTTCTTCGATGACGGATTTCTCGATGGTGATGGGGGCGGGCGCGCTGCCGAGGTAGCCGAGCATGACCTCGCGCTGGGCGGCGACGAGCTCGCGGGTGGTGCGCAGGAAGTCGACGATCGCCTGGTCACGGCCGGGCGGGGGCTGGGTCATGGCGGTACTCCGGATTCGTCGGGCCGTCGGCAGGGCGGGGGTGTCCGAGCCGGGCGCGCGGACGGACCGCCCGTCGACGGCCCAGGCGGTGGCGGACGGTTCGGGTGGCGACGGCCGGGTCAGCCGTTCGGTACGGACGTCGACGCCGGCTTCGGCGAGCGTCCGCAGCGCGGTGAGGAAGGTGGTCAGGTCGGGCCCGCAGGCGACGACGGTGTGCGGCCGGTCGCCGAGGATGTCCTTGACCAGCCGCGAAAGGACGCGCCCAGGCCCGGCCTCGACGAAGATGCGAGCCCCGGCCGCGTACATGGCTTCGATCTGGTCGAGGAACCGCACGGGGGCACCGATTTGCGCGGCCAGCTCATCACGGACGTCCTCTTGGTACGGCTTCGCGGTCCGGTTCGCCCACACGGGTTTCTGCGGCGTCTTCACGGTCGCTTTGCCGAGTTCCCGGGCGAAAACCTCCCCCGCACCGGCGACGAGCGGGCTGTGGAAGGCACAGGCGACGGGGATCCGCTGCGCGCTGATGCCGGTCTCCCGCAGCCGCCGGACGGCGCGTTCGACGGCGGCGACGGGCCCGGAGAGGACGACCTGTTCAGGAGCGTTGTGGTTGGCGACGACGACGTCCGGGCCGATCAGGGTGGCGGTGAGGGCGTCACGTTCCGCTTTGACGGCGGCCATCGTCCCGGGCCGGGCGACCTCGGCGATGGCCTGCGCACGGGCCCGGCTGAGGTGGAGGAGGGTCTCGGTGTCGAAGGCGCCGGCGACCGAGAGGGCGACGAGCTCGCCGTAGCTGTGCCCGGCGAGGAAGTCGGGGTGGACGTTGAGTTGGGCGAGGAGCCGGGCCACGGCGGTCTCGACGAGCCCGAGCGCCGGCTGGGCGACGCGAGTGTCGGTGAGGGCGGCTTCTTGGGCATCGGCGGCTTCGGGGGGGAAGGCGTGCGGCGGGAAGGCCTTGGCGGCGATGTCGGGCGCGAGGCGGAGGAGCTCGGCGAGTTCGGGGAAGTGGACGAAGAGCTCGGCGAGCATCCCGGTGCGCTGGCTGCCTTGGCCGGGGAAGAGAAAGGCGATCTTCCCGGGGTCGGCGCTGGTCGCCGCGGACTCCGGCTGCTCCAGCCGAGCTGCGTCGGGGTTGCCGGGATCAGCAACGCCGGTCAGGCCGACGCCCGCCGCGCCCACGGCAAACCGACCCGCACCCGCGTCGCCCGGAACAGCAGCGCTGATCGCCACGGACATCGGCTGCTCGAGCCCACCCGCGCCGGGGTTGCCGGGATCAGCAACGCCAGCCAAGCCAACCCCCGCCGCACCGGCGGCAAACCCACCCGCGCCGGACCTACTCGGTGCGCCCGCCTGCCCCGCGGCCCGCTTCTCCGCCACCACGTGCTCGAGCTCGGCCAGCGCTTTCTCCGCCTCCGGTGCCCAGTCGCGCAGGCCGTGCCGCCGGTCCGGGGCCACCGGGGCCGCGGCCAGGACCGCGTGGAAGTTCGTCCCGCCGAAGCCGAACGCGCTCACCCCCGCCAGCCGGGCCGGGTTCGCCCACGGGCGGGCGCTCGTCGTGAACGTGAACGGGCTGGCCGTCGCGTCCCAAGCCTCGTTCGGGCTGGTCAGGTGCAGCGTCGGCGGGACCACCTCGTGCCACAGCGCCAGCACGGCCTTGATCAGCCCCGCCAACCCCGCCGCGCACTTCGTGTGGCCGATCTGGCTCTTCACCGAGCCCAGCACGCACGACCCCACCCCGGCACCCGCCGCCGCGAAGAAGTCCGTCAGCGTCCGCAGTTCCGTCGCGTCGCCGACCACCGTTCCCGTGCCGTGGGCCTCGACCAGCCCGACGGCCGACGGGGACACTCCCGCGTCCCGGTACGCCCGCTCCAGCGCTCGGCGCTGGCCGTCCGGCCGGGGCGCCGTCAGGCCGAGCGCCTTGCCGTCGCTCGCCGCGCCGACGCCCTTGACCAGTGCGTAGATCCGGTCGCCGTCGCGTTCCGCATCGGACAGTCGCTTGAGGACCAGGCACGCCACGCCCTCGCCCAGCGCGATGCCGTCGGCCGCCGCGTCGAACGGGCGGCAGCGGCCCGTCGGGGACAACGCCCCCGCCGAGGTGAACATCAGGTAGTCGTGGATGCCGTTGTGCAGGTCGACCGCGCCGCAGAGAACCAGCGAGCTCGTGCCCGCGCGCAGTTCCTTCGCCGCGAGGTCGAGCGCGGCCAGCGACGACCCGCAGGCGGCGTCCACCGTGTAGTTCGCGCCGCCGAGGTCGAGCCGGTTGGCGATCCGGCCGGAGATGACGTTGGCCAGGGTGCCCGGGAAGGTGTCCTCGGTCGGTTCCGGCAGCTGCGCGAGCAGTTCGGGCGGCACTTCGTCGAGGTAGCCGTCGAGCAGTGACCGCAGCGTGCCCGCGTTCGCCAGGTCGCCGCCCGCCTCCGCCCCGAACACGACGCTCGTGCGCTCGCGGTCGAAGTCCCGGTTCGCGTAGCCGGCGTCGGCCAGCGCGCGGCGCGCCGTTTCCAGGGACACCAGCTGCGCCGGGTCGATGCTGCCCATCGCCGACGGCGGGATGCCGAAGGCGAGGGGGTCGACGTCCAGCGCGGGCAGGAAGCCGCCCCACTTCGACGTCGACTGTCCGAAGTAGACGTCCGGGTCCCAGCGCTCGCGGGGCACTTCGGTGACGGCGTCGGCCCCGCGCAGGACGTTCGACCAGAAGGCAGGCAGGTCGCGCGCGCCGGGGAACGTGCAGGCCATGCCGATGATCGCGAGGTCGCCCGAGTCCGGCACCGGTTCCTCCGGGCGGGCGAACGTCTTGCCGGAAGCGACCTCGCGGTGCAGCTCGGCGATCGTCGTCCGGCGATCACGCAGGACGGCTACCTCGCCCGCCATGAACATCCCCTCGGCCAGCTGCGTGGCGGCGTCCAGGGGCTCGCCGTCGCGGCGCACGCCCTTGCTGGCGACGCGCAGCCGTCCGGTGTTCAGCTCCTCCAGCCGTTGCCACGCCTCGGGTGTCTCGGCCAGACCGGCCTTGACCTGCGCGAACTCCGCCGTGTACGGGCTGGGCAAGCACCGCGTGCGGTGCCCGGGCGCGGTTTCCAGCGTCACGGTCGCGTCCGCGGCGAGCGCGCGCTCCTGGAACAGCCCGGTGATCGCGCCGTGTTCGACGGCCTCCTCGGTGAAGAGGTAAGCCGTGCCCATCAGGACGCCGGCCGCGTCGAGCGGCGCCGCCATCGCGGCGACCATCGCGGCCGAGCGGGCGTCGTGGATCCCGCCCGCGAAGAGCACCTCGACGTCCTTCGCGGCGCCGAGAACGGCCAGTTGTTCCTCCCACAGCTCGAAACTCGGCCGCGGACCGACGTGCCCGCCGCACTCGGCGCCCTCGAAGACGAACCGGCGGACGCCGGCGTCGAGGTACTGGCGGAGCAGGATCGGCGAGGGCACGTGCAGGAACGTCGCGATGCCCTCGGCTTCGAGCGCCTTGGCCTGACCCGGTTTCCCACCCGCGACCAGCACGCACCGCGGCCGTGCCGCCCGGATCGCCGCGAGCTGGGCGGCGCGCAGGTCGTCGGGCACGAAGCCGAGGATGCCCGCGCCCCACGGCCGGTTGCCGAGGCGCTCGGCGGTCCGGGCGAGCAGCTCGGCGGTGCGCGTGCCGTTCGACGTGGCCACGGCGATGAAGGGGAACCCGCCGGCGTCGGCGACCGCGGCCGCGAAACCCGGCTGGTCGCTCACCCGCGTCATCGGGCCCTGGACAACCGGCAGCGCACAACCCAGCGTCCGGCCCAGCCGCGTGCCGAACCCGGGCACCGGCACCTCCGCGCCGACGATCGCACCCACGTCCACAGTGGACTCGGCGACGACCCCCGCCGCACCCCCGGCGAGCGCACCCACCGCCGTCCGCGGCCCGGCCACGCTGCCCCAGACCGGGACGTCGAAGTTGTTCAGAAGCTGTTGCAGCAAGACGAAATCGCTCAGTTCGCCGCCGCGGGCGACGAGCCCGGCCGCGCCGCCGCGGACCGCCTCGGCAGCCGTGGCGACGTCCGCGACCTCCGCCAGCGACCCGGTCCACGGTGCTTTCGTGCGGACGGCGAAGGCCGCGCCTTCCGGCCGCGGGCCGTCCGTCCGCACGGCGTACGGCACCCGGACCCGGGCCGCGACCAGCCGCAGGGCCGCCGGATCGGCGCCGTCGAGCACGCCGAGGCCGCCGCGGCGCGCGACCGCGGCGACCGCGTCGGGGTCGCCGATCCCCAGGCACCGCAGCCGGCGAGCGTGCGACGGCGGGACGAGCTCGGCCATCGGCGGACCTCCTGTGCGCGGGGAGTGGCGATCTTCAGGAATAACGCACGAGGCACGGGAAACGCAATAGTCGTGCTAACGTGCAAAACTGTGGAACGCGTCAAGATAAGGCCCTGACCAGCGCTTTTATCACCGGCGTCGCAAGCTGAAAACAGATTTCCCGCACGCACGTGACAATTCGAAGCCGAAATGACTGGAGCCCGCGTGGAACTGACTGGACGCGTGGTCGCGCTGACCGGCGCGGCACACGGGATCGGGGCCGCCATGGCCCGCCGCTTCGCCGCGGAAGGCGCGGCCGGGGTGGTCGTGTCCGACGTGGACGCCGACGGCGCCGCCCGGGTGGCGGCGGAGATCGCGGCCGCGGGCGGCCGGGCCGTCGCGACGACCGCCGACGCGACGTCCAAAAAGGACCTCAAGGCGCTGGTGGCGACGGCCCGCGCCGAGTACGGCCGCATCGACGTGTTCTGCGCCAACGCCGGGGCCGCGTTCGGCACCGGCGTGCACGCGGCCGACGAGCAGTGGCAGCGGTCGTGGGAGATCAACGTCATGCAGCACGTCCACGCCGCGCAGGTCGTGCTGCCGTCGATGCTGGCCCGCGGCGAGGGCTACCTGCTGATCACCGCGTCGGGCGCCGGCCTGCTCGGCATCCCCGGCGACGCGCCGTACTCGGTCACCAAGCACGCCGCCGTCGGCCTCGCCGAGTGGCTGGCGATCACCTACCGGCCGCGCGGGGTGCGGGTCAGCGCGCTGTGCCCGCTCGGCGTCCGGACGGCGCTGCTGGAACCCGGCATCGCGGCCGGCCACCCGGCCGCGCTGGCCATCGCCGCGGCGGCCCCGCTCATCGACCCCGAAGACGTCGCCGAAGCGGTCGTCCGCGGGCTCGGCAAGGAGGAATTCCTGATCCTGCCGCACGAATCGGTGCGGGAGTCCTTCGCCCGCAAGGCGGGCGCGGTCGACGCGTGGATCGACGAGATGGCCGTGGGAGGCTGAAGGTGGAACACCGCAGGGTGGGCGCGAGCGGGCTCGCCGTCAGCGAGATCGCGTACGGCAACTGGCTGACGCACCGGGCACCCGGCTGCGTCGCCGCGGCGCTGGACGCCGGCGTCACGACGTTCCACACCGCGGCGGCGTGGGACGGCGGCGCCGCGGAGGAGGCGCTCGGGGCGGCGTTCGCCGGCGTGCGCCGCGAAGACCTGGTGCTGTGCACCGGCGTGTTCTGGCCCGAAGGCCCCGGCCCCAACGACGCCGGCTTGAGCCGCAAACACGTGATCGCGTCGCTGGAAGGGTCGCTGAGGCGGCTGCGCACCGACTACGTCGACGTCCACCAGCTGCTCCGCTTCGACTACCGGACACCGGTCACGGAGACGTTCCTCGCGCTCTCGGACCTGGTGCGGCAGGGGAAGATCCGGTACGTCGGCACGTCGGAGTGGACGGCCGAGCAGCTGCTGCAGGCCCACGAGGCCGCCGCCCGGTACGACGTGCCGCTGATCGCGAACCAGCCGCACTACTCGATGCTGTGGCGGGTGCCCGAAGCGCAGGTGATGCCGGTGGCCGCGCGGATCGGCGTCGGGCAGTTCGCGTCCGTGCCGCTCGCCCAGGGCGTGCTGACCGGCAAGTACCGGGACGGCCGGATCCCGGCGGGATCGCGGGCGGCCGCGCAGCCGCACGCGCGGCCGTTGCTCGCGCCGGAGCTGCTGGAGCGGGTGGCGCTGCTGCGAGGGGTCGCCGACGACGCCGGCCTGACGATGGCCCAGCTCGCGCTGGCCTGGACGCTGCAGCACGAGGGCGTCGCCGCGGCGGTGACCGGCGCGAGCACGCCGGAGCAGGTCACCGAGAACGCCAAGGCCGCCGGCGTCCGGCTCGACCTCGACGTGCTGACCCGGATCGACCAGCTGCTCGGCAGCTTCGTCCTAACCGACCCGCGGCTGGTGTGGTCGCCGCCGGCGACGGTGTCTTAGCCCGCGGCCGTCAGCCCGCGCCGAGGCAGACGAAGGGGCGCCGGAAGGGGTCGACGGCGATCGCGTCGGCCAGCGCGAGCGCCGGGCTCTCCCGGACGGCCAGCGCGCGGTAGTAGTCGTCCATCGCGGCGGCCGAGGCCAGGTCGCCGACGCGCGAAAGCGGCGCGATCACCGTCCGGGAGCCGCTGGCCAGCAGCGCGCTGGCGAACCCGAGGGCCTCGTCGCCGGGCCGGATCCGGTTCATCGCCAGCTCGCAGGCGGCGAACACGACCTGCCGCGGCGGCTGCCGCAGCCCGGCCATCTCGTGGCCGAACAAAGCGCCGTCGGCGAGTTCGAGCCGCGAGAACAGCGCGTTCTCCGGCTCGTGCGCGCCGTGCGCGGCGAAGTGCGCGAGCTTGGCGCCGTCCATCGCCCGCAGCACGGACTTCACGGTGGCCTTGGCGCCGGTCATCGTCGTCGCGGTGCGGTAGTGCGTGGTCAGCTTTTCGAGCTCACCGCGCGCACCGGCCAGCCCGGGCCCGCGGACGAGCACGATCTTGCGGGCGCGCGACGACTTCGTCAGCTCGGCGGCGAGCCAGGCGGTCGCCGACGGCGCGACGACGGCCGGGCGGCCCCGCAGCCCCGGCAGCACCCCCCACGGCACGGCGTAGAGCGGCCCGGTCGGGACGATGACCAGCTCCCGGTCGCCGATGACGTCGGCGAGGGGCTGGATGAGCTGCGTGTCGAGCTTGTCGGCCTGCTTGTGCGCCGACGCCATGACGACCTCGGCGAGCCGCTCGGGCAGGTTGTCCGGCGCGAGGGCATCGAGGTCGACGTTGAGCACGCGCGCGGACTCGGCGGCGGCCTCGGCGGACCCGAGCCGGACGAGCCGGCACTCACCGCCGGCCACGACGACGGCGACGAGCTCGTCCCCGGAAGCGGCGAAGCTGACCATGGCCCGCTCACCGAGCCGGGCCGCGACTTCGGCGAGCCCGGCCACGGGCCGCGGCCGGCCCCACCGCCCGGTGTGCCAGCCGAGCCGCTGCGCTTCCCGCAGCCGTTCGTTGTACTTCGCCCGCAGCCCGGCGATGGGGTGCCCGTCGTGCTGGGCCTCCTGGATGGCCTGCCCGAGCCCGCGCACTTCGGCCACGCGCGCGGCGAGCTCCGGATCGGTCCCGGCGGAGAGGGGTTCGTAGCGGTAGGTCTGCGCCCGGGTCCGTTCGAGCCAGACGAACAGGCGCCGCGCATCATTGCGTTCGAGCACCAGCTTGACGGCGAGATCGGCGAGCTCCTGCCCGTGCAGCGCGGTCCCGGAGACGAGATCCAGCCCACCCATCCGATCCCGCACGGCATCGAGTTCGGTGAGCCCGGACCGGATCTCGGTGAGCGCCTTGGCCCGGTCCCCTTGGGCGACGGCGAGCTCGGCCCGGCAGAGCCGCCGCAGCATCCGGTAGTCGATGGGGGTGAGCTGCCCGGGCCGGGGGACCTTGCGGAGGGTCTCGACGGCCCGCTTGAGGTTGCCCCGCCGGATGTCCAGCCGCACGGCGAGCATCCGCGCGGTGGCGGCCTGCTCGGCGAGACGGGGAACGGGCAGCGTCTCCGCGGTCCGGATCGCCCGATGGGGCAACGCCGCCGGGATCTCCCCGGACCGCAGCGCTTCCCGGACGTCCGCCTGCAGGCCGATGATCTTCGCGTTCCCGACGCAGGTCTGGCAGCCCACCTTGAGCATCCGGCGCCGGGCCGAGCCCGCCATCTGCCGGGCGAGCCCGAGGTCGTCCGCCATCAGCGCGGCCTCCGCGCGGTGCAGCTCGATGTAGGCCAGCTCGCGCGTGACGCTCGGCTGCGACTGCATCGACGTCATCAGGTCGTCGAGGTGCTCGCCCGCCTCCCCGGCCAGTCCGGCGGCGAGCAGCGCCTCGGCCTGTTCCAACCGCAGTTGCGACGGCACGTCGAGGTCCAGTGCCCGGTACGAGCGTTCGCTGACCTCGTACAGGCGCAGGGCCTCCGGCACGTCACCGGTCCGCAGGGCCAGGGTGCCGAGGAACCGGCGCCCGTCCGCCGCGTCCGCCCGCAGCTCGAACTTCTCCGCGAGCTCGATCGCGCGGTTCAGGTCTTCGCGTGCCTGGGCGACGTTGCCGAGCTTCGTGTGCACCCACCCGGTGGCGGCCAGGGTCTGCACCAGGCCGACCATCCGGGGCTCGGGTTCGGGCGTGTGGTCGAGCCAGTAGCGCCGGTGCTCCATCGACGCCGCGAAGTACGCGAGGCTCTCCTCGTTCCGGCCGACGCTCATCAGCCGGGCCCCGTAGTTGTGCTCCAGCGCCGCACTCAGCTCGGCGCGCACGACGGGGTCGACCACCCCGTTGATGAGCAGGCGGACGTCGTTCAGCCCGGCCAGGCCGGCCTTGAAGTCCCCGGAGATCTCGGACGTGAGTGCCACGAGCGTGCTGGAGAGACGGATCCGCGTGACGATCCAGTCGGTGTGGTGCTCGGGTTCGACCGGGTACATCGCTTCCAGCAGGCTCATCCCCTTGCGGAGGAGCCGGACACCCTCGTGGAAACGCCCGAGACACGAGACGTCCGAAGCGGTCTGCTGGAGTTTGCGGACCCTGTCGATGGTCTCGGACGGGTCCAGCTTTGTCACAGGCACTCTCCTATGACAGCACAGGCGAAAGCAGAACGGAGCCCGCCTACCGGTCAAAGATCGGCAGGCGGGCGGTCACAGCTTGGTGAAGCTCAGTTCACCTTCTGGTAGCACGGCGGTGCGCAGTTCGGCGTCACGACCGGGTCGTCCTTCGAGAAGACGTGGTCGATGTGCACCCAGCCGAACTCGTCCGGCTCCGGGTGCGGGACCACCGGGCCGGCCTGCTCGATCGGCTCGGGAACTTCCTCGGGCTTGACATCCGTGGGCGTCGACATGGTCGATCTCCTCTCCCCTGGGGATCTTCATGGGGACGCTGCCGTGACGGTGAGTCCCCTTGTCGCGAGGCCCTCTCCCCGCGAACGGACCAATAGTTTCACATCGGAGCAATGATCGGGAGAGTTTTCGCTACGGAAAGTCAGACCGACGCGCGTGAGCAGGGTCGATGTCGGGTCGGAACGTCCTAACGGGTGAAGTCTGTAACGACGTCCACTCCGGACGTGCATTCCCGCGGCCGGGGGAACGCCGCCGGGACCGGCCGCAGGCACGTGTTGCTCCGGGTACGGTACGTGACCAAGGATCGACGGTCCGCGGCGGCGTGTCCTGTGTGGACGATCAGGCCGTCGCGGCTGCGTGGACCGCGCGGACCAGGCGGACGTTCTCCGGGGCCGCTCCACCCGGGAAGGCGAACCGGCGGCGGTTGTAGCCGTAGGCCAGGCCGCTGCGGGGGTCGGCGAACGCCTGGGACCCCGCCGCGCCGCTGTGGCCGAAGGCGCCCTGGCCCAGGACCGGGTAGTCGTCCGAGACGATCGCGAAGCCGAGGCCGAACGCGTTGTGGTTGCGCGTGGCCAGGTCGTCGCCGGTCGAGTGGATCTGGGCGAACTCCGCCCGGGTCTCCGGGCGCAGGAGCGGCTCCGGGCCGCTGATCGCCGCCGCGTACATGCCGGCCAGGCCCCGCGCGGACGCCACGCCGCCCACCGAGGCCGGGCTCAGCTGCCGGACGAGCTTGATGTTCGGCAGCTCCCAGAGCTCGGGCGCCTTCGGGTGGTTGCGGGCGAAGGCGATCCCGGTGATGCTGTTCGGCCCCGTCGCGTTCGCCTCCAGCTGCGCCAGCTGCTCCGGAGTCGGCAGCATCGGCTGGGTCGTCAGGAACCGCGGCTCCAGCTCCTCGGGCAGCCCCAGGTAGAAGTCCAGCCCGAACGGCTTCCGGATCCGCTCTTCGTAGTGCTCCTGGATGCTGCGGCCGGTGACGCGCCGGACCACCTCGCCGGTCAGGGCGCCGATCACCAGGGCGTGGTAGCCGAACGCGGTGCCGGGCCGCCAGTACGGCCGCTGCGGGGCCAGGCGCTCGGCGATGACGCGGTCGTCCGCGAGCTCGTCGGCCGTGAAGCCGTCGTCGGCGCCCACGAGCCCGGCGCGGTGCGCGAGCAGCTCCCGCAGGGTGATCCCGCTCTTGCCGGCGGCGCCGAACTCCGGCCAGTAGTGGGCGACCCGCTGGTCGAGGTCCAGCACGCCGTCCTGGACGAGCAGCGCGACCACCAGGTGCGCGGCCCCCTTCGTCGAGGAGAACACGCCGGTCAGCGAGTCGCCGGTGATGGCAGGGCCGGTCCACAGGTCGACGACGCGTTCGCCGTCCACGTGGGCGACGAGCTGAGCGGCGTAGTCGCCACCCTCGTCGGCCGCGACGGCGGCGAACTCCTCCCGGACGGACTCGAACCCGTCGGCGACGGTTCCCTGGATGTGCTCGGACGACATGGCAGCTCCCTCAGTGATCGCAACGCCTGCGCCAGGAACCAACCCACGAGGTGCGGAGGTATTCCGGCAACACCGGATCGTCCCGGCGGGATGTTCCGGGCTTGGGGAACCGGAGTCCGAAGCAGGCGAACCACCCGGGCCGGCCGCGGCCTGGCGATCGCGATCGGCGCCTCCGGCCTCACGCTTGCGGTCGCGACCTGGGCGGCCTGGCTGATCGTCCGGCCGGGGCCGGGTCGGCCTGGGCGGTGTCCTGGATGCGCAGGCGTTCGTGCTGGTCCTCGGCGCACTGTGGTTCGCGCTGCTGCCGATCAGCGTGCTGGCTGTGATGTCCGGAGAGGTTGGTCAGCCGGGCGACCGGCGGCTTGCCGCCGGTCGAGCGGCCCGCCGCAGGGCCTCCGACGGGTAGAAGCGGGCGCAGCCCACCCATCGGCCAGAGTTCAGTGGAACGTTCGATCTTGCCATCGGCCTGCGGCCGGTAAGGTCGAGTCCGTTTCGGGATAACGCCCAGGTCGGCGAACCAAGCCACGGCCCGGCGCAACACGCCGGTGGCAGTCACCGCGGTTTTGTCGGCGTGGATTTCGGCTTAGGCGACGCGAGAGTGGTCACCGATGACCGTGTGCACGAACGCGGTCCCGGTGCGGGCTAACCCGGGACAACGTCCCTGGACTTCACAGCTGGCGCTGGTCTTCGGCGTCTGCGCCGGCGCACGCACCCGGCCGTGTCGGCGCCACGCTGGCCGTCGTCGCCGCGCTGCTCGCGCTCGCGGGCGCCGCGGTGTTCGCGACGACGTCGTGGCGGCGGGTCGGCCCGGTGATCGCCTACTTCGACACGGGCACCTCCGGACCGCGGTAGGAATTCCGCCTCGCGGGTACCAGTCCGATCATGAAGCTGACCTCCACCGTGCTCGGTACGCCGGAACCCCGTGCGCTCGCCGAGTTCTACTCGAAGCTCCTGGGCTGGCCGATCCGCACGGACGAACCGGAGTGGGTGACCCTGCGCCCGGACGACGGCAGTGCGGGACTGTCGTTCCAGCTGGAGACCGGGCACGTCCCGCCGGTGTGGCCGCCGGCCGAGGGCACCCAGCAGATGCAGCTGCACCTCGACATCGAAGTCGACGACCTCCAGGAGGCGACGGCGGCGGCGACCGCGGCGGGCGCGGTGGTCGCCGAGTTCCAGCCGCAGGACGACGTCCGCGTCTGCTTGGATCCGGCCGGGCACCCCTTCTGCCTCTGGATCCGCACGGGGTGACGCCCCGCGTTCGAACGGTCACTGGATCCGCTATGTTCGGCTGAGGTCCTGTTTCCGGCGAACGGAGTTGAGTCCTGTGGGGGTGCACCGGCTCTGGCACCACGGACTGGTCCCCACCGAGGGAAAACGCCCCCTGGACGCCTTGCGCAGCAGGCTGATCAGCCGCCAGCGGCAGCACGACGACTACACGGTGACCGACCTCGGTTCGTCCGACGACGGCGGTTCGCGCCGGTGCGACCTCCAGTTCGCCTACGGCAGCACCGAAGGCCGCTACTCCGTTCAGGTATTGCTTTCGCTCTGCTACCGCGCCGGCGAAGACCGGGTGACGTGGCTGCTGAGCGCGGCGTGCACGCGGCCGTGGCGCAGCTGCCACGACGCACCGGCGCAGCGGATCGGGCTCGAGGAACTGGGCGCCAGCGGCAGCGACGAAATCCCGATCGAAACGCCGGTGCTGGCGATGCGCGGCTGGTCGCGCAAGGAGTGCGACCACCTCGCGGACCTGCTGAGCGAAGCCCTGGTGGCGCCCTGGCGCTCTTCGGCGGTGCTGGTGCTCACCGAGCCGCCCACGGTGCCGGTCGAGGGCTGGCCGGGGCTGGTCAACGTCTTTGACGTCGACGACCGCTTCCGCCACACCCTCAACCGGCACCTCCCGCTCGGCTGCGCGGTGCCCCAGGGCGCGCGGCTCTACGTCCCGCCGTGCGACCAGCTCCCGGATTTCGTCGTGACCGCCAGCCCGGTCTCCGGTGAAGCGCTGCAGGGCGCCATCACCCGGCTCATCCAGACCCGCGGCCGGACGCCCCTGCCCGAGGAGTGGGCGGACGTGCCGAGCGTGCGGAGCTGGTACGAGACCGACCCGTTCGCTTCGCCGGAGCGCGAGCCCGATGCCGAGCTGGTCGAGAAGCTCGGCCGCGCCGAGCGCGAACTGGCCGAGGCGCGGGGCGTGATCACGATCCTCCGGAAGAAGTCCAAGGCCCACGCCGAGGAGCGCGACCGGCACGCCCGCGAGGTCAAGAAGCTCCGCCGCCGCCTCGAGGACGCGTGCGCCACCGACGTCGCCTGCCTGCGCGACCAGCTCGCCCAGCTGCAGGCGGAGGTCGACGACTACGCGCGGGCGTTCGAGGAGACCGAGACCGAGCGCGACGAGCTCCGGCGGGTCAACGGCCTCCTGGCGGGCCGGCTCGCCCGCCACCACGACGCCGACGACGAGGTCGCCGCCGCCGAGCGGCCGCCGGAAGACTTCCCCAGCTTCGCGGAACTGATCGGCGCCGCGATGGCTTCGCTCAAGCACCTCGCGATCACCGCCGAGCCGGCACCGGCCGCGATCCTCGACCACCACCCCAAGGCTGCTGCCTGGCGCCGGAAGGCGTGGGACGCGCTCCGCACCCTCGACGCCTACGCGGGCGCCCGGACGTCCTTGCTCGGCGCGGGCCAGGACCCGGGCCCCGAGCTGTCGGACGTGCTCGCGTTCGCCCGCACCGGCCAGCCGGGCTCGCTGATCAGCGCGAACATCATCGCACTGGCCGAGTCGGACACGGTGACGACGAACGAGCGGCTCCGCCAAGCCCGCACGTTCCGCGTCGATCCCCGGACGAACCCGGCCGGGCGCGACTACTTCGGCGCCCACATCGCCTTGGAGCGCTTCAAGTCGCCCGCTCCCCGCCTGCACTTCCTCGACGACACCGACCGCACGGGCACGGTGTACGTCGGGTACCTCGGCGCCCACCTGCCGACGTCGAAGACCAACTGAGCGAGAATCGCGCGCATGACCGAGCTCGCGCACAAGCACCTGGCCTACTGCTGGATCGCCCGCGGCGACCGGGTGCTGTTCCTCCGCCGCGGGCCCGGCGTGTTCCTCGCCGGCCGGTGGGAACTGCCCGGCGGCACGGCGGAGCCGGGCGAGCGCTTGGAGGACACAGCGACGCGCGAAGCGGCGGAGGAGACCGGGTTGCGCGTGCGCATCACCGGCGAACTGGCGCGCGACGCGTGGCCGGACATCGCCGGCCGCGCTTTGCGCATCCACGCTTTCGTTTACACCGTGGCGGAAGAGGCCGGCGGCGACGTCGTGCTCAACCCGGCGGAGCACGACGACTTCGCTTGGCTGACGCGGGAAGAAGCTCGGGAACTGCCGCTGCCGGACCACTTCCGGCGGCTGCTCGATCGGTAGGGGTTTTCCTGGCCGCAGCACCGGTTCGCGGTGCCGCGGAGGTCTTCGGGTCGTGATCATGTCTCCGACGATAGTCGAACAAACGTGCGACCGTCATCGCTGGAACGGGTGAACTCACGACGAGGAGCCGAGCGGCTTTTTCCCTTGTGCACCAGGGGAAAACCGCCTAGGGATCCCCCGAATTCCACACTACCGGAAGGCACCGACAAAACTAGTGACGCGCCAGGTACCTCAGCAGCACACTGGCGCCGTCGGTGAGCACCGAAGCCAGCTCCAGCTCCGCCGGATCGACGACCCCGCCGAGGGCGGCCCGGCTCGACGTTCCGGCGACCAGGAACGGTGCCACCGTCAAGCGGAACTCGTCGACCACCCCCGCCTCGATCAAGGAGCCGAACAACCGCGGCCCGCCTTCGCAGTCGATGCGCGCCAAGCCCTCCGAGACCAGCGTCGACACCACCCGCTCGGCCGACACCGACGACTCCCCCACCACGAACACCCGGGCACCCCCGGCCGTCCACGCTTCGCGCAAATCCGGCGGCGCCGACGCGCACGTGAAGACCAGCGTCGGGACCGCGGCCCTGGTGATCACCGGGGCGTCCGGGGGCAGGGAACGGCCCGTGGTCACCACCGCCACCGGGGCGATCGGGGCCAGGCCGAACCGGCGGCGGCGGTCGGCCGTCGCCGCGTCGGGGCGCAGGCCCTCGAACCCCTCCGCCATCGCCGTTCCCGCGCCCACCAGGACGACGTCGGCCAGGTCGTTGCCCAGGCGGTAGACGATCCGGTCCGCCGGGGTCGACAAGCCGCCCGACCGGCCGTCGACCGTGATCGCGCCGTCCGCGCTCGACACGAAGTTCACCGCCAGCCAGCGGCCGTCCGCCGGGTAGCGGTACAGCTGCTCGAGGTCGTGCGCGGCCAGTTCGCGCGCGGACGGCCAGACCTGGCGGATCACTCCCATCGGACCGCCTTCGCCGGCGGGCGGGTGCCCGCGATGCTCGCCGCCATTTCCGCCACGTGACGCACTTCGCGGACGTGCTTCGTCCGCAGGATCGCCACTCCGGCCGACGCCGCGAGCGCCGCCAGCGCCAGCCCGCCGGGCGTTCCGTCGCCGGGCACCGAAGCCAGCACCGGCGAATCCGGCAACGGCGTGCGGAACTCCCCGATGTCCAGTACGACTCCGGAATCGGGCAAACCGGCCGGGGAAGGGAGTGCGGGAGCGGCGTAACCCGCGCCGTACCGGGCCGCGACCCCGGCGAGGTCCGCGCGCGCGAGGATCAGGTCGGCGCCCGCCTCGCAGCAGGCAGCGGCGACCGAGGCGTCCGCGGTGTCGACCCCGACGAAGAGGCCGGGGAAAGCTTCACGCGCCGACGCGACCAGGGACTCGGCGTCCGCACCGGCGAAACTCACGAGATCGGCGCCCTCGGCGACGGCAGCGCGGGCCGCGGGGAGCGACTCGACCGCGGCCAGCACCAGCGCGCGGTCACGGCTCAACCGGCGGCCCCGGAAGACGAGGTCGGGGGTTTTCATCGCACTCTCCCTGCTGGACGTCTTCGCGATCATAAGCGAGGACCAGCGGGTGAGCTTTCTTCGCCGTCAGGTGGCGGGGCCTCGTCGCCGGGCCACCCGACCACGACGGATCAGGAGGCGATCGCCTCGTTGATGGCCAGCAGTTCCTGCGCGGTGCGCGTGGCGGTGAACTCGATGACGTCGTAGCGAGCGAGCCGGCGGACCACGAACGGATCGCTGGCGAGCACGGCGTCGAGCTTGCCGCGCAGCACCGAGCGGATCAGGATCACGTGGTCGGCCGAGCCGTTACCCTTTCCGCAAACCAGGAAGAGTCCCTTCGTGAATTGTTTGCGCACCCACTCCGAATGGTCGGGCAACGCGTAGTCGACTTCTGTTTCGGGTGCCGTGTATGTCAACAGGGCGATGTACATGTTCGCAGCGTAGAACGCTTTCGCGGCCACCGCATCCGCCTGGCGAGTGGCTCCCCACACGCCATTCGTCAATATTCCGTCAAGAACAACGAAATCCCTTTACCGGCGCTTTTTCGACATACTCACCGATTGCCGTACGCCGCTCGTCGTACGTCGTGGTGCCGCCGCCGGGCCGACGCGGCGACCCGGTCGGGGAAGCCAGACTCCACCCATGAACGCATTGACCCGGATCTGGTCCGACGGACGGCGGCCCGAGCGCATCGCCCACGCCGTCGGCGCGGCGCTGTTCCTGAGCGGCGTCGCGCACGCTCTCGTGCTCATCGCCACCGGCGGTTCGTGGCTGGGCCCGCTGTCGATGCGCAAGGCCGTCACCTTCGGCCTGTCGTTCGGGCTGACGCTCGCGTCGGTCGCCTGGGCGACGTCGTTCCTCACGATGCGCCCCCGGCTGCGCAGCGTCCTGCTCGGCGCGTTCACCACGGCGAGCGTCGCCGAAGTCGTGCTGGTCAGCATGCAGGCGTGGCGCGGCGTGCCGTCCCACTTCAACTTCGAGACGTCGTTCGACACCTCCGTCTCGATGACGCTGGCCGCCGGCGGCGGGGTGCTCGTCCTGACCGTCATCGGCTTCACGGCCACCGCGCTCGTCGAGCCCGGCCCGGCCGCGCCGAGCCTGCGCCTGGCCGTCCGCGCCGGCCTGGTCGTGCTGCTGGTCGCGCTGGCCACCGGTGCGGTGATGATCGGCCGCGGGGTGGTCGCGGCCCGCGGCGGCGATCCGCAGCTGGCGTACACGACGGCCGGTTCGCTCAAGCCGCTGCACGCGGTGGCCATGCACGCGATCCTGGTGCTGCCCGCGCTGGCCTGGCTGCTGCGCTTCACCCCCTGGCCGGAAGCGCACCGCGTGCGGGTCGTCGAAACCGCGGTCGCCGCGGACGCCGTGCTCACCGCCGTGATCGGTTTCGAGTCCTTCGCCGGGATCGACCCGCTGGCGGCACCGTTGCCGCTCACGCTCCTGTCCGCGTTGGCGGCCGCGGTGCTGGTGGGCACCGGGATCCACGCGCTGTCCGGCGTTGAACCGGCCGTCCGGTTCGCACGTGTGCTCACCGGGAAGGCAAGGGGCCGGTAACCGGCGGACGGAGAACACGCGTGCGGCACGGCATGACCTTCCACGGCCTTTCGGCCCCCAGTCCGTCGTTCTTCTCCGTGGCCCGGGCGATGGGCCCCGCGCAGCCGGAACGGTCGATCAGCTGAGCACCTGGGCGATGGCCGACTTCCAGGCGAACACCCGGCCGTTCGCCGAGCTCGACCGCGCCGGCCGGACGCGGCGCCTGCGCCGGCTCGCCGAAGCGGCCTTGACCGCCTACGCCGTGCCGGTGGCGCGGCTGACCCCGCTGGCCCACGGGCACAACACGGCGTTCCGCGTCGACGGCGCGGACGGCCACCGGTACGTGCTGCGCGTGCAGCGGCCGGACGGCCCCGGGGTGGCGCAGGTGCGGGCCGAGCTGGCCTGGCTCGCCAAGCTGCGCCGGGAAACCGGCCTCGTCGTCCCGCAGCCGGTGCCGACGCGCGCGCGGGACCTGGTCACCGTGGTCGCCGACCCGGCCGTGCCCGAGCCGCGCACCTGCGCGCTCTGCCACTGGGTCGACGGCCGGTTCCTCGACGAGCGGCTCAACGCGCCGCAGCTCTACGCGGTCGGCGAGTTCGCCGCGCGGCTGCACCTGCACGGCACCCGGATGAACGGACTGGACCGCGGCCGCGTCGACGACCTGACCGAGTACGGCCGCACGCAGGTGGACGGCTTCTCCGCCGCCGTCGTCGACCGGGCCGTCGCGGCGGCGGGCGGCGACGAACGGATCCGCCGGGCGGTGGCCCGCGTCCGCGCGGTGCGGGCCGAACTCGGGTTCGGCGCCGACGCCTTCGGCCTGGTGCACGGTGACCTGCACCAGCGGAACTACCTGCTGCACCGCGGCCGCGTCGGCGTGATCGACTTCGACGGCTGCGGGTACGGCCACTACGCCTACGACCTCGCCGTCGCCTGCTCCGCACTCGCGCACCTGCCGCAGCGGGAAGAGCTGAAGGAAGCGCTCCTGGACGGCTACCGGTCGGTCCGCCCGGACGCGGCCACGACGGACCCGGACGTGCTGGCCGCGTTCGCCGGGCTCCGGCGGGTCCAGCTCCGGCTGCGCTGACCGCTACAAACCGCCGTTACAATTGCTACATGGCCGGACGATCGAGCAACGCCACCAGCACCCGCGACCGCCTGCTCATGGCCGCGGGCCGGCTCCTGCACGAGGCCGGCGACGGGCCGGTGTCGACGCGGGCGATCTGCGAACGCGCCGGCGTCCAGGCCCCGACGCTGTACCACCACTTCGGCAGCAAGCAGGGCCTGCTCGACGCCGTCGTCAACTACGGCTTCACCCAGTACGTCCAAGCCCCCGAGCCCGGCGGCGACCCGGTGGCGCGGATCCGGGCGGGCTGGGACCGGCACGTCGAGTACGGCCTGGAACACCCGGCCTTCTACGTGCTGCTCTACGGCCAGATCGAGCCGGGCGTGCCCTGCAACCTCACCTCGAGCGCCGAAGCGATGCTGCTGGAGCTGTTCACGCCGTTGGCGCGCGACGGCCGCTTGCGTGTCGACGCGGCGGAGGCCGCGCGGCAGTTCGCGGCGGCCAACAGCGGCGTGACGCTCAGCCTGATCGCCCAGCCCGGGGAAAGCCGCGACCTGGCGATGTCCGCGCAGGTCAGGGATTCGGTGCTGGCCGGGCTGCTCGTCGACCGCCCCGCCGAAGGGTCATCCGTGGGCGCGCTCGCTGTCGCTTTGTCGACCGCACTTGAAGACGACACTGATGCCCTGACGACGACCGAGCGCCGGATGCTGCGCGAGTGGCTGCACCGGCTGGCGGCCTGACAGCGGCCGCTACATTCGCTACATTGACCACTATGGCAATTGTAGTGAAGCAGTTCGGCCTGTTCCTCGCTCCGCACCGCGACGACGTGACCCGCAAGGAGCAGGCGATCGCGGCCGACGAGCTGGGCTACGGCGCGGTGTGGCTCGGCACCGGGAGCAACTCGGTGGGTGACCTCGCGCTGGTCGAAGACATCCTCGCCGCGACGGAGCGGATCACCGTGGCGACGGCGATCGTCAACATGTGGCTCGACGAACCGGAAACCCTCGCCGAGTCCTACCACCGGCTCGCCGGCCGCTACGGCAGGCGCTTGCTGCTCGGCATCGGCGTCGGCCACCCGGAGTCCGTCACCGAATACCGCAGCCCGTACGCCAAGGTCGTCGACTACCTCGACCGGCTCGACGCGGCCGGCGTCCCGGCCGAAGCCCGGATGCTCGCCGCGCTCGGCGACCGCGTGCTGGAGCTGGCCGCCGAGCGCACCGCGGGCGCGCTCCCGTACCTCGTGCCGCCCGCGCACACCCGGCGCGCGCGGGCGATCCTGGGCGCGGGCAAGCTGCTGGCGCCGGAGCAGAAGGTGGTCGTGGACGAGGACCCGGTGGCGGCGCGCGCCATCGGACGCCCGTACGTCCAGACCCCCTACCTCGGCTTGCGCAACTACGTGAACAACCTGCTCCGCCACGGGTACACCGAGGCCGACGTCGACGGCGGCGGCAGCGACCGGCTGATCGACGACCTCGTCCTGCACGGCACGCGCGAGACGATCGCCAAGGGCCTCCGGTCCCATGTGGACGCCGGGGCCGACCACGTGGCGGTGCAGGTGCTCGGCCCGTCACCCGAAGCGGAGCTGGTGAACCAGCGACGGCTGGCCGAAGTGCTGCTCTGACTCAGCCCGGCGCGGGCAGCAGGGCGTTGAGCGCGGCCACGAGCGCCTGCTCCTCGTAGGCGAAGTGACTGTCCAATTCGGACTTAAGCCGGTCGAACTCCGCGCGGAGCCGGACCGGATCGGCTTCCTGCTCGACGAGCTGCTGCACCTCCTCCTGCAGCCGCGCGACGACGACGTGCTCTTCGTCGAGCTTCGCCAACGTCGGCGCAAGTGCCGGGAACCGCTCGGCGAGCAGCGGGAAGATGTTGTTCGCCTCACCGGTGTGGTGCCGGGTGAGGGCCGTGCAGAACCCGGCGCAGCGCAGGCGCAGCTCTCGCGGGGTACCGCAGCCGAGTTCGGCGCGCATTTCCTTCAGCTCGCCGCGCAGCCAGTCGTGCATCTCGACGAGCCAGTCACCCATCCGGCGCGCGGTGTCGACGCGGTGCAGCTCGACGACGGGCAGGATCCGGGTCGTCCGCGCCTGGTACTGCGCGAACCCCGGCTCCCGCTCGACCACCTCGAGGAACAGCTTGTCGCGGTCCGGCGGGAGCGCCGCCATCGCCTCGAACGACTCGGTGTCCGTTTCCACCAGGACGAGGGGGTTGCGCCGGATGTTGTGGTACCAGGCCGGGTGCTTGGGCGACCCCATCGCCGAGGCGACGACGACCAGCCGGCCGTCGATGTCCAAGGCGCTCAGGGCAACCCGGTGCTTCCGGCCCGTGCGGGCGCCGGTCGTGGTGAGCCTGATCAAACCGAGTGGTCCTTTCCGATGCAGAAGTCACCGGAGGCCGAGAGGCCGACACGAAAGGCACAGCTCCGCCGGGGAACGGCAGAACGTGTCGATCTCAAGGGGGCTGAGTAGCCACTACCTCCGTGTGTCGGCCCATCCGGGGCACCATCGCAGGTTACCCATCGGACCGGCACCCGGCCATCCCTCAACCGCATAGCCCGCTCAGTGGGCGGCGTCAGCGGCTTTCCGCGCGGCGGTCGCGGCCGCGTCGGCTTCGTCGAAGGCCGCTTTCGCCGCGTCGAAGTCGGCCGTCGCCCGCTCGGCGCGTTCCTCGGCTTCCGCGAGGCGCTCGCGCAGGTCGTCGACGCGCGCTTTGGCCTGCTCGGCCGCGCGCTCGGTGCGGACCAGGTCGCGCTCGGCCGCCGCGCGGTCGCGGTCCCGCTCGGCGGCCTCCTTCCGCAGGCGCTCGCGTTCCGCGCGGGCCCGCTTCCGTTCCTCTTCTTCGCGCCGGTGGTCCCGCTTCGGCTCGGCCGGTTCGGCCTTGTCCACCAGCTTCGCGGAGCGCTTGCCGGTGACGGGCGGGACACTGGCGGCGAGGCTGAACCACTGGTCGGTGTCCTGGTGCGCCACCGACGTCAGCCGTCCGGCGAGCGCCAGCGCGGCGGTGTCCGGGTCGGCCGCGACCGCCTCGAGGGTCGCTTCGACCTCGCGGGAGACCGTGTCGCTCGTCGACGGCAGTTCGTGGAGGATCCGCCGCACCAGCTCGCCGCGGCGCCGGGTCAGCGCCCGCAGCTCGTCACCGGCCAACCGGGTGTGCGCGCCACGCAGTTCGGCGCCGAGCTCGGCCAGGTCTCGCAGCTGCTCGGAGTCGTCCCGCGCCAGGCCGTTGACGATCGCCGCAGCCGTGGTCGGCTTGCGAAGCTGCTGGATCCGCTTCGCGAGCTCGGCGTCCCCTTCCGCCTTCGCGGCCTTCGCCGCCTTGTTGCGCGCGCTGGTGAACTCCGCGAGGTCGCCCCCGTAGAGCTCGCCGGCCACCGTGTCGAAGTCCATCGCGCTCCAGCGAACCACATCGGACTGGTGCGGGCACCCGGGACGAGTCATCATCGGGGGATGTTCTTCGATCTGGGCGTCCGCGACTTCCTCGACCGCGCGGAAACGGTGTACCCGGACCGCGTCGCGGTGGTCGACGAACCGGACCAGCCCGCGCCGAGCTGGGGTTCGCTCACCTACCGCGAGGTGGCGCGGCGGGCCCGCGCGCAGGCGGCCAACCTCGACGCTCTCGGCGTGCCGACGGGCGGCCGGGTCGCGATCGTGTCGCACAACGCCGCACGGCTGCTCGTGTCGTTCTTCGGCGTCTCGGGCTGGGGCCGGATCCTGGTGCCGGTGAACTTCCGGCTCGCCGCGGCCGAGGTCAAGTACATAGTGGAGCACTCCGGGGCGGAGGTGCTCATCGTCGACCCGGAGCTCGAGCACCTGCTCGACACGGTGACGGCGAAGCACGTGTTCGTCCTCGGCCGCGACGACGACGCCGTCTGGGGCGGCGGCGGAACACCCGTGCCCTGGGACGGCGACGAGTCGGCCACCGCCACGATCAACTACACGTCCGGGACGACCGCGCGGCCGAAGGGCGTGCAGCTCACCCACCGCAACATCTGGCTGAACGCGGCGGTGTTCGGCCTGCACACGACGTTGAGCGACAACGACGTCCTGCTGCACACGCTGCCGATGTTCCACTGCAACGGCTGGGGAATGCCCTACGCGGTGACCGGCCTCGGCGGCCGCCACATCGTGCTGCGGAAGGTCGACGGCACGGAGATCCTGCGGCGGATCGACGAGCACGGCGTGACGATCCTGTGCGCGGCACCGGCCGTGGTCACGGCGGCGTTGGACGGCGCCGCTTCGTGGCCGGGCGAGGTCCCGGGCCGCGACCGCGTCCGGATCGTCGTGGCCGGCGCGCCGCCGCCGACGCGCACGATCGAGCGCGTCCGGGCCGAGCTGGGCTGGGAGTTCATCCAGATCTACGGGCTCACCGAAACCTCGCCGCTGCTGACGGTGAACCGGATGCGCAGCGAGTGGGCCGGCCTCGACCCGCACGAGCAGGCCCGGCTGCTGGGCCGCGCGGGAACGCCGGCCCTGGGCGTCCGGATCGCCGTGGACACCGACGGCGAGGTGCTCGCGCAGTCGAACCACAACCTCGACGGCTACTGGGAGAACCCGGCGGAGACGGCCCGCGTGACCGACGGCGGCTGGTTCCACACGGGCGACGGCGGGTCGTTCGCAGACGGCTACCTGACGATCGCGGACCGCAAGAAGGACGTGATCATCTCCGGCGGCGAGAACGTGTCGTCGATCGAGGTGGAGGACGCGCTGAACTCCCACCCGGCGATCCGCGAGGCGGCGGTGATCGGCATCCCGGACGAGAAGTGGGGCGAGCTGGTCACGGCGCTGGTGGTGGTCGAGGGCGACGTCACGGCGGAGGAGCTGATCCGGCACTGCCGGGAGCACCTGGCGGGGTACAAGTGCCCGAAGCGGATCGAGTTCCTGGCCGAGCTGCCCCGGACGGCGACCGGGAAGATCCAGAAGTTCAAGCTGAGGGAGCCGTTCTGGCGCGGGCAGTCCCGCCAGGTGAACTAGCGGACCAGCCGGAAGAACGTCCGCACCTCGTCGACGAACAGTTCAGGCTGCTCGTACGCCGCGAAGTGGCCGCCCCGGTCCAGCTCGTGCCACTGCCGGATGTCGGTGTACCGCCGCTCCGCCCACCGGCGGGATGGCCGCGGCATCTCCGCCGGGAAGATCGAACACCCCGTCGGCACGTCCACCGTGTCGTCCGTCGCCGCCGAGAACCACTTCTGGACCTTGCGGATGCTCTCCCAGTACAGCCGGGCCGACGACGCCGCGGTGCCCGTCAGCCAGTACAGCGTGATGTCGTCCAGCAACTCGTCACGCGTGAAGGGAAAGCCGTCGGACCAGGCGTGGAACTTCTCCACCAGCCAGCCGCACAGCCCCGCCGGGGAGTCGGCCAGGCTGTAGCCGATCGTCTGCGGGCGGGTCGACTGCAGCACCGAGTACCCGTCTTCCCACCGCTGCGCGTGCTCCAACGCGTCCAGCGCCTCCCGCTCGGACGGCGTCAGGTCGTCGAACGTCGCCGGGTCCGGTGCCGCGATCGGCGGGTTCAGGTGGATGCCCGCCAGGTGCGCCGCGTCCTGCTGGGCCAGTGACGTCGTGATCGACGTCCCCCAGTCGCCGCCCTGCGCGCCGTAGCGGGAGTACCCCAGGTGGGCCATCAGCGACGCCCACGCCGCCGCGATCCGCTCGATGCCCCAGCCGGGCGCCGACGGCTTGTCGCTGAAGCCGTAGCCCGGCAGCGACGGGATCACCAGGTGGAACTCCTCGGCCAGCGGCTCGATGACCTTCGAGAACTCGATGAACGAACCCGGCCAGCCGTGCGTGAGGATCAACGGCAGCGCGGCCGGGTCCGGCGAGCGCACGTGCAGGAAGTGGATGCCCAGGCCGTCGATTTCCGTGCGGTACTGCGGGAACCGGTTGAACCGGGCTTCGACGCGACGCCAGTCGTAGGAAGCCGCCCAGTACTCGCACAGCGGGCGCAGGTAGCTCAGCGGCGTGCCCTGGCTCCAGTCGTCCACCGGCTCGGCCTCGGGCCACCGCGTCCGCCTCAGCCGTGCGCGCAGGTCCTCGAGATCGGCTTCGGGGACCTCGATCCGGAACGGCGTGCTCACGCAGGCGCGTAGGTCAGCTGCACGACGCCGTTGCCGAACGTCGCCGATTTCTTCAGCTCCAGCGAGAACGACGAGCCGTCCTGGGGGAACAAGCGCTTTCCGCGGCCCACGACGATCGGGTACAGCAGCAGGTTCAGCTCGTCGACCAGTCCTTCGGACAGCAGCCACCGCACGGCCGTCGTGCTGCCGCTGGTCATGATGTCCCCGCCCGGCTCGGCCTTCAGCGCCCGGACCGCTTCGGCCGGGTCTCCGGTCAGCAGCGTCGAATTGTTCCAGGTCACTTCCGACAGCGTCGACGAAAGGACGTACTTGCGCACGTTGTTCATGAACTCGGCGCCTTCGTCGTCCTCGACGGTCCGGCCCGGCCAGGCCTCGGCGAAGCCCTCGTAGGTGACGCGTCCGAGCAGCATCGCGTCGGCGGCGGCCATCCCACCGCCGACCGCCTGGCCGATTTCGTCGCTCCAGTAGCGCAACGACCACTTGTCCGGCGCTTCGACAACGCCGTCCAGCGAGATGAACAGGTTCGCGACGATCTTGCGCATGGGCCCACTATAAACCGGTCGGACGTCCACTCCCGACGGTCTCGCGGATGCGCGCGCTGTCCGCTTCCGCCCGGGCGCGCTCCTGCTCGGTCGCCGGCTCCAGGCGCGCCGGAACGTCCTTGTGGTGCGGGGTGCCGGCGATCGGGTCGCGGTCCAGCGCGTCGGTCAGGAGGTTGATCCGCGGGCCGCTGACCACGCGGCGGCCGTGGGCGTCCGGGTGGGCCATGCCGTAACCGTGCGGCAGCGCGAGCTGGCCCGGCCGCAGCGCCGGGTCGGCCTCGGCGCGCACGACCACGCGCCCGGCCGGCGTCACGACCGCCACCCAGTCACCCGGGGAAGCGCCGATCGCGGCCAGTTCTTCGGGACGCGCGCGCAGGGCGCCGTCCGGGTCAGTGCGGCGCCAGCGCGGGTCGCGGATGATCTGGTTGGCGTTGTGCGCCCGCCGTTGGCCGTTGAGCAGCGAAAGCGGGTACGCCGGGTCCGGCCGTTCGGCGGCGGGGTCCAGCGCGGCCAGCCAGTCCAGCAGTTCCGGCACGGCCAGCCGGACCTTCGGGCGGCGCATCAGGCTCCACACCTCGTCCTGCTCGTGCACCGAAAACGGCGTCGGACCGGCCAGGATCCGCTCGAAGAGCTCCTCGCCCAGCCGCGGACCGGTGGCGGAGCTGCCGAGCGCGCGCTGCACCGGCACGGTCATCGCCTTCGCCGCGCGGTGGCAGCCCGCCCACAGCGGCGCGATCGACGCCGCGCCGTCGGGCAGGGACGCGCCCAGGGTGCGGTAGAGCAGCACCGGCAGGAGCGCCGCGCGTTCCGGCATCGCCTGCACCAGCGCGCCGAGGCCCGCCTGCAGGTCCGCGCGCGGACCGGCGGCCAGCTCGGCCAGGACGTCGGACGGCGGCAGCACGCCGAGCGCGTCGAAGAGCCGCGTGTAGATCTCGGCTTCGACGAGCGTCCCCGGCAGCGGTTCGAGCAACGGCCGCCGCAGCTGGAAGTAGTTCGCCGGCCATTCGAAGGTGAAGAGCGTGAACTCCCACTTCTCGTGCTGCGACGCCGCCGGCAGCACGTAGTCCGCCAGCGCGGCCGTTTCCGTGTAGGCGACGTCGACGACGACGGACAGCTCGGCAGCGCGCAGCGCCCGTTCGACGTCCCGTGTCCCGGCGAAGGTGTTCGCCGGGTTCGACGACTCCACCCACACCGCGCGGGCGCGGTTCGGGTGGTCGGCGAGGACCTCCTCGGCCAGGGTGTTCGCCGGCAGCAGGCCGCCGATGTACTCGAAGCCGGTGATTTCGGACCGGCTCCCGATGGTCGCACCCCACAGCGGCAGCAGCCACGAGTGCAGGTTGTTCGTGCCGCGCCTGCCGAAGTGCCCGGTGAGCAGGTACAGCAGCTTCTCGAGGTAGCTGTTGAGCGTCGAGTGCCGCCCCTGCTGGATGCCCAGCTCGACGCGCACGGTCATCGCGTTCGCCGCGCGGATCAGGTCGACGGCCCGCTCGACGTCCACTCGGGACACTTCGGCGTGCGCGATCCATTCGTCCACCGGCACTTTCGCCAGCGCGGCGGCGACTTCGTCGAAGCCTTCGGTGCGGGCGGCGAGGAACTGCTCGTCGGCGGCACCCGCCTCCAGCAGCAGCGCCAGGATCGCGCCCAGCAGGTAGGCGTCGGTGCCCGGCCGCAGCGGGAGGTGCAGATCGGCCAGCTCCGCGGTCTCGGTGCGCCGCGGGTCGATCACGATCATCCGCCGCGACGGGTCGTTCTTCAGCGTGTTGAGCGCGTGCCGGGCGTTGCTGAACCCGTGCGCCTGCCACGGGTTGCAGCCGAGCACGACGAGCAGGTCGCAGTGTTCGACGTCCTCGGCGGTGTGCACGGCCGTCGAACCGAACAACTGCCCGTTGACCCAGAAGTCGCCGGTTTTCTCCTGCGAGAGCGCGTTGAAGTGCCGCGTCGAGTTCATCCACTTCAGCAGGGACGTGCCGTACGCGCCGCCGGAGTGGTTGCCCTGGCCACCGCCGCCGACGTAGGCGAACGAGCCGGGCCGCCCGGCCGCGGTGTCGGCGTCCCGGATCGCGTGCAGCTTCGCCGCGATCTCGGTGAGCGCGGTGTCCCAGTCGATCGGCTCGTGCGTGCCGTCGGGGCGACGGCGCAGCGGAGTCGTCAGGCGGTCTTCGTGGTCGCCGTAGAAGGTCAGGCGCTGGGCCTTCTGGCAGAGGTACCCACCGGAGCGCGGATGCGCCTTGTCGCCGCGGACGCGGGTGATCTTCCGGCCGTCGAGCTGCACCTCCAGCCCGCAGTTGAGGTAGCAGAGGCTGCACGCTGTTCGCTGCCACTCGCCGGTCACACCAGCTCCAATGCACGTCCGAGCGTCGTGAGACGCGCGTCGAGGGTTTCGCCGGCCGGGTAGAGCCGGACGGTGTCGATGCCGGTGCCGCGCCAGACGCGCAGCCGTTCGCGCACCATCTCTTCGGTGCCGATCAACGTCGTGCCGAGCACCATCTCGTCGGTGACGAGCGCGGCGGCGCCGTCGCGGTCACCGGCCTGCCAGCGCTCGCGGACCTCCGCGGCGACGTCCGCCCACCCCTGGCGGCTGTAGGCGTTGTTGTAGAAGTTCGTGGTGGCCGAGCCCATCCCGCCGAGGCTGAAGGCGAGCTCCTTCTTGCGGCTGCCGACCAAAGCGCGCAACTCGTCTTCGTTGTCCGCGAAGGCGACTTCGGCGCCCTGGCAGACGTCGATGTCCTTGCGCTGCCTGCCGGCCTTCGCGAGCCCGGCGTCGAGGTGCGCGAAATACGCGTCGGCGCCTTCGGGCACGAAGCTGGTGCCGAGCCAGCCGTCCGCGACCTCGCCGGTGAGCTCCAGGAGCTTCGGCGACAGCGCCGCGAGGTAGATCGGGATGTCCGGGTTCGGCGCGGTGGACAGCTTCATGGGCCGGGCTTCGCCGGGCAGCGGGATCTCGAACGCCTCACCGGAGAAGGCGATCTTCTCCCCCGCGAAGGCTTGCCGGATGATCTCGACCGTCTCGCGCATGCGTGTCAGCGGCTTCGCGAAGGGGACGCCGTGGAGGCCTTCCACGACCTGCGGCCCGGACGGGCCGAGGCCGAGCGCGAACCGCCCGCCGGAGAGGTCGGCGAGGGTGAGCGCGGCTTGGGCGATCGCGACCGGCGTGCGGGTGCCGAGCTGGATGATGCCGGAACCGAGCCGGATGCGGTCGGTGCGGGCGGCGAGGTAGCCGAGCGCGGACGGCGCGTCCGAGCCCCAGGCTTCGGCCACCCAGCAGACGTCGAGGCCGAGCTTTTCCGCCTCCAGCACGAAGTCCAGCGTCGTGCGCGTGTCACGGGAGAACTCGACGGTGGTCGCCGTCTTCATCGCTGTTCGACCCGGGCCTTGATCGCGGCGACCGTGCCGGCCATCGCCGTCTCGAACTCCCGCATGCGGACGAAGACGATCTTCTGTTCCTTCTCCGGCATCCGGTCGATAGCGAACGACAGCCCGGACCGGCCGGGGCCCATCCGCATCCACTGGCTCAGGCGGGTGCCGCCGTGGTCGGGCTCGAGGGTGAACTTCCAGACGGCGCTGGGCTCATCGGGGTCCTGGACGGCCCACGCGAACACCCGCGGCGCTTCGCATTCGACGACGTACGAGGTCGTCTCCCACTCGCCGAGCGCGTCGTGCTTGCTGCGGCCGACGAACTTGCGATCGGCTTCGCACCACTCGACGGACTGGAGTTCCGGGCTCATCTCGGGCATCAGCGAGATGTCCGAGACGACCGGCCAGACGTCCTCGGGCGCGGCGTCGATCCAGGTCGAAACCTCGGCCGTCGGCAGGTCGGCGTACCGCGCACCCGTCCACTCCATCGTGGCCGCCCTTTCTCCCGGTTGACCACGATAGTTGCGTAGATAGACTGACTCTGTCAATCACTCTTGCCCGGCGAAGCGCTCCTCGACGTCCGGGCGCTGCGCCAGCCGGGCCGGGAAGCCGGGTCCGCGGCGCATCCGCGTGTCGTCCGGGGTCATCGGCGCCCGGCACTCGGCGCAGACGATTTCGGCGTGCGTGTCGTGGCCGCAGGCGAGGTGGTGGACGGTGATCGGCGGGCCGGCCTCGGTCGCGAGCCACTTGTCGCCCCAGCGGGTCATCGCCAGCAGCACGGGGTAGAAGTCGCGGCCCTTTTCGGTGAGGACGTAGTCGTAGCGCACGGGCTCGGTCTGGTAGGGCACCTTCTCCAGCAGTCCTTCGTCGACCAGCCGCTTGAGCCGGTCGGCGAGGGTGTTGCGCGCGATGCCGAGCGCCTGCTGGAACTCGTCGAAGCGGCGCACGCCGTAGAAGGCGTCTCGCAGCACGAGCGGGGTCCACCAGTCGCCGAGCAGATCCATGGTGCGCGCGATGGAGCACGGCCACTGCGCGAACGATGTCCGTTTCATGAGGGCGAGAGTACGCCGTTCCGGGACAGGACTCAGCAGGTCAGCGGGTTGCTCGGGTTCGGGGTGGCTCGTGGCTTGGGGCGGTGGCCGGTGGCGCTCAGCCGGGGCCGGTCGGCCGGGGTGGACAGTTCGGAGGGCGGTTGTGGCGCAGCCGGGGCGCCCGGTCGCCCGGGGCGGATAGTCCGAGGACCGGTGGCGCCAGCCGGGGCGGCCGATCGCCAGGGGCGGCCAGTCCGAAGGCCGGTTGGCGGGCAGCCATCCGGTGGTGCTGCCCCGGCCTCGCCCTCGGCGAGACGCGGCAGCCGGTCGGCGGGCACTGACCAGGCAGCTGGCGGCACAGCCGGGTTGGCCACCCCGGCTGTGCCGCATCGGCCGTTGCACAGCCGCGCCCGGCCAGGCCCGTGGCGGCCAGGCCCGCGCCTGTCCCGCCCCACGGCGGCCGGTTGTCCACAGCCCTCAGGAGTTGTGGACAACCAGGCCGCCGACGCCGCACATCCCCGATTTCCGTCGGGCCCCCTCGATACGCTGGAAGCGGGGGCACCCCCCAGGGAGGGCGGGCCGTGCCGGGGGCCCGCGATGCCCGCCATGGCCCGCGATGTCCGCCGTCAGACGAGGTGGCCGGTGGTGACGTCGACGTGGTCAGGCACCTCGTCGTGCTCGTCGCCGACCGAGAGCGTGCCCGCCGGTTCCACCAGGAGCACGCTCGCGCCGGACTTCGAGGACGGCTTGTGGAACGTGCCCTTCGGGACCACGAACACCTGCCCGCGGCCGAGCGTGACGAACCGCTCGTCCGGGTCGCGCAGGCCGATCCGGATCTCGCCGTTCAGGACCAGGAAGAACTCGTCGGTGTCCTCGTGGACGTGCCAGACGTGCTCGCCGTCGAACCGGGCGAGGCGGATGTCGTAGTCGTTGACGCGCGTGACGATGCGCGGGCTCCAGGCGGCGTCGAAACTCGCCAGGACCTCGTTGAGGTCGATCGGGTTCATGCCGCTCATGCTCGTCCTGGTGCGACCGAGCCGGGAGTGCTAGGAATCGCACATGCCGCAAGAATTCTCGCACCGGGTCGTCGCCATCGTCACCGAGGAGTCGAACCCGTTCGAGATGGGCGTCGCGACCGAGCTGTTCGGGCTCCGCCGTCCCGAACTCGACCGGCCCTGGTACGACTTCACGCTCTGCGCGGCGACCCCCTCGGTGCGGATGAACCTCGGCATGTTCACCCTCTCCGGCGTGGCCGGCCTCGAAGCCGCGGACACGGCGGACACCCTGATCGTCCCGGCCCGCCCGAACACCGGTGTCCCGACGGACCCGGCGATCATCGCGGCGATCCGCCGGGCCGCCGACCGCGGCGCCCGGCTGGTCAGCTTCTGCACCGGGGCGTTCGCCCTCGCCGAGGCGGGCGTGCTCGACGGCAAGCGGGCCACCACCCACTGGCAGTGGGCCGCGGCGCTGGCCGCGCGGTTCCCGCGCGTGCGGTGGGAGCCGGACGTGCTGTTCATCGACGAAGGGAACGTCCTGACGGCGGCGGGCAGTGCGGCGTCGCTCGACCTCGGCCTGCACCTCATCCACCGCGACCACGGCGCCGAAGTCGTCAACGCGGTCAGCCGCCGGCTGGTGTTCACCGGCCACCGCGACGGCGGCCAGCGGCAGTTCATCGCCCGCCCGGTGCCCGCGGTGCCGGAGACGTCGCTGGCGCCGGTCCTCGCCTGGGCGCTCGAGCGGCTGGACACGCCGTTGACCGTCGCGGACCTGGCCGCGCGGGCCGCGACCAGCCCGGCGACGCTGCACCGGAAGTTCCGTGCGGAACTGGGCACCACGCCCCTGGCGTGGCTGACGACGGAACGGGTGACGCTGGCGTGCCGCCTGATCGAGCGCGGCGAGCTGCGGCTGGACCGGGTGGCGTCGGCGAGCGGCTTCGGCACCGCCGCGAACCTGCGGGCCCAGCTGCGGCGGCACACCGGCCTCAGCCCGAGCGCCTACCGCCGCCGCTTCGGCCCGGCGGCGTGACCTCGGCGAGCGCCGCGGCCAGCGCCTCCCGCTGCAGCCGCGCCGGGTAGGTCTCCGGGTCGGCCGCGGCCAGCACGTTCAGGCCCTCGACCAGGGCCACCAGGCTCTTCGCCGCCAGTTCGCGCCGCGGCGGCGGCCACTCCGGGCGGCACGCCGTCACCAGGCGGTGGACGCGGTCGACGAACGACCGGTTCGCCGCGCGGTGACGTTCGGCCAGATCGGCGTCGGCCAGGGCCGCCGCCAGGAAGCCGGCCCAGACCCGGGATTCCTCGTGGTGGCCGTGCGGGCGGTCCACGGCCTGCCCGAGCACCGCGGCGAGCGCGCCCGGCGCGTCGGCGGCCGCCGCTTCGGCCGCGTCCGCGCGGATCGCGGTGCGTTCGTGCAGCAGGTCACGCGCGTGCAGCAGCAACGCCTTCTTCGTCGGGAAAGCGTGCATCACCAGCCCGGTCGTGCAGCCGGCGCGCTCGGCGACCGCGCGCAGCGTCAGGCCCGGCAGGCCGTCGTCGGCGAGCACTCGCCAGGTCGCGTTCGACAGCAGTTCCCGCTGCGCCCGGACGTCACGCTGCTTCGGCATCGGACTCCCTTCCAGGTTAGCGTAACAGCTGCTACGGTAACGCTTGTTACGGAACGGGGGCGGCCATGCCGATCGATTGCCCACCGACGATCACCGCGGTGACCTGGGACGATCCCGACGCCGTCCGCCTGCGCCGCGCCCAGCGCACCGAACTCGACGCCCGCTACGGCACCGACGACCACGAGCCCGGCACGGTCCCCACCGCCGAAACCGTCGCCGTCTTTCTGCTCGCGCGCGACTCCGCGGGCACCGCCGTGGGCTGCGGCGGGTTGCGACCGCTGGATCCCGGAACGGGCGAGGTCAAACGCATGTACGTCGAGCCGCCGGCCCGCGGCACCGGCGTCGCGACCGCGCTGCTGCGCGCTCTCGAAGACCACGCGCGGAACCTCGGGATCACGCGCCTGCTCCTGGAGACCGGCACCGGCCAGCCGGACGCCATCGCCTTCTACCGGCGCGAAGGCTACGAACCGATCGAGGCTTACGGGCCGTACCGCGGCGAACCGCTCTCCCGCTGCTTCGCCCGCGAGCTGTGATCGGTTTTCCGATGGCTGCCCCAAGCCGGGCTATTGGCGGCGGGGTGCGCACCGGGCCTACCTTCGAGGGCACGGCGATCTGGGGTTCTTTTCGCCGCTCCCTTCACGAACCGGAGTTTCCCTTGCGCATCAAGCACATCGGCGCCGCGCTGGCCGCGGCCGCCGTCCTGGCCGGTACCGCCACGCCCGCCCACGCGGCGCCGAGGATCGTCCCGCTCGACCTCGCCGCCGGGCAGCAACCCGAGAACATCGCCCTGGAGCCCGACGGCTCCGCCGACCTCACCTTCGCCTACACCGGCGAGATCGGCCGGGTCACCCCGGACGGCCGGGTCGGCGTCATCGCCCGGATCCCGGTCCCCGCCGACGGCGACGTCCCGGTGGTGCACCGGAAGCTGTTCCTCGGCGGGATCGTCCGCGCTCCCGGCGGCGACCTGTACGTCGCCGTTTCGACCGGCACACCGGCGACCGGCCTGTACCGCGTGCGGCCGGGAACCACGCCGGTCCAGGTGGCGGCCCTGTCACCGGCCGGCTTCCAGAACGGCGTCGCCCGCGACCCGGCCAGCGGGGACATCTTCGTCGCCGACTCGTTCGGTTCGGTCGTCCGGCGCGTCTCCCCGCGCACGGGCCGGGTCACCGACTGGGCCACCGGCGCGCTGCTCGCCCCGGCCGGCGGGTTCGGCGCCAACGGCGTGAAGGTCCACGACGGCGCGGTCTGGGTGTCCAACCTGGATCGCGGCACGCTGGTCCGGTTCCCGCTGACCGGCGCACCCGGCCGGGTCGTCGTCTCGGGTCTCGGGCCGGTCGACGACTTCGCGTTCCACGGCGAGACCGTCGTCGCGGCCGTCAACCAGGAGAACCGGGTGGTCACCGTCGACCGGAACGGGACACGGACCATCCTGTCCACTTCGGACGGCCTGGCCAACCCGACGTCGGTGGCCGTGCGCGGTGACACGCTGTACGTGGCCGACAGCGCGTATTTCGGCGGATCGCCCAACCTGCTGCGCGCGCGAGTGCGCTGAGCGTGCATCCGCACGCCGGTTGTGCACGCGATTTCCGGTGGTCCGGGGGAACGGTTGCTGTGAACCAAAACCACCGGTAGGTTGGCGAAACCCGGTGTTCGTCATCGGTCACCGGGTTTCGCGCTGCTCGGCGGATGTGGGGAGGCACCGCCGAAGAGAGCGCATTCCGGCGGTAGGGGTCACCGCCGGGTGCAGGAGGGAAGCAGTGCCTTGGTGTTGCGGGGAACGCTCGTGTCCGAGCACGTGACGGAGCCGTACGTGGTCGGCCTGGAAGCCATCGCGGGTGAGCTGCTGCGCGGGAAGTGGTGCGTCTACCTGCACGAATGGCTCGGTGACGACCTCGATCTGCCCGGCTGGCAGGCCGAGGTCGCCGCGCACGCGGAGCACGCCGGCGTCGAGGTCTGCTTCATCGAAATCCCGCGCAAGGACATGACGCTGGTGGCCAACGTGCGCGCCCTGCCGAGCTTCGAGCAGGTGACCGAATCCGTGGCGGCCCTCGAGCACTACCGGGGCCTCAAAGCGGGCAGCCGGAGTGTCGTCAGCCGCCGTTCGGCCCAGTGAGAACGTGCTGAACCGATCGGACCGGTAACACCGGCACTGCGCACGAGCGAGGTTGACTTCAAGCTTCCTCGAGCTTTTACCGTCGGCGGCATGACCGGACTCCGCACCGCCCCGCCGATCCCGCGCCGCGTCTGGATCGCCTCCGGGGTGATGGCGCTCGGCGGCTTCCTGGGCAACATGGACGCCTCGATCGTCGCCGTCGGGCTCGAATCCATGCGCGACAGCCTCGGCGTCGCGCTCGTCGAGATCCAGTGGGTCGCCACCGCGTACCTGCTGGGCCTCTCGGCCGCACTGCCCCTCACACCGTGGCTCGGGCGCAAGTTCGGCGCCGGACGGCTGTGGCTCGGCGCGCTGGCCGCGTTCCTGCTCACGTCCGTGGCGTGCGCACTCGCCCCGGACGCGGGCACGCTGATCGGCGTGCGGGCCGTGCAGGGCATGGCCGCCGGTGTCATGGTCACCGCCGGGCAGACCGTGATCGGGCTGGCCGTCGGCCCGGAACGGCTGGGCCGCACCATGGGCACGCTCGCGCTCGTCGTCGGGCTGGCGCCGGTCGTCGGGCCGAGCGTCGGCGGGTTCCTGCTCGCGCACTTCTCGTGGCCGGTGCTGTTCTGGCTGAACCTCCCGATCGGGCTGCTCGCGTTCGGCCTGGCCCTGCGGTACGTGCCGCGCGGCGACCGGCACCGGCCGCCGCCGATGGACTGGCGCGGCCTCGCCATGGTGTCGCTCGGCCTGCCGCTGCTGGTGTACGCGCTCACCGAACTCGGCACCCCCGGCTCGCTCGACGTCGCCCTCGCGGCCGTCGGTGCCGCCGCCATGGCGCTGTTCACGTGGTGGTCGCTGCGCGCACCGCACCCGGTGCTGCAGCTGCGGCTCGCCGCGCGGCCGGTGCTGGGCGCCGCGCTCGCGTCGGTGCTGCTCGGCGGAGCCGGGATGTTCGGCGCCGTCCTGCTGCTGCCGCTGTGGTTCCAGGTCCGGCTCGGCGCCGGGCCCGCCGAGACCGGCGTCCTGCTCGCGCCGATGGGGCTGGCGACGACGGTGTTCGTCTTCGTGGCCGGCCGGATGACCGACCGCCTCGGCGGCGGCACCGTCGCGCTGACCGGGTCACTCGTGGTGCTGGCCAGCACGCTGCCGTTCCCCTGGCGCGGCCCGGACACACCGATGTGGCTGGTCCAGACCCTGTTGCTGGTCCGCGGCGCCGGTCTCGGGCTGTCGATCATGCCCGCGTCGACGGCGGCGTACGCGTCGGTCGACGCGGCGGAACTCGGCCACGCCACGGCACTGGTGAACATCGTGATGCGCGTCGGCGGCGCCCTCGGCGGCGCGTTGTGCGTGCTCGTGCTGTCGGAGGGACTGACCGCCGGCCCGGCGACCGGGTTCGGCCGGGCTTTCGGTGTGCTGACGGCGCTGTGCGTGGCCGGCGTGGTGACCACGGCCTGGCTCCGGCGGGCCGATCGTTCGTCCACAGTGGACAGCACGACTTGATCCACCGGCGAAGCTGGCGCGAACCCCGGATCGGTGATTTGCTGGAACCGGTCGAACACTGTCAGTGAGGGGAGAGGGCTGACCATGTCGGGGGTGGCCAGGCGGCTGGTGACGGTGGTGGCCGTGACGACGCTGCTGGGAAGCCTGCCGGCGGCAACGCCCGCGTCGGCCGCCGAATCCGTCGACTGGCAGCCGTGCGCCGACGCGCCCGGCGTCGACTGCGCCGCGGTGACCGTGCCGGTGGACTGGGCGCACCCGGACCGGGGCACCACGACCGTCGCGCTCGCCCGGCGCAAGGCCGCGGACCCGCAGGCCCGGATCGGCTCGGTCCTGATGGACCCGGGCGGGCCCGGCGGGTCGGGCACCGAGGAGGTCAAGAACGGCTGGTCGCTGTCGCCGGAGATCACCCGGCGCTTCGACACCGTGGGGTTCGACCCGCGCGGTATCGGGAGCAGCGGCCGGATTTCGTGCGGGCTCGACGAACTGATCGCCGACCACCCGCGGGTGCCCCGCAACCAGGCCGAATTCGACCAGCTCGCCGCGTACAACCGGAAGCTCGGCGAAAGCTGCGACCGCCTTTCCGGGCCGCTGGGCCGGTTCGCCGACGCGAAGAGCGTCGCGCGGGACATGGACGCCGTCCGCATCGCGCTCGGCGAACCGAAACTGACTTACTACGGCGTTTCCTACGGGACGCTGATGGGCCAGCAGTACGCGGAGCTGTTCCCCGACAAGGTCCGCGCGCTCGTGCTGGACAGCAACATGGACCACTCCCAGTCGACCGCGGCGGAGTTCCTGCTCGGCGAAACGCGGTCGCTGCAGGCGGAGTTCGCCGAGTTCACGGCCTGGTGCGACCGGACGCCGAGCTGCGCGCTCCACGGCCGTGACGTGTCCCGGCTGACACGCGATCTGCAGGACAAGGCCGCGCGCGGCGAACTGAAGGATCCGCAGAGCGGCGAACCGGTCGAGCCACTGGACCTCGCGGCGGACATCCAGGGCAGTTCCTACGTGCCCAGCTGGAACAGGCTCGCCACGGTGCTCGAGCGGCTGGCGGACGGCGCCGCGCCGGCGAGCCTGCGTGACGACATCCCGATCAACTACGTCTTCCCGAGCGTGTTCTGCGACGACTGGCGGATGCCGGTGCACGACTTCGCCGAGCTCGAGACCTACCGGCGCGTGGCGGCGGCGTTCGCCCCGGACGTCAAGGTCAACCCACTGGGCTGGACCGCGGTGACCAGCTGCCTCGGCTGGCCGGATCCGGCGAGCAACCCCCAGCACCCGCTGCGGGTGCACGGCGCGCCACCGGTGCTGCTGCTGAGCAGCCGCCACGACCCGGCGACGCCTTACGCGTGGTCGCAGACCGTGGCCCGCCAGACGGGCGGCACGCTCCTCACCTACGACGGCTGGGGCCATGGCGCGTACTTCAAGAACAGTGCCTGCGTGGTCAAGGCGACCGACGATTACCTGATCAGCGGCCGGCTTCCGGCGCCGGGCACGCACTGCGCGGCGGTCGAGCCGGGGGCGGCGAGCACCATCGCCCGGCCTCCCTCGACGATCAGCTTCTAGTTCCTCTCACACGACGACCGCGGCGGGACCGGCCTACCGGCCCCGGCGCCGCCAAAGGCCCGCCACCGCCGCCAGTGCCCTGGCTCCCGGCGACGGGACCTGCGCCGCCGTCTCCGGGCCGATCCTGCGGCGCATGCGGTACGCCAGCTCCAGGACCTCGAGGTCTTCCGGACGACGCCGGCCGCGGACATCCGGCCGCAACATCAGCTCCCCCACCGTCACACGTCTTCCGGTGGCACGGTGCGCCGTGCGCGCCATCAGGAACCTCCGCTGCTTTCGCCGACCCGGGCTCCGCGATTCTATGAATTTGATTCGGGTTCGTCACCTTACTCGTGAGTTGTGTCCGGCGCGTGTCCCCGCGCCCGGTCTCAGCGGCGGTGCCGGCCACCGCCGCCGCAGCCGTGGTGGGCGCCCGAAGGGAAGCCCGCGGGGCGGTGCGCGGCCCACATCGCGGGCCAGTCCGGGGTTTTCGGGCGGCCGCCGGCCCACAGGGGAACGTCCGGGATCTCGTGGCGCACCGGCGCCGTCTGCTCCGGCGACGTCGGCTTCGCTTTCGCCTTCGCCAGCGGGGGCGACTTGACCTTGTCGACGATCTTCACCGCCCGGGCCAGTGATCCACGGTGACCCACCGGGCTCGCGGAATCCGGCCCGGAATCCACACCCGCCGGGGAGATCTCGTCCGGCTCGGCGGGTGTCACCGCGGATTCCGGATCGGCAGGAGCCGAAGGTGGAGCGTGCTTGGCCGGCGGGACGACGACGTCCGCGGGCAGCGGCACCAGCGCCACCGCCGGGGGCTCCAGGCCGATCGGGGGCCACGCCGCCGCGATGTCGCGAGAGGACGGCATCGACACCGCCGCGCTGACACCGCCGGTCAGCGCCAGCGCTCCCGCGACCACCGACATCACCCGCAGCCGCGCCAGCGAACGCAGCACCGGCGGCTTCTCGCGGTGGCGCGCCCGCGCGAAGACCACAGTGTCCTGATCACGGTCCTGATCGCGGTCCTCATCGCGCGGTCCGCCGGAGCGGCCCAGCAACTCGGCGACGGTGACCTGCTCTCGGCGCGGAGCCCTACGTGCCATCAAACCCTCCACCTGGGCCGTCCGGACGGGCGGCGGCGCATCCGGACGGCCGATCATAGGAACCGTTCAAGTCGCTGTAAAGGCTTGCTCACCCACGGTTTCCGGCGAGCCGCCCGCCACCGTCCACATGCAGCACCGACCCCGTGACGAACGGGTTGGCGAGCAGCTGGAGCGTGGCCGCCGAAACGTCGGCGGGCCGCCCCACCCGGCGGGCCGGGTTCGCCTCCGCCGACCGGCGGAAGAACTCCGCTTTCGCCTCGCCGAGGCGGTCCCACGCGCCCGAGTCCACGATGCCCGGCGAGATCGCGTTGACGCGGATCGGCGCCAGCTCCACCGCGAGCGCTTCGGCGAGGAACGCGACCGCGCCGTTCGTGGTCGCCATGACCGTCCGTTCCGGCACCGGGCGCCACGCGGCGACGCCGGAGAACAACACCATGGCGCCGCCTTCGCGGAAGCGGGGCGCGAAGTGCTTGGCCAGCAGCAGCGGACCGACCACTTTGGCGTCGAAGGCCCGGGTGACGGCGTCCCGCTCCAACGTCACCACCGGGCCGTTCGCCGGCGCCGCGGCGAGCGAGACGAGGAAGTCGACTTCGCCGGCTTCCTCGGCAAGCGCTTTCAGCGACCTTTCTTCCCCGAGATCCGCGAACGCCGCGCGGACACCGGGTTCCGCGAGCGCGGCCGGGTTCCGGCCCGCCCAGGTCACCTCCGCACCCGCCGCGTGCGCGTCGGTCACGATCCGCCGGGCGATCCCCGAACTACCGCCCACGACGACCAGCCGCTTTCCCTCGAACGACATTTCCGTGCTCCTTCCGTCTCGCACACCGCCTTCAGCGCCGGACGGCCCCGGAACAATCCCGTCGTGAACCAGAGGTTTTCGATGTCTGCGATAGAATTCGCGAATGCCTACGCTGCGCGCCCTCGAATGCCTGGTCGCGGTCCTGGACGCGGGCTCGATCACCGAGGCGGCCGCGCGGCTGCACCTGTCACAACCCGCGCTGTCGCACCAGATCGGGGCGCTCGAACGGGAACTGGGAACGCCGGTGCTGGAACGGCTGCCGCGCGGCGTTCGCCCGACCGCCGCCGGGCGCGCCGTTCTCTCGGACGCGCGGGCGGCGCTCACCGCCGCCGAACGAGTGGTCCGGACCGGCCGGGCGGTGGCCGGCGGTGGCGAAGGCACCCTGCGGATCGCGTGCGCGGAGAGCATGACCGCCGGGTTGCTCGCCCCCGTGCTGCGCGTCTGGCACCGCCACCGGCCGCAAGTGCTGATCACGCTCACCGAGACGATGAGCGCGGATGCGCTGGCGGAAGCGCTGGAAACGGGCGAAGCGGACGTCGCGGTCGGGCCGCGGCCGAGCCGCTGGACCGGGTCCGCCGAGGTCGTGGGCCGCGAAGAGATCGTCGTGGCGCTGGCCGCGGACCACCCGTTCGCCGCCCGGCCCGCGCTGTCGATGACCGACCTCGGCGGGCTGCCGGTGGTGCACTACCACCGCGACAACGGCCTCGGCGGCTGGCTCGACCAGGAGGCGGCCCGCCGCGGCGTCGTGCTGGACGCGGTGATGCGGACGAAGCAGGCGGCGACGGCGGCCCAGCTCGCCGCCGCGGGCCTGGGTGCGGCGCTGGTCCCGACCACCGCGCTCACCCGGACCTACCCGGGGGCGCTGCGGCGGCTTGAGCCCCCGCTGCACCGGGACGTCGTGACGTTCACCGCGACGCCATCGGATTCGCTCGTCCGGCGGTTTGCTTCGGACGTGACGCACCGCGGGCTCACCGTCCCCGGTGTCCTGTCGGACAAACTGTCCGCAGCCACCGGTTAAGTCCTGGTGAATCTGACAGATTCCCTACGAAGGTTTTGTGCCATCCAGACGAACTTCGCCCTCAGAGGCAGATTGGGCTGTGGCATTCGCCAAAGTTTGCTTCCATCGGATAGCTTGCTCCTACCGGTCAGTACCGGTGGGTGAGGCCGATCGGGTGAGGCGATCAGCGACAGATCGAGGGAAGCGGGGACCAGCATGCCCAAGCACCGGCCACGTCGCAGGAGCGGGAGTGCGCGTTCGGTGCGCCGGACCGCCGCCGCGCTCGCGGGTGGGGCGCTCGTCGTGCTGCCCACGCTGACCACGGGTCTGCCGGCGCCGGTCGTGGTGGCCAACGCCGGGGACGCCGCGCCGGACCAGACCGTCGCCGCCGCGCCGCAGCAGCAGCCGAACATCGTCATGCCGCCGATCGCGGTCGACGGCAGCCTGCCCCAGCCGCCGCTGCCGGAGCCGCTGGTCGTGCCGGGCGGGCGCGCCGGCTCCGCGGGCATCTCCGGGTCGCTCGGCATCCCGGGCAGCATGCTCAGGGCGTACAAGAACGCGGCCGGCATCCTCGCCGCGGAACAGCCGAACTGCCACCTCGACTGGGCGCTGATCGCCAGCATCGGCCGGATCGAGTCGAACCACGCCCGCGGCGGGTACGTCAACGCCAACGGCGACACGCTGGAGCCGATCCTCGGCCCGGTGCTCAACGGCGCCGGCGCGTTCGCCGCGATCCCGGACACCGACGGCGGCAAGTACGACGGCGACCCGGTGTGGGACCGCGCGGTCGGCCCGACGCAGTTCATCCCGTCGACGTGGCGCGGTTACGCCTCCGACGGCAACGGCGACGGCGTGTCGAACCCGAACAACATCTACGACGAGACGCTGGCCACCGCGCGCTACCTCTGCTCGGGCGGCCTCGACCTCTCGACCGACGCGGGGCAGCGCATCGCCGTGCGCCGCTACAACAACTCGCAGTCCTATGTGGACACCGTGGTGGCGTGGGCCGCGGCCTACCGCGGCGGCGTCGCCCAGCTGCCCGACAGCCAGGTGCCGATCGGCGTGCCGAACGCCCCGGACGCCGCCGCGGCCGGGTCCCCGGTCGGCGTGCCCGCACCGCCGGCACCCCCGGCCGTCACCCCGCCGGCGGACGCGCTCCCGGGCACCTCGACGACCCCGGCCCCGACGACGTCGGAGACGCCCACCTCCACCACGCCGGCGTCGACGACCCCGACCAGCCCGGCCTCCTCGACCCCGGTCACCCCGCCGTCGTCGGACACGCCGACGCCGCCGCCGTCGACGACCAGCACCACCACCCCGCCGCCGTCGACGGCCGCCGCGACCCCGGCGGCGGACGCGACGAACACCCCGACGGAAACCACCTCGACCAGCCCGGCCAAGTGAGCCGGGTGGAGCCGTTCCTGGTGCACATCCGCTGCGACACCGACGGCTACACCCACGCCGTCACCGAGGACGAGTTCGCAGCGGGCCGGCACGACGGGCGGTTCCGCGCGGTGTGCGGGCACGTCGTACTGGCGGCGCCGATGATCGAGGAGCCGGGCCGCTTCGACCCGGTGTGCCGGGACGTCCTGCGCACGCCGCCGTCGGCCGCGGTGCCCCGGCAGGAGCGGCGCGGGCTGCGGTGGCGCAGCCGGCGCTAGCCGACCAGGGCCTGGATGCCGTCGAGCATCCGGTTCAGGCCGAACTCGTACGCCGTGTCGCCCTGGGTCTTGGCGCTCTGGTCGAAGCCGCCGCCGAGCCAGATGCGGTTCATCGCCGGGTGCTCGTCGACGGTGAAGTAGTTCTCCCAGAACGACGACCGCTGGTGCCACCACGCCTCGGTCGACTGGCCCGTGCTGCGCTCCAGCCGGGTGTTCTCCGCGTCGAGCGCGGCGTTCGCGTCGACGTACGTGCCGATGCCGTTGGCCGCCGCGACCGCCTGGCGCGGTGGCAGCCCCAGCTCGTCCATGATCGACAGCAGGTACTCCTGGCCCGCCAGCTGGCCCGGCCCCAGCGGCGGCCGGACGCGCGAGACCTCGCACAGCCACGGGTGCGCGCGGTAGGCCTGCCGGGTCCGCTCGGCGTAGAGCGCGACCTGCTCGCGCCAGTCACCGGGGCGCGGTTCACCCGGCCCGGGCAGCCGCCGCCCGACGAGCACGTCGTCGACCATCAGGTCCACCAGCTCGGCCTTGCCGGGCACGTACGTGTAGAGCGTCATCGTGCCGTTGCCGAGCTCCTTGGCGACCCGGTGCATCGACGCCGCGGCGAGCCCGTCGGCGTCGGCGACCGCGATCGCGGCGGCGACGATCCGCTCGATCGTCAGCGTCGGGCGGCGGCCCCTGGTCGGTTCGGCGGCCCCGCCGCGGGCGCGCCAGAGCAGCGCGAGCGTCCGGTCGACGTCGTCGGCGCCAGTGCGTTCGGCGGTCATGCGATCCCCTCGTCGTCGTTCGGACATTACCCTGGAAGCAGACGGAGGGGGTGTGCGGAGATGAGCAGGCGCAAACCACCCAAGGTGTCCTTCCGCTGGTGGGTGGACCGGCAGATCGACGAAGCCCGCGAACGCGGCGACTTCGAGGACCTGCCCGGCAGCGGCAAGCCGCTGCCCAGACCCACCGGCAACGACGCCGTGACCGACTGGGTCCTTCGCGAGGTCAAGAAGGGCGGGCACGACACGACGGCGTTGCTGCCGCCGGCGCTCGCGCTCAAACGCGAGGTCCAGGACCTGCCGGAGACGCTCGCCGCGGAACGCACCGAGGTGCGGGTGCGGGAGGTCGTGGCCGACCTCAACGACCGGATCCGGCAGGCCTACCTCAACCACCACACCGGACCGCCGCTGACGGTCGCGCTGGTGGACGTCGAGGAAGCGGTCCAGGACTGGCACCGCTCACGAGCCGCGTCGTAGCAACGCCCGTTCCGCGGCGCTCCACGCGGTCGTGGTGAGCAGGTAGATCCCCGCGGCCTGCGGCACGACGAGCGTCGCGAGCACCGTGCCGTAGGGCAGCAGCCGCAGCAGCTTCCCGCCCGGAGCGTCGCTCGCCGCCGGCTGCAAGCGCACCGAAAACCACGCGACGACGACCAGCCCGGCCGCGATCACGAACACGAGCGGGCTGCCGGCCAGGCCGTGCGCGCCCAGTGGCGTTCCGAGCAGGGTCGCGCCGAGCAGCGAGTTGGGTTCGCCGCCGATCGTGGCCGTGGTGAACAGCCGGTACATGACCGTGAAGAACGGCAGCTGCAGCAGCATCGGCAGGCAGCCGACGAACAGCGACGTCCCGGACTCCTGCTGCAGCTTCGTCATTTCCGCGGCCAGCCGCTCGCGGTCGCGACCGTGCTTCTCCTGGAGGGCGCGGATCTCGGGCAGCAGGGCGGCCCGCGCTCGTTCGCCGCGGGCGGCCGAGCGGGCGAGCGGGTGCAGCAACAGCCGCACGCAGAGGGTGAAGACGACGATGGCCAGACCCGTCGAAAACGGGCCGGTGAGGGCGTGGATCAGGTGGTACGCGCCTTCGACGGGCACGTCGAGAAAACCGGACACGGGCAGCACTCCGCACGAGTGGAAGGAATGGGGTCAGCGGATTGGCTGCGCCGGGAGGGTTCCTACGCAGCCGGGCTGCGGGAACCGGGTGCTCGCGGACGGCTTCGGCCCGGCCGGCCGGGGTCGCGGAGCCGGATCGACTCGGCGCGCCGCGCCCGGCGGCGCAACGCCGTGGCGCGGCTGCGCACCGGGGCCGACCACAACGCGAGCTCGGCGCGGTGCGTGCTGCCGGCCAGCAGGACGACCAGGAGGCTCGCGGCGGCGAGGGAGGCGAAGGCGACCAGCGCGGCCGGGCTGGCCAAGGCCGGGAACGCCAGCTCCAGCAACGTGTGCACGGCGTCCCCCCTTCCTTCTCCTCCAGCGTAGCGAAAACGCTAACAGCCCGATGGGCTGTAACCTGGTTCGATGAGAGGGCAACTGGTCGTCGTGCCGCTTCTGGCGGTGCTCCTGCTGTTCACCGTCCCCTGGTGGACGCTGGTGCTCGCGCCCGAGTGGGGTACCGCGGGCACGATCGCCGGGACGGCGTTGTTCGTCGCGGGGCTGGTGACCATGCCGGTCGCGATGTTCCGCGGCCACTCCCGGCACCAGAGCGACGCCGCCGCCCGCCTCGGCGACTCGCTGCTCGCCGTGATCTGGGTGCTGTTCAGCTGGTCGATCCTGAGCCTGGTGCTGCGGGTCGCGCTGCTCGGCGTCGACGATCCACAGCAGTCGCGGATCGTCGCGGGCGCGACCGCGCTGATCGCCGCCGGGCTGCTGGTGCACGGCAACCGCGTCGCCATGCGCGTCCCGCCGGTGAAGGCGGTCGACGTCGTGCTCCCGCGGCTCGGGCCGGGCCTCGACGGCCTGCGTGTCGCCGTCCTCACCGACACCCACTTCGGGCCGATCGACCGGACGAAGTGGTCGGAGGAGGTCGTCGCGGCGGTCAACGCGCTCGAGGCGGACGTCGTCTGCCACGCCGGCGACCTCGCCGACGGCGCGGTGGCCAAGCGCCGCAAGCAGGTCGACCCGCTCGGCGGCGTCCAGGCCGGGCTCGGGCGGTTCTACATCACCGGCAACCACGAGTACTTCGGCGAGGCCCAGGCCTGGCTGGACCACATGGAAGGCCTCGGCTGGGACACCCTGCACAACCGTTCGACGCTGCTCGAGCGCGGCGGCGACCGGATCCTCTTCGCCGGCATCGACGACCCGACCGGCGCGGCCTCCGGCCTGCCCGGCCACGGCCCCGACCTGGCCGCGGCGCTGGCCGACCGGCCCGCCGACGTGCCGGTGGTCCTGCTCGCCCACCAGCCGAAGCAGATCCGCCAGGCCCGCGAGGCCGGTGTCGACCTGCAGATCTCCGGGCACACGCACGGCGGGCAGATCTGGCCGTTCCACCTCCTGGTGCGGTTCGACCAGCCGACGCTGTCCGGCCTGACCCGGCACGGCGAGACGCAGCTGTACAACAGCCGCGGCACCGGGTTCTGGGGCCCGCCGTTCCGGATCTTCGCCCCCAGCGAGATCACGCTCCTCACGCTGCGTTCCGCCTGACCCGAGCGCCCCAATGTGGCCTTCGGTGCGTCTCACGCACCGAAGGCCGCCTTGGTTGCGTCTGACGCACCGAAGGCCACATTGGGGCGCTCGTGTGTCACCGACAATTTTTTTTGTCTTGACAGTTTCGACAATCGGCTGTCAGGCTGGCACCATGACCACCACAGCGTTTCGCACCCGCACCTTCTCGACCACCCGCACGCTGCTGACCTGCGGAATCCTCGCCGGCCCGGTCTTCGTCGGCACCGGTGTCCTCCAAGGGCTGACCCGCGCCGGCTTCGACTTCACCCGGCACCCCGCCAGCGTCCTGTCCAACGGCTCCCTCGGCTTCGTCCAGATCACGAACTTCCTGGTCACCGGCCTGCTGACGATCGCCGCCGCGGCCGGGATCCGGCGCGTCCTGCCCGGCCGGTGGGGGCCGAGACTCCTGACGGTCTACGGGGTCGGCCTGCTGTGCGCGGGCGTGTTCCGCGCCGACCCGCAGGACGGCTTCCCGGCCGGCACGCCCGCCGGGCCGCCGTCGTCGGTCAGCTGGCACGGCACGCTGCACTTCGCCGCCGGCGGCATCGGGTTCCTCGCCCTGGTCGCGGCCTGCTTCGCGATCGGCTCGCACCTCTCACCCGTCCGGGCGTGGTACTCCCGGGTCAGCGGGTTGCTGTTCCTCGCGGGCTTCGCGGGCGTAGCGTCCGGATCGACGAGCCCGGCGGTCACCCTCGGCTTCTGGGCGGCGGTCGTGATCGCCTTCGCCTGGCTCGCCACCACGTCCGGCCACCTGCTGTCGCGAGGAGAGTCCCGATGAGCACGACGGTTTCCGCCGACGGCACGAAGATCGCCTACACCCGCGCCGGGGCCGGCCCCGCGCTCGTCCTGGTCGACGGCGCGATGTGCTACCGCGGCTCGTCCCCCAACGACGCGCTGGCGAAGGAGCTGGCCGCGCACTTCACGGTGTACACCTACGACCGCCGCGGGCGGGGCGAAAGCACCGACACCGGGCCGTACACGGTCGAGCGGGAGGTCGGGGACATCGCGGCGCTGGTCAAGGAGGCCGGCGGCGAGGCGTTCCTGTTCGGCATCTCCTCCGGCGCCGCGCTCGCCCTCGAAGCGGCGCGCAGCCTGCCGGTGCCGAAGCTGGCGGTGTACGAGCCGCCGTTCATCGTCGATGACTCACGCAGCCGCGTCGCGGCCGACTACCCGGCCCGGCTCGACGAGGCGCTGAAGGAGGGCAAGCGCGGCAAGGCGGTGAAGATGTTCATGACCGAAGGCGTCGGGCTCAGCGGCGGGACGGTGGCGCTGATGCGGATCATGCCGTTCTGGGCGAAGCTCAAGCGCGTCGCCCACACGATCCCGTACGACACGGCGGTGGTGGGCGACCACCAGTCGGGCGAGCCCCTGCCGCCGGCCTGGCCGGAGGTGACGATCCCGGCGCTGTGCCTCGACGGCGGCCGCAGCCCGGACTGGATGCGCCACGGCGTCGCGTCGCTGGCGAAGGTCCTGCCCTCGGCGGAGTACCGGACGCTGCCGGGCCAGACGCACATCGTCAAGGCGCCGGCACTGGCCCCGGTGCTGAAGGACTTCTTCCGGCGCTGACCGGCGCTTGTACCCGTTTTGTACGGCCGCGTCCGATCGTGGCCGCCATGAGACGTTCGCTGTGCACCACACTCGCCGTCGCGGTGACCGCCGGGGTGCTCGCCGCGCCCACCCCGGCCGGTGCGGCCGACCTGCGGATCACCAACGGCGGGTTCGACCAGGGGCTGACCGGCTGGAGCGGGTCGCACAGCCCCGGCGGGGTCACCGCCGTGACGTGGGACGGGCGCACCGCGGCCCGCATCGACGACACGGCGCCGGACAAGGCCTACGGCCGGGAGAGCCAGCCGGGACTGACCGCGACCGCCGGCGTCCGGTACACCGCCTACGCCCAGGTGTGGACCGAGAGCGGCGCGGCCGACCTGTACCTGCGGTTCCGCGACTCGTCCGGGCAGCTGCTCGGCAGCGTCACCGGCGGCTCGGTCTCGGGCAGGCAGTGGAACACCGCCACCGCCTCGGGGACGGCGCCCGCGGGAACCACCAGCGTCTCCGCGCTGATCTACGCCGGCGTGGGCAACGTCGGCACGGCGTACTGGGACGAGGTGGTGATCGGCAAGGACGACACGGACCTCGGCGTCCAGCTGGAAAGCAGCGTCCCCAACGCCACCACCTTCGCCGGCGGCAAGGCCTACGCGGTGTACACCGGGACCGCGGACAGCAACCCCCAGCTGGCGGTCATCGACGTCGCCACCGAAAAGGTCACCTCCCAGCTCACCTTCCCGGACACCACCGACACGCCCACGGTCGGCGGCTGGGCCGCCACCACCGCCACCGACGGCAGCGTCTACTTCGGCACCTACCCGAACTCGAAGCTGTACCGCCACGTGCCGGGCACCACCACGCTGACCGACCTCGGCCGCGCCGAAGGCGGGTACTCCTTCATCTGGGACCTCGAAGCCGGCGCCGGCGGCAAGGTCTACGGCGGCACCTACAACGACGGCCGCTACTTCAAGTACGACAACGGCAAGTTCACCACCATCGGCGCCACGCCGATCGTCGCCGGCGCGGAGTACGTGCGCAGCATCGCCCACGACCCGGCCGCCAACGCGACCTACCTCGGCACCGGGACGAACGCTTCGCTGGTGCGCTACGACAACGTCACCGGGCGGACCGACAGCCTGCTGCCCGCCGAGTACGCGCACAACTCCATGGTGGGCGGGCTGACCTGGACCGGCGGCCGGCTGTTCGCCTGGCTCGACCGCACGCTGCTCGTGCTGCAGGTCGTCAAGAACGCCGACGGCTCGTACCGCTCGGTGGTCGACGCGGCGATCCCCGACACCGACCTGCACCACTCCCCGGCCGCGGACGGCAAGGTCTGGTTCGTCAAGGAGGGGCTGCTGCAGTCCTACGACATCGCGACGAAGGCCGTGCAGCCGACGACTGTCCGGCCTGACCTCGACGTCACCGGCTACAGCTGGGAGAACGGCACCCTGGCCGGCCTCGGCGGCGCGCCGGACGGCACCCGGATCTTCAAGTACGACCCGGCGACGGGCGCGTCGAGCACCCGGCTCGTCACCGGCACCCCGGTGCTGCCCGCCGCGATCAACGCGCTCGGCACCGGCCCGGACGGCAGGATCTACACCGGCGGCTACCTCACCGGCGGCACCGGGGTGTACGACCCGCTGCACGGCGACACCGACGAGAACCACCCGGACACGCCGACCCGCACCGGCCTCAACCAGACCGACAGCCTGCTGGGCCACGACGGCAAGCTCTACATCGGCGTCTACCCCTCGGCCCGGCTGTACAGCTACGTGCCGGGCGGCGAGTGGCCGCCGAAGCTGCAGTACACCGGCGGCACGGCGGGCGACAAGGCCGCCGACTGCCACGCGGGCGAGGGCCCGCCGCCGCAGGACCGCCCGTACGCGCTGGCCGGCGCCCCGGACGGCACTGTCTACATGGGAACGGTCCCGAAGTACGGCAAGCGCAGCGGCGCACTGAACATCTGGAAGGAAGGCACCCCGGGCCGGACCATCTGCGTCGTCCCGGACCAGGCGGTGGTCTCCCTGGCCTACGCGGGCGGCAAGGTCTTCGGCGGCACGTCGACGCGCGGGGCGCTGGGCGTCAATCCGGTGTTCGCGCCGGGTGCCTCGGCGGAGGTGTTCTCGTACGACCCGGCGAACGGCGCGGTGACGCGGTACCCGCTGCCGTCGGCCCGGGCGGTCACCGCACTGGCCGAGGTGGACGGCCGGGTGTGGGGCCTGTCCGGCGGATCACTGCTGACGTTCGACCCGGCGGCACCGGCCGCGGTGAAGACGCAGCGCCTGTTCGCGGACCCGGACTACGACACGAAGTCCACGATGGCCTGGCGCGACGGCGTGCTGCTGACGGTGCCCAAGGACCCGGACCACGTCTACGGCACCCAGGGCGACCGCATCTTCAAGATCGACAAGACCACGAAGGCGGTCACGGTGCTGCTGACGAAGTCCGGCGTGGAGGACCTGACGGCCGACCGGTTCGGCGACTTGTACTACAAGATCGGCGAACGCCTGTACCGGCTGACCGTCCAGCCGTAGCCCGGCGGCGGCGATGGAATTCAGCAGCACCAGCCCAGTGTGTCCGGCAGGATCATCCCCATGCGCATCCGGATCCTCGACGCCGACATCACCACCCTCGAGGTCGACGTCGTCGTCAACGCCGCCAACTCCTCGCTGCTCGGCGGCGGCGGGGTCGACGGGGCCATCCACCGCGCGGGTGGCCCCGAAATCCTCGCCGCCTGCCGGGCACTGCGGGCCGGGCACTACGGCAAGGGACTGAAGACCGGGCAGGCCGTCGCCACCACCGCCGGGAAGCTGCCCGCGAAGTGGGTCGTGCACACCGTCGGGCCGGTGTGGTCGGCGACGGACGACCGCTCCGGGCTGCTCGCCGACTGCCACCGCAACGCCCTGCGCGTCGCGCGGGACCTCGGCGCCCGGACCGTCGCGTTCCCGGCGATCTCCACCGGCGTCTACCGCTGGCCCATGGAGTCCGCCGCGGAGATCGCGCTCACCACCGTCTCCGAAGCCGAACCCGGCTCCGTCGAAGAGGTCGTCTTCGCTCTGCGCGGCGAAACGGCCCTCCGCGCGTTTCGGGCTCGTCACAACTCCCTTGCCTGAACGATCACCCAGCGGGCAGGGTGCAGGCGTGCCCACCCGCGCCCTGGTCTTCGACTTCGACGGCACGCTCGCCGACACCGAATCCGCCGTCCTCCAGGCCTGGCAGGCCATCTTCCGTGAACACGGCACCGAACTGCCGCTGGCCGCCTGGTACGCCGTCATCGGGACCCAGCGGACCACCCCGGCCATGGTCGCCCTGCTCGGCGAGCACGTCCCCGGCATCGACCCGGACTCGCTGCGGCCCGGGCTCCGGACGCACGTCCTGCGGCTCCTCGAAGACCTCGGCCCGCGCGACGGGGTCCGGCGCTACCTCGAAACCGCGCGCGAGCACGGCTTGAAGCTGGCCGTCGCCTCCAGTTCGTCCGGGGCCTGGGTGAACCCGCACCTCGAACGGCTCGGCATCGACCACCACTTCGACGCCGTCCTCACCGGGGACCTGCACCGCGCCAAACCCGATCCCGACCTCTACCTCGCGGCCCTCGACGCCCTCGGCGCCGACGCAGCGGAGACCATCGCCTTCGAGGACACGCCGCACGGCGTGACCTCCGCCAAGGCCGCCGGGCTCACCTGCGTCGCCGTGCCCAACGCGATCACCCGGAACCTCGACTTCGGGCAGGCGGACGTCGTCCTGCCGTCGTTCACCGCGAAGCCGCTCGAGGCCCTGCTCAGCCGCTGACCAGCGCGAGCAGCCGGTCCAGGAACGGCAACTGGCCCTTCACGAGCTTCTCCCTGGCCACCGACGGCGAAAACCACGCGACCCGGTCCACCTCGGGGAACTCCTGCTGACGGCCCGAGCGCGGCGGCCACTCCATCGTGAACGTGCCCGGCACCACCGCCGCCGGATCGAGGTCGGCCTCGACCGCCCACGCCGTCACGACCTTGCCGCCCGACTGCTTCACCACGCCCAGCTCGACGTACTCCCCCGCGGGCGCCGGCAGGCCCAGCTCCTCCTCGAACTCGCGCCGAGCCGCCTTCTCCGGGGATTCGTCCGGGTCGAGCTCGCCCTTCGGCAGCGACCACGCGGCCGCGTCCTTCTTCGCCCAGAACGGGCCGCCCATGTGCCCGAGCAGCACTTCGAGGTCGTCGCCGCGGCCGCGGTAGAGCAGGAGCCCGGCACTCTGTTTGCCCGCCATCGGCCCAGTCTGCCGAAACTCGTCCGAAGTTTTTCCGCGGGGCTGTCGATCCGGGGAGCACCCACTCGACGCCCAAGCAGAAGGCAAGCCAGTCACCAGGAAGGAACCCCATCATGACCAGCACGATCGCCACCGAGACCCGGACCGCCACCGAGACCAAGACCACCCCGATCACCGGCATCGTCATCGGCGCGAGCCGGATCGTGATCTCGTTCCTGTTCGGCTTCCACGGCCTGCAGGGATTCGGCTTCTTCGGCGGCATCGACGGCCAGGGCGGCAGTGTCCCGTTCGGCAGTTTCCCCGGGTGGTGGGGCAGCGTCCTCGAGCTCGCCGGCGCGCTGCTGCTGTTCGTCGGGCTCGCCAGCCGGCCGGCCGCGGTCCTGCTCTCCGGCGTGATGGCCTTCGCCTACTTCACCGTGCACGCCCCGATGGGCCTGCTGCCGCTGCAGAACATGGGCGAGCCCGCCGCCGTGTACTCGTGGGTCTTCCTGCTGTTCGCCGCGATCGGCCCGGGCCGGTTCGCGCTCGACAACCTGCGCAAGCACCGCCGCTGATCGAGCGCGGTCCGGTCAGTAGCCGCCCTGGGCGGCCGCGAGGTCGGACCGCGCCATCACGTGTTCCATCAGGCTGGTCAGCACCTGCTTCGTCGACTCCCGCTCGCGGGCGTCGCACAGCAGCAGCGGGACGTCCATGCCGACGTCGAGCGCCTGCCGGACCTCCTCCGTGCCGTAGCGGTACGCGCCGTCGAAGCAGTTCACGCCGACGACGAACGGCAGGTTGCGGCGCTCGAAGAAGTCGACCGCGGCGAAGCAGCTGTCGAGCCGCCGCGTGTCGGCCAGCACCACGGCGCCGAGCGCGCCTTCGGCCAGCTCGTCCCACATGAACCAGAACCGGTCCTGCCCGGGCGTGCCGAACAGGTACAGGATCAGGTCGGGGTTGATCGTGATGCGGCCGAAGTCGAGCGCGACCGTCGTCGTGGTCTTCTGCTCGATGCCCGACAGGTCGTCGACACCCTCGGACGCGGTGGTGATGACCTCTTCGGTGCGCAGTGGCGGGACTTCGCTCACCGAACCGACCATCGTGGTCTTGCCGACCCCGAACCCGCCGGCGATGAGTACCTTGACCGCGGTCGCGGTCAGGTTCCGCCGGGGGTCAGAGTTTCCGGATGCCATCAAGAACCGCCTGCAATACGTGTCGGTTGGGAGTTTCCTGGGCCGGTGCCGCGGTACGGAACAGCACCAGGTTCTGTTCGATGAGGTCGCTCAGCATCACCTTCACCACGGGCAGCGGGAGATCGACCCGGGCGGCCACCTCGGCCACCGAGACCGGCCGCTGGCACAAGGCGATGATGCGGGCGTACTCCGGTTCGAGCATGCCCGCTTCGTGCGCGGTGCGCAGGGCGACCACGAGCGTGATGAGGTCGAGCCCGAGCGTGTCCGACCGGGTGCGGCCGCCCGTGACCGCGTACGACCGGACCAGCGGGCCGGCCTCGTCGTCGAACCAGGCTTCGTGCCGTGCGCTCATGGCGTGGGCTGGACGCCGGCGCCCGTGCGGGGCGCGGAGGTGAGGACCTGGCCGACCCGCTTCACCATCAGGTTCATCTCGTACGCGACCAGCCCCATGTCGGCGTCTTCGCGGGCCAGCAGGGCGAGGCAGGCGCCTCGCCCGGCCGCCGTCACGAACAGGAACGCGTGGTCCATCTCGACCATCGTCTGGCGGACGTTGCCGCCGCCGAAGTGCCGCCCGGTGCCGCGGGCCAGGCTCTGGAACGCCGAAGCCACCGCGGACAGGTGTTCGGCGTCCTCCTCGGAAAGGTTGCCGGACCTCCCGATGAGCAGGCCGTCCGAGGACAGCACCACCGCCCGGTCCGCCCCGGCGACCCGCTTGACGAGGTCGTCCAGCAGCCAGTCGAGCTCGTGGGCGCCTGAGTTGACCATTACTCGCGCTCTCCGTACCTGTCGTCGTTCTCGGGAAACTCTTCGTCACGGGCCCGGCGGGTGCCCTGCTGGAAGGCGGACAGCCTGCTGCGGGCGGCCTCCGGCGAGTCCAGCCGGACCTCTTCGCGTTCCGGTGCGGGCTTGTCCTCCCGCAGCTGGGGCACGAGGTTCTGCTGGCGTCGCCGCTGCGGCAGCGGCGGGCGGCCGGGTGCCTCCGGGCGGCGCGGCTGCTGCGGACGGCTTTCCGGCGTCGTCGCGGCGCGCGGCTCCTGCGGCGGCCACACCGGCTGCTGCGCGGCCGGACGGGCGGGGCGGGAGGTCCGGGACGGCGGGGCGGGCGGCCGGACCGCGGCCACCGGCTGGACCTGCGTCGGCTGGCTCACCGGCTCCGACACGGACCCGGCCGGGACCGGCGTCGGAGCGGACGACGGCTGGGCCGGCGGCGTGCGGTCCGGGACCGGCGGCGGCACGGTGACCGGCGGAGTGGCCGCGGGCGGCGGCGTCACGGCGGCGGGCGCCGTCACGGGCGCGGCGGGCGGCTCGGTGCGGTGCCGCGCCGGGCGGCGGACCGGCCGCTTGAGCGGGGCGACCTCGTCGTTCGCCGTCGTCTCGGGCTCCGAGAGGTTCGGGACGAGCTCCGGCTTCGGCGGGGTGATCGGCTGCTCCGGCTCGATCTCGGCGAGCGGGGCGAGCAGGTCGGTGCGCACCAGCACGATGGCCCGGGTGCCGCCGTAGGCCGACTCCCGCAGGTGCACCTGGATGCCGTGGCGGGCGGCCAGCCGCGCGACCACGAACAGGCCGAGGCGCGGCTCGTCCGACAGCGCCATGATCCCGAAGTCCGGCGGGTCGGCCAGCATCGCGTTGATCTCTTCGGTCTGGTCCGGCTCGAGCCCGAGGCCCTGGTCCTCGACCTCGATCACGACGCCCTTGCCGACCACGTTGCCGCGGATCTCGACCCGCGACTGCGGCGGCGAGAACGACGTCGCGTTGTCGATCAGCTCGGCGAGCAGGTGCACGAGGTCGCCGACGACCGGGCCGCGGATGGCGATCTGCGGCAGCACCGCCGTCTTGACCCGCGCGAAGTCCTCGGTCTCGGCGGACGCGCCGCGGACCAGCTCGGCCAGCCCGACCGGGTTGCGCCACTGACGGCCCGGCTGCCCGCCGCCGAGGATGATCAGGTTCTCGGCGTTGCGGCGGGCGCGGGTGGAGAGGTGGTCGAGCTGGAAGAGCGTGTCCAGCTGGTCCGGGTCCTCCTGCTTGCGCTCGGCCTGGTCGAGCACCTTGAGCTGGCGGTGCACGATGACCTGGCTGCGGTGGGCGATGTTGAGGAACACCGTCTTGGTGCCCTCCCTGGTCTTCGCCTCGTCGATGGCGGCCGCGATGGCGGTCTGCTGCGCCTTGTTGAACGCGTCGGCGACCTGGCCGATCTCGTCGGTGCCGTGGTCGAGGAAGTGCCCGCCCTCTTCGAGGTCGACGGGCTCGCCCGCCTGGACCCGGGCGACCAGCTCGGGCAGCCGCACCTCGGCGGCGTCGAGGGTGTCCTCGCGCAGCCGGTGCAGGCGGCCGATGAGCCGGTTCGACAGCCGGACGGCGACGAACACCACGAAGACCGCGAACAGGACCGCGACCACGCCGGCGACGAGCGACTCGGTGAACGTCGAGTCCGCGTCGTTGATCGCCGCCTGGCTGGCGTTCGAGCTCTGCAGGATGAAGATGCCCATCAGCGCGTCGCCGACCTGGCGCGCCGCGGCCCGCCACTGGTCCTGCGGCACCGGCAGCTTCGAGAGGTCACCGCGCAGGAACGCGGTCTCGACCTGGGTCACGGCCTGCCACGGCTGGCTGGCCAGCAGCTGGTCGTACTTCGCCTTGACGTCGGGGATCATCTTCGGCGCCGACGCGTCCAGCTGGGCGTGGTAGGCACCGACCTGGCCGACGTAGGCGCGGAAGTCGTCGTTCGTCAGGCCGCCCGCGGCCAGCCCGGCGGCGGCGAGCGCGTCACTGCGCTGCATCGCGTCGGCTGCGGTGAACAGCGGGATCGCGGTCAGCCGGTCGTAGGCGTTCTGGGCGCCGCGCGCGTTCTGCGCGAGTCCCGCGACGCCGTCGGTGAACTGGTCGAACAGCTTGTTGTAGTAGGCGAACGCCTGGCTGATCTGCATCTGGCCGCTGTCGACCGCCTGGCGGGTCTGCGGCAGCTGCTGGAACAGCCCGAAGAACGTGGCGATGTTCTTCTGCACGCTCGGCGGCGTGTTGTCGTAGTCGGCGAAGTTGTCGCGGAGGTTCTCGATCTCCTTCGCGGCGGTCGCGTCCGTCTTGGGGCGGACGGCCGCGAGCACGGCACGCTGGTTGCTCTGGCCGGCCAGCAGGCTCAGCGTCGCCTGGCGCTCCTGCTGCAGCGCGGCGAAGAACGGGATCGCGGGGGCTTCCGAGTTCCGGATCCGGCTGGTGTAATCACGAGCGGTGACCGCGTCGTAGATGAGGTAGCCCGCGAGGGCCACGCCGACCAGCAGCAGGGCCACACTGGGGATCAGCGCGATCGTGAGCACGCGCTTCCGAATCGAGGATCCCCGGTTGCGTCGAAGAGAAATCTGCTTCACCTGGGTCCGTTTTCCTTCCGGCAGTACATGGTTTCGGGTCGCCCGAGGCGGTCAACACCCGGATTCCGACCAGCCGGATCAACATCACCGTGGTCTGCTTCGCCCGCGACGACGTTAGGCAGCCCTCCAGGGCGCGTCAAGTCCGTGGCGAGAACGTGATCTTGAACCGGTGACCCGTCCACACTTGCCGCCTGCGCTTCGAAAGTCCACCACCGTAAGTCGTGACTTTCGCCGCAAGGCTACTTCCGTTCCACGCAACCAGGTGAGCACTGGGAGCGCTCCCGGATCCGGCGCGGGCCTCCGCGGCGCCCTCTACGTACGACAGCGGCGAATCGTTCGGTGACAAACATCACGGGTGCGCGTGCGTCACCCCGCACAGCCGCTTCGTCCGGAGTAGACAGCCGCGGGAAAGCGGAATGCGCAGGATCGACGAGCGCGGCCGCGGATTCACCGGGTACGACGCCGGATTTCCCGTCATTCCGCATTCGCAGCCGGACGGTCACGCTGCGGTGGTCCGGAACCGGTTCCGCGACGTCGCCGGCCCCTCAGCCCGGGAACTCGTCGGCCAAGGTGTTCCAGAACAGCAGTTCGTAGCTCTGGAACAGCCGCGCGCAGCGGTGCGCTTCCCGTTCGTCGAGCCGGCGCGCGTCGAGACCGGCCTGGATCGCGGCGAGCGCTTGTTCTTCTATTTCCGGGACGTCCGCAGCAAAGAAGTCGAAGAAAGCGCATTGCGCGTCAGTGAACCCGTAGTGCCGGCGCATGCCCGCCGCGACGTCCCGGCAGTACCGGCCGAAGGCGGCGAAGTTGGCGTAGATCCCCGCCGCGGTCGCCGACGACTCGCCGTTCAGCGCCAGCCAGGCGACGTACGCCGGGTAGACCTGGCAGCCCGCGCGCGGGAGTTCCTTGCCATGGTCTGGACCAGTGGCGGCGAGCAGGCTGTCCAGCATCCCGTTCGCCTGCTGCTCGCCCGGCGCGAGCCCGCCGAAGAAGAGGCGCGCGTTCGGTTCGTCGGCCCGGGCGGCGAGGGCGTGGAAGCTCCGCCAATCGCTGAGCGTGATCAGCTTCTCCTCCGCGGCGAGCGCGGCGAACACCGCCCGCGGCGCCCGGCCCGCGGTGATCAGCGGCACGAGCCGGTTGTCGCCGTCGCGCGGCGCCAGTTCGTCCTGGATCTTCACGAGCAGTTCACGAGCCGACCGCGTCATCGGTTCCCCCTGGAGTCCGTGTCCCCCTCCATTGAAGCGCGGTTCCGGCGCCGACGCCCGCGTACACAGTGGACAGTCGTGGGCGCCTGGCCGCTTTGTCCGGTTCGATGGCACTGCTCGACGTGGCCGCGATTCTCTATCCACCCGCGCCGGGAGCCCCTAAAGTGTGGCCATCCGGAGTACCGAGGAGGCCAGCGTTGACCACCCCGTCCGTCGCCGAGCAGACCGAGGGCCAGACGATCCCGCGGTTGCTGCACCGCAACGCCGTCGAGTACCCGGACCTGCCGGCGATCACCTCGCTCGACGTCGAAGGGCAACCGACGCTGACCTGGCTGGAGTTCCGCACCGCGATCGCCGAGGTCTCCCGCGGGCTGGCCGGGCTCGGCCTCGCCGCGCGCGACCGCATGCTGATCATGGCGCCCGGCTGCCCGGACCACATCGTCGCCGACCTCGCCGCGGTGCACCTTTCGGCGATCCCCTGCACCGCCTACGCCACCCTCAGCCCGGAGCAGATCCGGTTCGTCGCGCGGCACAGCGCGGCGCCGGTCGTGGTGCTCGGCGGGGAGGACGAGCTGGCGCGCTGGCGGCCGGTGCTCGACGACCTCCCGGCGCTGCGGCACATCGTCGTGCTCGACGCGGCCGCGATCCCCGGCGGCGACGGCCGTTTCCGCTCCTTCGCCGACCTCCGCGCCCAGGGCCGGGAAGCGCTTGCCGCCGACCCGGACGCCTTCGAGCGCTCCTGGCCGGAGATCGAGCCCGACGACCCGCTGTCGATGATCTACACCTCCGGCACGACCGGTGACCCGAAGGGCGTCGTCCTCTCGCACCGCAACGCGATCCACCAGGCGTACGCGGTCACCGAGCTGCACCACCCGCCGATGCACGCGACGAACATCGCGTACCTGCCGCTGGCGCACATCGCCGAGCGGGAGCTGTCGATCTACCTGCCGATCGTGTGGGCGGGGCACGTGCACACCCTCGCCGACCCGTCCGGCGTCGTCGGCGCGCTCGGGAAGGTGCACCCGGAGAGCTTCTTCGGCGTCCCGCGCGTCTGGGAGAAGATGGTCGCCGGGCTCAAGAACATGCTCGCCGGCGTGCCGGAGGACCGGCGCACCGCGCTGCTGCAGGCGAACGAGCTCCTGCAGCAGGGCTACAAGCTGCGCAGCGCCGGGAAACCGGTGCCCGAAGAGCTGGCCGAGAAGATCCGGCAGACCGACGAAGCCGCGCTGGCGCCGGTGCGCGCGCTGCTGGGCCTGGACAAGGTGCTCGTCGCCTCCAGCGGCGCGGCCGCCCTGCCGGTGGAGATCATCTACTTCCTCGCCGGGCTCGGCATCGAGATCTGCGAGGTCTGGGGCCTGTCCGAGACGACGGGCGCGGCGACGTCCAACTCCGGCTCGGACTTCCGCGCGGGCTCCGTCGGCAAGCCGCTGGACGGCGTCGAGGTGAAGGTCGCCGAGGACGGCGAGCTGCTGGTGCGCGGCCCGATCGTGTTCCTCGGCTACCTGCAGGAGGACGGCACGATCGCCGACGCCACCGACGCCGACGGCTGGTACGCCACCGGCGACATCGGCACGATCGACGAAGACGGCTTCGTGACGATCACCGACCGCAAGAAGGAACTGATCATCACCTCGAGCGGCAAGAACATCGCGCCGACCCGCATCGAGGGCCTCCTCAAGGAGCACCCGCTGATCGGCCAGGCGGTGGCGATCGGCGACGACCGCCCGTACGTGACGGCGCTGATCGTCCTCGACGACGAGATCGCCCCCGGCTGGGCGGCGGCGAACGGCGTCGAGGCGTCACCGGACGAGCTGGCGTCGCACCCGGCGGTGCGGGCCGAGCTGGAACGCGCGGTGGAGTCGGCCAACAGCAGGCTCGCGCGGATCGAGCAGATCAAGCGCTACCACGTGCTCCCGAAGACGTGGACCCCCGAATCGGGCGAGCTGACCCCGACGCTCAAGCTCAAGCGCCGGGTCATCAACGACCGCTATTCGACCGACATCGAGGCCCTCTACGCGGCGGTCCGCGACCCCGAACCCGCCGCCGGCTCCTGACCCAAGCGCCCCAAGGCGGCCTTGGTTGCGTCAGACGCACCGAAGGCCGCCTTGGGTGCGTGTGACGCACCGAAGGCCACCTTGGGGCGCTTGGGTCAGGCGGTGCGGGGCGAGGTCGTCTCCGTCCACTTGCGCAGCCGCGGCGGGACGCGCTTCTCCAGGCCGTAGTTCTCCAGGTGGGCGGAGAAGACCTCGTCGAACGCCTTCTGCACCGTCTCGGTGTCCCACACCGGGCGCTCGAGGATCGGCTGCTTGAGGAACGGCTGGCCCATGATGTGCAGCTGCGGGCCGTTGCACCGGATCATCTGGCCGGTGATGCCGTGCGAGCCGTCGCCGAGCAGGAACAGCACGACCGGTGCGATCCGGGCCGGCGTGCGGTCCGGCGGGCAGGCGCGCAGGGAGCGTTCGGACTTCCACACCATCCGCGTGTGCGCGAGCGGGCAGACGGCGTTGACGCGGATCCCGACGTCTTCGAGGTCGAGGGCCCAGGAGTAGGTCAGGGACGCGACCGCGCCCTTGCTCGCCGCGTACACACCGAGCTTGCGTTGCCCGAGGGAGGCGCCGGAGGAGATGTTGACGATGGAGCCGCCGGTGCCCGCGTCGACCATCGCCTTGATCGCGGCCAGCCCGGTGTTCACCACGCCGAGGACGTTGACCGCGACGAGCTCCCGCGCCTGCTCGGCGTCGTCCTCCCAGGGCAGCGCCTCGTAGTTCAGCCCGGCGTTGTTGACCAGCCCGTCGATCCCGCCGAACTCCTTGACGCACAGGTCGACGATCTCCTGGGCCTCGCCCGCCTCGGCCACGCTGTGGCCGCTCGCGACCGCGCGGCCGCCGTGCGCCCGGATGTTCTCCGCCGTCCGCTCGGCCAGGTCGGCGTCGACGTCGTTGACCACCACCGCCCCGCCCGTCCGCGCGACGTGCACCGCGAACGCCTCCCCGAGGCCCCGGCCGGCCCCGGTGACCACGACCGCCTTGCCCTGCATCAACCCGTCCATCGCTCTCCCCGATCTGCAGCGCCGGCGGCGCGCGGTCCGCCCACCCCGGCCGGCTCATGTCCAGTCTTGGCCCATTCGGTCCAACCCGGCATCGGCGCGACGACGAGCGGCCGCCGCCCTGCGCCGAGCGAGTCCGGTTCGATCAGCCCGGACGTATCCGCGAGCCGGTCACGAGGGGGTGACCGGCTCGCATTCAGGGGACATCGGCCCGTAACCGGCGGCATACTGTGGGTGCTTCCCGGTGGTGAACGGTGACACCCCCCGCTGTGATCGTCACCGGAGAGGCACAATGCGGACGGTCCATGTTCACTCGATCGGGGGACGGTGGTTACGAGGTGACGACACGCGCGACACCCCGGCTCCGGGCCGTCCTGGCCAACCGGGAGTTCCGCGCGCTGTGGTTCGCCGAGACGCAGTCGATGCTCGGCGACCAGCTGACCATCGTCGCGCTGGCCATCCTGACCTTCGACCGGACCGGGTCGCCGCTGCTCTCGGCCGTCGTCTACGCACTCACGTTCCTGCCCGCGCTGGCCGGCGGGCTCGGGCTGGCCCAGCTGGCCGACCGGTTCCCCCGCCGCGCGGTGCTGGTCACCGGCTCCTTCGCCCAGGCCGTGCTGATCGGGCTGATGGCCCTGCCCGGGATGCCGATGGGCTGGCTGTTCGCGCTGTTCGTGCTAGCGCGGCTGGCGAACGCGCCGGGCAACGCGGCGCAGAACGCGCTCGGCCGCGAAGTCTTCGCCGACGATGACGTCTACCTGCAGAGCCAGGACCTGCGCGGGATCACGAACAACACCGCGATGCTGACCGGCCTGGCCGTGGGCGGCCTGCTGGTGACCACGATCGGGACGTCGTGGGCGCTGGCGATCGACGCGCTGACGTTCCTGGTCGCCGCCGTCGCCGTGCGGCTGCTGGTGCTGCGCCGGCCCGCCGCGGGCACCGGCGGGGCGCCGTGGTTCGGCGCCGTCCGGCAGGTTTTCGGCGACGAACGGCTGCGGGTGCTGCTCTACCTGTCCTGGCTCGTCGGCCTGGCGGTGATCCCGGAGGGCCTCGCGGCGCCGCTCGCCGCCCAGCTGGGCGCGGGCGAGCAGGCGGTCGGCTGGCTGCTGGCCGCCGACCCGCTGGGCTTCGTCCTCGGGACGTTCCTGCTGTCGCGGTTCGTCACGACCGAGCACCGCCGCAAGCTGCTCGGCGTGCTGGCCGCGCTCCCGCTGGCCGCGCTGGCGGCGTTCGCGCTGCGGCCGAACCTGGTGTTCGCGCTGCTCCTGCTCGCGCTGGCGGGCGCGACGGGCGCGTACGTCATCACGGTGTCGGCCACGTTCATCACCTGGGTGCCGAACGACATCCGGGGCAGCGCGGGAGGCCTGTACCGGACCGGGCTGCGGGTCGCGCAGGGGCTCGGCGTCGGCGTGGGCGGGCTGGCCGCGCAGGTGCTCGGGTCCGCGCACACGACCATCGCGCTCGCGGGCGCGGTGGGTCTGCTGCTGGCCGTGCCGGTGGCGTTCGCCTGGCGCCGGGTGGGCGGGGCGGAACCGCGACCGTGGCCGTCGTGAGCACCAGGAGCCACCTCCGAGGTACGGCCAAGATCATGAATGGCATTCGCGGACAGCACGAGCGACAATTCGAGGGTGGTTCAGAAGTCGCGGTTGCTCATGGGGCCACCTCCATGCGGGGAGAGTCTCGCAGGACCTTTTGCGCCGCGTTCCCGGCAGTTACGCCGGGCTCTTGGCCGATCCGTTGCTGTGGGATGGTACCCGGCTGCGGAATGCGTGAACACTCTGCCAGGTACCGATGAGATTACTCAAGAGCCGGACTAGGCTGGAAAGGAGGTGACCAATTGCATCCAGGACCGGACGGGGACGCGGCCACACCGGGCGAACCGGGCGGGCCGCAGCCGGCGCGGGCGGAAAGCGCTGCCGGACCGGACGTGACCACAGGTGCGCCCGCGACCACGACCGGTGGTCCCCGGGTCCACCACGCGTACTGGCCGGGGAACTGGGCGCTCTGGCGCCGCCGTCCGGCGCAGGTGGCGTTCATGCTGGCGGCCGAAGCCGTCGCGCTCGCCATTCTCGCCGTCTCGCTCGCGCGCTCGCCGATTCCGTCCGGAAACGACTGGATCAATTTCGCGATCCTGGCGGCGGGCGCCACCGTCCACATTCAACTGACCCAGCGCCAGGAAGAGCGGCGGCGCAACCGGACCAAAACGGTGCTGATCGACCTCACCGCCGTGTGGACGTTTTCCGCGGCGATGATACTGCCGGTACCGCTCACCCTTTCCGTCATCGCCGTGATCCGGCTGCAGCACTGGTTCATCGCGCGGCGGCCCGCCCACAACTTCATTTTCTCGTCCATCACCCACGGCCTCGCGGGCGCGCTCGCGCACCTCACGTACACGGCGCTCGGGCCGCACCTGCTGGGCCGGCCGGGCTGGGGCGACTTCCTCCACGAGTTCGGCACCATCGTCGTCACCGGGGCCATCTACGAAGCCATCCAGATCGCGTACGTGGGCGGGGTCCTGCTGCTGGGATCCCCCGCCGGGCGTACCCTCCGCAACGTCCTCGGCAGCCCGGCCGACAACATGCTGGAAGCGATCACCATCGGCCTCGGCGCGGTGACCGCGATCCTGCTCGCCGCCGTCCCGCCGATGGTGGCGGTGATGGCCGTGGTCACCGTGGTCTTCAATCGCCTGGCGGAACTCGACCAGCTCCAGAACGACGTCCGGACGGACCCGAAAACGGGCATTCTCAACATGCGTGGCTGGTCGGAGGCGGCGGAGCGGGCGCTTGAACGGACCGCTCGCTCGGGTGATCAGCTGGCGCTGCTGATGGTCGATCTCGACCACTTCAAGTGGATTAACGACACCTATGGACATCCGGCGGGCGACGACGTGCTGCGCACGGTTGCGCAAACGCTCGACGAAGTGACCAGACCGAGCGACTTGGTGGGCCGTTTCGGCGGCGAGGAATTCCTCATTCTGCTGCCGGACATCGGCGAAGAGGCGACCTGGGACGCCGCCGAGCGCATCCGGATCGCGGTCGCCAAGCTGCACATCGTGACGACGGACAAGCGCGGCGACCCGGCGACCATCGCCGACCGCACGACCTCGATCGGCGTCGCCCGCCACCCCCGCCACGGCGACAACCTCGAGCGCCTGCTGCAGTCGGCCGACGCGGCGGTCTACCTGGCGAAGGAGAACGGCCGCGACCAGGTCTGCTTCGCCCCGGACGCGGTCACGCCCCCAGCCGCACGGTGAGTTCGAGCTTGACGAGCACCTCGGCACAGGTCCCGGCGGCGGCGGGCTCGAGCCGCATCCGCTCACCCCGGTAGCCGGCGGACTCCAGCCGCAGCACCCGCGCCCCGGCCGCGGGCCGCGGGTGGCACCAGTGCCGCACGACCCCGGCGCCGGCGGGGGTCCTTGGCGAGGACGAGGTACTCGTGCCCGAGATCGTCGGCGACCCTCCCGAGGCCGTTCCACCAGAGGGCCCGGAGAGTGAGGCCGTCACCGTCGCGGAGGAGTTCGACGGGCGCATCGGCGTGGACGGCGACCTGGAAGCCGTGCTCGGTGACGCGGACGGAGAGGACGTGCAGGAAAGCGCTACCGCCGGGGTCGGTCCGGGGCGTGTCGAGCGGATCATCGCCATCGGGCCACCTCGGCACACCATCGCCACCACCTGCCCCGCGCTCACCGAGGCCGGGCGGCGAACCGGCCGAACCGCCTTCCGCCCGCGGCCGCCCAGCCCCACCATCCGCCCCGCCGCCGGGCGCGCCCGGCGGCGGCCCACCGTCGACACCATCGGCCCCAGGCGGCACACCACCCTGCCCGCTCTTGCCCCGGCTTAGCGCACCGGACGAGTCACCCACCCGAGGCGGCCTGCCGTCACCACCATCCGCCGCACGCGGCACACCGCCCCACCCGCTCTCGCCCCGGCTCGGCGTCCCGGCCGGGTCACCGCCACCCGGCCGCGGCGGCCCACTCCCACCACCAGCCACCCGAGGCCGCCCGCCGTCACCACCATCCGCCGCAGGCGGCCCACTCACCCCACCGCCGGCCGACCAGGGCAGCAGGACTTCGCGGCCGGTCGCCGTGGCTTCCGGGCGTGGGAGCAACGCCGCCACCGCCAGCTCCCCCGCCCGGCGGCCGTCCTCTTCCCGCGGGAACTCCGGCGCCCCGCGCAACTCGCCCGCCAGCAGCCGGTACCCGCGCGCCTCGGCCCACGCCAGCGCCGCCGTGTGCAGGCCCGGCGCGACGGCCGGCCGGTCCAGCAGCGGACGTGCCCGGTGGAGGCGGCTGTAGTGCGCCGCTCGGAGCAGGCGGGTGCCCTCCGGGCCGGTGGCGGCGAAGAACCCCGTCATCGCGCGGTCCAGCTCCCGCAGCTGCGCCGCCAGCACCGCCCGGGCGACCGGTCCGGGGTGGAACCGGGCCAGCTCCGCCGGCGTGCAGCCGCGCAACGCCGTGGCGATCGCACGCAGGTCCGGCGTGCGCGGCCGGCGCAGCCGGGCGCCGGGGGCGAGCCGGCGCAGTGCGCGCACGGTGTTCTCCACGGGCACGGCGAGCTCGGTCGAGCGCACGATGGCCTCCTGGTCGCCACGTCCCCCCGTCGACAGTCTCACCAGGACACCCACGGCCGCGTAACGGTAGAACGGGCAGCCATCCGGGCACTCCCGCCCAAGAACCGGCCACCCCGGCAGCACCCGCATCGGTGGGGTTATCCCCATGTCGGTCCCACAACGGGGCTGGCACCCTTGAACCCATGCCGGCACCGACCGTCCCGTCACGCACCCGCCGACCCTGGTCGACGTCCGGGTGGCTGCTGCTGGTCCTGCTGGTGGTCTTCGCCTTCGGGCTGATCGCCTCGCGCCCGCCGTCGCCGCCGGACCAGGGGCCGCCCACCGGTGATGTGCTCGCCGCGCAGAACGCCGTCGAGGCGCTCGTCCACCCCGGGCCGCACCCGGACGCGCTCGCCCGGCTGCCGAAGGACTTCACCGCGCTCAGCGGCGTCACCCCCGGCGCGCTGCCGGCCCGCGACGGCACCGTCCGCGCCGTGCACGTCGACGGCGGCTGTTCGACACCCTGGGGCGACGACAACACGAAGTGGGACTACGCCGTGCCGTGCAAGGCGCACGACCTCGGGTACGACCTGCTGCGCTACGCCGACCGCAAGGGCCACCCGCTCGGGCCGGAGGTCCGGGAGGCCCTCGACGACCGGCTGTCCTACGACATGCACCACACCTGCGACCTGAACCCGGTGAACTCGGCGCTGTCCTGCCGGGTCGTCGCGTCCCTCTACTCGGCGGGCCTGGTCGTCAACTCCTGGCACCAGCGGTGGGGCCCGCCGGTCGGCGACCCGATCGGCCCGATGGTCGCCGGCGTGCTGGTGATCGGCTGCCTGCTGGTCTTCCGGCTGCGCGGCTGGCTGCGGGCCCGGCGCGAGCCGCGGCCGGCGGCGGCGGCCGCCCTCCCCGCCGAGGTGAGCCGGTGGGCGCTGCTCGGGGCCGGCGGGGTCGTCCTCCTGCTGCTCGGCGAATCGGTGACGGCGCTGGCGCACTGGGCCGGGGCCCCCGAGCCCGCGCTGTGGCCGCTGACCTGGCTGGCCCAGCTCGCCCCGCTGATCTACTTCGCCGGCGGGCACGCCAACGCGGCCGGCTGGCGGGCCGAGCAGGAAGCGGGCGGCGGCTACCGCCACTACCTCGCCGAACGCGCGAGCCCGCTGCTGCGGCCCGCGTTGATCTTCGCGGTCGTCGCGCTGCTGACGCCGCTCGCGCTCGAACTGCTCGGCAGCCCGGCGGGGACGACGGCGACCGTGATGCGGATCGCGCTGCACCCGCTCTGGCTGCTGGGTGTCTACCTGCTGACCATCGTCTGCGCGCCCGCGCTCCTGGCGCTGCACCGCCGGGCGCCGGTGAGCGCGGCCGTGGGACTGCTCGCCCTGGTGGGCGCCGGCGAGCTGACCGCGAGCTGGTCCGGTTCGCCGTTGCCGCGGTACGCGGCGACGTTCGCCATCGCCCTGCTCGCCCAGCAGCTCGCCTTCGCGCACGCCGACGGCGTCCGCCCGGCACGCGGGTTGCTCGCCGCGGCCGCCCTCACCGGGGTCGCGGGGCTCGCCGGGATGAGCGTCCTGCGGGACGGGCCACCCGTCCTGCTCGGCAGCCCCGGCGCACCCGCCGCGTTCTCCGCCCCGCCGTGGGGCGTGCTGCTGCTCGGCCTGGTCCAGCTGGGCGTGCTCGGGCTGCTGGCCCGCCCGCTCGGCAGGCTCGGCGACCGGCCCGGCGTCGCGCGCGTCTGCCGGCTCGTCCTGCGCGCGCCGATGAGCCTCTACCTGGCCTTCCTCGCCGCGATGCTGCTGCTGGTCGCCGTCGTGTGCCTGCCCGGCCGGATCGCCGACGGGTTCAGCTGGCTGGTCCGCCCGCGGACGCTGGTCGCGGTCGGGCTGCTCGCCGTGCCCGCCACGCTCGTGTTCTGGTGGTTCGAACGGCACACCCACGGCGTCCGGCAGCCCCGCGCGGCCGACCACCCCGGCCGCCGGACGGCGGTGCTCACCCGGGCCGCGGCCGGGCTCGGCATCGGCTACGCGACGCTGGGGGTGTTCGGCTTCGCGCTGACCCGCTTCGGCGGGGTGGCCGCCGACGCCGACCTGCTGGGCCTGCGGCTGGACCCGATCCAGAGCCTGGTGCACCTGCTCCTCGGGGTCTTCCTGCTGCACACGATCCGGATCGGAGCCGGCGCGGCGACCGGCACGTGGCTGGCCACCGCACTGGCCTGCGCGCCTTCGCTGCTGTTCGCCGCCGACGGCAACACGCCCGGCTTCCTCGGCGTCACGCTCCACGCCGTCACGGCCGGATTCGCCCTGCTGGCCGCCGCGGGCACGCTGATCCCGGGCCGGTCACCGGCAAATGTGCCGTCCTGACCAGGCGAAACCGTCGAACCTGCGGGAAACTGAGTGGTGCAGGACACATTGGCAGGGGGATGTGGAACTCTCTGGCAACCCGGGGAAGGCACCATGCGTCCCATCCCCTAGCACCACCCGATCGCATGAGTGAGGAGTCACCCGCGTGGAGCACCCGCCTCGGAACGGGCAAGGCGGCCGCCGCCCCGCCCGGCCCTGGCAGGACGAGCCGGGCCGGGACGACGCACGCCGCGGCACCCCGGCGCGCCGGCCCGCGCCCCGCCGCGAACCGGTGGACGCACGCCGCTCGGCCACGTCGCCTTCGCGCCGCCCGCAGCCGCGCCCGGCCCCGCGGGCCCGCGCGAACTCCTTCCGCGGCGCGAAGGTCGCGCTGGCCGTCGTCTCGCTGCTGGTGGTGGGCCTGACCGGGTACGCGTGGGCGGCCATGCAGGGGCTGGTCAACGGGCTGAACTACACGAACGTGCTCAGCGACGGCGGCGGTGGCGACAAGCCGGCCGACGGCGCCCGCGACATCCTGCTGGTCGGCCTCGACAGCCGTACCGACGCCCAGGGCAACCCGCTGCCGCGCGAGGTGCTCGACGAACTGCGCGCCGGCGACGCCGACGGCGAGCTGAACACCGACTCGCTGATCTTCGTGCACATCCCGAACGACGGCAGCAAGGCCGTCGCGATGTCCCTCCCGCGTGACTCCTACGTCGACATCCCCGGCTACGGCAAGCACAAGATCAACTCCGCGTACGCGCGCGCCATGCTGCAGGCCCGCAAGGACCTGCAGAAGCAGGGCGTCACCGACCCGAAGGAGCTCGACGTCAAGGCCAACCAGGCCGGGGCGAAGAAGCTCATCGAGACCGTCGAGAAGCTGACCGGCTCGACCATCGACAACTACGCCGCGGTGAACCTGCTCGGCTTCAGCGAGATCACCAAGGCCATCGGCGGCGTCGACGTCTGCCTGAACAACACCGTCAAGGACGACTACTCGGGCGCGAACTTCACCAAGGGCCAGCACACGATCTCCGGTGTCGAGGCCCTCGAGTTCGTCCGCCAGCGCCACGGCCTGCCCAACGGCGACCTCGACCGGGTCGTCCGCCAGCAGGTGTTCATGGCGGGCATGGCCCGCAAGGTGCTCTCGGCCGGCACGCTGACCAACCCGGGCAAGCTCAACGACCTGATCGAGGCGATCAAGAAGTCGGTCGTGCTCAACCAGAACTGGGACATCTTCGGCTTCGCCCAGCAGATGAAGGGCCTGACCGGCGGCCAGCTCGAGTTCCGCACGATCCCGGTGAAGAACGTCGAGTACCGGACGCCCGAGGACGGCGTCGCCATCCAGGTCGACCCCGTCCAGGTGAAGCAGTTCGTGCAGGGGCTCGCCGGGCCGCAGCCGGGCGAGCCGGCCCCGCCCGCTCAGCAGGCCGACCCCGCCAACAAGGCGACCACGGTCGACGTCCGCAACGCCTCCGGCCGCACCGGCCTCGCGGCGAACGTCGCCAAGACCCTGGAGAACAAGGGCTTCACCTCCGGCGACACGGCCAACGCGACCGCGCGCAAGACCACGGTGATCTGGGTGCCGAAGGGCGGCAAGGACAAGGGCCAGGCCGTCGCCGACGCCCTGGGCGGCTCGCCGACGATCCAAGAGGACAAGAGCGTGCCGGCGGGCCACGTGACGGTGTTCCTCGGCGCCGACTACCAGGGCACGAACTCCGACGCGAACTCGGGCGCCGGGGCCGGCGCCGCGGGGACGACGTCGCAGGCAGCCGCGCCGCCACCGGCCGCAGCCGGCGATGACAAGCCGATCACGGCCGAGGGCGTTCCCTGCGTCAACTGAGTCGGCGGACGAGCCGCCGTTAACCCGTTCGGCCTAACTCGCGCAATCGGTATCAAAGACATGCCCGAAATCGCGTAAGGGCCGGGCTCCAGCGCACTTACATACACGTGAGGGTGCACCTGCACGGGAATCATCACGCCCGGGCGGTGCCGCGGGAGCGCACGGCAGGGGACATTGATGTGCTGATCGACGCTGAGGAGTACCAGCGGATACTCGGAGACGAGCTCCGCAAGCTCCGGCGCAGCCGAGGGTGGACGCGCAAGGAGCTGAACCAGCACTTGCAGAGCGAGATCTCGCTGCAGACGCTGGCCACCTACGAGCTGGGCACCAGACAGTGCTCCGTCGTGCGCCTGGTCGAGCTGTGCGTCGCGATGGACGAACTGCCCCAGGACCTGCTGGCCAAGGTGCACCGCCGGGTGTTCCTGGACGAGCCCGGCCGGGTCCGCGTCGACCTGCGCAAGGTCGTCGCGGACGCCCCGGCCGACCTGATGCCGCTGCGCCGCTGGGCGGAGGACCGCCTGCGGCAGAGCGGCGAGCACGGCGGCGGCGAGGTCGCGCTCGACCTGCCCGCGCTCGAGCGCATGGCCGAGCTCTGCCGCCTGCCGACCGTGGAGCTGATCGCGCGTCTGCGCCGCTACACCTCCCGCTGATCTCCGCGGCGGGTCCCTCCCCTCCGACGAGGGACCCGCCCCGGTCAGCCGACGAGGAAGTCCTCGCGCCGCACCTTCCGCGTGTCGAGCCAGTACCGCCAGGTGAAGCCGGGCCAGATCGTCCGGTTGACGCCCTTCGCGTCCAGGTACCAGCTCTTGCAGCCCCCGCGGGTCCAGATGCCCTTCGCGAGCTTGCGCTGGATCCGCGCGTTGAACCGCTCCTGCACCTCGGGTTTCGGCTCGATCCCCCGGCCGCGGGCCAGCCGCAGCGCCTCGGCGATGTAGGAGATCTGCGCCTCGATCATGAACACGACCGAGTTGTGCCCGAGGCCGGTGTTCGGGCCGAGCAGGAAGAACAGGTTCGGGAACCCGGCGACGGTGATGCCCAGGTGCGTCCGCATCCCCTCGGTCGCCCACTCCTTGCCGAGGTTGCGCCCGTCGCGGCCGACGATCTCGAGGTCGTCGAAGGCGTCGGTGACGTGGAAGCCGGTGCCGTAGATGATGACGTCCGCTTCGTGCTCGACACCGGCGGCGTCGACGACGCTGCGCTCGCGGACCTCCCGCACGCCCTCGGTCACGACGTCGACGTTGTCGCGCGCCAGCGCCGGGTAGTAGTCGTTGGAGATGAGCACGCGCTTGCAGCCCATCGTGTAGTCCGGGGTGACCTTCCGGCGCAGCTGCGGGTCCTCGATCGCGCGGTCGATGTGGCGCCGGGCGATCCGCTGGCCGAGCTTCATCACCCACGACTGGCCGTTGAAGCCGATCGCGCGCGCTTCGAGCAGCCAGTAGAGCAGGGTGCGGTAGGCGCGCTGGACCGGCGGGAGCGCCTTGAACAGCGTCCGCGTCCGGCCGGACATCTCGTGGTCGGCCTTCGGCATGATCCACGGCGGCGTCCGCTGGAACAGCGTCAGCTCCGCCACCTCGGGCGCGATCTTCGGCACGAACTGGACCGCGCTGGCACCGGTGCCGATGACGGCGACCTTCTTGCCCGCGAGGTCGACGTCGTGCCGCCACCGCGCGGAGTGGTAGGCCGGGCCCTCGAACCGCTCGATCCCCGGCAGCTCGGGGACCATCGGCAGGTGCAGGGCGCCGACGCCGGCGACCAGCGCGGTCCCGGTGAACTCGTCGCCGCCCCTCGTGGCGACGTGCCACCGGTTCTCCTCGGCGTCCCAGCGGGCACCGGTCATCTCCTGGCCGAACCGGATGAACCGGCGCAGGTCGTGCTTGTCGGCGACCTCGCGCAGGTAGCCCCAGATCTCCGGTTGCGGCGAGTAGGCCCGCGACCAGCCGGGGTTCTGCTCGAAGGAGAACGAGTACATGTGCGACGGGATGTCACAGGCGCAACCCGGGTAGCTGTTGTCCCGCCAGGTGCCGCCGACGTCGTGGGCCTTCTCGAGGATGACGAAGTCCTCGCGGCCCTCCTTGCGCAGCTGGACCGCCATGCCGAGACCGGAGAACCCGGTCCCGACGATGACGACCCCGGTCTCCGTGCGGTTGCCCATGACGCCTCCGAGTTTCTGTTACCCGTCGTCCATCTTACTGGGAGTAGGTTACCAGCGGTAGAGTGTGACCCGTGACCACCGCCAAGCGCAAGCGAATGCCACGGGCCGACCGGATGCGGCAAATGATCGAGGTCGCCGAGCAGGTCTTCTCGGCACGCGGTTACGCGGCGGCGTCCATGGACGAGATCGCCGAACTGGTCGGCGTCTCGAAGCCGATGCTCTACGAGTACTTCAAGTCGAAGGAGGGCCTGCTGCTGGCCTGCATCCGGGAGTCGCGGGCCGTGCTGCGCGAAGTCACCGAGCAGGCGACGGTCGGGGCGGCGGACGCCGAGGACGCGCTGCGACGCGGCCTGCTGGCCTTCTTCGTGTTCATCCGCGAGCGGCGCGAGGCATGGTCGCTGCTGCGGCACGAAATGGCGCTGATCGGCACGCCGGCCGCCGACGAGGTCGAGGAAACCCGCCGCCAGCAGACCGACCTCATCGCCGCGCTGATGAGCGGTTACTTCGACAGCGGGGACGACCTCCGGGCCGAAGCGGCGGCGGAATTCGTGGTCGGAGCGTGCGAACGGCTCGCGATCTGGTGCGAGCGGCACGAGGAAGTCAGCCCCGAAACGGCGACCGAATACGCCATGGACGTGCTGTGGACCGGCCTGCGGCAGCGTGCACGTTAGCGTGCGCGTGCACTGGGCCATGCACTGATTACCCAGCGCAATCGTGTCCTGTAACACAGAGTTGCTCTACTGGACTGCCGACAAGGTAGAAAGTGTGCTGGACCTTCGCGACCGGAGGAGGGGCGCGGGAACCACGTCACGATTGCACGGTGGCCGCGTCACGGTTGTGTAAGGATGCTGGAGAGGGAGAGGGGCGTGAGGCAGATGGTGGAAACGATCACGGCGACGTACGTCCAGGAAGACGCCGACTGGGCCATCACGGTCAGCGGCCGCGGCAAGGAGCTGACCGCCCGCGCGCCGGGCATCATCGCCGCGCGCGACCGGGCCGACCAGCTGGTCGAGGAGCTCGCCGGCGAGGCCAGGACCACGGTGGTGCACCTGCTCAACGGCAGTGCGCTGGACTTCACCAGCGCGTACATGACGGCCCGGCTGACGCTCCCGAAGCTCCCGCCGCTCGAGGTCCCGCCGCCCGGCAGCGTGCCGAAGCAGCAGACTCCGGCGTCCGCGGACAAGAAGCCGCAGCTGCCGCCGAGCAAGCAGCTCCCGAAGGCGGTCGAGGACCGCAAGAGCCCGGCGGCGCCGGCGCCCGCGGAGAGCAAGGCGCCGGCGAAACAGGCCTGAGCGCTACTTGAGCAGCTTGCGCACCAGCAGGACCAGCACGAGGACGCCCGCACCGATCAGCGGGAACTTGACCTTGGGGTTGTCCAGCTTGGCGCGCACGCCGTCCTTGGCCGCGTCGGCGAGCTTCTTCGGGTCGGCCTTGACGGTCAGCTGGTCGAGCGTCGCCGCCAGGGCCGTCCTGGCCTGCTCGATCTCACGCTCGATCGTCTCGGGATCGCGGGCCACGTGTCCTCCTCGCCGCAGGGACTTGCAGGCCCCAACTTAGTCGACCGCCCCGCCGCCGCCGCACGGGCCACGCCGCACGCTAGGCTGCGGACTACCGCGGGCCCGTAGCCCAATTGGCAGAGGCACACGGTTTAGGTCCGTGCCAGTGAGAGTTCGAGTCTCTCCGGGCCCACGCGAACGCGCTGACCGGCGCCGATCCCCTCGGTTCGGCGTCTGGTCGGCCCCACGCTCCTCACGAGCGGAACGTCCGCCGGTAGGTGTCGGGCGGCACCCCGACCGTCCGGTTGAAGTGCCGCCGCAGCGTCGTCGCCGTGCCCAAGCCGACCGCCTCCGCCACCGCGTCGATGCCCGCGTCCGTGTTCTCCAGCAGCTCCTGCGCCCGGCGGATGCGCTGGTTCAGCAGCCACCGCAACGGGGTCGTGCCCGTCGCCGCGCGGAAGTGACGGCTCAGGTGGCGGGTGCTCAGGTTCGCCCGGCGGGCCAGGTCCTCCACGGTCAGCGGGCGGTCGAGGCGCGCGGTGATCCACGGCAGCAGCGAGGCCAGCGGGTGGTCGTCGCGGGCCGGCACCGGGGCCGGGACGAACTGGGCCTGGCCGCCCGCCCGGTGCGGGGGCACCACCAGGCGGCGGGCGATCGCGTTGGCCGCCGCCGGGCCGTGGTCGGCGCGGACCAGGTGCAGGCACAGGTCCAGCGCCGCGGCCTTGCCCGCCGAGGTGAGAACCTGGCCGTTGTCGACGTAGAGGACGTCCGGGTCGACCGTCACCGCGGGGTAGCGGGCGGCGAGGACGTCCGTGTGCGCCCAGTGCGTCGTCGCGCGCAAGCCGTCCAGCAGGCCGGCCGCGGCCAGCACGAACGCACCCGTGCAGAGCGAGGCCACCCGGGCCCCGCGCGCGTGGGCCGCGCGCACCGCGCCGACCAGATCGGCAGGCGGAGCCGCGTCGACGTCGGCCCAGCCCGGCACGAGCACGGTGTCCGCGCGGGCCAGCCGGTCGAGGCCGTGGTCCGGCTCCAGCAGGAACCGGCCCACCCGCACCGGAGCCGGACCGCAGACCGCGAAGCCGTACCGCGGGTCGTCGCCGAACACCTCGGTGGCGATGGTGAGCTCGAACGACAGCATCCCGTCGGTGGCCGCGAGCGCGACAGCGTGCATGTCCGAAAGTGTACGCAGCACGTCGTTCCGGACACTGGTGACGGCAGGCAGCCGTCGTCAGGATGGCCGCATGACTCCGGTACTGGTTTACGGCGCTTACGGGCACACCGGCCGCTTCGTGGTCGACGAGCTGCGGGAACGCGGGTTCGAGGCGGTCCCTTCGGGACGGAATCCGGCGAAGCTGCCGGGCGGGCGCACCGCGTCGGTCGACGACCCGGCGTCCCTCGACCGCGCGCTCGAAGGCGTGGCCGCGGTGATCAACTGCGCGGGCCCGTTCGCCGAGACGGCTCTCCCGGTCGCCCGGGCGGCCATCCGCGCCGGCGTCCCGTACGTGGACGTCGCCGCCGAGATCGAGGCGAACCTCGACACCCTCGGGCTGACCGCCGACACCGCCGTGGTGCCCGCGATGGCGTTCTTCGGCGGCCTGGCCGACCTGCTGGCCACCGCGGCGATGGACGGCTGGACGGCGGCGGACGAGGTGCACGTCGCCTACGGGCTCAGCGGCTGGCACCCGACTCCCGGGACCCTCGCCGCGGGCCGGGTGTCCCGGGAACGCCGTGACGGCAAGCGCGTCCGCTACGCGGGCGGACGGCTGGAGTACCGCGACGACGCCCTGCCGAGGCGCGAGTGGGTCTTCCCGGAACCGCTCGGCCCGCGGCCCGTCTTCGGCGAGTTCTCGATGGCCGACATCGTCACGATCCCGCGGCACCTGCGGGTCCGCGACGTCACCAGCTACCTGACGGCCGACGCGGTGCAGGAGCTGGCGGCGGCCGGCGAGCGCGAGGCGGCCGAGGAGTTCGTGGTGGACGTCGTCGTGCGGGCCGGCGGTGAGGAACGCCGGATCGTGGCCCGCGGCAAGGACATCTACGCGGTCAGCGCGCCGCTCGCGGTGGAGGCGGTCGACCGCCTCCTGACCGGGCGGACGAAGGTGCAGGGCGTCGCGACGGCGGGTGAGGTGTTCGACGCGGCGGACTTCCTGCGGGCGCTGGCCCCGCGCATCGCGGTGGAGCGGCCCTGACGTCCGATCCGTTCAAGACCGCCGCCCGCGGGGGGTGCGACGCTGACGGCATGTCCGTGCACCTCTCCGCGGCGGCGTCCTTCATGGCGACGCACGCCCGCCTCCTCGACCGCCGCCGGTTCGAACTGCTCGTGGGCGCCGTGCACGCCGACGCCGTGCTGGCCGCCGTCGACGGCTACCGCAACCCCGACGGCGGCTACGGCTGGGGCCTCGAACCCGACCTGCGCGCCCCGGAAAGCCAGCCCGGCGGCGCGCTGCACGCCTTCGAGGTGTTCGAGGAGATCGCCCCCGACACGACACCGCACGCGGTGCGGCTCTGCGACTGGCTGGCCACGGCGTCCCGCCCGGACGGTGGCCTGCCGTTCGCCCGGCCCGTGGCGGACCCGGCCGGCTGCGCCCCCTTCTGGGTCCAGGCCGATCCGGCGGCGGCCAGCCTGCAGAGCACGGCGTTCGCCGCGGGCGTGGCCCTGCGCGTCGCCCGCCACGACCGGGCCGTCCGCGAGCACCCGTGGCTGGCCGCGGCGACGCAGTACTGCTTCCGGGCCATCCGTGAGCTTTCCGAGCCGCCGCACGCGATCGCGTTGTCCTTCGCGGTGCAGTTCGCGGACGCCGCGCACGAACTCCACGAGGAGGCGGCGGAGCTCTTGGCGCACCTCGCCGGCTTCGTCCCGGCCGACGGCCTGGCCCCGGTGGCCGGTGGGTCCGAAGGCGAGACCCTGCGTGCCCTGGACTTCGCGCCGCGGCCGGACCGCCCGGCACGCGCGTTGTTCGCCGCCGGCGTCATCGACGCCGAACTGCAGCGGCTCGCGGGCGAACAGCAGGACGACGGCGGCTGGCGGGTCGACTTCGCGAGCTTTTCGCCCGCCGCGGCGCTCGAATGGCGCGGCTGCGCGACCGTGCGGGCGGTGTCGGTGCTGCAGCGTCACGGACTGGTTTGAACTGCTACACGATCGACAGCGCGGTTCACCCGGCCGTGGTGAGTCGGAAGTGGACGGCCGCCCGCGTCTTCCGGTGTGCGTGACCGAACGCGTACTGTGACGGCGACGGATCGGGTACCGGAGGTGAGGCGTGTCGTCGCGCAACCCGTTGCACTGGTTCGCCCGCTGGGCGGACTGGTTCGAAGAGCGCGGCGTGTACGTGCCCGGCGAAGAGAGCCGCGCGGTGGACCCGGTCCGCGATTTCGGCTGGCTGATGGCGGCCTGGGTGGCCGGCGTCGCGATCTTCATCCTGTTGTTCGCGCTCGCGGTTTAAGTGGCATGTGGCCAGAGATTGTCACCAGCCGTGCCGTTCCGGTCACGGATTGGCCACGGGGCGGCACCAGGTGCGCGACAACCCCCGGTTGCGCCTCGTAACCACGCGCGATCACGGCCACAGTGGAGCGGGTTCGCCCGGCAATCCCCCGTTGCCGACGGCACCCGACCCGCCGACTGGAGTACCCGCAATGGCGCTCGCGCGCACCGGCAAGATCATGTTCACCGCAGGACTGCTCGGCCTGGCGGTGGCGTGCGGGGTCCCTTCGGCCCGTGAGGGCACCGCGGCCCTCGGCGCGGCGGGCTCACCCGCCGTGGCCGGTGCCTCCGCCTCGCCGGCGGGCAACGACCTGAAGTTCGGCGCCGACCACCGGTTCGCCAGCGGCCTCACCATCTCCGTCGGCTCCCCGCAGTCGTTCCGGCCCAGCCCGTCGGCGTACCCGCAGAGCCCCCGTGGCGCGGCCTTCGACGTCCAGCTGACCAACGACGGCTCGACGACGTACAAGCTCTCGGGCCTCAACGTCACCGCCACCACGAGCGGCACCCCGGTCAAGCAGGTCGTGGACACCACCCAGGGCTTCACCGGCATCACCGACGCGGGCAAGGACGTCCTGCCGGGCCGCTCGGTGCACCTCACGCTGGCGTTCGCGGTCCCGCGCGAACAGACGCAGCTGCGGCTGCAGATCCGCCCGAGCGCGACCGAAGCCGTCGCGGTCACCTACTGCGGCCCGGCGTGACGTTAGGCTCGGCGCATGACCGAGCGCCTTTCCCCCGGTGACGAAGCCCCGGACTTCACCCTGCCCGACAGCGAGGGCAAGCAGGTTTCGCTGCACGACTTCCGCGGCCGGTCCGTCGTCGTGTACTTCTACCCGGCGGCGAGCACGCCGGGCTGCACCAAGCAGGCGTGCGACTTCCGCGACAACCTCGCCGAGCTGAACGACGCCGGCTACCAGGTCATCGGCATCTCGCCGGACACGCAGGCGAAGCTGGCGAAGTTCGCGTCGAACGAAGGCCTGACGTTCCCGCTGCTCGGCGACCCGGAGAAGACGGTCATCGAAGCGTGGGGCGCGTACGGCGAGAAGAAGAACTACGGGAAGACGTACCTGGGCGTGATCCGCTCGACGTTCGTCGTCGACGCCGACGGCAAGATCGCGAACGCCTGGTACAACGTGCGGGCCACCGGGCACGTGGCGAAGCTGATCCGGGACCTCGGCCTGGCTTCCTGAACCACGCCGCCGAACCGGCGCTGCCGGGGCTAACCCAGCTCCCGCAGCGCCGGCACCAGCAGCCGCAAAGCCAGCCCCCGGTGGGAAACCGCGTCCTTCTCCGCGGGCTCCAGTTCCGCCGACGTCCGCGACTCGCCGTCCGGCCGGAAGATCGGGTCGTACCCGAATCCGTTGCTGCCACGGCGTTCCCGCACCAGCGTCCCGCGCCACTCGCCGCGGACCACCGTCTCCTCGCCCGACGGCAGCACCAACGCCGCCGCGCACACGAACTGCGCTCCGCGGCGCTCGTCCGGCACGTCACGCAGCTGGCCCAGCACCAGGTCCAGGTTCGCCTCGTCGTCGCCGTGGCGGCCGGACCACCGCGCCGACAGCACACCCGGCATTCCGTTCAACGCGTCGACCGCGATACCCGAGTCGTCCGCGATGGCAGGCAAACCCGTTGCGGCGACGGCGTCACGCGCCTTCGCCACCGCGTTGCCCTCGAAGTCCGGTGCCGTCTCGGGGGCCTCGGCGAACGACGGCACGTCCGCCAGTCCGATGACCTCGATCCCGGACAGGCCTTCCGCCTCGACGATCCGCCGGAGCTCGCCCAGCTTCTTCTCGTTGCGTGTCGCCAGAAGCAGCTTCGTCACTTCGAGCCCTTCTTCTTGTCCGGACGCGGCTCCGGCAGCTCACCCGGGTACGGCAGCGCCAGCGCCTCGTTCTGCAGGCGGGTCAGCTCCGCGCAGCCCGCCAGCGCCACGTCCAGCATCCTGTCCAAAGTGGACCGGGCGAAGGTCGCGCCCTCGCCGGTGCCCTGGACCTCGATCAGGGTGCCCGCGTCGGTCGCCACCACGTTCATGTCGACCTCGGCGCGCGAGTCCTCTTCGTACGGCAGGTCGAGGCGCACGCGGCCGTCGACGACGCCGACGCTCACCGCCGCCACCGACGACGACAGCGGCTGCGGGTCGTTGAGCCGGTTCGCCGCGCCCAGCCACGTGATCGCGTCCGCCAGTGCCACGTAACCGCCGGTCACCGCGGCCGTGCGGGTGCCGCCGTCGGCCTGGATGACGTCGCAGTCGATGACGATCGTGTTCTCGCCCAGCGCCGCCAGGTCGATGCAGGCCCGCAGCGACCGGCCGATCAGCCGCGAGATCTCGTGCGTGCGCCCGCCGATGCGGCCCTTCACCGACTCGCGGTCACCGCGCGTGTTGGTCGCCGACGGCAGCATCGCGTACTCGGCCGTCACCCAGCCGAGGCCCGAGCCGGCCCGCCAGCGCGGCACCCCTTCGGTGACGCTCGCCGCGCACAGCACCCGCGTGTTGCCGAATTCGATCAGCACCGACCCCGCCGGCCACTGCTGGAACCCCCGGGTGATCTTGATGTCGCGGAGCTGGTCGTCGTTCCTGCCATCTTTACGAGCCACAGGTGCACTCTATGACCGCCCGCTCAGACGTCGTAGACGGCACCCTGCTTGACGACCTCGGCGCCGGGGAACCCGGCCGAGGCCTCGGCCAGCACCGCCCCGGCGTCGGTCCACGGCGCGATGTGCGTCAGCAGCAGCCGCCCGACACCGGCTTCGCGCGCCAGCTCGCCGGCCTGCTTGCCCGACAGGTGCACACCGGCCGGCCGCTCCGCCGAGTCCGTCCAGGACGCTTCGGCGAGCAGGAGGTCGACGCCGTCGGCGAGCTCGTTCAGCGCCGCGCACGGCCCGGTGTCGCCGGTGAACGCGAGGATCCGGCCGCCGTAGGAGATGCGCAGGCCGTACGCCGGGGTCGGGTGGTCGACCTCGACCGCGACCACCTCGAACGGCCCGATGCGGAACGGCTCCGGCCGCAGCGGCCGGAAGTCGTAGACGTCGGAGAGGTCCGTGACGGCCCGCTCGGTCTCGTTGGGCGCGTACGCGTTGGCCAGCCGGACCGGCGCGTCCGGCGGGGCGTACAGCGGCAGCAGCCGCGGGCGCGCCGGGTACGGCGGCGCCGGGTGGTAGCGCCGCAGGACGGTCAGCGCGCTGACGTCGGCGCAGTGGTCGGGGTGCAGGTGCGTGAGCACGAGCGCGTCCAGGTCGAACGGGTCGGCCACGGCCTGCAGCTGCGCGAGCGTGCCGTTGCCGAGTTCGAGGCCGAGCAGGAAGCCCTCGGCCTCCACCAGGTAACCGGACGCGGCGGCGTTCGGCCCGGGGATGCTGCCGGAGCACCCGAGGATGGTCAGTCGCACGACGACACCCTAAGCGTCCGCCGCCGCGATCACGCGGTGGTGGGAGCGAGGACACCCGGAGCGAAGCCCATGAACCGCTGGGCGAGCCGGGTGAACGGCTCGGCCGAGCCGGTGGCGAGGAACTCGTGGCGCGGCGGGGTGTCCCGCGTGGCCAGCAGGTCCCGCTCGGTGAGCACCCGGACGAGGTCCTTGGCGGTCTCGTCCGCGCTGCTCACCAGGGTGACCTCCTGGCCCATCACGATCTGCAGCACCCCCTGCAGCAGCGGGTAGTGCGTGCAGCCGAGCACGAGCGTGTCGACCTGGGCGTCGAGCAGCGGCTGGAGGTAGCCCTGCGCGAGCCCGAGCACCTGGCGGCCGGTCGTGATGCCGCGCTCGACGAAGTCGACGAACCGCGGGCACGCGACGCTGGTCAGCGTGATGTCCGGCGCCGCGGCGAAGGCGTCTTCGTAGGCCCGGGACCGCACGGTGCCCTCGGTGCCGATCACGCCGACGCGGCCGGTGTGCGTGGCCACGACGGCACGGCGGGCGGCGGGCAGGACCACCTCGATCACCGGGACGTCGTAGCGCTCGCGCGCGTCGCGCAGGCAGGCCGCGGACGCCGTGTTGCAGGCGATCACCAGTGCCTTCACGCCGCTTTCGACCAGCTCGTCGAGCGCGGCGAGCGCGTAGCTGCGGGCGGTGGCGATCGGGAGCGGGCCGTACGGGTTGTGCGCCGTGTCCCCGACGTAGCGGAGCTGCTCGGCGGGCAGCTGCTCGAGGACCGCCCGCGCGACCGTCAGCCCGCCGACGCCGGAATCGAACACGCCGATCGGGGCATCAGCGGGCGAAGACGTCACCCTTCGAGGTTACCCGGGACGGCCGGGCGGGACCGCCGGGTGGTCAGCCAGGCCGCGAGGACACCGGCCAGCGCGCCGAAGACGTGGCCCTGCCAGGAGACGCCGGGGTTGCCCGGCAGCAGCCCGGCCAGCATGCCGCTCCACACGCCGAGCAGGACGACGGCCACCACGATCTGCCCGGCCGCGCGGTTGAAGAGGCCGCGGACCAGCAGGTAGGCGAGCCAGCCGAAGGCCAGCCCGGACGCGCCGACGGTGACGCCGTCCGACGGCCCGAGCAGCCACACGCCGAGCCCGGAGACCACCCAGATGATCGCCGTGACCAGCGCGAACCGGCCGATCCCGGCGGCCATCGCGAGGAAGGAGAACACGAGGACCGGGACGGTGTTCGCGAACAGGTGCGACCAGCCGGCGTGCAGGACCGGGGCGAACAGCACGCCGTCCAGGCCGGACAGCGACCGCGAGTGGATGCCGCCCTGGTCCAGGTCGGCGGGCAGGATGACGTCGACCAGCTCGACCAGGTAGAGCAGGAGGGTGAACGACAACGCGACGATCGCGGCCGCCACCGGTTTCGGCGGCAGCACGCGCTTCGCGGCGTCGGTTTCCGGGGCGGGGTTCAGGGTGCTCACCCTTGGAGGCTACGGCGGGCCGTGGCCGCGCCACCTCGGGTGAAATCCCTGATCCGCCGGTTTTGTCAGTGGTCGCCGCTAGCGTGACCGCATGGACGTCACCGGTTACCTCGCGCGGCTCGGCCTCGACCCCGAGCCGCCGAGCCTGGCGGCGCTGCGGCGCCTGCACGCGGCCCACGTGGAGCGCGTGCCGTACGAAGCGCTCGAGATCCAGCTCGGGCGGAGGACCCCGCTGGAGCCGTCGGCATCGCTGGCGCGGATCCTGCGGGGCCGCGGCGGGTACTGCTACCACCTGAACGGCGCTTTCTCGGCGCTGCTGCACGCGCTCGGCTACCGGGTCACGCGCCACCTGGGCGGGGTGCAGGGCAGCGCGGCGGACGCGCCGAACGTCGACCGCAACCACCTGGCCCTCACCGTCACGGGCCTGCCGGAAGACCCGTCGGTGGCCTGGCTGGTGGACGTCGGGCTGGGTGACGGCCCGCACGAGCCGCTGCCCCTCCGGGAAGGCACCTACGTCCAGGGCCCGTACACCTACCGGCTGCGGCCGTCGGAGGTGGCGCCGGGCGGCTGGCGCTTCGACCACGACCCTTCGGGCAGCTTCGCGGGCTTCGACTTCGCGCCCGGTCCCGCGGAGATGGCGGACTTCGCGGCGAAGCACGAGTGGCTCTCGACGGCACCGGAGTCCGGGTTCGTGCGGGTCTGCATCCTCCAGCGGCGGGACGCGGCGGGCGCCGACACCCTGCGGGCGCTCACCCTGAACCGCCACGGCAGCAAGGAGCTGATCGGGACACCGTCGGACTGGTGGACGGCGGCGGCCGACGTGTTCGGCGTCCCGCCGGCGCAGTTCACCGCCGAGGAGCGCGAGCGGCTGTGGCGGCAGGTCGTCGCCCAGCACGAAGCCCACACGAGCGGCGAGGCGGTGGTCGGCGTGTGAACTCAGGCGGGCGGCACCGGCAGCGCGGCCTCGCCCAGTGCGTAGGCCACCGCCGCCTCGGCGTGCAGGCGGGTCGTCGGGAACGTCGGCACCGGGCTGTCCTGCGGCCCGACGAGCAGCTCGATCTCGGTGCAGCCGTAGATCACGCCCTCGGCGCCCGCATCGGCCAGCCGCGCGATCACGCCGCGGTAGGCCTCGCGCGACTCCGGCTTCACGACGCCGAGCACCAGCTCGTCGTAGATGATCCGGTGCACGAGGTCGCGGTCCTCGGCGTCCGGCACGAGCACGTCGAGCCGTGCGCGGCGAGGCGGTCGCGGTAGAAGGGCTGGGCCATGGTGAACCCGGTGCCGAGCAGACCGACGCGGCGGACACCGGCGGCCTCGATGGCCGCCGCCGTGGCGTCGCCGATGTGCAGCAGCGGAATGCCGAGGCCGTCTTCGAGCTGGTCGGCGACCTTGTGCATGGTGTTGGTGCAGAGCACGACGAAGTCTGCGCCCGCGGCCTCGAGGGCCTTGGCAGCGCGATTGAGCTCGGCGCCGGCCTCGTCCCAGCGGCCGGCGGCCTGCATGGCTTCGATCGAGGCGAAGTCGACGGAGTAGAGGACGGTCTGCGCGGAATGGAACCCGCCGAGAAGGGTCTTCACCCGTTCGTTGACGAGCCGGTAGTACTCGATCGAGGATTCCCAGCTCATGCCGCCGAGCAGCCCGATGACCTTCATGGCGACAGCATGCCCGAACCCCGCACCGCGGTCGCCGGGGTTTCGACATCGCGGAAGCTCCAGTACGGCTACGGCCTGGCGGACGAGCCGTTCGCGGAGCTGGTGCGGGGTAGAGCCGACCCGGACGCGTTCCTGCGCCCACTGAGCAAGCCGCCGAAGCGCCCGGCCCGAGCTCTAGGAGCTCAGGCCCAGAGCTGTCCGTCGAGCCGCTCGGCCGCCTCGTCCAGCGAGCCCGAGTAGGCCCCCGTCGAGAGGTACTTCCACCCCGCGTCCGCGACGACGAAAGCCACGTCCGCCGCCTCGCCGCGCGCCGCGGCCTTCTCGGCCACCGCCAGCGCCGCGTGCAGGACCGCGCCCGTCGAGATGCCCGCGAAGATGCCTTCGTGCTCCAGCAGCTCGCGCGTACGCCGCAACGCGTCGTACGCGCCCACGGAGTACCGGCCGTTGAGCACCGACGCGTCGTACAGCTCGGGCACGAACCCCTCGTCGAGGTTGCGCAGGCCGTACACCAGCTCACCGTAGCGCGGCTCGGCCGCGATGATCTGGACGTCCGGCTTCGCCTCGTGCAGGTACCGGCCGACGCCCACCAGCGTCCCGGTCGTGCCGAGGCCGCCGACGAAGTGCGTCAGCGTCGGCAGGTCCTTGAGCAGCTCTGGGCCGGTGCCGCGGTAGTGCGCGTCGGCGTTGGCCGGGTTGCCGTACTGGTAGAGCATCACCCAGTCGGGGTTGGCCTCGGCCAGTTCCTTCGCCCGCCGGACGGCCTCGTTCGAGCCGCCCGCGGCCGGCGAGAACACGATCCGCGCGCCGTACGCCTGCAGCAGCTGCTTGCGCTCGGTCGAGGTGTTCTCCGGCATCACGCAGACCAGCCCGTAGCCCTTGAGCTTGGCGGCCATGGCCAGCGAGATCCCGGTGTTGCCCGACGTCGGCTCGAGGATCGTGGAGCCGCGCCGAAGCTTGCCTTCGCGCTCGGCGGCTTCGATCATGGCCAGCGCGGGCCGGTCCTTGATCGAGCCGGTCGGGTTGCGGTCCTCCAGCTTCGCCCACAGCCGCACGTCGTGCGTCGGGGAGAGCCGGGGCAGCCCGACCAGGGGCGTGCCGCCGAGCGCGTCGAGCAGGGACTCGAAGCGAGCCATCGATCAGCCACCGGCCACGGCGGGGAGGATGGTCAGGGTGTCGCCGTCCTTGACCTCGGCCTCGAGCCCGCCAGCGAAGCGCACGTCCTCGTCGTTGACGTAGACGTTGATGAAGCGGTGCAGCTTCTCCTCCTTGACCAGGCGCGCCTTGAGGCCGGCGTGCCGGGACTCGACGTCGTCGATGACCTCGAGGACGGTCGCGCCCTTCGCCTCGACGGACTTCTCGCCGCCGGTGTGGGTGCGCAGGATCGTCGGGATGGAGACGGTCACGGCCATGGGTTCTTACCTCCGGTGGGTTCTTACACGCAGACGCCGGTGGCGCGGCGGTTTATTCCGGTCGTCAGTCGATGATCTCGACCGGCTCCTCGGTGATCTCGGCGTCCACGATCCGGTACGACCGGAACTCGTGCACTTCGGGGTCGCGGGTGGAGACGAGCACGTAGTGCGCGTCCGGCTCGGCCGCGATGTTCGCGTCGGTCCGCGACGGGTAGGCCTCGGTCGCGGTGTGCGAGTGGTAGATCACCACCGGCACCTCGTCGTTCGCGGCCATCTCGCGGTAGAGCTTCAGCAGGTCACCGGAGTCGAACTCGTAGAACGTCGGTGACCGGGCGGCGTTCAGCATGGGGATGAACCGCTCGGGCGAGTCGGACCCCTCGGGCCCGGCGATCACGCCACAGGCCTCGTCGGGGTGGTCACGACGGGCGTGGGCGACGATCTCGTCGACGAGTTCACGGCGGATCCGGAGCACACCGACATCTTAGGTGGTGGACAAAGCCGGTCCAGATGATGAGACATACCGCTCACCTGCCGTTCCTGGGACACTGACGGGGTGCCGCTGTCGTCGAAAGTCCGCGATCGGTGCCGGGTGTACCTGGGCACGGACGAGCGCATCCAGTACCTGATCCCGGGCATGTCGCTGTACGTCAACCGCATGCACGCGCGGGTCGGCTTCCTGGTCATGGTGACCGACCGGCACGTCACGCTGCTGGCCTGCAGCCGCTGGTCCCTGAACCGGCCGACGCAGATCTGGGAACGCCTGCCGCGCAGCACCGAGCTGGGCCCGCTGGAGATCCACCCGTCCCTCGGGCCGATCCTGTCCGTCGGCGGCATCGACCTCGAGATCGACGAGGAGTACGTCGCGGCGGTCCGCGCGGCGAACCTGGAGATCACCGGCGCCGCCGGCCTGCCCGAGGACCCGTACCCGGGCGGCTGATCCACCGGCCGCGCGCGCACCGGCAGAATCGGGTCATGCCGATGCCCGCGCACGTCCGCGAACGCTGCCGCAAGTTCCTCGAAGACGGCGAGTCGATCCAGTACCTGATCCCCGGCATCTCCCTCTACGTCGACGGCGTCCGCACCCGGGCCGCGTTCTTCGTCGTGGTCACCGACCGCGCCATCACGGTGCTCTACGGCGGCCGGTTCCGCCGCTACACGCCGAAAGCGGTCTTCGACCGGCTCCCCCGCCGCACCGAGATCGGCCCGGTCGAGGTCCAGCCGTCGCTCGGCCCGGTGCTGTCCTTCGCCCGGCTGCACCTGGAGATCGACGAGGAGTACGTCAGCGCCGTCCGCGCGGCGAACCTCGAAGGTGCCCGCGACCTGCCGCCGGATCCGCTGCCGGACCTCTAGCCGAACGCTTCCGGCCAGACGTCCCGGTAGGCGGGCACCCCGCCCGCGGTGGTCGCGGCCAGCACGCCGTGCACCATCGCCCTGGCGAAGACCCGGGCCGCCGCCGCGCACAGCGCGTCCAGCGCCGCCGGGCGGGCCGCCGGGCCGGGCGCCGCCGGCAGCTCGCGCGCGCCCGTGGCCAGCGCGAACACCGTGTCGCCGTCGAACATCGTGTGGGCCGGGCGCACGGCGCGCGCCAGCCCGTCCTGCGCCGCCACCGCCAGCCGCCGCGCTTCGGCCTTCGAAAGGGCCGCGTCGGCGGCGACCACGCCGATCGTCGTGTTCAGGTCCGTCCGCCGCGAAGGCAGCTCCACGGGCCGCGAAGGCCAGGTCACGCCGAAGTCGCCGTGGTCGGCCGCGTACGCCCGGCCCGTCGCCGGGTCCACGGCCTGGCCGGCCGCGTTGACCACCGCCAGCGCCCCGACCGTGCACTCGCCGACGACCTCGCTCGCCGACCCGATCCCGCCCTTCAACGACCCCACGGCCGCGCCCGCTCCGGCGCCGGCCGTCCCCTGCGCGAAGGACGTCGAAGCCGCTTCACAGGCCGCGTAGCCGAAGGACGCGTCGGGCCGGTTGCCCCACTCGCTGCGCGGCAGGTCGAACAGCACCGCCGCGGGCACGATCGGCACGACCTCGTGCGGCTGCGTCCCGACCGGAAAGCCCAGGTTGCGCTCCGAAAGCCACCGCATCACGCCGTCGGCCGCGGCGAGGCCGTACGCCGACCCGCCCGACAGGCACACGGCGTTGACCCGCTGCACCAGGTTCTCCGGCTCGAGCAGGTTCGTCTCGCGCGTGCCGGGTGCGCCGCCGCGCTGGTCGACCGCGCCGACCGCACCCCCGGGCACCAGCACCACCGTCGTGCCCGTGGCCCAGCCGTCGCCGACCCGCTCGTGGTGCCCGACCAGGACACCCGGCACGTCGGTGATCATCCCGTCAGTGCCTGGATCAGCGTCTCCTGCACCCAGGTCAGCCAGTGGTAGACGCCGAGGTGCGGCGCCCGCGGGTCGTCCTCGGGCAGCTCGTCGGGCATGTCCTCGGTGACGTCGAGCGCGGTGCCGAGCGCCAGCCGGACGTCGTTGAGCGCGCCCAGCCAGGCGTCGGCCTGCTCCTCGGTCAGCCGGACGTGGCCGCCGTCGCGGGGCAGCGTGTCGAGCACGATCTTGGCCACGCCGACCTTGATGTCGAGCAGCTCCGGCTCGTGCAGCGACCGCATCGCCGCGACCGAGTCGATGTCCTCACGGGACGGGTTGTCCGGGTCGAGCTTGTGGAAGTCCGGCAGCAGCCGCGAAAGCACCGGGTCGTCCGGGGACTCGGTCGGCCCGGTCCGGATGCCGGTGAGCTCGGCGAGCTCGTCCTGCGGGGCCTCTTCGGCGCGCGCGGTGAGCATGTCCTCGAGCTGGCTGACCAGCCCGCGCAGCACGGCCGCTTCCTGCTGCTCGAACCCCGCGTGGATCACCGCGCCCTTGCGCCGCCAACCGTTCACGAGGGCTGCTCCATGGTCGCCCAGAGGCCCGCCGCGTGGAGTTTCGCCACGTCCACCTCGACCTTCTCCTTGCTGCCGGACGACACGATCGCCTTGCCCTTGTGGTGCACGTCCAGCATCAGCTTGGTGGCGTGGTCACGGCTGTAGCCGAACAGCTTCTGGAAGACGTACGTCACGTACGACATCAGGTTGACCGGGTCGTTCCACACCACGGTCCGCCACGGTGTGTCCGACTCGGCGACTTCCGCACCGGCCGGTTCGACCTGCGTCTGTTCGGATGCGACAGGCGTGGACATGCACCCCATGGTGTCACGGGGGTCACCGGGTACGCCGCGCCAGGTCCGGCCATGTGGGTGAATAGGCTTACCCCATGGGTTCACCGGAACCGGCCACGGCCAGCACAGCGCTGCTCACCGACCACTACGAGCTGACCATGCTGGGCAGCGCACTCGCGGACGGGACGCACGCGCGGCCCTGCGTGTTCGAAGTCTTCGCCAGACGGCTGCCGGACGGCCGGCGCTACGGCGTCGTCGCGGGCACGGCCCGCGTCCTCGACGCCATCGCCGACTTCCGCTTCACCGACGCCGAGCTGGCGCAGCTCGAGGCCACCGCGGTCGTCGACGACGCCACGCTCGCCTGGCTGGCGGACTACGAGTTCTCGGGTGACATCGACGGCTACCCCGAGGGCGAGCTGTACTTCCCCGGCTCGCCGATCCTCACCGTCACCGGCTCGTTCGGCGAATGCGTGCTGCTGGAGACGCTGGTCCTGTCGATCCTCAACCACGACAGCGCCATCGCGTCGGCGGCGGCCCGGATGTCCGGCGCCGCGCACGGCCGCCCGATCATCGAGATGGGCGGCCGCCGCACGCACGAGTACGCCGCGGTCGCGGCCGCGCGCGCCGCCTACCTGGCCGGCTTCGCGACGACGTCCAACCTGGAAGCCGGCCGCCGCTACGGCATCCCGACGCGCGGCACCGTCGCGCACGCCTTCATGCTGCTGCACGACAGCGAGGAGGCGGCCTTCCGCGCCCAGGTGGGCAAGATGGGCCCGGACACGACGCTGCTGGTCGACACCTACGACATCACCGCCGGCATCGAGACGGCCGTCCGCGTCGCCGGGCCCGAGCTCGGCGCGATCCGGATCGACTCCGGCGACGTCGGCCCGCTCGCCCGCCGCGCGCGCGAGCAGCTGGACTCCCTCGGCGCCAAGGACACCCGGATCGTGGTGTCCGGCGACCTCGACGAGCACGCCATCGCGGCGCTGCGCGCGGAGCCGGTGGACGCCTACGGCGTCGGCACCTCGGTGGTCACCGGGTCCGGTGCGCCGACCGCGGGCATGGTCTACAAGCTGGTCGAGGTGGACGGCAAGCCGGTCGCCAAGCGCAGTGCGCACAAGGAGTCGCGCGGCGGCCGCAAGTCCGCGCTGCGGCGCCACCGCAGCACCGGCACGGCGGTCGAAGAGGTCGTCTGGACGACTTCGGGTGCCGCCCCCGAGGCCGAGGCGAACGACCGGCCGCTGCAGATCCCCCTGATCCGCGGTGGCCGTCCGGAGCCGGACCTGCCTACGCTCGACGACGCGAGGCAGCGGCTGCGCCGCGGCCTGGTCAGCCTGCCGTGGGAGGGCCTCAAGCTCTCGCACGGCGAGCCCGCGATCCCGACGCAGTTCCTGTGACCGAAGCTGTCTGAGAGGAAGGCCGACCGATGGCGACCGCGCTGATCGTGGTGGACGTGCAGAACGACTTCTGCGAAGGGGGTTCGCTCGGCCTGCCGGGCGGGGCGGCCGCGGCCGCCGGCATCTCCAAGCAGGCCGCGGAAGGCGGGTACAGCCACGTCGTGGCCACCCGGGACAACCACATCGACCCCGGTGACCACTTCAGCGAGACCCCGGACTTCAAGGACAGCTGGCCGGTGCACTGCGTCGCCGGCACGCCGGGCGCGTCGTTCCACCCGGCGCTCGACGTCGTCCCGATCGGCGAGGTGTTCTCCAAGGGCGAGTACAGCGCTGCGTACTCCGGCTTCGAGGGCGCGGCCCGCGACGGGAAGTCCCTGGAGGCGTGGCTGCGCGAGCACGACGTGACCGATGTCGACGTCGTCGGCATCGCGACGGACTTCTGCGTCCGCGCGACGGCGCTCGACGCGGCGAAGGCCGGCTTCGGCGTACGAGTGCTGCTGGACCTGACCGTGGGCGGTTCGCAGCCGACGGTGGACGCGACGCTGAAGGACTTCGACGAAGCGGGTGTCGCCTACACCGGCACCGCCGCCGTCGGCCCGGCCGCGTGAAGGACCTGCGGGCGGCGCTGGCGGAACACCGGCTCGTCGCGATCCTGCGGGCCGTCGACGCGTCGCGGTTCGCCGACGCGGCGATGGTGCTGCACGCGGCGGGCGTCCGCCTGCTCGAAGCGACGCTGACGACGCCGGGTGCGCCCGCGGCCATCACCGCGCTGCGCCTGGCGCTGGGCGAAGACGCGCTGATCGGCGCGGGCAGCGTCCGCGAGCCGTCCGATGTGGACATCGCGGTCGACGCGGGCGCCGCGTACCTGATCACGCCGACGGTCAACCCGGCGGTGCTCGAGCGCGCCGCGGCCCGGGACACGCCGGTGGTCTGCGGGGCGCTGACGCCGACGGAGATCGACCAGGCCTGGCGGCTCGGCGCGGCCGCGGTGAAGGTGTTCCCCGTCGCCGCCGTGGGCGGGATCGCGTACCTGCGCGCGGTGCGGGCGCCGCTGCCGGACGTCCCGCTGGTGCCCACCGGCGGCGTCCACCTGGCCGACGTCGAGGGCTACCTGCGCGCGGGCGCGATCGCGGTCGCCGCGGCGACGCCGTTGCTGGGCGACGCGCTGACCGCCGGCGGCAGCCTGCCGGACCTGGCCACGCGGGCGGGCGAGTTCGTCGCCGCCGCTGCCCGCTTCACCACCGCCTGATCACTTCTTGCCGAAGGGGTCGCAGGCGGCGGTGCCCAGGTAGATGTCCCCGCTCGCCGGGCCGCCCTGCGGGAACAGCTTGATGTGCACCGCGTGCGTCACCAGGCTGCCGTCCGGCGGCTGGGGCGTCACGGTCTCGTTGAGGACGACCGTCGCCAGCGCCGTGCCCGCCGCGCCGCCGGGGATGACGATCCGGTAGTTCGGCGGGATCTCCGACGGCACGGTGACGCCCTCGACGGCGCCGACCGCCACCTCGCCGACGCTGCCGGTGTCCGTCGTGGCGCACTTCGCCGAGAACGTGCGGACGGTGAGCTCCGGACCGCCGTAGCGCTGCAGCACGGTCGCCTTGAAGCGGCGCCCGGCCGCCTCGGCGATCGACGTCGCGCCGGACCGCCCGCAGCCGGTGTCCCCGGAGCCGAACACCGCGATGTCGCCGGTGGCGCCCCCCTGCGTCCAGCCCTTGTAGGGGCCGTCGACGGTGCACTTCGCCAGTTCACCGGTGACGACGTGCTCGTTGTCGATCAGCACGTCCGCCGAGCCGGACGACGCCCATCCGGTGGACGTGACGGGGGGCGCCGCGCCGAGGAGCGGAACGGCGAGTGTCGTCACGGCCAGCAACCGGTATGTCCTCTTCCTGGCGGTTCGCACGCTTCGGCCTCCTCGGTTCCGTGACAGATCGCAGCTGTGCACTTCGTCATCGGCCGATCCGGCGCCGGCCCTGATCGGGTCCACCCGGACGAGTGGCCGGTGAGGAAGGCAACTCGGCGGGTCCGCGGGACGGTAACGAGCGTTAACCTCGGTCGTCGCCTGTTCTCCTCGGGAGGTTTCGTGTCTTCGCTGTCCTTCGCCGGCAAGCGGCCCGTCCTGGCCGACCTCGTCCCCGGCTCACTCGTCCGGGACATCGCGCTGGTCGCCGGCGGTGCCGTGCTCACCGGCGCCGCCGCGCAGCTGACGATCCCGGTGCCGGGCAGCCCGGTGCCGATGACCGGCCAGACGTTCGCCGCGCTGCTCGTCGGCGCGTCGCTCGGCATGTCGCGCGGTGCCGCGTCGATGCTCGTGTACCTGCTGGTCGGCGCGGTGGGGGTGCCGTGGTTCCAGCACGGCACCTCGGGCCTGTCCGGCGCGAGCGCCGGCTACATCGTCGGGTTCGTCTTCGCCGGTGCCATGGTAGGCGCGCTCGCCGGCCGCGGCGGCGACCGGACGCCGGTGCGCACCGCGGGCACCATGGTGCTCGGCAACGTGGTGATCTACGCGTTCGGCGTGCCGTGGCTGATGGCCGCGACCGGGTTCGACCTGTCCACGGCCTTCGCCAAGGGTGTGGTGCCGTTCCTGATCGGGGACGCGGTCAAGATCGTGGTGGCCGCCGGGCTGCTGCCGCTGACCTGGAAGCTCGTCTCCGGCCGCAACCAGGACTGACGCTCGCCGGGGGACCTCTCGCGTGGGAGGTCCCCCGCGACGCGAGTGGCCCGTTCGCGACGGAGCACCGATCTCTGTCGGTGGTGGCGGCTAATGTGTGTCGCTGTGCCCGCCCGAACCGATTTCCCCGGCGTCCTCGAACTCCTCACCCACGCGGTGGAGTCCGTCGGCGGTGCCGAACGCCCGGGCCAGGTCCAGATGGCCGACGCCGTCGGCCGCGCCATCCGCACCGGTGAGCACCTGGCCGTGCAGGCCGGCACCGGCACCGGCAAGTCACTGGCCTACCTCGTGCCCGCGATCCGTCACGCCGTCGAGAAGGAAGCCACGGTCGTGGTCTCCACGGCGACGATCGCGCTGCAGCGCCAGCTCGTCGACCGCGACCTCCCGCGCCTGGCGAAGGCGCTGAAGAAGCCGCTCGGCCGCGAACCGACCTTCGCCATCCTCAAGGGCCGCCGCAACTACATGTGCCTGCACCGGCTGGATTCCGGCGCGCCGGACGAGCCGGAGGACGCCCAGCTCTTCGACCCGTTCGCGGTGTCGCGGCTGGGCAAGGAGGTCACGAGGCTGCGGGAGTGGGCGTCGGACACCGAAACCGGCGACCGCGATGAGCTGGTCCCCGGCGTCACCGACCAAGCGTGGCGTCAGGTTTCCGTGACGGCGAAGGAATGTCTCGGCGCTTCGCGCTGTCCGATCGGCACGGACTGCTTCGCCGAGAAGGCCCGCGCCGAGGCCGGCCGGGCGGACGTCATCGTCACCAACCACGCGCTGCTGGCGATCGACGCGCTGCAGGGCTACCAGGTCCTGCCGGACCACGACGTGGTGATCATCGACGAGGCCCACGACCTCGTCGACCGGGTCACCTCGGTCGCCACCGGCGAGCTGACCAGCGCGATGTGCGCGGCGGCGGCGCGCCGCTGCGGCAAGCTCATCGACGCCGACGTCGCCGACGGCCTGCTGGAAGCGGGTGACGGGCTGGCCCTGATCCTCGACGACCTGCCCGCGGGCCGGCTGGACGAGCTGCCGCGGCCGCTGCAGGGCATCATCCCGGCGGTCCGCGACGCCGCCCACCGGTGCATCACGGCGCTGGGCAACGACCGCAAGGAGGACGTCGAGGGGGCCACCGCGCGCAAGCTGGCGCGCTCGCTGCTCGACGAGGTGCACGACACCGCGGTCCGGTTGCTGGAGGCGTACGACGAGGACCAGGCGCACCAGCGCGACGTCGTCTGGCTGTCCGGCGACAAGTACTCGTCGAACCCGCGGCCGCCGGCGTTGAAGGTGGCCCCGCTGGGTGTCGCCGGTCTGCTGCGGGAGCGGGTGTTCAACCAGCACACGACGATCCTGACGTCGGCGACGCTGACCTTGGGCGGCACGTTCGACACCATGGCGCGCCAGTGGGGGCTCCCGCCCGGCGCGGCCCGGGTGGAGCAGGCACCCGGCGCGGCGACGGAGAAGGAAGCGCCGTCGGACGACTCGGGCCCGAAGTGGACCGGGCTGGACGTCGGCTCGCCGTTCGACCACCGGCGCAACGGCATCCTGTACCTGGCCAAGCACCTGCCGCCGCCGGGCCGGGACGGCCTGACGTCGTCCACAATGGACGAACTGGCCGAGCTGATCGAGGCCGCGGGCGGCCGCACGCTCGGGCTGTTCTCCTCGATGCGGGCAGCCAAGCAGGCCACCGAGGAGATGCGGGGGCGGCTGGACTTCCCGATCCTCTGCCAGGGCGACGACGCGACGTCGCTGCTGGTCCAGAAGTTCTCCGAGGACGTCCGCACGTGCCTGTTCGGCACGCTGAGCCTGTGGCAGGGCGTGGACGTCCCCGGGCCGTCGCTGCAGCTGGTGGTGGTCGACCGGATCCCCTTCCCGCGCCCGGACGACCCGGTGTCCTCGGCGCGGCAGCGCGCGGTCGAAGCCCGCGGCGGCAACGGGTTCCTCACCGTGGCGGCCACGCACGCGGCGCTGCTGCTGGCGCAGGGCACCGGGCGGCTGCACCGGTCGGTCAGCGACCGCGGAGTCGTGGCGGTGCTGGATTCGCGGCTGGCGAACGCCCGCTACGGCGGCTTCCTGCGCGCGTCGCTGCCGCCGTTCTGGCCGACGATGGACCCGAAGGTGGTGCGGGAAGCACTACGCCGGCTGGACGCAGCCGCGCCCGCGTGACGCGGTCCACAGCCGCGCCCGGTACGGTGAAGTCACCGAAGCAACAAGGGAGCACCGGTTGACCCAGGATTCGTCCAGCGCCCAGTCCCGGACCGTCAGCGTCGACGACACCGGAGTGCGGCGGCGGCTCGCGGACGGCAGCGAAGAGGCCGTCACGTGGGCCGGCCTGTCCTCGGTGATGGTGCGGGTCATCCCCGACGGCCCGTGGAACGAAGACGTGTTCTTCATGCTGGTCGGCACCGACGGCAAGGGCACGGCGGTCCCGAGCGGCGACCCGGCGGCCGACGCCCTGATCGAGCGCCTGCAAGCCCTCCCGGGCTTCGACAACGAGAAGTTCATCGAGGCCATGACGACCGACGCCGACCAGGCCTACGTCGTCTGGGAATCGGCCCAGAACTGACGTGCGCTGCCCGGTCTGCGGCGCGGAAGACAGCCTGAGCCCGCTCGGCGAACTCGACGTCAAGTGGGAGCTGCCCCGGCTGCGGTTCAAGCGGCCGGACCTGCTCGACGCCCGCCCGGCCTTCGCCGCGAGCCGAGGCCGGGCCTGCCGATCGTGTGGTGTGCTCCTCCCGTTCCTCGACGAGAAAAAGCTCGAGAAGCTTCGCGAGGAGTTCGACGAGCTGATCCCCGTCGCGCCGGACCCTACGCCGGAAACTCCTCCGTCACCGGAATCCCCTTCTTGAGCGTCCGGCTCACCGTGCAGAGCCGCTCGATCGCGCGGTCCACCGCGCCGGCGAGCGCTTCCCGCTGATCCGCCGCCAACGTCGACACGTCGACATCGAAAGCGACGTGGACGGCGTCCAGCTCCGAAGCCCCTTCGCGGCGGTCCGCGGTCACGGTGACGCGGAACTTGGCGTCTTCGCCGATCCGCCGGGTGATCAGCTCTTCCGCGGTCACCGCGTTGCAGCCCGCGGCCGCGATCTGCAGCAGTTCGGCGGGCGAGAACGCCCCTTCGGCGCCCTTGCGGCCCAGCCGGACCTCCGCGCCGCGCTCGTTGCGCCCGACGAAGGCGTGCTCGCCCGTGCGTTCCACTTCGAGTGTCATGCCCGCTCCAACCGGCTCAGCCTGCCGCTTGTTCCGGCGCCCACTGGGCGAGAACCGTGATCGTGCCGGGGTCGACCTCCGTGAACCCGGCGTCCCGCACGGCGACAACGCGGTCGCGCCGCCACGCACCCTCGGGGTCGTCGCCGGGGTGCAGTTCCTTCCACTGCACGGGGCTCGCCGTGCGCACGGCAACCCGGAAGCCTTGAGCGGCCCAGGCCGCCCGCTCGGCGTCGCCCAGCAGTGCGGCGAGGATCATCGTGGCGTGCCCCACCTGGGCCACGCCCTTGCCGACGGTCATCGGGACGTGCGGGTTGAGCAGCAGCAGCGGGACGCCGTCCGGGATCGGGCCCGGCTCGTCCGGCGGCAGCTCGCTGCCGGAGATCTGCAGCCGCGCGACTTCCTTGGGCGTCTCGGTGACGAGCCCCGGCACGAGCGCCCGCGCCTCGGCGCCGTCGACCTCGACGGTGATGCCCGGCAGGTCCTGCACCGCCGCCCAGTGCGCGCCCCGCGCCCGCCGCGCGACCTTCCGGATCCGGTTGTCGAGCCACGCGTGCATCGGCTCGGCCCACTCGCCGCCGGGCCGGGCACGTTCGTCGAGGCACACGGCCAGCGCCGCCGCGGCCGCCGCCTCCAGCAGCGGCGTGCGCCCGGGCGGCTCGGCGCGTTCGATGCGGAGGATGACCGGCATCGCGCGGACTTCCTCGGGGAGTTCGTCGGAGGTGTCCGACGTGTCTTCGGCCGGCAGGCCCAGCCAAAAGGCGTAGCGGGCGCCCAGGGGGTCGAGAACGCTGCTCACGGGCGCATCAGCTCGAGCCCGTCGGCGGCGTCGGCCGCTTCGACCTCGCCGCGGGTGAGGCCGAGCACGAACAGCACGGCGTCGAGGTACGGGTGCGACAGCGCCGTGTCGGCCACCTCGCGCAGCGCGGGCTTCGCGTTGAACGCGACACCCATGCCCGCGGCCGAAAGCATGTCGATGTCGTTGGCGCCGTCCCCGACGGCGACGCACTGCTCGAGCGGGATGTCGTACTCGGCGGCGAAGCGGCGAAGCACCTTCGCCTTGCCTGCGCGGTCGACGACGTCCCCGATGACCTTGCCGGTCAGCTTGCCGTCCACGATCTCGAGCTCGTTCGCCACCGCGAAGTCGAGCCCGAGCTCCTCCACCAAGCCGTCGATGACCTGGTTGAAGCCGCCCGAAACGACGCCGGTGCGGAAGCCCATCCGCTTAAGCGTCCGGATCGTCGTGCGCGCGCCGGGAGTCAGCTCGATGGACGCGGCGACCTGGTCGATCGCCGTCGCCGGCAGGCCCGCCAGCAGCGCGACCCGCCGCTCCAGCGACTCGGTGAAGTTCAGTTCGCCGCGCATGGCCGCTTCGGTGATCTCACGGATCTCCGGCTCGACCCCGGCGTGCGCGCCGAGCATCTCGATGACCTCGCCCTGGATCAGGGTCGAGTCCACGTCGAACACGACGAGCCGCTTCGCCCGGCGCGTGATGCCCGCCCGCTCGACGGCGATGTCGACCCCGGCTTCGACGGCGGCGTCGGCGAGTTCCAAGCGCAGCGCGGCGTCGGCCTCGGGGGTGTCCCGGTCGACCGAGACGTACAGCTCCAGCCCGGTCACGGGGTAGTCGGCGACACTGCGGATCGCGTCGATGTTGGCGCCCAGCGAGGCCAGCCGACGGGCGACCTCGGAGAAGCCCCGGGCGGTCACCGGGCGGCCCAGCACCACCAGGACGTGGGTCGAATCGCGGCGGCCGAGCGCGAACGGGTCGTCCCCGATCGCGCGGCCGATCTTGACGTCGACCTGCATGCCGACCGACGCCATCGCCTGCTCGACCGCCTCCTGCAGGCCTTCCGGGTCGCGGTAGACGCCGGCGAGCACCCCGAGCACGAGCTGCCCGCGGATGACCACCTGCTCGACGTCGAGCACGTCGACGTCGTGCCGGGTCAGCACGGCGAACAGCACGGACGAGACACCCGGCTTGTCGGGGCCGGTGGTCGTGATCAGGACGGGGGTCTGGGTCACTGGTCATCCCTCGTTCGGCAACGCTGCACGGCCAGTCTGCCGGTCCGGGGTCGGACATAAGTAGAGCGCGTGCCCGGCTTCACAAAAGCCGGGCACGCGCTCACTCGATCAGGGTGTTACTTGTCGCCTTGCTCGCTCGCGTTGTCGTTCGAGTGATCTCCGGGGATCACCGCTTCGGTGAGCAGCTGCGACGGCGCCGCGTGGCTGTTGACCTTCTGCTTGCCGAAGAAGCCGATCTCGCCTTCGGAGTGGATGCGTTCGATCATGTGCGGGTAGTGCAGCTCGAACGCGGGCCGCTCGGAGCGGATCCGGGGCAGCTCGGTGAAGTTGTGCCGCGGCGGCGGGCAGGACGTGGCCCACTCGAGCGAGTTGCCGTAGCCCCACGGGTCGTCGACCGTGACGATTTCGCCGTACCGGTAGCTCTTGAAGACGTTCCAGATGAACGGCAGCGTCGAGGCACCGAGGATGTACGCGCCGATCGTAGAGATCGTGTTCAGCGTGGTGAAGCCGTCACTGGACAGGTAGTCCGCGTACCGGCGCGGCATGCCCTCGGCACCCAGCCAGTGCTGGACGAGGAACGTGCCGTGGAAGCCGATGAACGTGGTCCAGAAGTGCCACTTGCCGAGCTTCTCGTCCATCATCCGGCCGGTGATCTTCGGGAACCAGAAGTAGATGCCGGCGAAGGTGGCGAACACGATCGTGCCGTAGAGCACGTAGTGGAAGTGCGCGACGACGAAGTAGCTGTCCGACACGTGGAAGTCGATCGCCGGCGCGGCCAGCAGGATGCCGGTCAGACCGCCGAAGAGGAACGTGACGATGAAGCCCATCGAGAAGATCATCGGCGTCTCGAAGGACAGCTGGCCCTTCCACATCGTGCCGATCCAGTTGAAGAACTTGATGCCGGTCGGGACGGCGATCAAGAACGTCATGAAGGAGAAGAACGGCAGCAGCACGGCACCGGTGGCGTACATGTGGTGCGCCCACACCGCGACCGACAGGGCCGCGATGGCCAGCGTCGCCCAGACCAGGCTCTTGTAGCCGAACAGCGGCTTGCGGCTGAACACCGGGAAGATCTCCGACACGATGCCGAAGAACGGCAGCGCGACGATGTACACCTCGGGATGGCCGAAGAACCAGAACAGGTGCTGCCAGAGGATGACGCCGCCGTTTTCGGGGTCGAACACGTGCGCCCCGAGGTGCCGGTCCGCCAGCAGGCCCATCAGGGCCGCGGTCAGGATCGGGAAGGCGAGCAGGATCAGGATGCTGGTGACCAGGATGTTCCAGGTGAAGATCGGCATCCGGTACATCGTCATGCCCGGGGCGCGCAGGCAGACCACGGTGGTGATCATGTTGACCGCGCCGAGGATGGTGCCGAGACCGGACACCACCAGGCCGGAGATCCACAGGTCCGCGCCGACGCCCGGCGAGTGGATGGCGTCCGACAGCGGGGTGTAGGCGAACCAGCCGAAGTCGGCGGCGCCACCCGGGGTCAGGAAGCCCGAGATCACGATCAGGCCGCCGAAGAGGTACAGCCAGTACGAGAACGCGTTCAGCCGCGGGAACGCTACGTCCGGCGAGCCGATCTGCAGCGGCAGCACGAAGTTCGCGAAGCCGAAGAGGATCGGGGTCGCGTACAGCAGCAGCATGATCGTGCCGTGCATGGTGAACAGCTGGTTGTACTGCTCCTGCGAGAGGAACTGCTGACCGGGGCGCGCCAGCTCGGTGCGGATGAGCATGGCCATCGCGCCGCCCGCCATGAAGAAGGCGAACGACGTGACCAGGTACATGATCCCGATCTGCTTGTGGTCCGTCGTGCGGAACAACCGCAGCAGGTACGAACCCTTGACCGACTCGCGCGCGGGATACGGGCGCGTCGCGATCGGCTTGGGGGCTACGGCCGTCACTCCTGCCTCCAACACTGAAACCTTGTGGTGGTCATCGTCGCGCCACCGGAGCTCGGGAAGCCCGATCCGGCGGCTTAGGGGGATCGTAGCCCTCGCTACCGACAGTCGCGCGCACCGGCTGGCAAGATCGAGCCGTGGCCGACGACTACACCCGCGCGGCGGTGCGCGCGGCCTGCGCCGTGACCGCCCGGCTGGGCCTGCCCGGCCACGAGCCCGAGGTGCTGCACGAACGGTCGAACGTGCTGGTGAGACTGGGTCCGCTGGTCGCCAGGGTGCCGGCCACCACCCGCCTCGCGCGCACCGGCCCGGCGTGGCAGGAGCGGGACGTCGCGGTGTCGCGGTTCCTCACCGAACGTGGTGTGCGCGTCGTCTCACCCACCACGGATCCCCCGGCGGGACCCCATTTCGCCGAGGGTCTGCCGGTCACGCTCTGGCACCACACCCCGCACGACCCGGGCCACCGGTACGCACCGGACGTCGTCGCGCGGTCGCTCGCCGAGGTGCACGCGGCCCTGCGCGGCTACCCGGGCGAGCTGCCCCGGCGGGGCCCGCTGGACGACCTGGAACGCATCTTCGACCGGCACGACCTCGACCCCCGCCTGCGCGCGGAGGCGACGCGGCTGGCGGCGACGCTGCCGGACGTCGCCGTGCAGCCGCTGCACGGCGACGCGCACCCCGGCAACCTGATCGCCACGCCCGCCGGTCCGTGCTGGCTGGACTTCGAAGACACCTGGTGCGGCCCGCTGGCCTGGGACCTCGCGATCCTCGGCCGCCAGGACGGCCCCGAGCACCTCGCCGCGTACCCGGCTTCCGTGGACGAAGCCGCCGTTGCCGCGTGCACGCGGCTTCGGGAGCTGTACTCGGTCGTGTGGCACCACGTCGTCGCGATCCGGTTCCCGGACCGGCTGCCGGGCGCCCGCGCGGCGCTCGCCGGCTACTTCTCGTGAGTCGCCGGGTACCAGGAGAGGATCGCCTCGACCACGCCGGCGGGGTCTTCGAGCGGGGTCAGGTGCCCGGCGTCCGGCAGCACGACGAGCGTCGCGTCGGCCAGCGCCTCGGCCATCTCGCTCGCCGCGGCCACCGGGGTGATCGGGTCCTCTTCGCCGACGATGACCAGCGCCGGGACTTCCGAGTGCCGCAGCAGGTCCAGCGAGTCGGGCCGGGTCCGCAGGGCCAGCGCCGTCCAGGCGACGCCGGCGGGTGGCTGGGACTCGATGATCTCGCGGACGGTCTCGACCAGCTCGGGACGCTGTTCGCGCGTCGACGCGCTCAGCAGGGTGGGCAGGTTGCCCTCGGCGAGCCAGCCCTCGATGCCTTCGGCCTCGACGCGCGCGGCGACGTCGAGCCGGGTCCGCGCGGCCTCGGGTGTGTCGGGCGTGGCCTTCGTGTCGATCAGGACGAGCCCGCCGACCCGCTCCGGCGCGAGCCTCAGCACGGCCATCGCCAGGTAGCCGCCCATCGAGCAGCCGCCGAGCACCACGCGGTCGAGGTCCAGCCGGTCGAGCAGGGCGACGACGTCCCGCGCGGCGTCTTCGAGGCTCGGTTCGCGCGGGGACTCCGGCAGCGGCGAGCGGCCGAGCCCGCGCTGGTCCGCGGTGATCACCCGAAGGTGTGAAGCGAGGGGCTCGCGCACCGCGTTCCACATGCGGGAATCCAGGGGGAAGGCGTGGAGGAGGACCAGCGGCAGTTCGGTCATGCGCGTCATTTTGTCGGACCCCCTCGCTAGCTTCGCCGATGTGTTCACCGACATCGAAACCGACCGGCTGCTGCTGCGTCCGCTCCACGAGGCGGACCGGCAGGCGATGGTCGACATCCACACCGACCCGCGGACCAACCGCTTCCACCCCGACCCGCCCGACGTCCCGCACGCGTCGGCGATGTTCTCGGACTGGCTCGCGCACTGGGCCGAGCACGGGTTCGGCTACCCGGCGGTCCTGGAACGCGGCGGCACCGAGGTGCTCGGCATGTGCGGCGTGCGGCTGCGCGAGTTCCACGGCGAGAAGGTCCTCAACCTCGGCTACCGGTTCCGGCCGTCGGCGTGGGGCAAGGGGTACGCGGTGGAGGCGGGGCAGGCGGTCCTGGAGTGGTGCGCCCGCGAGCTGCCGACCCTGCCGGTGCTGGCGAGCGTGAGCCTGGCGAACAAGCCGTCGCTGCGGGTGGCGGAGCGCCTCGGCTTCACCGAGTACACGGAGGAGGTGTACGACGGCGCGATGTCGCGGCACTACCGGCGCTGAGCGCCGAGCGGTTTTGCCAACTGCGATGTTCGGCAACTGCGGTGTTTGACAACTCCAGAGCGGAAGATCACCAGCGGCGGGAGGGCCGCCGCCGGGCCCGCGCTTCCCAGCAGGCCCGGTGCCAGTGCCGCCGGTCGGCGACCGAGCCGGTCTCGTCGGCGGGCCAGACGACCAGGTGCGGCGTCCCCGGCCGGATCTCGTGGTCGCAGCCGGGACAGCGGTAGACCTTGGTGGCCTGGCTCCCGGGCACGGTCCGCACCAGCCAGTCCCCGTCCGCCCCGGCCTCGGCCCGCGCCCACCCGGTGGCGGCCCCGAGGTCACGTTCGGGCGGCCCACCGTCCGAGCGGCGGCCGGGACGGTTGCGTCGTGGCACCCCCCAACGTTAACCGCCACCCCCGCCCGCCCCGCCAACCCCGCACGCCTCCCCTCCAGCCCCGCAACCCGACCCCCCAGGCACGCAAGCCGACCCTCCAGGTACGCAACCCGACCCCCCAGGTACGCGAGCCGACCGTCCAGGTACGCGAGCCGACTTCCCAATCACGAGTGATGCCCCTCCAATCACACGTGATGCCCCTCGGGTTACACGTGATGCCCTTCCAATCACGAGTGATGCCTCTCCGATCACGAGAGACACCCGCGGAGCTCAGGCTGCCCGGTCCCTCACGCGGGCGCCGGCGCCCAGCCGGTCGAGGATCGCCTCGTGGCCGAGGCCGGCCCAGCCGAGGCGGTCGAGGGTGCGGCCGGTCCGGCGGAAGTCCTCGCCGCCGAGCACGGACATGATCGTGATCGCCGCGTCGACCACCGGCGTGGCGACGCCGGCACACCGCGCGAGGGCCTGCAGCGGCACCAGCGTCGAGCGGATGTCCTCGGTGAGGAAGCGGTGGTCGAGGCTGGTCGGCGCGGTGATCGTCCGGTACGGCTGCACCGTCCGGAGCGCGTCGAGCAGCGTCGTGGCCGGGCAGCCGTAGTAGCGGTCGAGGACCTCGGTCATGGGCAGCAGCCGGGCGCCGTAGGCGTGCGCGACGGCGGCGAACTCGGCCTCGGTGCGTTCGAGCAGGGCGATCGTGCGCGCCGAAACGCCTTCGACGTAGAAGAGGAGCTCCTCCGCGCGGTCGATGGTGCCCAGGTTGGCGAGCGCGATCGGCACGTGCGCGACCGCGCCGAAGTCGTGCAGGCCGCGTTCCACCGGATTGCGCGCGAGCTCCAGCATCGGGAACCACTCCCGCAGTACCCCGGCGTGCCGGGCGACGGCGGTCGCAGTGCTGCCGGAGATCAGGTTCCAGCCCTTGACGCCGAGCACGGTCACGCCGTCGGTCCCGGACGGCCGCGCGGCGAACAGGGCATCGGTCTCCACGACGTCGACGCCGGGCGCCCCGGCGGCGGCGAGCGCGTGGGCGAACTCGACGCTCCCGCAGAGCTTGCTCGAGAACAGCACCACGACCTGTCCCCGGCGCAGGTGCGGCGCCAGCCGGGCGGCGACCTCCGGATAAGCGGTCGTCACGGTGGCGATCAGGACGACAGCCCGCGCACCCAGCCCGGCCGGGTCCGCGGTCACCTCCCGCAGCGGGAACCGCCCGTCGAGCACCCCGTGCGCGACGATCTCGCGGCGGCGCGCGATCTCCGCCACGGCCCGGAGGTCCCGCGTGTGGAGGTGCACGGGCAGCTCCCGAGCGGCCAGGTACGCGGCCACGGCCCGCCCCTCGCCGCCCGCCCCGACGACCCCGATCCCGTCCAGCACGCTCATCCCGCCCACTCCCGTCAGTCCGGTACGCGTTGGACAGGTCGGCACCGCTACGGGGAAAGTTCCCGCGGGAGCACGTTCCCGGAAGGCGAGCACACGTCCGTGTCGCCCGTCCGGGGACCGCTACCCCTGCGCCAACGCCAGCGGCACGAGCTGCTCGGCGCTGGTGAGCGACCCGTGCTGCCCGATCAGCGACGTCTCGACGGCCTCCGCGAGCCCCCGCACCATCCCGAACCGGCCCCGGGCCGCGGCGACGACGTCGCCGATGCGCGGCAGCACGCGATCGCTGACCGTGTGCCCGAACCAGCCCTCGGCGACGGCCTCCTCGCGCGAGCGCACCCAGACCCGCTCGCCGAGGACCTCCCGCCAGGCCGCGAGGACGTCCGCGGCCGCACCGGGCTCGGTGTAGACGTGCCGGGCCCGGACTTCTCCGCCGAACGTCCGGACGCCGGCCAGCAACTCCGGGGCGTCCTCGAGGTCGAGCTGGTCGTCGACGGCCACCATCCCGTGGTCGGCCACCACCGCCAGCAGCGCACCCGGCGGCAGGCCGTCCACAAGGGACTCGACGAGCCGGTCGATCTGCCGCAGCTGCATCCGCCAGGCGGTCGAGCCGGGGCCGTGGATGTGCCCGAGCAGGTCGAGTTCGCTGTGGTAGGCGTAGCAGAACGCGCGCCCGCCGAGTACCGACAGCGTCCGCGCGGCGAGGTCGCCCAGCGCGTGCACCCCGGCGTACTGCGCTCCGCTCTGGGTGGCCAGGGTCAGGGCCGTGTCGCGGAACTTGGCGGACGACACCACGGCCGCGTCGATGCCCGCCGCGGCGGCGCGCTCGAACGTCGTCGGCAGCGGCTGCACCTCGCGGGGCGGGAGGGCGCCCCGCAAATCGCTGCCGTCTTCGTGGCTGCACCACCGCAACGCGTTGAGCACGCCGGTGCCCGCCATTTCGAAGGTGTAGCCCACCATCCCGTGTTCGCCCGACGCGAGGCCGGTGCCGATGGCGGCGACCCCGGCGGCCGTCGTCGACGGGAAGCCCACGCGCAGCGGCTCGCGGGCGAGTTCGGTCAGCACCGGGGCGTCCGCGGCGTGCTCGGCGAGCAGTTCCCAGCCGAGCCCGTCGATGAGCAGCACGCCCGCACTGCGGACCTCGGGCAGCGTCAGCGCGTTCCCGCAGCCGGGCACCCCGAGCGCGGCGAGCAGGGACGGGACGACCTGGCCGAGGTGCGGGACGTCGGCGAGCGAAGGCGGCTGCACGCGCCCAGCTTCCCATCACGGGGCGCCTCCGGCGATAATCGCGGCATGCCGACCTACGCCTACCGCTGCCGCGAGTGCACCGAGACCTTCGAGCTCCTGCGCCCGATGAGCGAATCCGGTGCGCCGGCGGCCTGCCCGGAGGGCCACGCCGACACCGTCAAGCTGCTCACCACCGTCGCCCTCACCGGGGCCGCGAGCGGTCCCGCGGCCCCAGCCGGTGGTGGCGGTGGCTGCTGTGGTGGCGGCTGCTGCGGCTAGAGCGCCTTCAGCGCCTGCTCGAGATCGGTCCACAGGTCCTCGACGTCCTCGAGGCCGACCGACATCCGGATCAGCTGGTCGGAGACACCGGCGCCGCGGCGGTCGCTCTCGTCGACGATCCGGTGGCTGATCGAACCCGGGTGCTGGATCAGCGTGTCGACGCTGCCCAAGCTGACGGCCGGCGTGATCAGCCGGACCGCCCCGATCAGCGCGTGCGGGTCGCCGCCGACCTCGAACGCCACCAGCGGGCCGCCGATCCGCGGGTAGTGGACGGCGGTCACGGCCGGGTGCTCGCCGAGCCGTGACGCCAGGGTCGCCGCGGTTTCGGAGGCCGCGTTGACGCGCAGCGGGAGCGTGGAAAGCCCGCGCAGCAACAGGTATCCGGCCAGCGGGTGCAGCACGCCGCCGGTGGCGAAGCGGATCTGGCGCAGCCGCGCGGCCTCCTCGGTGTCGCACGCGACGATCCCGCCCATCACGTCGCCGTGGCCGCCCAGGAACTTGGTCGCGCTGTGCAGCACCATCCGGGCGCCGTGGCGGCCGGGGCGCTGGAGCACCGGGGTCGCGAACGTGTTGTCCACCAGGAGAGGCACCGCTCCGCAGGCGCGGGCCAGCTCGGCGATGTCGGCCTCGGCCAAGGTCGGGTTCGCCGGCGTCTCGACGAACACGAGCCCGGTGTCCGGCCGCAGGGCGGCGGCGACGGCCTCGGGCGCGGCCCAGGTGACCTCGGTGCCGAGCAGCCCGGACTCGAGCAGGTGGTCGCTGCAGCCGTACAGCGGCCGCACGGCGACGACGTGCCGCTTCCCCTGCGCCACCGCGGAAAGCAGGCAGGCCGAGACGGCGGCCATGCCGCTGGCGAACGCGACGCCGTGCTCGAAGCCTTCGAGCTCGGCGAGCGCCCGCTCGAACCGCTCGACGGTCGGGTTGCCCACCCGGCCGTAGATCGGCGGGCCGTCGAGCTCGGTGCCGGCGGCGAAGGCGTCGATCCGGGCGGCTTCGGCGGCGCTGTCGCGGGACGGGTAGGTCGTGGACAGGTCGAGCGGAGCGGCGTGCACGCCGAGGTCCGTGAGGTCGTCACGGCCGGCGTGGACGGCTCGCGTGCGCAGCGAGGAAGTCATGCCAGCATGGTCGAGCTTTCACCGGACTCGGGGCAACAGTCTCGGATATCATTCGGTGATGTCCGCTTCCGTCGAACTGAGTCCGGTTGATCTCGAGATCCTGCGCCTGTTGCAGAACGACGCCCGGATCACCAACAAGGACCTGGCCGCCGCGGTGGGCATCGCGCCGTCGACGTGCCTGGACCGCGTCGCGCGGCTGCGCGACACCGGAGTGATCACCGGCCAGCACGCGTCGGTCGACGCGGCGAAGCTCGGGCGGCCGCTGGAGGCGTTCCTGTTCGTCCAGGTCCGCCCGCACCGGCGGCCGCTGGTGGACCCGTTCATCGAGCACCTGCTCTCCCTGCCGGAGGTGCGCGCGGTTTACCACCTGACCGGGCCGGACGACTTCCTCGCGCACGTCGCGACCAGCTCGGCCGGCGAACTGCAGCGGCTGGTCCTCGACGAGCTGACCGCCCGGGACGAAGTCGCCCGCGTCCACACGAACCTGGTGTTCCAGCACTGGAGCGGCGGCCCGCTGCTGCCGCCGGGGGCGTGAGCTCAGAGCGTCTCGAGCCAGCGGCGCGTCTCGCGCGGGGACGTCAACCGGACGACGGCCGGGCCGGGCGACTCGGCCGCCCACGCCCGGATGCGGGCCCGCTTGTTCGCGAACGACGTGAAGTGCCAGCGGATGATCGAGTCCGCGGAGAACACCTGCCGGAAGGACTCGACGTTGCCGTTGCAGATCCGCCGTCGCGTCACCGCCCGCACGAACGTCCGGCGCACCAAGCGGCCCAGCGAAAGCCAGCGCGGGTAGTCGAGGCCCACCACCAGCTGGGTGCGCGGCAGGACGATGTCCTGCCACTTGCTGTAGACGGCGTCGAGGACCCAGCGCTCCTGCGCGCACACCTCGGCGATCCGGCGGCGCTGTTCCTCGTCGGGGGTGCCGACCCAGCCCGGCTGCCAGCCGATGTCGTCCGCGGAGCGGTAGGGCAGGCCGGTGCGCTCGGCGATCCGCGCGGCGAGCGTCGACTTGCCCGAGCCGGTCACGCCGTAGACGACGATGCGGTCAGGCGTCGAGGTCACGGGCGGGCTCCCGCGGTCCGCGGTAGGGCAGGGTCTGGCTGTAGACGAGGTTGGTGGTCGTGCTGCCGAACTGGCAGAGCTCGTCCACCGTGCGCTCGAGGTGGGCCATGGAGGCCGCGGCGACCTTCAGGGTGTAGCAGTCGTCGCCGGTCGTGCGCAGGCATTCGAGGATCTCGGCGCGTTCGGCGAGCAGCTTGTGCAGCGGCTCGTGCCTGCTGCCCGGGTACTTGAGCCGGACCACGGCGAGCACCGGGTAGCCGACCTTGCCGAGGTCGATCTGCGCGCAGTAACCGGTGATCACGCCGGCGGCCTCGAGCCGCCGCAGGCGTTCGGTCGCCGCGGACGCGCTGAGGTTCACGCGGCGGCCGAGCTCGGTGAGCGGCAGCCGGGCGTCGAGCTGCAACTCGGTCAGGATGGCCCAGTCCGTCGGATCGAGACTCTCGGTCATCTGCTGAAGATACCGTGGGATCCACGGCCGGATGGCCCGAACGCCGTGATCGTTCCCTTCCGGACGCGAACCGGACGCCGATAGCCTTTTGCCGTGGAGATCGGCGTGAACGTCCCCAACTTCGGGCCCGGCACGGACCCGGGTGTCCTGCGCGCCTGGGCGCAGACCGTGGAAGGCCTCGGCTACGACCTGCTGATGGTGTCCGACCACGTCGCCGTCACGCCGGACGTCGCCGGGCAGTACCCGGCGCCGTTCTACGAGCCGTTCACGACGTTGTCGTGGCTGGCGGGGATCACGCAGCGGGTGCGGCTGGGCACCACGGTGCTGGTGGTGCCGTACCGGCATCCGCTGCTCGTGGCGCGGATGGCGGCGAACCTCGACGCGCTCAGCGGCGGCCGGTTCGTGCTCGGCGCCGGGATCGGCTGGGCGAAGCAGGAGTTCGACGCGCTGGGGGTGCCGTTCGAGCAGCGCGGCCGGCTCACCACCGAGCACCTGCGGGCGATCCGCGCCGCGTGGGCCGAGCGGGACGACTACCGCGCGGGCCCGATCCCGCTGTGGCTGGGCGGGCACAGCGACGCCGGGCTGCGCCGGGCGGTGGAGCTCGGCGACGCGTGGCACCCGCTGCGGCTGACGATGGCCCGGTTCCGGGAAACGCTGGCGCGGCTGGAAGAACTGGCGGGCGACCGGCCGGTGCCCGCCTTCGCGCCGCGGATCGTGTTGCGGGTGACCGCGGCGCCGGTCACCGGGCCCGGCCGGCGGGCCGGCGAAGGGACGCTCGAGCAGGTGCTCGACGACCTGGGGCAGTTGCGGGCGCTGGGGGCGGAGACGGTCGTCCTCGACCCGTTCGACGCGGACCCGGCCGAAACGCTGCGCCCGGAGGTGGCGTGGCGAGACCTCGCGGCGGTGGCCGCGTCCTGGAAGGAGAACCGGTGAAGAACACCGAAGAAACCCTGCTGCGGCGGGCGATCGAGCTCGCCCGCGAAGCGCGCGAGGAACACGGCAACCCGCCGTTCGGCTCGCTGCTGGCCGACGCGGACGGCAACATCCTGGCCGAGGACCGCAACACGTCGCTGACCGACGACGACATCACGGCCCACCCGGAGCTGAAGCTGGCCCGCTGGGCGGCCCAGCACCTGGACCCGGAAACCGCGGCGGCCACGACGATGTTCACCAGCACGCAGCCGTGCGGGATGTGCACCGGTGCGATCGAGCGGTCGAGGCTCGGGCGCGTCGTCTACGCGCTGTCGACGGAACAGTTCCTCACGCTGCGCCCGCCGCTCACGTGGGAAGGCCCGAAGCTGGACGGCCCGGCGCTGTTCGACGAGGCCCGCGTGCCGGTCGAGGGCTATTACCGGTGACGAGTTACGAGGTGCACCCGGTGGCGCGCATCGAGTCGCCGTTGACGGACCGCTCGACGGCCCCGAAACAGGGCGACGAGGGCGCACCACCGGCCCGCGTGGTGTTCGAACCGCAGTTCCACACCGCGGCGGCGGACCTCCACCCGGGCGACCGCCTGGTCCTCCTGACGTGGCTGCACGAAGCGGACCGCGAAGTCCAGGCGGTCCACCCCCGCAGCGACCCGGCCCGGCCGCTGCAGGGCGTGTTCTCGACGCGCGCACCGGACCGCCCGAACCCGATCGGCCTCCACACGGTCACGGTGACGGCGGCCGAGAACGGCACGCTCACCGTCACGGGCCTGGAAGCGATCGACGGCACGCCGGTCCTGGACGTGAAGCCGGTCCTCGGCGAGGTGGCCGACCGCTGACCCCCGCCCCCGGTGCGCCCCAAGACGAATGTCTGGCACTTGCTCACTCGGGCTCGCCGAGCGCGCCGGGCGGCAGTTCCGGGGAGACGTTCGACCTCCGCGGCACGTTCACGTTGTTCAGCAGCGGGTACGGCGACAGCTCATGCGGCGGCTCCGGCGGGTACTCCGACATCACCACGGGAACGGCGGTCACCGTCTACAACGCGGCGGGAACCGTGCTCTCCCGGGGCGCACTCGGAAGCGGGCGCCCGGACGGCGCCACTGATCAGTAGTCCTTGAAGCCCTTTCCGGTCTTCCGGCCCAGCCGCCCGGCGGTCACGAGGTGCTCCAGCAGCGGCGCCGGGGCGAAACCTTCCTCGCGGAACTCGTTGTACAACGTCCGCTGGATCGCCAACGACACGTCCAAGCCCACCACGTCCAGCAGTTCGAACGGGCCCATCGGCAGGCCGCAGCCCACCTTCATCGCCGTGTCGATGTCGTCCGCGGCCGCGTAGTGGGCCTCCAGCATCTTCACCGCGTCGTTGAGGTACGGGAACAGCAACGCGTTGACGATGAACCCCGCGCGGTCGCCGCAGTGGACCGCGTGCTTGCCCACCGCCGCGCAGACCGCGCTCGCCGTGGCCACCACGTCCGGCGCCGTTGCGATCGTCGATACCACCTCGACCAGCTTCATCACCGGGGCCGGGTTGAAGAAGTGCAGGCCGATCACGTCGGCCGGGCGGGACGTCGAGGCCGCGCACTCGATCACCGGCAGCGAGGATGTCGTCGTCGCGAGGACCGCGCCCGGGCGGACCACCTCGTCCAGGGCCGCGAACACCGCCTGCTTCACCGGCAGTTCCTCGGCCACCGCCTCGACGACCAGGTCGACGTCGGCCAGTGCCTCGAAGTCGGTGACGGGGGTGATGCGCGCCAACGCCGCCGCCGCGTCCTCTTCGGACAGTTTGCCCTTGACCACCGCCTTGTCGAGCGACTTCTTCACGCGCGCCACCGACGCCTGCGCCTTCTCCAGGCTCCGCGCGCGCAGCACGACGTCGAGGCCGCGCTTGGCGAACACCTCCGCGATGCCGGTGGCCATGGTCCCCGTGCCGACCACGCCGACCTTCGCCACCGGTCGCGGCGCCACCGGGTCCACAGTGGACACTGCCGTCGCGTCTGCGACCACGGTGGGCGAATCCGGGGCGTCGTAGGTGTAGAAGCCGCGGCCGGTCTTGCGGCCGAGCAGGCCCGCCGTGATCATCTGCTTGAGCAGCGGCGCCGGCGCGTGCAGGCGGTTGCGGGACTGGTGGTACATCGTGTCGAGGATTTCGTTCGCGGTGTCCAGCCCGATCAGGTCGAGCAGCGCGAGCGGGCCCATCGGGTAGCCGCAGCCGAAGCGCATCGCGGCGTCGAGGTCCTCGCGCGTGGCGTACCGCTGCTCGTACATGCGCACCGCGTGGTTGAGGTAGCCGAACAGCAGCGCGTTGGCGATGAACCCCGCCCGGTCGCCGATCACCACCGGGACCTTGCCCAGGCGCTCGGCGAACTCGACGGCTTCGGCGACCACCTCCGGCTCGGTCACCACCGTCTTCACGATCTCGACGAGCTTCTGCACCGGCGCCGGGTTGAAGAAGTGCATGCCGACGACCTTGCCGGGACGCGCGGTGTGCACGCCGATCTCGGTGATCGACAGCGACGACGTGTTGGACGCGAAGACCACGTCGGGCCGGGTGATCTTGTCCAGCTCGGCGAAGACGTCCGCCTTCAGCTCCAGGCTCTCCGGGATGGCCTCGACCACCAAGTCCACTTCGGACAGATCCGACAACGACGTGCGGTAGCTGATCCGGCCGAGCAGCGCCTCCCGGCCGGCCGCGTCGAGCTTGCCGCCGGAGAGCGCCCGTTCGGTGGAGTGCTCGAGGTGGCCGCGGCCGCGGGCGACGCCGGCTTCGTCGAGTTCGACCGTGACGACGTCGAGCCCGCTGCGCGCGAGCACTTCGGCGATGCCGGCCCCCATGGTGCCCAGGCCGACCACTCCGACCGTCGAGATGTCCCGCGCCATCGAGGCCTCCAGAGATGTTACTCGCTGGTAATTGGCCTCGATAGTGCCACGCGGGACGGCCCGAAGCCCAGACGGAATCGAGTAAGTACCGCTCAAGTCACTCGGTCGGCGACGTCGGCTTCACTCGCCGAAATTGCCGTCCACCAGCTCTTTCACGCTCTCCAGCGCGGCGGACGCCTGCGGCCCGCGCGCCCGCACGCGGATCCGGTCACCCTGGCGGGCACCGAGCGACATGAGGGCCAGCACGCTGTGCGCGTCGGCCTCCCGGTCGCCGAGCCGCACGGTCACTTCGGCGTCGAACGCGCTGAGCGCCCGCACCAGCACCGCGGCCGGCCGTGCGTGCAGGCCGACGTCGTTGCGCAGTTCCAGCTCGACCTCGGTGGCGTCGCCAGTGGCTTCGGTAGGCGCCAGGTCCTCGGGCATGCCGGCCGCCGCGGCGGCTTCCGCCACCGCCTTGCGATCCTGCCCCGCCTGCGCGGCCACGGCCGCCGCGATCGCGCCCTCGACCAGCGGGCCGTCCACGACGACCGCGGCCGAGGGGTCGGCCAGGGACTCGACGGCGAGGTCGGCCGTCATCTGCGCGCTGCCCAGGTCGTAGAGCAGCACGACGCCGTCGCCGTGGTCGGCGCGCTGGGTGGCGGCGACGACCTCGTCGTAGTCCGTGCCGATCGAGCCGTCGGAGAGGCCGCCGGCCGGCACGATGGTGACGTCCGGCGCCATCTGGGCGGCCAGCTCGGCCAGGCCTTCGGCGAGCTTGGCGCTGTGCGAAACGAGCACGATTCCGACGCTCACCGGGCCGCCTCCGCGAACGCCCGCAGCAGCAGCGCCGACGACCGGGCGCCGGGATCCAGGTGCCCGACCGCGCGCTCGCCGAGGTAGGACGCCCGGCCCTTGCGCGGCACGAGGTCCACTGTGGACTCGGCGCCGGTGTCGGCCGCGTCGGCCGCCGCCGTGAGCACCGCGGCGAGGTCGCCGCCGTCGCCTGCCGCCTTCTCCGCGGCCGCCACCGCGGGGATCAGGGCGTCGACCATGGTCGCGTCGCCGCCCACGGCCTTGCCGCGGGCCTGGACGCCTTCGAGGCCGGCGCGCAGCGCGTCCAGCAACGCCGGGACGTCTAGGGTTTCCACGGCGCCGAGTTTGGCCGACGCCCGCAGGAAAGCCGTGCCGTACAACGGCCCCGCGGCCCCGCCGACCTTGGAGATCAACGTCGTCGCCACGAGCTTCAGCACCCCGCCCGGGGTGTCCGGCACCGCGGAATCGAGCGCCGCGACGACGGCCGCGAAGCCGCGGTTGAGGTTCTCGCCGTGGTCGCCGTCGCCGATCGCGCGGTCGAGGTCGATCAGCTCCGCCCGGTGCTCGGCGACCACCGCCGCGGCGGCGCGGACGGCCGCCGCGACCCCCTCGGCCGTGCAGGCCATCAGAGCCCCCACCGCAGGGCCGCGGTGTTGACCGGGGCGTCCCACAGCTCGGTCAGCTCGTCGTCCAGTTTGAGCAACGTCAGACTCATCCCCTGCATCTCGAGGCTGGTGATGTACGGGCCGACCAGCCGGCGTTCGACCACGATCCCACGCTCGGCCAGCAGCCGCTCGGCGATGCCGTGGGCGAGGTAGAGCTCGACGAGCGGGGTGCCGCCCATCGAGTTGGTGAACAGCAGCACGCGGTCGCCGGAAGCGAACGGCAGGTCCGAGACCACCGCCTCGACCATCCGCGCCACCAGCGCGTCGGCCGGCTCGGCCGGGATCCGCTCGCGGCCGGGCTCGCCGTGGATGCCGATGCCGAACTCGATCTCGTCCTCGTCGAGGTCGAAGCTCGGGGTGCCGGCGTGCGGCACGGTCGGCGCGGTGAGCGCGACGCCGATCGACCGGACCTGGCCGATCACCTTCTGCGCCAGCGCGGTCACGGCGTCGAGCGAGTCGCCGCGCTCGGCGGCGGCGCCGGTGATTTTCTCCAGCAGCACCGTGCCGCCGACCCCGCGGCGGCCCGCGGTGTACGTCGAGTCCTTGACCGCGACGTCGTCGTCGATCACGACGCTGCGCACCTCGAGGCCCTCGGCGGCGGCCAGCTCGGCGGCCGTCTCGAAGTTCAGCACGTCGCCGGTGTAGTTCTTCACGATCAGCAGCGCACCCGCGTCGCCGGTGGTGGCGGTGACCGCGGCCTGCACCGCGTCCGGCGTCGGCGAGGTGAACACCGCACCGGGCACCGCGGCGGCGAGCATGCCGGGGCCGACGAACCCGCCGTGCAGCGGCTCGTGCCCGGAACCGCCGCCGGAGATGACGGCGACCTTGCCCGCGACCGGTGCGTCGGCTCTGACCACGACGTCCGGGTCGTACCGGACGCGCAGGACGTCGGCGTGCGCGGCGGCGAGGCCCCGCAGCGACTCGGCGACCACGTTCGCCGGATCGTTGATGATCTTCTTCACGGCAGCCTCCGGCACATCGGCGGGTGGGTGTCCCCTTCCTACCTCTCCGCGCGGCCCGCCGCCAGATCAGGGTTTGGGGAGCTTGGTGACCACGTTCTTCGCGACGGTCACCGCCTTGCCGCACGGATCGGGGTCGTTGTCGTCGTAGCCCTGGTAGTCCACCTGGGCCAGTTCGACGTCGTCGCCCTGCCACGGCCGGTGCTGCCACTGGACCTTGCACCGGGCCGAACTCCCGGTCTGCGGCTTCTGGAAGCCGGTGACGCCGGTGCCGAGGTCCACCTTGGAGTAACCGTCGCCGACGAGCGGGGGCAGGCCCGGGAGGAACCCGACCGTCACCGTCGGGCCGCGGTCCCGCCACTCGCACGAGTGCAGGCCCGAGGGTGCCGGTTTGGCCGCCGGCACGGCCGTGGTCACCACCGCGGCGTCGGCCATCGCGCACGGGTCGGCGGTCAGCACGGTCCCGGCCGGCGTCGAGTACTTCTCCGGCGAGTTGTGGACCTTCTGGACGACGGCCTCGAGCAGGGCCTGCCCGGCCCGGCAGGGGTCGCTCACGTAGGTGGCCGACACCGCGAGCGCCAGGTCCGGGTTCAGCGCCGTCATCGCCGCGACGGTGCAGTCGGTGTCGCCGGTCTTGTTGACGCGCAGCGGCAGCCCGCCGACGACGCCGGCCGTCTTGTCGGCGCGCGGCACCACGGTGCTGCCGACCTCGAGTTCGAGCCGGATCTCCTTGCCGCCCGGGTCCTTCACCTTGTTGCGGCAGGTGTCGAAGGCGATCGACGACGGCGACGGGTCGTTCTCGACCGTGCCCAGGCCCAGGCCGCCGAGGGCGTCCTTGGTCAGGAACTGGCACGGCTGGATCGTGCGGAGCACGCCGGCCGCGACGGCGGCGTCGGTGATCGGGCCGTCGGCCGCCGGGCCGGTGGCGGCCGCCGCGGGCACCGTCGTCCGGGCGAAGTTGGACTTGCCGAGGTCCGGCCCGCACGCCGTCAGCGGCAGCGCGAGCGCGGTGACCAGCAGGAACAGCTTCGGAAGCCGGCGGTGCCGAACGTCTGGGAACACGCGGAGCACGGTAGCGGCACGTTCGCGCCGCTGTCCGGACAACCCGGTTATTCGCCCGCGACGGCCGGTGTGTCGCCCGTCTCGGTCTCCGGCTCGGCCGGCACGACGAGCGGCCGGACCAGGGCCCAGGTGACGAACAGCGCGGCGACCACCAGCATGCCGATCCCGGCCCACAGGTTGATGTTGACGTCGGCCGCCTTCTTGAGCTCCTCGTCCGAGGTGAACCAGAGGCCCATGACGGTGAGGATGACGCCGTAGACGCCGATCAGCAGGGCGATGATCAGCCGGATGTCGAAGGCGCCTGCCTTGTGTGCGCGCGGCTGCGACTCGGTAGCCATGCCGTCCTCCTAGAAGATGGCGTTGAGGGCGATGGTCAGGATGAGCACGATGCCGGCGAGCAGGCCCGGCTTGCGGTACCAGCCCGCGTTCTCGCCGGTCGAGTCGTGCTGACGGGTCTCCTTGGGCGTGAGCGAGTAGACCAGGCCCACGAGCTCCTCGTCCGGCTTCGGCTTGGTGACGAGCGAGACCACGACGCTCACCACGATGTCGACCACGAAGGCGACACCGGCAGCGACGAAGCTGGTGCCCTGGCCCTTCAGGCCGATGTACCCGGCCTGCGACAGGCCCCAGATCGTGATCGCCGAGGCGGTACCGAGCACCAGGCCGCTCCAGCCGGCGTGCGGGGTCATCCGCTTCCAGAACATGCCCAGGATGAACGTCGCGAACAGCGGCGCGTTGAAGAAGGAGAACAGGTCCTGCAGGTAGTTCAGGATGTTGCCGGAGTTCGACGCGATGAACGCGGTGCCGATCGCGAGGATCGTGCCCGCCGAGGTCACCACGCGGCCCAGGTTCAGGTAGTAGTGGTCCGGCTTGTCCTTCTTCACGTACGTCTGCCAGATGTCGTACGTGAAGACGGTGTTGAACGAGCTCAGGTTCGCCGCCATGCCGGCCATGAAGGAGGCCAGCAGACCGGCGATGGCGATGCCGAGCATGCCGTTCGGCAGCAGGTCGCGCATCAGCAGCAGGAGCGCGTTGTTGAACGTGACGCCGCTTGCGGCCTTGCCGCCGTCGAGCAGCACCTGCTTGTCCTTGACGTACTCGGACACGCTGACCGCGGCGATCATGCCGGGGATGATCACGATGAACGGGACGAACATCTTCGGGAACGCGCCGATGATCGGCGTGCGCCGCGCGGCCGACATGCTCTTCGACGCCATCGCCCGCTGGACCTCGACGAAGTTCGTCGTCCAGTAGCCGAAGGAGAGCACGAACCCGAGGCCGAAGACGATGCCCAGCACCGAAAGCAGGCTGTTGCCGAAGCCGGTCAGGTTGTCACCGGGCCACGAGTGCAGCTGCGCGGTGCCGCCGGGGCTGTTGGTCACCTTGTCGACCAGGCCTTGCCAGCCGCCGACCTTGACCAGGCCGATGATCGTCAGCGGCACCAGCGCGATGACGATGACGAAGAACTGCAGCACCTCGTTGTAGATCGCGGCGGAAAGGCCGCCGAGGGCGGTGTAGGAGAGCACGATCGCGGCGGCGACGATGATCGACACCCACAGCGGCCAGCCCAGCAGCAGGTTCACCACGCTGGCCAGCAGGAAGAGGTTCGCGCCTGCGATCAGGATCTGCGCGGCGGCGAAGCTGATGCCGTTGACCAGGTGGGCCGGCTTGCCGAAGCGCCGCCGCATGAACTCGGGGACGCTGCGGACCTTCGAGCCGTAGTAGAAGGGCATCATCACGATGCCGAGGAACAGCATCGCCGGGATGGCGCCGATCCAGAAGTAGTGCACGGTCGGCAGGCCGTACTGGGCGCCGTTGGCCGACATGCCCATCACCTCGACCGCGCCGAGGTTCGCGGAGATGAAGGCGAGACCCGTGACCCAGGCCGGCAGCGAGCGACCGGACAGGAAGAAGTCGAGGCTGCTCGACACCTGCCGCCGCGCCAGGTACCCGATGCCCAGCACGAGCACGAAGTAGAACGCCAATTCGATGTAGTCGATCGCGCTCGCGTCGAGTCGCAGGTTCGCATCGGCTAGGACGAGCACCCGACCCACCTCCGGCAGTTCTTCTCAAGCAGGACAAGATCCGACAGGAATCACCAGCAACCTGTCGGATCGGGACAGTACTGCATGGATTCAGGGTCGGCACGCTGACGCGTCCACAATGGTCGGAAGGCGCGTCTCCCCGGCTTTCACCAGGGGAAACGCGCCTTCGTCACGCGCCGCGGGAGCGGCTGGGGGTCACCTGTCGGTGGGTACCGCGATCTCGCCTTCCTCGTCGATCAGCTTGGCGAGCACCGCGTCGGGCAGGTAGGTCCGGTGCGGGAAGGCCGGGCCCCACGAGTTGAGGATCGGCACGGCGCCGAGCGCGTCGGCGCGCGGGTTGGCGAGCACCGCGTGGACGTCGTCGACCGACTTCGCCCAGCGGAACACCTTGATGCCCTGCTTGGCCTCGGGGGTGTACTTCTCGCGCGCCTGCCAGTCGTCGTTCGCGTACGAGTCTTCCCACAGGACGTGCCCGCTCTCCTTGAGGACCTCGGCCGCAGCCCGGACCGACGTGCCGTTCTCGTCGCCGGGGTTGGTCTCGGGCCACTCGTCGCGCAGCTTCGCCGCGTCCCAGAGCCAGCGGGCCGCGTACTCGCTGCCGTTGAAGAGCGACATGCACCGCGACCAGCCGAAGCCGACGCAGGCGCCTTCGTGGCCCTGGTCGTAGAACGCGTAGTAGGCGTCGGTGTCCGGGGTGCCGCCCGGTTCGAGGCAGACGCAGTGGCCGCCGCGGATCTTGCCGAGCTGCGCGACCCCGGCCTTCGCGATGAAGAACTCGCCGGAGGTGCCGTCCTGTTCCGGGGTGTCGAACGCCGAGTACCAGTTGACGCCGATCACGACCGGCGAGCGGGTGGGCCGGTCTTCCTCGGCCAGCGCGCCGAGCGGATACCTTTCCACGTGCCGCCAGTCGTCCGGAATGAACCGGCCAAGGCGCGGGTCGGCCGGATCGGAACCGAGTGGACGATAACGCATGACTTCCTCCTCCGTGCAGGCGAAAATGCGCACACGCCGGCCGGATGGCATGCACACCACGAGCTCGAAGGCGGACTGAAACGTTGGCACGACGCACTGGGACGGCCGAGCGCACCACCCTCCGGCCACGCCGGACGCACCGGCGGAACCCCTCGAATCGAGTGTCGCACGGCGACCGCGAATGAGATCCCGAACTCACCCGAACAGCGCAGGAATCGCGCGGAAAAGTATCCGATCACCGCGCACCCGCCTATCGGGTTGACGATTTCCTGGCGGAGTCACAATCAAGGAATCAGATACTTCGATTTCCGCATCGATTCGGTATCGGCCCCGAGATCCGCCCGTTCGGGCAGCCGAGATCGATTTTTCAACGACCCCGGCTCAGTCCGCCACCCGCCGGAACCGCGGCACGCGGCCGGCCGGCGTCTCGACCGGCTCGGCGAACATCGGCGCCGGGCGCACCCACAGCCCGCGCTCGCCGTAGAGCGCCCGGTACACCACGAGCTCCTCTTCGGTCTCGCTGTGCCGGGCGACGCCGAGCACCTCGTACTCGCCGCCCTTGTAGTGGACGTACCGGCCGGGCTCCACGCCGGACACGTCAGAACAGCCGGAACTCGTCGGACTCGATGCCGCGGAGCTCGTCGTAGTCGAGCGTCAGGCACCGGATGCCGCGGTCCTCGGCCAGCGTGCGGGCCTGGGGCTTGATGATCTGGGCCGCGAAGACGCCCTGCACCGGCGCCAGGAGCGGGTCGCGGTTGAGCAGCTCCAGGTAGCGCGTGAGCTGCTCGACGCCGTCGATTTCGCCGCGGCGCTTGATCTCCACCGCCACCGAACGGCCGTCGGCGTCGCGGGCCATGATGTCGACCGGGCCGATCGCCGTCGGGAATTCGCGGCGGACCAGCGTGTAGCCGTCGCCGAGGGTCTTGATGTGCTCGGCCAGCAGTTCCTGCAGGTGCGCCTCGACGCCGTCCTTCTGCAGGCCCGGTTCCGCGCCCAGGGCCTGGGAGTAGTCGTGGAAGACCTCGTCGATCGAGATCACCAGCTTCTCGCCCTGCTTGTTCTCGACGATCCAGAGCTTGCCGTCCTCGATCAGCCAGCACGGCGGGCTCATCCAGTTCAGCGGCTTGTACGCACGGTCGTCGGAGTGCACCGACACCGAGCCGTCGGACTTGACGAGCAGCAGGCGGGTGGCCATCGGCAGGTGGGCGGTCAGCCGGCCGGCGTAGTCGACCTGGCACCGCGCGATCACGAGACGCACCCGAGGAGGGTAGGACAGGGTCGGTGATACTGGGCGCGTGGACCCCATTCAGCGTGTCGCGTCCCGCGAGGTGTACCGGAACAACTGGATGACGGTGCGGGAGGACGAAATCCGCCGCCCCGACGGCTCGGCGGGCATCTACGGCGTGATCGACAAGCCGTCGTACGCACTGGTCATCGCCCAGGACGGCGACCGGTTCCGGCTGGTCGAGCAGTTCCGGTACCCGCTGGGCGAGCGGCGCTGGGAGTTCCCGCAGGGCACCGCGCCGGACCTGGCGGACGTGCCGCCGGCCGAGCTGGCCGTGCGGGAGCTGCGCGAGGAGACCGGGTTGCGGGCCGGCTCGATGGTCCCGCTCGGCACGCTCGACGTCGCCGCCGGGATGAGCAGCCAGCGCGGCTGGGTGTTCCTCGCCACGGACATCACCGAAGGCGAGCCGGAGCGCGAACACGAGGAGCAGGACATGCGCAGCGCGTGGTTCGCGCGCGCGGACGTCGAGAAGATGATCCTCGCCGGTGAGATCACCGACGCGCAGTCGGTCGCCGCGTGGGCCCAGCTCATGCTCTTCGAGCGCCGGCCTTGAGCATCCCGCGGATCACCAGGTGGTGGAACGGCTTGATCAGCGCGAAGTAGGCCGGACCGACGCGGTTGTGGAAGTGCACGATCGTGCCGAGCCGGAAGCCGCCGGGTACCGCCTCGGCCGTCAGGTACCCGGTCAGGTGACTGTCGTCCACGCCCGCCACCAGGTACCGCTCCGGATCACCCGCCCGGACGGTGAAGAACGCGACCCGGTCGCCGGGCGCGAACCCGACGTCCTCGGGCCGCAGCCGGCCGGATCGCGGCACGGACGCGGTCTCCAGCCGCAGCGCCTTCGCGAGCAGGTACCGGACGCCGAAGAGGGCCTTCACCCAGGCCGGCGACCAGCCGAACACGCCCGCGACGAACTCGCGCAGGCTGTTCTCGCTCTCGATCTCCTCGAACTCGACGTAGTCCGCGCCCTCGGCGAACGGTTCGGTCATTTCGCTCTCCCCAGTACCAGTTCCAACGCGTCCTCGAGCTGCCGCCCGGACAGCGGCGGCACGACCTGCCCGGCGCCGACGACGATCAGGTACAGCGCCTGCGCCAGGCCGGCGTCGCCGCTGATCTCGGTCAGGTAGGCCACCCGGGTCCGGTCGACGCGCTCCTGGACCGCCCGCGCCTCGGCGTCCTGCAGGGCCCAGGCCCGCACGGCGATCTCCAGCCCGAGGCCCGGCCCCGGCGCGAGGACGAGCTTCAGCAGCGCGCCGAGCCTGTCGTCCGGCACCGCCTCGGCCTGCTCCACGAACCGGGTCGTGCGCTCGGTCTCGAAGTGCGCCAGCAGGGCCGTGCGGAACCCGCCCGTGCCCTTGAAGTGGTGGTAGAAGGAGCCCTTCGACAGGCCGAGCCGCTCGGTCAGCCGCTCGATCGTCACCGCCGGCGCACCTTGCTCGGCCAGGAGCACCAGTCCCGCGTCCAGCCAATCCCGCCTGCTCACCATGGCCGTACCATACCATACCGTATTGTACGGTCCGCGGCCACGACGAAACCCCCGGCCGGAGCCGGGGACGTCAGTCGGGCCAGGACGGTTTGCGCTTCTCCAGGAACGCCGCCATGCCTTCGCGGGCGCCGGGCAGCTGGGACGCCGCCGCCATGACCTCCAGGGCGATCGCGTACGCGTCGGCCTCGGGCCGGTCGAGCTGGGCGTAGAGCGTCGCCTTGCCCATCGCCTTGCTCGCCCGGCTGCCGCGCGTCGCCCGGGCCAGCAGCTCCGCGACGGCGTCGTCGAGCTGCTCGTCGGGGACGACCCGGTTGACCAGGCCCCAGTCGAGCGCCGTCGCCGCGTCGATGACGTCGCCGGTCAGCGCCAGCTCCATCAGCCGCTTGCGGCCGATGGAACGCGCCACCGGGACCGCCGGCGTGTGGCAGAACCAGCCGCCCTTGCCGCCCGGCAGGGCGAAGCCGGCCGACTCGGCGGCCACGGCCAGGTCGCACGAGGCCACCAGCTGGCAGCCCGCCGCGGTGGCCAGGCCGTGCACCCGCGCGATGACCACCTGCGGGATCGACTGCATGGTCTTCATCAGGGCCGTGCACAGCGTCAGCAGCTCGCGCACGCCCATGAGGTCACGCGCGGCGACGTCGGCGAAGTCGTGCCCGGCCGAGAACACCGGGCCGTCGCCGGCCAGCACGACGCCGGTCGCGTCGGTCGTGCCCGCCTCGCGGAACGCGGCGAGCAGCTCGGCCAGGTGCTCCGCGGACAGCGAGTTGCGCCGCGCCGCGCGGTTCATGGTGATCGTGACGGTGTCGCCGTCCCGCTTCACGAGGAGGTGCTGGTACATGCCCCGACGGTAGCCGCCCGGAAGGTGCGCCGGTAGCTGTCGGGGCCGACGCCGACTTCGGCGCGCATCCGCCGTCGCAGGTTGGCCGCCGTGCCCAGCCCGGACCGCTCGGCGACCCGCTCGACCGGCAGCGACGTCGTCTCCAGCAGGCGCTGCGCGTACCGGACGCGCTGGACGCGCAGCCAGCGTCCCGGTGTCACGCCGGTGGCCGCGGCGAACTCGCGGTGGAACGTCCGCTCGCTCATCCGGGCGTGCCCGACCAGGTCCTCGACGCCGATGCCGTCCGCCAGCCGCGCCAGCGCCCAGTCCATTGTGGACGCCATGCCGGGCTGGGCCGCCGACGGCGGCAGCGGGTGGTCGACGTACTGGCGCTGCCCGCCTTCGCGCGCCGGGGGCATCACCAGCCGGCGGGCGAGCGCGGCGGCGACGTCGGCGCCGTGGTCGCGCCGGACCAGGTACAGGCAGAGGTCGAGGCCACCGACGACCCCGGCGGACGTCAGGACGCCGCCGTCGTCGGTGTAGAGCACGTCACGCTGCAGGTCCGCCCGCGGCGCGACGCGGGCGAGGGCGTCGAGATCGCGCCAGTGCGTGGTCGCCGGGCGGTCGTCGAGCAGGCCGGCGGCGGCCAGGGTGAACGCGCCGGAGCACAGCCCGGCGACGGTCGCCCCGGCCCGGTGCGCCCGCCGCAGTCCCGTGACCGCCGCCGCGGGTACCGGCGCGAGCGGGTCGTCGCGGCCCGGCGCCAGCACGAGGTCGCAGCCGTCGAGCCCGGCGAGCCCGTGCGTGGCCGCGACGTCGCCGAAGGGCGACACGGCCGTGCGGACGCGGCCGGGGCTGCACAGCCGCACGGTGAACGGGCCGATCCCGCTGCCGGAGCGATCCTGGGCCCAGACCTCGCCGATCACCGCGAGGTCGAACACCCGGGTGCCCGGCAGCAGGAGGACGCCGATGGTGCGCATGGCAGAAAAGTACCGCATCGCGCGTCTTCTGCCACTCCCCTGGACGTCGGAAGCCCGCGAAACTCGACGGCATGACCGAAACGGCACTCATCCTGATCGACGTCCAGCGCGGGTTCGACGACCCGGAGTTCTGGGGCCCGCGCAACAACCCCGGCGCCGAAGCGAACATGAAGGCGTTGCTCGACGCGTGGCAGGAGCGGCGGCTCCCGGTGGTGCTCGTGCACCACGACTCGGCCAAGCCGGACTCGCCGCTGCGGCCGGGTCAGCCGGGCAACGACTTCAAGCCCGAACTCGACGGCGCCCGGCCGGACCTCGTCTTCGGCAAGAAGGTCAACTCGGCGTTCCTCGGCGACGTCGATCTCGACGCGTGGCTGCGCAAGCGCGGCATCGGCAGCATCGTCGTGGCGGGCATCCAGACGAACTTCTGCTGCGAAACCACCGCCCGGATGGGCGGGAACCTCGGCTACGACGTGACTTTCGCCCTCGACGCCACGTTCACGTTCGACCTCCCGGAGGTGACCGCGGACGAGCTGTACCGCGTCACGGCGGCGAACCTGGCCAACCAGTTCGCCACCGTGAAGTCCACAAAGGACATCCTGGGCGGGCTCAGCTGAGGCCGTGCCGCTCGCGGATCAGGCCGACGATGCCGTCCATGATCCCGGTGAGCTCGTAGTCCTTGGGCGTGAACACCCGGGCGATGCCGCGTTCGGCCAGCAGCGCGGCGTCGTCCGGCGGGATGATCCCGCCGACGATCACCGGCACGTCGGCCGCCCCCGCGGCCCGCAGGCCGTCGACGACGTGCGGGACCACCTCGAGGTGCGAGCCGGAGAGCACGGAGAGCCCCACGACGTGCACGCCTTCCTGCACCGCGGCCGCGACGATCTGCTCGGGGGTCAGCCGGATGCCCTGGTAGACCACCTCGAAGCCGACGTCGCGCGCCCGGACGGCGACCTGCTCGGCGCCGTTGGAGTGCCCGTCGAGGCCGGGCTTGCCGACCAGGATCCGCAGCCGCTCGCCCAGCTCCGCCTCGGTTTCCCGGACCCGCGCGCGGACGCGCTCGATCTCCGGGTCGCCGCCACCGCTCGCCGCGGCGGAAACCCCGGTGGGCGCCCGGTATTCGCCGAACACCTCGCGCAGCGCGCCGGCCCACTCGCCGGTGGTGACGCCGGCCCGCGCGCAGTCCACAGTGGCCTCGAACAGGTTCTCCGTGGTCTGCGCACGTTCCTTCAGCGTGGCCAGCGACCGCTCGACGGCGTCGTTGTCACGCTGGGTGCGCCACTCCTCGACGGCCGTGACGGCGGCCTTCTCGACGGCGGGGTCGATCGTCTCGATCGCCTTCGCGCCCTCGGCCTGCAGCGGCGACGGCTCGGTCGTCTCGAACTTGTTGACCCCGACCAGGATCCGCTCGCCGTTCTCCATCTCGCGGCGGTACTCGGCCAGCGAGGTGACCAGCTGCGACTTCATGTAGCCGCTCTCGACCGCGGCGACCGCGCCGCCGAGGTCCTGCACCCGGGCGATCTCCTCGCGGGCGCCGGCCATGATCTCGTCGACCTTCGCCTGGATGACGTGCGAGCCGTCGAAGATGTCCTCGTACTCCAGCAGGTCGGTCTCGAACGCGAGCACCTGCTGCATCCGCAGCGCCCACTGCTGGTCCCACGGCCGCGGCAGGCCGAGGGCCTCGTTCCACGCGGGCAGCTGGATCGCGCGGGCGCGGGCGCCGCGGGAGAGCGACACCGCGAGCATCTCCAGCACGATCCGCTGGACGTTGTTCTCCGGCTGGGCTTCGGTGAGCCCGAGCGAGTTGACCTGCACGCCGTAGCGCAGCCGGCGGGCCTTGGGATCCGTTACGCCGTAACGGTCCCGCGTGAGTTCGTCCCAGAGCGCGGTGAACGCGCGCATCTTGGCCATCTCCTCGACGAACCGGACGCCGGCGTTGACGAAGAAGGAGATCCGCGCGACGACCTTGGCCATGTCGGCCGCGTCGACCTGCCCCGAGTCGCGGACGGCGTCGAGCACGGCGATCGCGGTGCACAGCGCGTACGCGACCTCCTGCGTCGGGGTCGCCCCGGCTTCCTGCAGGTGGTAGCTGCAGATGTTGATCGGGTTCCACTTCGGCACGTGGTGCACGGTCCACGCGATCACGTCGGTGATCAGCCGCAGGCTCGGCCCCGGCGGGAAGATGTAGGTCCCGCGGGACAGGTACTCCTTGATGATGTCGTTCTGCGTGGTGCCGGTGAGCTTCGCGAGGACTTCGTCGACGTCCCGGCCCTCGGCTTCGGCCTGCTCGCGCGCCACGGAGACGTACAGCGCCAACAGCCACATGGCGGGCGCGTTGATGGTCATCGACGTGTTCGCTTCGGCGAGCGGGATGCCGTCGAAGAGCCGCCGCATGTCGCCGATGTGCGACACCGGCACGCCGACCTTGCCGACCTCACCGCGCGAGAGCTGGTGGTCGGGGTCGTAGCCGGTCTGGGTGGGCAAGTCGAACGCCACCGAGAGGCCGGTCTGCCCCTTCGCGAGGTTGCGCCGGTAGAGCTCGTTCGACGCGGCCGCGGAGGAATGTCCCGCGTAGGTCCGCATCACCCACGGTCGGTCTCGCTCGCGGTCCGTTGGGTACGGCACTGGGCACCTCCGGCGGTGGACGTTTCGTCGAGTGTACCGGCCGGTAACTTACGGTGGCAGTGGAATCCGCCACGTCCGGGTGACGTCAGCGCGGGCCCGGCTCGGTCAGCTCGCGGAGCTCCTCGACCGCCGGGACGGCGAACAGCCGGATCGCGGGGCGCCGTCTCCGCATGGGAACACCGAGCGCGGCGCCGGGGGCGTCCCGACGCGTGAAGCTGAGCGTGGCGGTGCCGTCCCGGCCGATCCGGACGACCGGCGGCGCCAACGCGCTCCGGTACTCCGACGCGCGAGTGCGGCCGGTGCCGCGGTCGGCCACGACGATCCGCTCGTCGGTCACCGCGTACACCGCACGGCGCGTCACCCACACCCGCCTGCCCACCGGCACCCAGGTGACCGCGAGCCCGCACAGGACGAAAGCCACGTCGAAGAGCGGCACCGGGCCGTTGGCGAACGGCATCCCGTGCGCGGCGAACACGACCACCACCAGCACCGCGCCGAAGGCGACGCGGTACCACTCGAGGCCCGTCAGGGCGATCCGCAGCGGCCGTCCCGACCACAGCAGCCGCTCACCCGGCTCCAGGACGATGCTCGGTTCACCCACGGCGGCCTCCCCCGGTGTCGTTCACCGGGCTGACGCTCCGCCGGCCGTGCGGGTTGCCTCCGTTCAGGCGGCAGGCGGCGGCACCTGGCGGGCCGTCGCCTCGTCGATGGCCTTGGTCAGCAGGTCGCGGACGCGCTTGGGTTCGCCGATGCCCACCAGCGTCACGGTGCCCGGCCCGAAGGCGATGGTCCCGGTGCGGGACGGACCCGGCTTGAGCGACGGCGACGGCAACCCGGCCAGCTCGCTAGCGCGTTCCTTCTGCCGGAACAGGCCCGACCGCGCGATCACCCGGCTGTCCGTCACGGCGTAGGTCGTGCGGCCGAAGGCGAGGTACCGGACCACCGAGCGGCCGATCGCGCCGTAGAGGCCGAGCACCAGCGCGACCACCGCCACGGCCATCGTGGCGCCGCTCGGCTGCTTCGCGAGCAGGAACCAGAGCGCGGCCGCGGCGAGCACGAACCCGGCCGGGGCGATCACCCCGTCCGCGGCGACGTAGAGCGGGCGCTGGACCGGTTCCCCCGCCCAGAGCACGCGCTCACCGGGCGAAAGCTCGATTTCCCCTGCTGACATGGCCGAACACTACTCCGCCGGACTCCCTCCCGCCGAGCCCCGCGACGACGTGACCGAAATCCGCGAGACCGGGCGCGGGCCCGTCGGTTAGCGTGCAGCCGTGACGTGGAGTTCGTACGGGAGTTACCTGGTCATCGTGGTCTTGATCGTCCTCGCGCCGGGGCCCGACACGATGGTCATGCTCAAGAACGCGCTGTCCGGCGGGTTCCGGGGCGGGCTGCTCGCGTCGCTCGGCATCTTCGCCGGCAACGCCGTGCAGGGCAGCGCCGCGGCGCTCGGGCTCGGCGTCCTCGTCGCCCGGTCGCAACCGGTGTTCCTCGCGCTCAAGTGGGCCGGCGCGGCCTACCTCGTCTTCCTCGGCGTGCAGGCGCTGCGCGGCGCGTTCCGCGGCAACTACCACGTCGTCGAAGCGGTCCAGCGGCGCCGGGGCGGCGGCTTCCGGCGGTTCCGCGAAGGGTTCCTCTCCAACATCACCAACCCGAAGGTGCTCGTGCTGTACCTGTCCGTGCTGCCGCAGTTCCTCGACCCGGTGCGCACGACGACGGCCGACGCGCTGGCGCTGGCCTACACCGTCGCCGTGCTCGGCGTGGTGTGGCTGCTGGTGCTGCTGGCGTTCGTGCACCGCGTGCGGGTGTGGCTGGAGCGCCGCCGGGTGCGCCGGGCCCTCGACGGCGTCACCGGGACCGCGCTGCTCGGCTTCGGCGCCGCGCTGGCGCTGGAGTCCTGATGACCTGGAGCACCTACGCCGGGTTCGCCGGGATGATGGCCTTCCTGGCGGTGATGCCGGGCCCGGACACGATGGTCGTGCTGAAGAACGCCCTGACCGGCGGCGCGCGCGGCAGCGGCTGGGCGTGCGCCGGGATCACCGTGGCGAACTTCCTGCAGGGCACGGCGGCGGCGCTCGGGCTGGGCGCGGTGATCACCCGCTACCGCCCGCTCTTCGAGACGGTGAAGTGGCTCGGCGCGGCCTACCTGGTGTTCCTCGGCGTCCAGGCCCTCCGCGGTGCCTGGCGCGGCGACTACGAGGCCCTCGACGACGTCCGGAAGGCCCGCGCTTCCCGTGGACGACGGTTCCGCGAAGGGTTCCTTTCCAACATCACCAACCCCAAGGTGATCGTGCTGTACCTGTCGGTGCTGCCGCAGTTCCTGACCCCGGGCGTGACGGACCAGGCCGACGCGCTGCTGCTGGCGTACACGGTGGCGGCGCTGGGCGTGGTGTGGCAGGTGCTGCTCCTGTTGTTCGTGCACCGGGTCCGGGGCTGGCTGCAGCGGCGGAAGGTCCGGCGGGCGATGGACGGCGTCGCGGGCACCGCGTTGGTGGGATTCGGCGCAGCGCTCGCGCTGGAGGCCTAGCCTGGAGCCATGACCTGGGGAACTTATGGCGCGTACGTGCTTTTCGTCGTGCTCGTGCTGATCGTGCCGGGGCCGGACACCGCCCTCGTGCTCAAGAACTCCCTCGCCGGTGGCCGGCGGGGCGGTGTCCTCACCGCGCTGGGCATCGGGTCCGGCAACCTCGTCCAAGGCCTCGCCGCCGCGCTCGGGCTCGGCGCCGTGATCGTGCGCGCCGAGCCCGTCTTCGTCACCCTCAAGTGGGCCGGGGCGGCTTACCTCGCCTACCTCGGCGTCAAGGCGCTGGTCGCCGCCTGGCGCGGGGATTACCCCGCCCTCGCCGACACCCGGCCCCACAGCGGACGGCGCTGGCGGGAAGGGTTCCTCGGCAACCTCACCAACCCGAAGGTCCTCGTCTTCTACCTCTCGATGCTGCCGCAGTTCCTGACCCCGGACTCCACGATCGCCGAGTCGTTGCTGCTCGCCGTGACCGTCGGGGTGCTGGCGACGCTCTGGCAGCTCGTCATCGTCGCCGGGGTGCACCGGATCCGGGGCTGGCTGGAACGGCGCCGGGTCCGCCGCACCCTCGACGGCGTCACCGGCACCGCCCTCGTCGGCTTCGGGGCGGCGCTGGCCCTCGAAAGCTAAAGCGTCCGGTCCAGCCAGTCGTAGATCCGGCCCGCCGTGAGCCGCTGGGCGCCGACGTGGCAGTGCGCGTCGGCGCCCTCCTCCGCCGTGAACGTCAGCAGCGTCTTCGGCGCGGTCAAGTGCGCGTACAGCCGCCGCGGTTCGGTCTCCTGCGTACCGCCGAAGAACAGGTCGTCCGCCGCTTCACAGACCAGCACCGGGCACGTGATCTTCTCCGCCACACCGCCTTCGAGCGTGTACTCGAGGTACTTCGCGATGAACTCGCGGTCGCTCGCCGCGCCCAGGACGTACCGGCCGTGGTCGCACGCCCACCGCAGCGTCGGGCTCTTCTCGCGGCCTTCCGCGAGGAGCGCGTCGAACTCCTCGTCGTGCTCCGCCCGGGCCCGGCGCACGATCTCTTCGCGCGGCCACGGCAGCATCGACGTCACCGCGGCTCCGGCGTCGTACACGCCGTCCACCGCGACCACCGCCGCCAAGCGGGGCTCGAACGCCGCCGCGCGCGGGGCCAGCACGCCGCCGAGGCTCACGCCGAGCAGCGCGATGCGGGCCGGATCGACCCCGGGGATCCCCAGCGCGAAGTCCACCACCGGCGTGACGACGTGCTCCCAGTCCGGGCGGAAGACGAGCCCGTCCCGCCGGATCGCGCTCGGCTGGCCGGGGCCGTCGAACGTCAGCACGTGGTAGCCGTGGGCCGCGCCGGCGGCCGCGCCCAGGTGGTGCAGTTCCTCGGCGCTGCCGTCGAAACCGTTGTGCATGACGAGCAGCGGCTTCGGGCCTTCGCCCGGTGCGCGGTAGAAGTAGCCGTGCAGAACCGTTCCCTCGTAAGGGATTTCGACCGGTTCGGCCACCTCCGCGCGCCGGAAGCACTCGACGCTGCGGTCGTACGCCGCCGCGATGCGCGGGTCCGCCGGGTCGCCGTGCAGGAAGAACTCCGCCGAGAAGTAGTACGTCGACGCCCGCAGCAGCAGGTCGCGTGCGGTGACCGGGCCGGCGTCGGCCGCTTCGGCGTACAGCCGGTCGGCCAGTGCGCGGTAGGCGTCGTGCCAGCTGTCGTAGTCCCCGGGCGTCACGGTCAAGGCGCCGCGAGGACCTCGCCGAACTCCGCGCCGCCGTAGGCCGTGTGGCCGAACAGGCGCAGCGTCTCGAACCAGAACTGCGGGTCTTCGCCGAACAGCAGCTGCTTCACCGGATTTCCTCTCGGACGAAGGTTTCGAACGACCGGGCCGGCCGCCCGGTGACCTGCTCGACGGCCGGGGTGACGCGGTCTTCGGTGCCCCGCCGGATGTCCTCGTCGAGGGCGGCGAGCACCCCGGCGAACCCGGCGGGCAGGCCCGAGGCCGCCAGCCGGGCGGCGAACTCGGCGGTGCCGACCGTGCGGTGCCGCACCGGACGGCCGAGGTGCGCGGCCACGATCGCGGCCGCTTCGGCGTAGCTCAAGGCGGCCGGTCCAGTCAGGACGTGCTCGGTGTTGTGCGGCACCGAGTCGGTCAGCGCGCGGACGGCGACCGCGGCGATGTCGCCGGCGTCGACGAACGCGACGCGGCCGTCTCCGGTGGCCGTGACGATCTCGCCGTCCCGCACACCCTGGGCGACCAGGTGCTCGCCGGTGAAGTTCTGCATGAACCAGGACGGCTTCAGCACGGCCCACTCCGGTGCCGCGCGCACCAGCCGCTGCAGGTCGCCCAGGCCGGGCGTGTCCGGCGTGACGGCCGACGAGCTGAGCAGGACGACCCGCCGGACGCCCGCGGTCAGCGCGTCGGCCAGGAACGGCTCGACCAAGGGCGCGGGCTCGGCCTCGCCGATCGGGGCCAGCAGGTACACCGCCGAAACACCGCGAACGGCTTCGGCGTGCGTCGCGCGATCGGTCCAGTCGAACCGGACCTCGCCGGCTTCGGCCGCCTTGCGCGTGGCCGCCCGGGCGGTGAACCCCGCGTCGCGCAGGCCGGTGACGACCCGGCGCCCGGTCGTGCCGGTGCCGCCGAGCACGAGGACGTCAGCCACCGAACGCCGCCGTCAGCGCTTCGCCACCGCCGAGGACCTCCGCCGCGGCGAGCGGGCTCCAGTAGTCGCGGTAGTGGCGGATCTGCCCGTTCTCGACGGTGATCACGGCGATGTAGGACAGCTCGTACGGCTTCTGCGTCGCCACCACCACGCCGGCGACGGTGAGCTCGACGACGACCACGGCCGGGTCAGTGGTCTCGTGCACGGTCTTCGCCGTGACTTCGCGGATGTCCAGCACGTTCGGGTAGTCGCGCAGGTATTCGCGGATCGCCTCGCGCCCGTCGACGCGCTTCGGGTAACCGGGGCCGGCGAACGGGAACTCGAGGACGCCGTCCTCGGCCCAGAGCCCGGCGAACCCGGCCATGTCGTGCTTCAGCAGCAGCTCGAGCGCGTGCTCGACGAAGTCGTGCATCGCAGCCTCCTTCAACGTTCGGACGAGACGGTACCGTCCCGACGTAAGCCACCATAGACGGGACGGGACCGTCCCGTCCACCCGCTAGACTGCCGTCCATGGCACGCACCCCGACCGGCGCCGCGGTCCTCCAGCCCGAGGTCACGCAGGCGATCACCGACGCCGTCCTGCAGGAACTGGCCGGACAGGGTTACGGCCGGCTGTCGATGGAAGCCGTGGCGAAACGCGCCGGCGTCGGCAAGAGCGCGCTGTACCGGCGCTGGCGGTCGAAGGACGAAATGATCGCCGCGGTCATCACGGAGTTCAGCGTCACCCGCGCGGCCGTGGTCGACACCGGATCACTGCGCGGCGACCTCCGCGAAACCATGCAGGCCCTGATCGACTGGCTGACGCACCCGCTGTTCTCGCGGATCCTGCCGGACCTCGTCGCGGAGGACGTGCGGAACCCGGAGCGCAACCGCACCGTGCGCGAGCAGATCGGCAGATCGCGGCGCGAGGTCGGCGAAGCGATGCTGCGCCGGGCCGTCGCGCGCGGCGAGCTGCCCGGGGACCTCGACCTGGAGATGGCGCTGGACGTGCTGGCCGCACCGATCTACTGGCGCCTGGTCGTCCGGCAGGCCCCCGCCGAGCCGGACTACGTCGACCGGCTGGTCGAGTACGCCCTGCGCGCACTGGGCGCGCAGGGCGCGTGACTCAAGCCCGGTCCGGGTTCCCCGTGACGCGCTCGATGTTCGCGCCCAGGCGGTTCAGGTTCTCGACGAAGTGCGGGTAGCCGCGGTCGATGTGGAAGACGTCCCAGACCTCGGTGACGCCGTCCGCGCACAGACCCGCGAGCACCAGCCCCGCGCCCGCGCGGATGTCCGACGCCCAGACCGGCGCGCTCGAGAGCTTCTCGACCCCGCGGACCACCGCGTGGTGGCCGTCCGTGCGGGCGTCGCCCGACAACCGGACCATCTCCTCGATGAACCGGAAGCGCGCCTCGTAGACGTTCTCCGTGATCATCGACGTGCCTTCCGACACCGCCGAGAGCGCCACCGCGAACGGCTGCAGGTCGGTCGCGAAGCCGGGGTACGGCAGCGTGACCCAGTCGACCGCCTTCGGGCGCTCCGGCTGGACCACGCGGAAACCCTTGTCCCCGAACGTTTCGACGTCCGCGCCGGCCAGCTGCAGCTTGTTCAGCACCAGGTCGAGGTGGTGCGGGTTGACCCCGCGCACGGTGATGTCGCCGCGGGTCATCGAGGCGGCGAACGCCCAGGTGGCGCCGACGATCCGGTCGCCGATCACGCTGTGGGTGGTCGGGTGCAGCTGCTCCACGCCGTGCACGGTCAGCGTCGAGGTCCCGGCGCCTTCGATCTTCGCGCCCATCTCGGTGAGCATCGTGCAGATGTCGACGATCTCCGGCTCGCGCGCGCAGTTGTCGATGACCGTGGTGCCCTCGGCCAGCACGGCCGCCATCAGGATGTTCTCGGTCGCGCCGACGCTCGGGAAGTCCAGCCAGATCTGCGCGCCGACCAGCGTCTCGGCCTTCGCGACGACGCAGCCGTGCTCGATCGTGCTCGTCGCACCCAGCTTGCGCAGGCCGTTCTGGTGCATGTCCAGCGGGCGCGAGCCGATCGCGTCGCCGCCCGGCAAGGCCACGACGGCCTGCTTCAGCCGGCCGACCAGCGGGCCCAGCACGCAGACGGACGCACGCAGCTTGCCCATCGCCGCCGAGTCCGCGCGGTGCGACAGCTCGGCCGGCGTCGTGATGGTGGCCGTGTCGCCCACAATGGCGACCTCGCAGCCGACGCTCCGCAGCACGTCGCCCATCAGCGGGACGTCGAGGATCTGCGGGCAGTTCGTGATGGTCGTGGTGCCCTCCGCGAGGAGGGCGGCGGCCATCAGCTTCAGCACGCTGTTCTTGGCGCCGACCACGTCGACCTCGCCGACCAGCCGGGCTCCGCCATGCACGTCGAAGTGCTCGCTCATGGCCGCCAATCATGCCCGCTCGCCCGGATTCGGCCCGGGCGGGGGCCGCTATGGTGGGTCCATGGTCGTTCGCATCAACCGCGTCTACACGAAGGTCGGCGACAACGGCACGACCGCGCTCGGCGACGGGTCCCGCGTGCCCAAGACGTCCCCGCGGCTGGGCGCGTACGCGGACACCGACGAGACGAACTCCGTGCTCGGCCTGGCGATCGCGGTCGGCGGGCTGCCGGCCGAGGTGACGGACGTGCTGCGCACGGTGCAGAACGATCTCTTCGACGTCGGCGCGGACCTCTGCCTGCCGATCTCCGACGACCCGCCGTACCCGCCGCTGCGGATCACGGAGAAGTACGTCGAACGGCTCGAAGGCTGGTGCGACGAGTTCAACGAGCGCCTGCCGAAGCTGACGTCGTTCATCCTGCCGGGCGGCACGCCGGGGGCGGCGTTCCTGCACCAGGCCCGCACGGTGTCCCGCCGGGCCGAGCGGAGCGCGTGGGCGCTGCACGAGGCCGAGCCGGAGACGACGAACCCGGTGGCGATCAAGTACCTGAACCGGCTCTCGGACCTGCTGTTCATCCTCGCCCGGCTGGCGAACCCCGAGGGTGACGTGCTCTGGCAGCCGGGCGGGCAGCCCGCCTAGATCCCCCAGCTCTCCCGCAGGGCGCCCAGCGCCCGGTGGAAGCCGGGGAACGTCTTCTTCACGCAGTCCGGGTCGTCCAGCGTCACGCCGTCGACCAGCAGGCCGGTGATGCTGAACGCCATCGCGATCCGGTGGTCGCGGCGGCAGGCCACCAGGGTGCCCGTCGGCTGTCCCGGCTGGATTTCGATCCAGTCCCGGCCCGTCTCGACCTCGATGCCCATCGCGCGCAGGTTCTCCTCGCACGCCTCGAGCCGGTCGCACTCCTTGATGCGCGTGTTGTAGACGTCCTCGATGCGGACCGGGCCCGAAGCGAAGGGCGCGATCGCCGCCAGGGTCGGGACCGTGTCCGAGATGTCGCGCATGTTCACCGTGATGCCGCGCAGGCCGTCCGACGGCCCCGCGACCGTCACCGAGTCCGGCGTCAGCTCCACGTGCGTGCCCATCTCCCGCAGCACGTCGGCGAACTTCACGTCACCCTGCAGCGCGTCCGAACCGAGGCCCGGGATGGTCACCGTGCGGCCGGTGACCGCCGCCGCGGCCAGGAAGTAGCTCGCCGTCGACGCGTCCGGCTCCACCGGGTACTCGCACGCGCGGTACGGCTGGGCCGGGACCACGAAGGTCTGTCCTTCGCGGCGGACGTCGACACCGAAGCGGCGCATCATCTCCAGCGTGATCTCGACGTACGGCACCGAGACGAGGTCGGTCACCGTGATCCGCAGGCCTTCCGCGGTCAGCGGGCCGACCAGCAGCAACGCCGTCAGGAACTGCGACGACAACCCGGCGTCGAGGGTCAGGTCGCCGCCCTTGATGCCGTTCGCGCGGACCGTCAGCGGGTGGTGACCCGGCTCGCCGCGGAACTCGAGGTCGACCCCCAGCTCCTGCAGGGCGTCGGTCAGCGGCCCGAGCGGGCGGCGGCGCATCTGGCCGGACGCGTCGAAGCGGAACGTCCCGGTGCCGGCCGCGGCCAGCGCGGGCAGGAACCGGGCCGTGGTGGCGCCGTCGCGGCAGAAGACGTCGGCTTCGGCGACGCCCGGACCCGCCGGGCGACCCTCGATGGTCCAGGCGTCCGCCTGCCGGTCGACCCGGTAACCGAGCTCGGCCAGGCCCTCGGCGAAGCCCTCGGTGTCGTCCGAGTGCAGCGGACGGCCGAGGGTCGTGGTGCCGTGCGCGGCGGCGGCCAGGAACAGGCCACGGGCGGTGACGGACTTGGAGCCGGGGATCTCGACGAGGGTCACACGGCGAGTTTAGTGCGGGGCGATCTCGGCCATCGGGCCCCAGTCCGAGGCGTCCTGGACGTTGATGATCCGCGGGTTGTCCGAGATGTACGCACCCAGCGTCGCGACCGCCGTCTTGAAGTGCTCGGAGCCGACGTGCGCGACGGCCGCGTCCTGGCCTTCGAAGCCCTCGACCAGCACATACGTGTTCTTGTCGTCGACGCTGCGTGACCACTCGAAGAACTTGTTGCCCGCCTCGGCCCGGGTGCTGCGCGTGAAGTCCCCGACGATGTCCAGCCAGGAGTCCGCGTATTCGGGCTTCACCGGCCACTTGACCACGATGAGAATCATGGCCTCCACGGTAAGCCCGCGAGGCGCGGACGACCGTCTCGGAATGAGACAGCGGTCAAGAGGCGCGGTTCAGGACGCGCGCGGGAGGCGGTGTCCGGGCGGGGCGGACTCGAGCCACGAGAGGAACCCCGTCAGCGCGCCCGGGCCCATGGCGATCTCGATCGCCTCCTGGGTCTCCGACTCGCAGCGCAGCACGGTCGAGCCCTCGGGAACGGCGTAGGCCTCGGTGCCGGAGGGGTCCCGGCGGTCGGCGATCTGCATGCTTTCGCGCTGGAAGACGCGGTCGGCGCCGGTCCGCAGGCTCCACACGCGGTACCAGACGAACTCGTCGCCCTCGTAGCGGCCCAGCCCCAGGTGCCAGCTGGACCGCGGGTTGTCCGGACGCCACCGCAGCGCGACGCTCACGCCGCCGCCGCGGCGCATCCGGATCCACCGCTGGCCGTACCAGGCGGCCAGCACCGCGAGCACGATCAGGAGCCCTGCTACGACCACGGTGATCTTCACGGCCCGGCTCCTGCCCGTCTCGCGCTCAGGCCGACTGACCCGCAGCGCGGAGCTGGGCCGAAGCCCTCGCCCGCTCGGTCTCGTCGTCCCCGGTCAAGGCCGCCTTGGCCGCCTCGACGTCGATCTCGTCGGAGAGCTCGGCGCTCTCGGCGAGGATGCTCACCCCGGTGCCGGTCACGGAGAGGAACCCGCCGTGCACGGCCGCGCAGACGGTCTCACCGTCGGTGGTCGTCACCTTGACCACGCCGCCCTCGACGAGCTGCCCGAGCACGGGTTCGTGACCGGCCATGATGCCGATCTCACCCTCGGTCGTCTGGGCCACCACGAAAGTGGCAGTACCCGACCAGAGACGGCGCTCGACGGCCACCAGCTCCACGGACATCTCAGCCACGTAGCACTCCTTAACTCGGGGTGTTGCCACCGAGTGTAATAGGTCTGACTCAGACTACGAGAACGGCGGGGGCCTGAGTCCACATAGGACACTGCCCCCGCCGCACCCGGGAGATCACTTCTTGGTGATTTCCTTGTACTTCTTCTCGAGGTCCTCGAGGCCACCGATGCCCAGGAACGCCTGCTCCGGGTAGTGGTCGAAGTCACCCTTGGTGATGCGGTCGAACGACTCGATGGTCTCCGACAGCGGCACCGTCGAGCCCGGGATCTGCGTGAACGCCTCGGCGACCAGCATGTTCTGCGACAGGAACCGCTCGATGCGGCGCGCGCGCTGAACGGTCAGCTTGTCCTCTTCCGAGAGCTCGTCCATCCCGAGGATCGCGATGATGTCCTGCAGCTCCTTGTACTTCTGCAGGATCCGGATGACCTCGGAAGCCACGCGGTAGTGGTCCTCACCGACGATGGCCGGGTCGAGGATCGTCGACGTCGACGCCAGCGGGTCCACCGCCGGGAAGATGCCCTTCTGGAACACCGACCGGGAGAGCTCGGTGGTGGCGTCCAGGTGGGCGAACGTCGCGGCCGGGGCCGGGTCGGTGTAGTCGTCCGCGGGGACGTAGATCGCCTGCATCGAGGTGATCGAGCGACCCCGGGTCGAGGTGATCCGCTCCTGCAGCTGCCCCATCTCGTCGGCCAGCGTCGGCTGGTAACCCACGGCGGACGGCATGCGGCCCAGCAGGGTCGACACCTCCGAGCCGGCCTGGGTGAACCGGAAGATGTTGTCGATGAACAGCAGCACGTCCTGGTTCTGGACGTCGCGGAAGTACTCCGCCATGGTCAGCGCGGACAGCGCGACGCGCATGCGGGTGCCCGGCGGCTCGTCCATCTGGCCGAAGATGAGGGCGGTGTCGTTGATGACGCCGTCCTCGGACATCTCCAGGAAGAGGTCGTTGCCCTCACGGGTGCGCTCGCCGACGCCGGCGAACACCGAGGTACCACCGAAGTTCCGGGCGACGCGGGTGATCATCTCCTTGATGAGCACCGTCTTGCCGACGCCGGCGCCGCCGAACAGGCCGATCTTGCCACCCTGGACGTACGGGGTGAGCAGGTCGACGACCTTGAGGCCGGTCTCCAGCATCTCGGTCTTGCCCTCGAGCTGGTCGAAGGACGGCGCGTTGCGGTGGATGCCCCAGCGCTCGAGGTCGTCGCCGTAGCCGGGCTCGTCGAGGCACTCGCCGAGGGCGTTGTAGACGTGGCCCTTGACCTTGTCGCCGACCGGGACCGTGATCGGGCCGCCGGTGTCGGTGACCTCGGCGCCCCGGACCAGGCCGTCCTGCGGCTGGAGCGAGATGGTGCGGACGAGGTTGTCGCCCAGGTGGCTGGCGACCTCGAGGGTCACCGTCTTGCGCAGCTGTTCGAACTCGATCTCGACCTTGAGGGCGTTGAACTGCTCGGGCACGGAACCGCGCGGGAACTCGACGTCGACGACCGGCCCGGTCACCGAGACGATGCGCCCCTTGGCGCGCGGGGCTTCAGTACTGGTCATCAATCATCACTTCCTGCTGCGGTGAGCGCGTTCGCGCCACCGACGATTTCGGAGATCTCCTGGGTGATCTGCGCCTGGCGGGCCTGGTTCATCTCCCGCGTCAGGTTGCCCACCAGCTCGTTCGCGTTGTCCGACGCGGCCTTCATCGCCGTCCGGCGGGCGGCCAGTTCGGACGCCGCCGACTCGAGCAGCGCCGCGTAGAGCCGCGTGTTGATGTACTTCGGCAGGAGCGCGTCCAGCAGCTTGTCGGCACTGGGCTCGAACTCGTAGCTGGGGAGCAGCCCGGCGGGCTTCTCCTCTTCGCCTTCCGAGTACTCGACCTCGAGCGGCGCGACGCGCTTGGCGGTCGGCCGCTGGGTCAGCATCGACACGAACTCGGTGTAGACGATGTGGATCTCGTCGACACCCGCGACGCCGTCGGCGTTGCCGTGGTCGTCGTCGACGCCCCGCATGAACGACTCGACCAGGGCGTCGCCGGCCGCGACCGCGTTGGCGTAGCCCGGCTGGTCGGAGAAGCCCGTCCAGCCGTCCACGACCTCGCGGCCCCGGAACCGGTAGTAGTTCAGCCCCTTGTTGCCGGTGACGTAGACCTCGGGCTCCTTGCCCTCCGAACGCAGGAGGGCGAGCAGCTCTTCGGTCGCGCGCAGCACGTTGGAGTTGTACCCACCGCACTGGCCCTTGTCGCTGGTCACGACCAGGACGGCGGCCCGCTTCGGGTTCGGGCGCTCGACCAGCATGGGGTGGTCGAGCGTGGTGGCCGCGCCGGCCAGCGCCGAGAGCACCTTGGTGATCTCGTCCGCGTACGGCCGGGAAGCGGCGACCCGTGCCCGCGCCTTGGTGATGCGCGCGGTGGCGATGAGCTCCATCGCCTTGGTGATCTTGCCGATCGACTTGGTCGCCTTGATGCGCGACCGGAGTTCCCGGAGTTGTGCGGCCATGAGCTACCAGCTCACTTCTTCGGCGCGGGCTTGTTGACCTTGACGGTCTCCTGCCCGACCTTGTCGGATTCCATGGCGTCCGCGTTGTCCTGGAGCGGCTTGCCCTCGGAGGTGGTGAACTCCTTCTTGAACTCGTTCACCGCGGCGACCAGCTTGTCGGCCGTCTCGTCCTCGAACTTCCCGGAGTCGCGGATCGCGCTCAGGATCTCGTCGTGCTTGCGGCGCGTCGAGTCGAGGAACTCCTGGTTGAAGCGGCGGACGTCCTCGGTCGGGACCGAGTCGTAGTGGCCGTTCGTGCCCAGCCACACCGTGCAGACCTGCTCCTCGACCGGGATCGGCGAGTACTGCGGCTGCTTGAGCACCTCGTACAGCCGGGCACCGCGCTCGAGCTGCGCCTTCGACGCGTCGTCGAGGTCCGAGGCGAAGGCCGCGAAGGCCTCCAGCTCGCGGTACTGCGACAGGTCGATCCGGAGCGAGCCGGAGACCGACTTCATCGCCTTGACCTGCGCGGCACCACCCACGCGGGACACCGAGATGCCCACGTCGATGGCCGGGCGCTGGCCGGCGTTGAACAGGTCGGACTGGAAGAAGCACTGGCCGTCGGTGATCGAGATGACGTTCGTCGGGATGTAGGCCGACACGTCGTTGGCCTTCGTCTCGATGATCGGCAGCCCGGTCAGCGAGCCGGCACCCAGCTCGTCCGACAGCTTCGCGCAGCGCTCCAGCAGGCGGGAGTGCAAGTAGAAGACGTCGCCGGGGAACGCCTCGCGGCCCGGCGGGCGGCGCAGCAGCAGCGAGATCGCGCGGTAGGCGTCGGCCTGCTTGGTCAGGTCGTCGAACACGATGAGGACGTGCTTGCCCTCGTACATCCAGTGCTGGCCGATGGCCGAGCCGGTGTACGGCGCGATCCACTTGAAGCCGGCGGAGTCCGACGCGGGGGCCGCGACGATGGTGGTGTACTCCAGCGCGCCGGCGTCCTCGAGGGACTTCTTCACGGCGGCGATCGTGGAGCCCTTCTGGCCGACCGCGACGTAGATGCAGCGGACCTGCTTCTTCGGGTCGCCGGTCTCCCAGTTGGCCTTCTGGTTGATGATCGTGTCCACGGCGACGGCGGTCTTGCCCGTCTTGCGGTCACCGATGATCAGCTGGCGCTGGCCGCGGCCGATCGGGGTCATCGCGTCGATGGCGGTGATGCCGGTCTGCAGCGGCTCCGACACCGGCTGGCGCTCGACCACCGAGGCGGCCTTCAGCTCCAGGGCGCGGCGGGTGGTGGTCTCGATGTCGCCGAGGCCGTCGATCGCCTGGCCCAGCGGGTTGACGACGCGGCCGAGGTAGCCGTCGCCGACCGGCACCGACAGGACCTGGCCGGTGCGCTTGACCTGCTGGCCCTCTTCGATGCTTTCGAAGTCACCGAGGATCGCGGCACCGATGGAGCGCGCGTCCAGGTTCAGTGCGACGCCCAGGACGCCGCCGGGGAACTCGAGCAGCTCGTTGGCCATGGCCGAGGGCAGGCCCTCGACGTGGGCGATGCCGTCGCCGGCGTCCACCACGGTGCCAACTTCTTCCCGGCTCACGTCCGGGGCGTAACTCGAGACGTAGTTCTCGATCGCGCTACGGATCTCATCCGAGGAGATCGTCAGCTCGGCCATGTCTTTCCCGCTCTCGCTTCGTTCTTGCCAGTATGCAAAGTCTTGTGTGACCCGGCGCTAGGCCCGGGCCAGCCGCCTGCGCAACGCCGCGAGCTGGCCCGCCGCGCTCCCGTCGATGACCTCGTCGCCGACGCGGACGACGAGCCCGCCGCCGAGCCGGGGGTCGACCTCGACGTGCAGCGCGATCGGCCGCCCGTAGACGGCGTCGAGCTTCGCGCTCAGCTGAGCGATCTGCTCGTCGGACAGGGCGCTCGCGCTGGTCACGTAGGCGACCGAACGCTCACGCCGCTCCGCGGCCAGCTTGACCAGCTTGTCGAGCCCGACGCCGACGCCGCGGCCCTTGGCCCGGCGCACAACCTGCTCGACGAGGGTCTCGGTGACCACGTCCACCTTGTCGGCGAACAGCCCGCGCACGAGCGTGCGCTTGGCGTCGGCGGGACCGGTCAGGTCCGACAGCGCGGCCTCGAGCTCGGGGTGGTTGGCCACCACCCGCGCGACCTGGAAGAGCTGGGATTCGACGGTGTCGACGTTCCCGGTCTTCTCCGCCGAGGTGAGCAGGGCCGAGCGCCCGAGCGACTCGAGCCCGTCGGTCAGCTCACGGGGGCTGGACCAGCGGCTGCCCGCCACGGTGTCGAGCACCTTCAAGGCCGGTTCGGAGAGCTTGCCGTCGAACAGCCGGCGCACCAGCGAGGTGCGCGCCTCCGGCGTCGCCGAGGCGTCGCTCACCGCCCGGCGCAGGCCGATCTCCCGGTCCAGCAGGTCGACGACCGAGAGCAGCTCGTCGCCGACCGTGGCGGCATCGGCTCCCGCGTCGGCCAGAACCTCGCCGAGGCGTTCCTCGGCGAGGCCGAGCGCTTCACGGCTCGCAGCATGCAGCGTCATCTCTGGCTACTTCCCCGCTCCGTTGGAGGCACCGGCGGTCTCCAGCTCCGCCAGGAACCGGTCGACGGTGCCGCGGCGGCGCGCCTCGTCTTCGAGCGACTCGCCGACGATGCGGCTGGCCAGCTCGACGGCGTTGCGGCCCATGTCGGCCCGCAGCTCCGCGATGATCTGCGCCTTCTGGGCCTGCAGCTGGGCCTGGCCCTGGGCGACGATGCGCTGGGACTCGGCTTCCGCCTCCGCCCGCAGCTCCGCCTTGATCTGCTCGGCTTCGAGCCGGGCGTCGTCGCGGATCTTCGCGGCTTCGGTCCGGGCCTCGGCCAGCTGGGCCTTGTACTTGGCCAGCGCCTCTTCGGCCTCGGCCTGGGCCCGCTCGGCCTTCTCGATGCCTCCCTCGATCTTCTGCGCACGCTCTTCGTACGCGGCCTCGAAGCGAGGGACGACGTACTTCTTGAGGATGAACAGCAGGATCAAGAAGGCGACGATGCCGAGGATCAGTTCCGAGATGTCCGGAATGATCGGGTTGTGCGCCTTACCCTCTGCGGCGAGGACCAAAGCACTGTTCAGCACGGCGTCTCCTTAAGCGAGATGAGCGGAACTCAGCCTGCGGAGGCGATGAAGTAGATGACGATGCCGATCAGGGCGAGCACCTCGGTCAGCACGAAGGTCGAGAAGCCGATGCCCTGCAGCTTGCCCTGCGCCTCCGGCTGACGGGCGGTGCCGTTGATGACGGCGGCGAAGATCAGACCCACACCGATGCCCGGGCCGATCGCGCCCAGGCCGTAACCGATGGCGGCGAGGCCGGGGTTGAGGTTGACAGCCTGCTCCGCGGCGGCCTGGGCCAGAACGATGTTGCTCACGTGCATTTCCCTTCACTTCGGTCCACGCGCTCGCGTGGATCGGGGGCTTGTGTTCTCAGTGCTCCGACGCCAGCGCGGCGCCGATGTACCCGGCCGACAGCAGGGCGAAGATGTAGGCCTGCAGCACCTGGATGAAGGCCTCGAGGAACGTCATCCCGATGGCGAAGATCCACGCCACCAGGGAAACCGGCTTCAGCGCCCAGCCCGAGGTCTCGGTCAGCAGGAAGGTGCCGCCGAGGGTGAACACCGCCAGGATCAGGTGACCCGCGAACATGGCGGCGAAAACACGGATGGCGAGCGTGAGCGGGTTGAGGAAGAACTTCTCCGCGAACTCGATCAGCGCGAAGAGCGGCAGCACCGGGCCCGGCACGCCCGGCGGCGCGAGTTCCTTCTTGAAGTACCCCTTGAAACCGTGCCGCTTGAACCCGACGAAGTGGTACACGGGGTAGACGACGAGGACCGACAGGGCGACCGGGAAGCCGAACCGCGCCATGGTCGGGAACTGCAGGAGCGGGATGATCCCGTAGAGGTTGTTCACCAGCACGAAGGTGAACAGCGCGAAAACGAGCGGCACGAACGGCTTAAAGTCCTTCGAACCGATCTGTTCACGCGCGATGTTGTTGCGGCTGAAGTCGTAGATCGACTCCGCGACGAACTGCCCCTTGCCCGGCACGACCTGCAGCTTGCGGGTCGCCAGCAGGAAGTACGTCGCGATGATGACGACCGAAAGCACGACGAGCAGCATCGGCTTGGTGACTCCGCCGAACAACGCCGGCAACTCGAAGCTTTCGGCGCCGGGCGGCGCGAACGTCGCACCCTCGGCCAATACCAGCGCGCCCACTGGGCTCCTTCCGGTTCTCCCGGCCGGCGTTCACTCCGCCGGGGGAATCGTCACGATCTGGACTTAACGTACCCGATACGTATCGGGACGTCGGAGGCGGCTACCCCACAGTTCACAGAACACGCCTTCACGTTCTGCACACGGGGTTGTCTCGCGTGAACACTGCCCTGCGGTCTACTTCGGACCAGCGGCCGGACGGCGGAACTACACGGTCGCCACACTGCTGATCGCGGTTCGTCTCGGGAAGCGCGCGGCCGAGGCCGCCACCCTTGACGCGGACCATACCAGCAGGTCAATCACTGCCGGACAGGCGTACTCCTAACCAACCGATCAGCCCAGGACTTAGGTCCCGGGTGGTCCCGGGACCCAGGTCCGGTGCGGGCCGGGACCGGCTCCGGATCACCGCAGGCGGCGGGTCCCGGTCACTGTGCGCAGCGGCGCACGGAAGCGCACTTTTGTGGTCCCGGTCACACTCAAGCGGCCGCAGGTGGGTGCACGAAGAGTAGTGGAACCGACCGCGTCAGGACGGGATGATCGTCGGGATCTTGGTCTTGCGGAAGGCGGCGAACTCGGCCGCGGCGGCGAGCAGGATGGCCACGATCATCGTGATGCCGAGCGACATCGGGTGCAGCGCGGTGACGCCCTTCAGCAGCGTCAGCGCGCCGAAGAGCAGCACGACCTTCACGACGTACCCGCCGAGGGCGATGACCATGACGAACATCGGGTCCTGGCCCGCGCTGAACTTCATCATGCCCAAAGTGGACAGCGAAGCCAGCATCGCGAGCACCCCGCCGACGAGCGAGCCCAGGAAGCCGGGCAGGCCGTTGAGGATGCTGAACAAGGCGATGCAGACGACCACCGCGGGTGGGGTCACCAGCAGCGAGGCCTTCGTCATCGCGCGGGCCGCCCGCAGCACCACCTCGGCGTGCGGGTTCTCCTGCTCGTGCGTTTCGGCTTCGCTCACACCTGGCTCCCTGCTCGGTTGACACCCGAGTGTAGAGACCCCCGCGGGTCAGGTGCCCGGCTGGTTGCGCGAGCGCAGCCGCGGGACGATCGAAACCACCGCCGCGACGACCAGGCCGATCCCGATGATCCACAGCGCCGCGGCGTCGTCGAACAGCGTCACCGACACCGCGCCGAAGGCGAGGATGCCGGCCCACAGGTAGATCAGCATGACCGCGCGGCGCTGCGAGTGGCCGATCTCCAGCAGCCGGTGGTGCAGGTGCATCTTGTCGGCGGCGAACGGGCTTTCCCCGCGGCGGGTGCGGCGGATCACCGCCATGATCAGGTCCAGCATCGGCACGAACAGCACGGCCGCCACGACCACCAGCGGCGAGAGCAGCGCGATCGCGTCCTTGGCGCTGAACTGCGTGTACGGCACGCGCCCGGAGGCCGACGTCGTCGCGCCCGCGAGCATCAGGCCGATCATCATCGAGCCGGAGTCGCCCATGAAGATCTTCGCGGGCTGGAAGTTGTACGGCAGGAAACCCAGACAGGCGCCGGCCAGGGTGGCCGCGATCAGCGCGGGCGGGTACGTGCCGACGTCACCGCCGGAGCTGTCGAGCAGGCCGAGCGAGAACGCGCAGGTGGCGGCGGCCGCGATGAAGCCGAGGCCGCCGGCGAGCCCGTCGAGGCCGTCGACGAAGTTCATCGCGTTGACCATCACCACGACCATCACGACGGTGAGCAGCGCGCCCTGGTTCTTGTCGAGCACCAGCACCGAGCCGAACGAGCCGCCGGTGCCGCCCCACGGCACCCAGAACGACACCCACTGCACGCCGAAGATGACGAGGATCCCGGCGCACATGACCTGGCCGGCCAGTTTCGTCCAGGCGTCCAGCTCGAACCGGTCGTCGAGCGCGCCGATGAGCGAGATGACACCGGCGGCGAGCAGCACGCCGACCGAGTCGAAGGAGGCGTCGAAGCCGTGCGACAGCGCGGGCAGCTGGTGGGCCAGGCCCATCGCAGCGGCGACGCCGAGGTAGATGCCGATCCCGCCCATCCGCGGGATCGGGGCGACGTGCACGTCACGGGCGCGCGGGTTGGCGATCGCGCCGACGCGGATCGCAACCCGCCGCACCACGCCGGTGAGCAGGTAGGTCACGGCCGTCGCGGTCAGCGCGACGAGGATGTATTCCCGGATGGGGAGCAGACCGGATGTGGGCGGCACGGGGACGTCACGCTCGCGGGGTCGGGGTCACCCGCGACACGCTATCGTGTCGCGGTTTTCGCGGTGATCCGGCTTCAGGCCAAGGATTCCGCGGGCACACCGAGCACCTCCGCGATGGCCTCCTTGCCCACGGCGCCCTCGCGCAGCACGACCGGTTCGGAGCCGGTGAGGTCCACGATGCTCGACGCGACGGGCGCGCCGCTCGAGCCGCCGTCGAGGTAGACCGCGACCGAGTCGCCGAGCTGTTCCTGCGCCTCCTGCGCGGTGCTGGCCGGCGGCCGCCCGGAGACGTTCGCACTGGAGACGGCCATCGGCCCGACGTCCCGCAGCAGTTCGAGGGCGACGGGGTGCAGCGGCATCCGGAGCATGACGGTCCCCCGGGCGGCGCCGAGGTTCCACTGCAGGCTCGGCGCGTGCGGCAGCACGATGGAGAGGTCCCCCGGCCAGAAGGCTTCGATGAGCGCACGGGCCTGCGGCGGCACGCCGAGCACGAGGCCGTCCACAGTGGACCACGAGCCGACGAGCACGCCGACGGGCATGTCCGGGCCGCGGTTCTTGGCCCGCAGCAGCGCCTGCACGGCACCGGCGTCGAAGGCGTCGGCACCGATCCCGTAGACGGTGTCGGTCGGCAGGACGACCAGCCGGCTGGACCGGACCGCCCCGGCCGCGGCGGCGAGCCCGTCGGCCCGGGTCTCCCGCTTGCTGCAGTCGTAGACCACGCTCATGGGGGCCAAGGGTAGTCCGGGGGCGGCGGGGGAGGTTCGCCGCGTCACACCGCGCGGGTGGTGGGGAGCAGCGTGTGGGTGGCGGCCGGGGCGGCCCGCCGCGTCACACCGCGCGGGTGGTGGGGAGCAGTGTGTGGGTGGCGGCGGGTGTGGAGCTTGCCGCGTCACACCGTGCGGGTGGTGGGGAGCAGTGTGTGGGTGGCGGGCGGGTGTGGAGCTTGCCGGTGGGGCCGCGTTGGTGCGGTGGGCGGCTTGCCGGTCCGGCCGCCGCGGGGGCGCCCCCCGTCTTCTACGCTACCGGCCACCACCGACAATTCCCGGCGCCGCGGGCGCGTACGGCTGGAGTTGTCCACACCGCTCCTGGCAGCGAGCAACCGGGCCGGGTACCGCAGCAGAGCCCCGGCGGCGGGCCCGCCCGCGTCGCGGTCCGGCGCGGGCGCCCGCTCGGGCCTCACCCGCAGAACGGCCGCGATCCAGCGCGGGCGGCGGCTCCCCAATCCGGCCGCCGCGGGGGCGCCCCCCGTCTTCCACGTTACCGGCGACCACCGACAGTTCCGGGCGGCACCGGCGCTCCCGGCCGGAGTTGTTCACACCCCGTCCCGCCCGCCGTCCGAGGCGCCGCAAGCCGCCCGACTTTCGTCGTGGGGCAAGCGGGTAAACCTCGCCGCGAGGACGAACCGCGACACCGCGGCTCAATACGGTCGATCTTCGGGAACCACCACCCCCGTGGGTTCCCAGTGAAGGAGCCGCAGATGCGCCGCAGAACCCCGAAAGCGCTCGCCCTGCTCGCCGCCGTTGCCGTTCTCTCCGGGGTCGGTGCCGGTGCCGCCGACGCCGAGCCGCTCACCCGTGGCTGGCCCGGCCCGATCGACGCCGCGCACTGGGAGAACCAGGACCACATGACCTGGTCCGACTACCGCAAGGTCCCCGGCACGAACTGGGCCGATCCGGCCCTCAAGCCGACCCAGCGCACCTTCAAGGGCGCCGTCGTCCTCGCCGACTACCCCGACGAGGACTTCGTCGTCACCAAACCGGCGCGCTCGACCGTGTTCGGCAACCCCGCGCCCACCGCCGCGGACATCCCGCGGGCGAACGTCGCGCGGTACTACCAGGACTTCCTCAACAAACCCGAGGCCCTCAACAACGGCCACACGATCAACGAGTACTGGATGGAGGACTCCGGCGGCCGGTTCGGCGTGCAGCTGACCGCCTTCGGGCCCTACCGGATGCCCGGGAAGTCCTACGAGTACGGCATGGAGTTCCAGCCGAGCGCCTGCCCGCCCGGCGCGGACTGCAGCCGCGACCTGCGCAAGGACGCCGGTGACGCCTGGCGCGCCGACGTCGGCGACGCCGCGAAGCAGTTCGACTTCGTCTTCTACCTCTCCGCCGGCCAGGACGAGAGCTCGACCTGGCAGGAGTTCGGCGAGATGAAGTTCGGGACGAAGGAGAACGTGCCCGACAGTTTCGGCCCGCCGAACCACGACCTGCCCAACTACGCGGCGACGCGGTACGTGCCGTGGACGTCGTGGGCGTCGGCCGCCAGCATCTGGCCCAACGCCCAGGACGGCAGCTCGGTGCAGGCCGAGAGCTCCGGCCAGTCCACCTACGCCCACGAGTTCAGCCACATCCTGGGCATCGGCGACAACTACAACAACCCGTTCGGGACCCCGCCGTCGCGCTCCTACAGCGGGCCGTGGGACATGCTGTCGCGCGGGACGTTCAACGGGCCCGGCGGCCCGCACACCCGGTGGCAGATCCCGGCGACGCAGGGCAGCTCGATGGGCGCCCAGCACCAGCTCCGCAACAAGCTGAAGCTCGGCATCGTCGACCCCGCCGCCGTCCTGCAGCTCGACCGCGACCAGCTCGCTTCGACGGGTCCGGTATCGGCGCGGCTGACCGCGCGCGAGACCGAGGCCCAGCCCGGCGCGTTCACCGGCCTGAACATCAAGCTCACCGGCGGGGACAAGGCGCCGAAGTGCGACCGGTCGAAGGACCCGTTCTGCGACGGCGGCGGCTACGACAACTACACCGTCGAGGTCGTCGACCGGATGGGCTCGGACTCGTTCGCGCCGGACTCGGGCGTGCTGATCACGAAGACGAAGAACAAGGACGACGCCCCGTTCGACTGGGTGATCGACGCCAACCCGGCCGACATCGGCATCACCGACTACACGAAGCCGGACGGGACGCCGGTGAAGATCACCGTCGGTGACTACCGCCAGCTCAACGACGCCCTGTTCAAGGCGGGCACCCAAGCGGCGAGCCCGTACGAGTACACCGACGCGGCCAACCGCCTGCGGTTCCTGATCACCGACGTGGCCCGCGACCGCCGCGGGATCCTGTCGTACACGGTGACGGTGGCCTCGCTGGACGGCTCGGGCGGCCAAGCCCGCGGGGCGGCGCTGACGCCTGCTCTCCCCGCGTTCGCCCGCGGCGGCCTCGCGACCTGCGAATTCGGCCTGCTGAACACGGGCGCGGCCCGCGGCGCGAAGGCCCCGTACGACACGGACACGTACCGGCTGAGCGTGTCGACGGACGCCCGCGGCTGGGAGGTCCGCCTCCCGAACGAGCTGGCGACGGCGAAGTTCGGCGGGTACGCGAAGGTCCCGGCGTACGCGAAGCGCGGCCAGGGCGGCGACCTGGCGGCAAGGGTGAAGCTGACGGCGACATCGGTGAGCGACCCGTCGAAGACGGCGACCGCGAGCTGCACGGCGTTCGGCTTCTGACGGCCGCCCGGTGGGGCTGTGGACAACTCGTCCACAGCCCCACCGGAGCACCGCGAACTGTCGGTGCCCCCCGGTAGCGTGGAAACGGGGGCTGTTCAGTCCGCGTCGGGCGCGGCTTCGGCCTCCTCGACCATCTCCACCAGCTCCGCGACGACCTCCCGCGCGCTCTCACTGTCCGGGAACCACTCCTAGGCCGCGCCCGGCAGCGACTCCCGGATCACCCTCATGGTCTCGGCCGCCTGCGCCTTCGAGTAGCTGGCCAGCGAGAAGAACGCGTAGCCCCCGGCGACGAACTCCCGCAGGTCGGCGGCCAGCGCGGGGTCCTCGACCTCGTCGGCGACGAACTCGAGGACCCGGCGCAGCAATCCGCGGCTCGGCATCCAGTCGAGGAAGTCCAGACCGGCCTTCCCCGGCGGATCGACGATGAAGTCTCCCGACACGTTTCCCCTCATCCCCGTGGCCGCTCAGTCCGCGTCGGGCGCGGCTTCGGCCTGCTCGACCGTCTCCCTCAGCGCCGCGATGATCCACCGCGCCCCTCGCTGTCCGGAAATCATTTTCGCCTCGGCCGGCAGCGGGTCGATGGTGAAGTCGCCGCACCCCGGAACGCACCGGACTCGACGAAAGAGCAGCAGAGACGCTCAGCCGAGCCGGCGGGCGGTGACGAACCGGGCCCTGCCGGTCAGGTCCGCGTGGTCCTCGACACCCGTCAGCACCCGGCGGGCCCTGACCAGGGCCGGGACCGCCGAACCGTGCGTGTCGTCGTGCTCGATCGCCAGGCCGCCGCCCGGACGCAGCAACCGCGCCCCCGCCGCGATCGCGTGGCGGATCACCGCCAGGCCGCTCTCCTCGGCGAACACCGCGCGCGGCGGGTCGTGCTCGGCCACCTCCGGGGGCACCGGGGTGCCCTCCGGGACGTACGGCGGGTTGCACAGGACCAGGTCGACCAGGCCGTCGAGCTCGGCGAACATCGTCGGGTCGCCGATGTCGCCCGAATACAGCCGGATCGGGGTGTTGCCCGCGTCGGCGTGCACGTCGGCGTTGTGGCGGGCCCAGGCCAGCGCCTGCGGGTCGATGTCCACCGCGTAGACGACCGCGTCCGGGCGGGCGTTGGCCACCGCCAGCGCCAGCGCGCCGGAGCCCGTGCACAGGTCCACCACCACCGGAAACTCGCGGCCCTGCAGGAACTTGACGCCCCATTCGAGCAGCAGCTCGGTCTCCGGGCGCGGGACGAACACGCCGGCACCGACCGCGACCGTGATGTCACCGAGCGCGGCCCAGCCGGTCAGGTACTGCAGCGGGATGCGCTTGGCGCGCTGCTGGACGAGCTGGCCGATGGCCTCGATGACCGGCGGGTCGACCAGCGGCACCATCGGCAGCCTGCCGCGTTCGACCCCGAGCACGTGCGCGGCGATCACCTCGGCGTCGAACCGCGGCGAGGCGACGCCCGCGCGCTCGAGGATGCGGGTGGCCTCGATGATGGCCAGGCGCAGCGGCTGCCGGTTCACTCGTCGTCCTTCACCTCGTCAAGCCTGGCACACCAGGCGGAACTGCCCCGTGAGGACACGCGCCGGTCCCACGCCGTCCAGCGTATCGAGGCGCCCCCGGCCCGCGGGCGACAACTACCCGCCCGGCCGGGTGCCGGGACCGCGATCGGCCCGATCTTCTAGGATGCAGGTCACCGGGTCGGGGATTCGCCTGCTCGACGGCGCCGCCCGAACCGATCCGCACCGAAACTCCGGGGAGCCCCGCAGTGCCCACAGAGCCGATCACCCGCCGGGTGGCGTTCATCTTCCCGATCTACAACGAGGAAGAGAACATCGACCTGCTGCACCGGACCGTGGACGAGGTGACGGCTCCCCTGGCCGGGAAGTACGACTTCAGCTTCCTCTACGTCGACGACGGCAGCCGGGACGGCTCGCTGGCCAAGCTCACCGAGCTCAGCGCCCGCGACGAGCGGGTCACGGTGGTCGAGCTCTCCCGCAACTTCGGCCACCAGATGGCGGTCACCGCCGGGCTCGACCTGGTCGACGCGGACGCGGTCGTCATCATGGACAGCGACATGCAGGACCCGCCGCGGGTCGCGCTCGAGCTGATCGACAAGTGGGAAGAAGGCTTCGACGTCGTCTACGCGCAGCGGCGCTCGCGGCAGGACTCGGCGTTCAAGAAGCTGACCGCCGGCGGGTTCTACTGGTTCCTGCGGAAGATGGCCGCGGTCGACATCCCGAAGAACACCGGCGACTTCCGGCTGATCGACCGCAAGGTGGTCGACGAGCTGCGCAAGTACCGCGAGCGCGACCGCTTCCTGCGCGGGCTGGTCAGCTACATCGGCTTCAAGCAGACGGCCGTGCTGTTCGACCGCGACAAGCGGCACGCCGGCGTCACGGGCTACCCGCTGCGCAAGATGCTGCGCTTCGCCGCCGACGGCATCCTCGGCTTCTCGGTGACGCCGCTGCGGATGATCACGCGCATGGGGTACCTGATCTCGTTCCTCAGCTTCGTCGGGATCCTGTACGTCGGCGGCGTCAAGCTGTTCGCCCCCGAGACCGCGGTGCCCGGCTGGGCGTTCCTCGGGATCGCGATGTTCTTCCTCGGCGGGATCCAGATCATCATGCTCGGCGTGCTCGGCAGCTACATCGGCCGCACGTACTCCCAGGTGCAGAACCGGCCGCTCTACGGCGTCGCCTCGGTGCGCACCGGGGTGCCCACCGAGGCCCGCGAAGGCGCCGAAGCGGGACGAGGCACCCGGTGAAGCTGATCTCGGCGACCCAGCTGCGCTTCGGGCTGGTCGGCGTGGCGAACACGCTGGTCGACGCCCTCGGTTACGCGCTGCTGGTGACGCTGGGCGTCCCGCTGTTCGTGGCGAACTTCATCTCGACGTCCACGGGCATGCTGCTCAGCTTCACGCTGAACCGGAACTTCACCTTCCGCGCCAAGGACGGCGACGTCCGCCGCCAGGCGCTGCTGTTCTTCGCCGTCACCGCGTTCGGGCTGTGGGTCGTGCAGGCGGCGATCATCTTCGCGGTCACCAGCGCGTTCCCCGGGGTGCACGTGCTGATCCCGAAGTTCGCCGGGATCGCCGTCGGCCTGGTCTGGAACTACGTGCTCTACAACAAGGTCGTCTTCCGGCCGCGGCCCCCGAAGGTGCCGGCGCCGGTCGCGGAGGTCACGCATGACTAGCACGGCCGTCCCGTCCCGGGCCGCCGACCAGGTCGAGCCGGAGCGCCCGGAGGCGGCCCGCGCGAGCCGCTGGGCCTGGCTGAACGGCGACTACGCCCGCGTCTTCGCGGTCGTGGTGGCCTGGAACGTGGTGCTGATCGCGGTGGCGTACCTGTTCGCGCCGTCCAGCCCGGTCGACGAGGGCATCCCGAAGACCGGCATCGGCTCGACGATGAGCCTCCTGGCGCACACCTACCGCTGGGACGCCGGCAACTACGGCCAGATCGCCGTGCACGCCTACGTGGGCGACTACGCGCCGACGCGGGCGTTCTACCCGGTGTTCCCGATCCTGGTCTGGCTGGTGCAGACGATCAGCTTCGGCACGCTCGGCCTGCTCGTCGCCGGTTTCCTGGTCAACCTGGTGGCCACCTGGCTGGCCGCGGTCGCGCTGCTGAAGATCGCCCGGCACTTCTTCGACGGCGAGCGCGCCCCGTGGCTGGTCGTCGCCGCCTTCCTGACCGCGCCCGCCGCGTTCTTCCTGCACTCGTTCTACAGCGAAGCGGTGTTCTGCGCGCTGGGCTTCTGGGCCTACCTGTTCGCGCTGCGCCGCCAGTGGCTCTGGATGGGGCTGACGCTCGTCCCCCTGACGGCCTCCCGCATCACGGCGGCGGTGTTCGTCGGCCTGTGCTTCCTGGAGTTCTGGCGGTCGAAGGACTGGAAGCTGCGCGGCCTGCTGTCGTGGAACCTGCTGTGGTTCCCGGCGGCGTTCGCCGGCCTCGCCGCGGTGATGGTCTACATGAAGGTCCAGACCGGGGACGCGTTCGCGAGCTTCAACGCGCTCAAGGGCGTGCGGGAGTGGTCGTACCACAAGTTCAACCCGAACATCTTCGAGACGCTGTGGAACGAAGCCAAGATCACCGGCCACGCCCTGCTCGGTGACACCCGCATGGACGCGTGGACGCTGATGAGCCACGTGCTGCCGATGATCGGCCTGACGCTGCTGTTCGTGTCGTCGGTGTACGTCCTGGTGGCGTTGCGCGCGAAGGGCGTGCCGCTGGCGCTGTTCGGGTTCGCGTCGATCGTGATGCTGACGATGAACAGCAACGTGGTGTCGGTGCACCGCTACCTGCTGCCGTGCCTGGTGATGTACGTGGCCCTGGTGTTGTTCGGCGAGCGCCGCCCGCAGCTGCGCGGCGCCGTGCACGTGGTGCTGTACGCGAACGCGCTGGTCTGCGGGATGATCTACCTGCGCTTCATCACGGGCTTCTGGTCCGGCTGAGAGCACGGCCAAGGGGAGAGAAGACATGAGCTTGTCGGGTTCGCTTCGCCAGGAGACCGAGGATGAACCCTCGGCGACCGAGCGGACGACGGAAATCGCCGCCACCACCGCCGAGCCGCCGGTCGTGGCGGGTCCGTCCGAACGGACCCGCCGGTTCTACGTGGCCGTCCTCGCCGCTTTGCTGGTCCTGCTCGCCTTCGGCGTCCGGCTGTCGCTGTTCCGCTACGAGACCGCGGACTACACCGCGTTCTACCGCCGCTGGTACGACTTCGTCGTCAGCCACGGCGGGATCGAGGCGCTCAAGTACGAGTTCTCCGATTTGAACGCGCCCTACCGGTACTTCATGGTGCTGCTGCCCCACCTGCCGGTGCCGTCCCCGCTCGCCGGGATCAAGGCCTTCTCCGTCTTCTTCGACATGGTGACGGCGTTCTTCGTGTACCGCATCGTGGCGCTGAGGTACCCCTCGCGCTGGATCGCGGCCGCGGCCGCGTTCACCGTGTTCATGCTGCCGACCGTCGTCATCAACAGCGCGATGTGGGCCCAGGGCGACGCGATCTACACCGCGTTCTCCCTTGGCGCGGTGTACTTCCTCCTGCGCAAGCAGCCGTGGTGGGCCTGCGTCTTCTTCGGGCTCGCGCTTTCGTTCAAGCTGCAGGCGATCTTCCTCTTCCCGCTGCTGCTCGTGATGGTGCTGCTCGGCCGGGTGCCGTGGCGCGCCCTGGTGGCGATCCCGGTCGTCTACCTCCTGCTCGACGTCCCCGCGTTGCTCGTCGGCGCGTCACCGGCGAAACTGCTGACGATCTACCTGAGCCAGACCAGCATCTACCCCGACATGACGCTCAGCGCGCCCAACATCTGGCAGTTCTTCCGCGGCGAGCACGGCATGGAAACGATGAAGACCGCCGCGGTCCTGCTGACCGCGTTGCTGATCTTCACGCTGTGCCTGCTGGTGGTGCTCAGCCGGGTCGAGCTGACCGACACGCGCATCCTGCTGATCGGGGCGATTTCGGCGGTGCTCGTGCCCTTCGTCCTGCCGTCGATGCACGAACGCTACTTCTACCTCGCCGACGTCCTGACGCTCGTCCTCGCCTTCTACCTGCCGCGGCAGCTGTGGTACGTCCCGATCATCGTCGAGTTCTGTTCGCTCATGTGCTACATCCCGAACATCTTCTTCGCGAAGGCGGGCGGGGAAACGGTCGACTTCCGCATCCTCGCGGCGCTGGAGCTGTGCGCGTTGGTCGTGCTGGTCCGGTACGCCGTCTGGGACTTCCGCCGGCACCGTGTCCGGGAGCCGCTCGCCCGCTGAGCCACACGTGATCCAGATCACCCCCCGATCCGGTAATACCCGGACCGTCCCGGCGATGGAACCACCGGGCGAGGGGCCGTTCGCTGCCTTTCAGGAACGGAACACGGGGGGAGAAAGTGCGGCCGGGAACCGGCCGTAGCACGGGGGAAATCCAAGGCTGCCCATTCGGCACGCCGTTGTTCCGGTGAGCGGTACGACGCTCACCGGCTATCAGGCATCGGCAACTACCGGTGCACTGCTTTTTTTCACGATCACCGAGGGGGAATTCGATGACACGTGCACTCCGCAAACTCGGGACGGGGTTCGCTGCCCTGACCGCCGCCGGCCTCATCACCGCGGCGCCCGCGCAGGCCCTGACCGGCGGCACTCCGGCCGCCGACGGCAGTTATGCGTTCACCGCCCAGATCAGCGGTGCCCGCGGGTGCACCGGCGCGCTCGTCGCCCCGCAGTGGGTGCTGACCGCGGCCGCGTGCTTCGGTGCCGCGCCGCTGTCCGCCGGGCCGCCCGCAACGCCCTACACGGCGACGATCGGGCGCGCCGACCTGACCGGCACCGCCGGGCACACCGTCAAGATCACCACGCTCGTCCCCGCCACCGACCGGGATGCGGTGCTGGCCAAACTGGCCCTGCCGATCGTCGACGTCGACCCCGTCCCGCTGGCCACCCGGGCTCCGGCCGCCGGGGACGTCCTGCGGATCGGCGGCTACGGCCGCACCGCCGACCGGTGGGTGCCGGACCGGCTGAGCACCGCGTCGTTCACCGTGAGCGGCGTCGACGGCACGGCGGTGGCCGTCACCGCGGCCACCGGGGACGCCACCACCTGCCTCGGCGACGCCGGCGGCCCGGCGCTGCGGGAGACCGGGACGCGGGTGGAACTCGCCGCGATCAACGCCCGGTCGTGGCAGCACGGCTGCTACACCTCGACCGAGACGCGCCAGGGCACGGTCGAAACCCGCGTGGACGACCTGGGCACGTGGGTGAGCCAGGTGACCGCACCGGTCGCCGCGACGATCACCGGCAAGGCCAGCGGCCAGTGCCTGGACCAGGACTGGGCCAACGGACAGGAACACCCCGACGTCGGTGCCTGGGCGTGCTGGACCCCGAGCCAGACCAACCAGCAGTGGCAGCTCAGCTGGCTCTCCCGCGACACCGTCCAGGTGGTGAACGCCCGCTCGGCCAAGTGCCTGGACCAGGACTACACCAACGGCCAGCCGCACCCCGCCGTCAACGCGTGGCAGTGCTGGACCCCGGGCCAGACCAACCAGCAGTGGACCGTCCAGCCGCACTACGAGGACGGCACCGTGACGCTGGTCAACAAGGCCAGCGGCCAGTGCCTCGACCAGGACTACACCGACGGCCGGCCCCACTCCACGGTCAACGCCTGGCAGTGCTGGACCACCAACCAGGCCAACCAGCGCTGGCTCCTCGGCTGACAACTTTCCGGTCCCCCGCGGAACGCCGGCACCCCGGTGGTCCGCGCCAGCACGAGAAGGACGAACGCATGCACTTCACCAAGAAGATCGCCGTCACGGCCGTCGCCGCGGCCGCACTCGCCACCGCCGGCGTCTGGACCGCCTCCGCCGCCTCCAACACCACCCAGGACGACACCCCGCCGTCCATCGTCGAGGACTACTCCTACCCCGGCGCCGCCGCCATCCTCGCCCAGTACCACGTCACCCTCATCTCCGGCGACGGCCACATCATCTTCGCCGACTGCGCCACCCCACCCGTCGACAACATCAGCGTCATGCAGGTCCGCTCCACCGAAGACGTCGGCACCAACGGCCTCGTCTGCTTCAAGGTCCTCGCCCCCACCGGCCACCTCGAACTGCGCATCCCCGCCGTCTACGAAATCCGCGGCGACGGACGCACCACCGGCACCGGCCACAAAGTCAAAGCCGAAGTCACCACCGACGCCGGCCAGCACTCCACCGTCGACGTCAACCCCAGCGGCAGCACCCAGGTCGGCATCGGCGCCAACCCCAACAACGCCCCCACCACCCTCCTGCAGCTGACCGCCGCACCCTGATCACCGAACGAAAACGGCGACCGGACAGCTTGGGCTGCCCGGTCGCCGTTCCTCGACCAGCCGGAAGAAGTCGCCGCCGGGCTCAGCCCGACTGGGACGCCAGGCGCTCTTCCCGGTCCGCCGTCGCCAGTGCGTCCAGAACGCCGTCCAGGTCGCCGTCCAGGACCTGGTCGAGGTTGTACGCCTTGTAGTTCACCCGGTGGTCCGAGATGCGGTTCTCCGGGAAGTTGTACGTCCGGATCCGCTCCGAGCGGTCGACCGTGCGGACCTGGGACTTGCGGGCGTCCGACGCCTTCGCCGCCGCCTCCTCCTCCGCGATCGCCTGCAACCGGGCCTGGAGGACCTGCAGGGCGCGGGCGCGGTTCTGGATCTGGGACTTCTCGTTCTGGCAGGACACCACGATGCCCGTCGGCAGGTGGGTGATGCGGACCGCCGAGTCCGTCGTGTTGACGCTCTGGCCGCCCGGGCCGGAGGACCGGAACACGTCGATGCGCAGGTCGTTCGGGTCGATCTCGACCTCGACCTCTTCCGGCTCCGGGTAGATGAGCACCCCGGAGGCCGACGTGTGGATGCGGCCCTGCGACTCGGTCGCCGGCACGCGCTGGACGCGGTGGACGCCGCCCTCGAACTTCAGGCGGGACCACACCCCGTCGACGTCGGCCGCCTTCGTCTTGATCGACAGCGTGACGTCCTTGAAGCCGCCCAGGTCGGAGTCCACCGAGTCGAGGACCTCCGCCTTCCAGCCGTGGCGCTCGGCGTAGCGCAGGTACATGCGCAGGAGGTCGCCGGCGAACAGGGCCGACTCCTCGCCGCCCTCGCCGGACTTGATCTCCATCACCACGTCGGAGCCGTCGTACGGGTCGCGCGGCAGCAACAGCTCGGTGAGCTTCGACTCCAGCTCCGGGACCTTCGCCGAGAGCTCCTCGGCCTCCGCGGCGAACTCCGCGTCCTCCGAGGCCATCTCCCGGGCGGCCGCGAGGTCGTCGCGGGCGCTGTCCAGCTCGCGGACGGCCTTCACCACCGGCGTCAGCTCGGCGTAGCGGCGGCCGAGCTTGCGGGCGCGCGCCTGGTCGGCGTGCACCGCGGGGTCCGCGAGCTGCTGCTCCAGCTCCGCGTGCTCGGCGAGCAGCCCCTTGAGCGAGCTCGAATCCACCTCTGCCACCTCTCAGCCCGGGACGAAGGACACCGTGTCCACACAAAACGACGACGCCCACTCGCGCGGGCGAGTGGGCGTCGTCGGAAAAGCTACTTGGCGTCGGCCTTCTTCTGGCGCTTGCCGTAGCGAGCCTCGAAGCGCGCGACCCGGCCACCGGTGTCCATGATCTTCTGCTTGCCCGTGTAGAACGGGTGGCAGTTCGAGCAGATCTCGACGTGGATGTCGCCGCTGGTCTTGGTGCTGCGCGTGGTGAAGCTGTTGCCGCAGTCGCAGTTCACGTTCGTGACCACGTACTCGGGGTGAATACCGCTCTTCATGGTGTCCTCTCTCGTTGGCTCCGGGTCCCCAGTCGTTCCCACGGGGTGAACCGGCGCCGGACTTCAGCGGGTGATTCTGCCAGACGGGCAGACGTGTACTGGAACGCACCCCGCTGACCAGCTATTCCCGACGCGGAAGGGGCCTCCCCGGCCAGCCGGGGAGGCCCCTTCCGCAGACCGGGACTCAGTCGTCTTCGCCGCCGCCGAGGGCGGTCTTCGAGACCTGCATGAGGAACTCGACGTTGGTCTTGGTCTTGCGCAGCCGCGAGATCAGCAGGTCGATGGCCTGCTGCGAGTCGAGCGCGTGCAGCACCCGGCTGAGCTTCACGGTGACCGCGAGCTCGTCCGGCGAAAGCAGCAGCTCGTCCTTGCGGGTGCCGGACGGGTTGACGTCGACCGCCGGGAACACGCGGCGCTCGGCGATCTTCCGGTCGAGCTTGAGCTCGGCGTTGCCGGTGCCCTTGAACTCCTCGAAGATGACCGTGTCCATCGTCGAGCCGGTCTCGACCATCGCCGTGGCGAAGATGGTCAGCGAACCGCCGTTCTCGATGTTGCGGGCCGCACCCAGGAACCGCTTCGGCGGGTACAGCGCCGTCGAGTCGACACCACCGGACAGGATCCGGCCGGACGCCGGGGCCGCCAGGTTGTACGCGCGGCCGAGGCGGGTGATCGAGTCGAGCAGCACGACGACGTCGTGGCCCATCTCGACCAGGCGCTTGGCCCGCTCGATCGACAGCTCCGCGACCGAGGTGTGGTCGGACGGCGGCCGGTCGAAGGTCGAGGCGATGACCTCGCCCTTCACCGAGCGCTGCATGTCGGTGACCTCTTCCGGACGCTCGTCGACCAGGACGACCATCAGGTGGCACTCGGGGTTGTTCGTGGAGATCGCGTTCGCGATGTCCTGCATGATCGTGGTCTTGCCGGCCTTCGGCGGCGACACGATCAGGGCGCGCTGCCCCTTGCCGACCGGCATGATCAGGTCGATCACGCGGGTGGTGAGCTTGTGCGACTCGGTCTCGAGGCGCAGCCGCTCGTTCGGGTACAGCGGGGTCAGCTTGGTGAAGTCCGGACGCCGCTTGGCCTCGTCCGGCTCCAGGCCGTTGATCGAGTCGACGCGCACCAGCGGGTTGAACTTCTGCCGCTGCTGCTCGCCGTCACGCGGCTGGCGCACGACGCCGGTGATGGCGTCACCGCGGCGCAGGCCGTACTTGCGGACCAGCGACAGCGAGACGTAGACGTCGTTCGGGCCGGCGAGGTAACCGGAGGTGCGCACGAACGCGTAGTTGTCGAGCACGTCCAGGATGCCCGCGACGGGCAGCAGGACGTCGTCCTCGCGGATCTCGGTGTCCGGCGAACCGCCTTCGGCCCGGCCGCCCCCGCTGCCCCGGCGACGGCGGTCGCGGAAGCGACGGCCGCGGCGGCCGCCTTCCTCGTCGTCGTCCTGCTGGGCGCGGTTGTCGCGGTTGTCCTGGCCGCGGTTGCCGTCCTGCTGGTTGTTGCGCTGGCGGTTGCCGTCCCGGCCGCCGTCCTGGCGGTTGCCGTCCCGGCTGTCACCACGGTTGTCCCCGCGGTCACCGCGGTTGTCACCACGGTTGCCGCCGCCCTGGCGCTGCTGGTCGCGGTTGCGGTCGCCCTGCTGGCGCTCGCCGCCCTGACCCTGCTGGCGGTCGCCGCCCTGCTGGCGGTCGCCGCTCTGCTGGCCGTCGGGCGCTCCGGCGGCGCGGTTGGCACCGCGGCGACGCCGGCTGCGGCCGCCCTCCTCGGGCTGGCCGTCCTGGCCCTGGTGGCCGTCCGGCCGGTCCTGCTGCGGGCGCTCGGCCTGCGGCTGGGTGTCCGACGGCGCGGCGGCGGGTGCCTCGGCCTTCGGCTCCGGCTTCGCCTCGGCAGGCGCCTCCGCCTTCGCCTCGGCCTTGGGGGCCGCCTTCGCCGGCTCGCCGACGCCCTCGAGCGGCAGCGTCTCGGCCGCCGCACGCGGCTTGCGGGACTTGCCCTGGCGCTCGCGGATCGCGGCGATCAGGTCGCCCTTGCGCATGCCCGTCGTCTCGCCGACGCCGAGCTCCCCAGCCAGCGAACGCAGTTCGGCGACGGTCTTACCGGTCAGCCCGCCGACCGCCCGCTTGGGAGCGGGGGCCGTGCCGTTCGATCCGGCCGTGTCGCTACCCACGTCGCTCAAAAGATCGGTGTTGCTCACACATGTCCTTCCTGACCGATCCACGCCTCCAGGCGGATCAGCGGACTGCCGCTCGCTTCTGATCGCGAACCGGCGTATCTGCCCCCCGATGCGGGAGATGAGCTCTTCGGCCGTGCGGAACACAGCTGGAGCGCCTCCACCACAGGGGTTTGCGTCCTCCAAACGGAGGACACGGAATTCGGCACCGCCGAAACCGGAAACCCGCCCAAGTCGTTCCGCGTTACCCCGCTTGCCAGGCGGTGCGGATTCGGCGGATCGACGACGGATGCGGATCCGGGGATTCCCCGGGACCGGCATCGGGTGCGGAAACGCACGGTGATCGAACGCCCCCGAGGGTAGACCGCAGCGGTGCCGGGTGCAACAACCACCCCCCGCGTGGCGGGCGTGGCGGCAAGCACGTGACCCAGCCTTTACTGAGCCGCAACCTGCACACCCGTGAGATCCACGGGCAGCTCGAGGACGTCGAAGCCTTCAACGTCGACCTCCGGCGGCAGTATTCCCGTGGTGGTGAGCGCGAGCACCGTGGGACCGGCGCCGGAGACCGCGGTGGCCACGCCCCGTGCACGCAGCGTCGCCACCAGCTCGCCGCTGGCCGGGTACGCCGGCGCGCGGTAGTGCTGGTGGAGCCGGTCTTCGGTGGCCGCGAGCAGCAGCTCCGGCTTGGCCGTCAGCGCGTGGACGGCGAGCGCGGCGCGGCCGGCGTTGTGCGCGGCGTCGACGTGCGGCACGGTCGACGGCAGCAGGCCGCGCGTGGTCGCGGTGGCCGAGCGGACGGCCGGGACGGCCACGACCGGCTGGATCGACGGGTGCGGCGTCAGCCGTTCGGCGTGGAACTCCCCGCCGTCGCACCAGGCCACCACCAGGCCACCGAGCAGGCTCGCGGCGGCGTTGTCGGCGTGGCCTTCGAAGCCGGCGGCCAGCTGCAGCGCCTCGGCGGGGTCGATTTCCCGGCCGGCCAGCGCGTACCCGGCGGCCACGCCGGACACCACCGCGGCCGCGGACGAGCCGAGGCCGCGCGCGTGCGGGATGGCGTTGAAGCAGCGCAGGTGCAGGCCGGGCGGTTCGACGCCCAGCTGCGCGCAGGTTTTGCGGATGGCCCGCACGACCAGGTGGGTTTCGTCGGTGGGGACGTCCTCGACCCCGCCCGCGCCCGCGTCGATGATCTCGACCTTGAGCCCGGTGTCGGTGACCCGCACCTCGACGGTGTCGTAGAGGCTCAGCGCCAGTCCGAAGGCGTCGAAGCCCGGCCCGAGGTTCGCCGTCGACGCCGGGACGGTGATCCGGAAGCCCGCGCTCACCGCAGGTCCAGCGCCGCCGCGACGGCCGAGGGATCCACGGCGAGGGGTTCGACCTCGACGTTGCCCGCCAGGGCCGTCTGCGGGTCCTTCAGGCCGTGCCCGGTGACCGTGCACACGACGCGGGAGCCCTTCGGGAGCCGTCCGTCGGCGGCCGTGGCCAGCAGGCCTGCCACGCTGGTCGCCGACGCGGGCTCGACGAACACGCCTTCGCGGCCGGCCAGCAGCCGGTAGGCCTCGAGGATCTTCTCGTCGGTGACGGCTTCGAAGAGCCCGTCCGACTCGTCCTTCGCCTTCACCGCGGCGGTCCACGACGCCGGGCTGCCGATGCGGATCGCCGTCGCGATCGTGTCCGGGTCGCGCACCGGCTCGCCGTGCACGAGCGGGGCCGCGCCGGCCGCCTGGAAGCCGAACATCCGCGGCGTGTTCTTCACCACACCGTCGGCCGCGTACTCCGCGTACCCCGCCCAGTAGGCGGTGATGTTGCCCGCGTTGCCGACCGGCAGGCAGTGGACGTCCGGTGCCGTGCCGAGCACGTCGCAGATCTCGAACGCGGCGGTCTTCTGGCCGGCGATGCGCACCGGGTTGACCGAGTTGACCAGCGTGACCGGGTAGTCCGCCGCGGTCTTGCGGGCCAGTTCGAGGCAGTCGTCGAAGTTGCCGTCGACCTGCAGGATGCGCGCGCCGTGCAGGACGGCCTGGGCGAGCTTGCCCATCGCGATCTTGCCCTGCGGGACCAGCACCGCGCAGGTGAGCCCGGCGCGGGCGGCGTAGGCGGCGGCCGAGGCGGACGTGTTGCCGGTCGACGCGCAGATCACCGCCTTGAGCCCGCTGGCCAGCGCGTGCGTGATGGCCACGGTCATCCCGCGGTCCTTGAACGAGCCGGTCGGGTTGGCCCCTTCGACCTTGAGGTACACCTCGCAGCCGGTCAGCTCGGACAGGTGGTGGGCGGGCAGCAGCGGTGTGTTGCCCTCTCCGAGCGTGACGACCCGGGCGCCGTCCGGCACCGGAACGCGGTCCCGGTACGCCTCGATGAGCCCGGGCCAGGGGTGCCTGATCACTGGTCTTCGCCTTCCACCCGCATCACGCTGACAACTTCGTGCACGACGTCGAGCCGCGCGATCTGGTCCACAGTGGACTGCAACGCGGCGTCGGGCGCCTGGTGCGTCACCACGACCAGGCTGGCGCGGTCGCCGACGTCGCTCTGCCGCACCGCCGCGATGCTGACGCCGTGGTCGGCGAACGCCTGTGCCACCTGGGCGAGCACCCCGGCGCGGTCCGCCACGGACAGGCTGACGTGGTACCGGGTCGGCGTCTGGCCCATCGGCCGCACCGGCAGCGCGGCGTGCGCGGATTCACGCGGGCCGCGGCCGCCGACGACCCGGTTGCGGGCCACCGCGACCAGGTCGCCGAGCACCGCGCTCGCGGTGGGCGCGCCGCCCGCGCCCTGGCCGTAGAACATCAGCTCGCCGGCCGCGTCGGCCTCGACGTAGACGGCGTTGAACGCGCCGCCGACCCCGGCCAGCTGGTGGCGGCGCGGGATCATCACCGGGTGCACGCGGGCCGACACCGACTCGACGCCGTCGTCGTCGGTGACCCGCTCGCAGATGGCCAGCAGCTTCACCGTGCGGCCCAGCATCCGGGCCGCCGCGAGGTCCGCGGCCGTGACGTCGGCGATGCCCTCGCGGTGCACGTCCGACGCCGTCACACGGGTGTGGAAGGCCAGGGACGCGAGGATCGCGGCCTTGGACGCGGCGTCGTAGCCGTCGACGTCGGCGGTCGGGTCGGCTTCGGCGTAGCCCAGCCGGCTGGCCTCGTCGAGCGTCTCGGCGTAGCCGGCGCCGGTCGAGTCCATCGCGGACAGGATGTAGTTCGTCGTGCCGTTGACGATGCCCATCACGCGGGTGATCCGGTCACCGGCGAGGGACTCGCGCAGCGGGCGCAGCAGCGGGATGGCCCCGGCCACCGCGGCCTCGAAGTACAGGTCGGCGCCCGCGGCGTCGGCCGCCTCGAACAGGTCGGCGGAGTGCTCGGCCAGCAGCGCCTTGTTCGCCGTGACGACCGACTTGCCGGCCTTCAGCGCGGCGAGCAGCCAGCCGCGCACCGGCTCGATGCCGCCGACCAGCTCGACGACGACATCGACGTCGTCGCTGGTCACGAGCTTCTCGGCGTCGGCGGTCAGCAGCTCCGGCGGCAGCTCGGGGTGCTTGTCCGGGCGGCGGACGGCGATGCCGGCCAGCTCCACCGGCGCGCCCGCCCGCGCGGCCAGCTCGTCGGCCTGCTCGGTGAGCAGCCGGGCGACCTCGCCGCCGACCGTCCCGCAGCCGAGCAGGGCGACGCGGATCGCCGGGCGTTCCTCAGGGGCAGCCACTGTGTTCAGACCTCCAGGCGGAGCATGTCGTCGGTCGTCTCGCGCCGCAGCAGCAGCCGCGAGCTGCCGTTGCGCACGGCGACCACGGCCGGGCGGGGCATCCGGTTGTACGTGCTCGCCATCGAGTAGCAGTACGCGCCGGTCGCCGCGACCGCCAGCAGGTCGCCGGGAGCCAGCGTGTCGGGCAGCCAGCAGTCTCGTACGACGATGTCGCCGGATTCACAGTGTTTTCCCACGACCCGGGACAGCACGGCCTGCACCGGCTGATCGCTGTCGCCCGCGGAGCGGGAAACCACCCGGACGTCGTAGACGGCGTCGTAGAGCGCGGTCCGGATGTTGTCGCTCATCCCGCCGTCGACGCTGACGTACCGGCGCGCCGACTCGTCGCCGAGCGAGACGTCCTTGATGGTGCCGACCTCGTAGAGCGTGATCGTGCCGGGCCCGGCGATCGCGCGGCCCGGCTCGCCGGCGATCCGGGGCACCGGCAGGCCCGCGTACGCGCACTCCTTGCGGACGATCTCGCGGATCTGCGTGATCATCTGCGCGGGCGGCGGCGGGTTGTCCTTCTCGGTGTAGGCGATGCCGAAGCCGCCGCCGAGGTCGACCAGGCTCAGCTGGTCGAGCAGCTCGGGACCGTGTTCCTTGGCCAGGTCGGCGAGCAGCCCGACGACGCGGCGGGCGGCGACCTCGAAGCCGTCGGCGTCGAAGATCTGCGAGCCGATGTGGCTGTGCAGGCCGACGAGCTTGAGCGAGCGCGCGTTGAGCACCCGGCGCACGGCCTCGGCGGCGTCGCCCGACGCCAGCGAGAAGCCGAACTTCTGGTCCTCGTGCGCGGTCGCGATGAACTCGTGGGTGTGCGCCTCGACGCCGACGGTGACCCGGATCAGCACCGGCTGCACGACGTCGTGGCGCGCGGCGATGTCGGCGAGCCGGGCGATCTCGAAGTAGCTGTCGAGCACGACCGTGCCGACGCCGGCGACGACCGCGGCTTCGAGTTCCGCCGAGGACTTGTTGTTGCCGTGGAAGGTGATCCGCTCGGCCGGGAAGTTCGCGCGCTGCGCCACGGCGAGCTCGCCGCCGCTGCAGACGTCCAGGCTCAGCCCCTGTTCGGCCACCCAGCGCGCGATCTCGATGGAGAGGAACGCCTTGGACGCGTAGTGCACCAGCGACGGGTCGTCGAACGCCTCGGCGTAGTCGGCGCACCGGGACTTGAAGTCGGCTTCGTCGACCACGAACAGCGGCGTGCCGTGCTCCTCGGCGAGCTCGCGGACGTCGACGCCGGCGATCCGGACGACGCCGTCGCCGGCGCGGAAGGTGTTGCGCGGCCACACCTTGGCGGGCAGCTTGTCGAGTTCTTCGGCCCCGGACGGCTGCAGCCCGGAGGTGTCGGCGTGGGGGTAGACGTCGGCGTGCCTGGGGCCCGCGGGGTGCGCCATTTCTTACATCCGTTCCGGAGCGGAGACACCGAGCAGCGCGAGGCCGTTCGCCAGCACCTGGCGGGCGGCTTCGCAGAGCGCGAGCCGGGCGTGCGTCAGAGGGGTCGCCTCTTCGTCGCCCATGGGCAGCACGCGGCCCACGGTGTAGAACTTGTGGTAGGCGCCCGCGAGTTCTTCGAGGTAGCGCGCGATCCGGTGCGGCTCCCGCATTTCGGCGGCGCGGCGCACGGTTTCCGGGAATTCGCCGATGGTGCGGATCAGGTCGCCCTCGGCGGGCAGCGTCAGGAGTCCGAAGTCGACGTCCGATGAGGACGCAGCGGACTTGATGCCCAGGTCGGCCGCGTTGCGCTGCAGGGACGCCAGCCGCGCGTGCGCGTACTGGACGTAGTAGACCGGGTTGTCGTTGGAGTGCTTGCGCAGCAGGTCCAGGTCGACGTCCAAAGTGGAGTCCACGGAGTAGCGGATCAGCTCGTAGCGGGCCGGGTCGACGCCGACGGCCTCGACCAGGTCCTCCATGGTGATCACGGTGCCCGCGCGCTTGGACATCCGCACCGGCTTGCCGTCGCTGACCAGGTTGACCATCTGGCCGATCAGCACCTCGACCGTGGCCGGGTCGTCGCCGAACGCGGCGGCCGCGGCCTTGAGCCGGGCGATGTAGCCGTGGTGGTCCGCGCCGAGCATGTAGATGCACAGGTCGAAGCCGCGGTTGCGCTTGTCCTTGAAGTAGGCCAGGTCACCGGCGATGTAGGCCGGGTTGCCGTCCTGCTTGATGACGACGCGGTCCTTGTCGTCGCCGTATTCCGACGACTTGAGCCACCAGGCGCCTTCGGCGAAGTACAGGTTGCCGGAGTCCTTCAGTTGCTGGACGGCGGCGTCGACCGCGCCGGACTCGTGCAGCGAGTTCTCGTGGAAGTAGACGTCGAAGTCGGTGCCGAACTCGTGCAGGCTCTGCTTGATCTCGCCGAACATCAGGTTGATGCCGATCCGGCGGAACGTCTCGTGCCGCTGCTCTTCGGGCATCGACAGCGCGCTCGGCTCCTGCTTGAGGACGTTGGCGGCGATGTCGTTGATGTAGCCGCCCGCGTAGCCGTCCTCCGGCGCCGGCTCGCCCTTCGCGGCGGCGATCAGCGACCGGACGAACCGGTCGATCTGGGCGCCGGCGTCGTTGAAGTAGTACTCGCGGGTGACGTCGCCGCCCTGCGCGGCCAGGACGCGGCCCAGCGCGTCGCCGACCGCGGCCCAGCGGGTGCCGCCGAGGTGGATCGGGCCGGTCGGGTTCGCCGAGACGAACTCGAGGTTGATCCGGGTGCCCGCCAGCGCGTCACCGCGGCCGTACGCGGCGCCGGCGTCGAGCACCTGGCGCACGATGTCGCCCTGCGCGGCGGCGGCGAGCCGGAAGTTGAGGAAGCCGGGGCCGGCGACCTCGGCCGAGGCGACGCCGTCGTCCGCGGAGACCGCTTCGGCGAGCGCCTCGGCGAAGTCGCGGGGCTTGAGGCCGGCCTTCTTGGCCACCTGGAGCGCGAGGTTCGTCGCGTAATCGCCGTGGTCGGGGTTGCGCGGGCGTTCGATGGTCACCTGCTCCGGCAGCACGGCGTCGTCGATGCCGCGTGCGGCGAGCACCTGCACGGCGGAGCTGCGGACCAGGTCGGCGAGAGCGGCGGGAGTCACTTGCCGAATTCTAGGTGCGCCCTGGTCGGGGGCTTCCATCGGTCTCGAAGACGTCACGGCGGGTAGGTGTGTGAGGCGTTAACGGTGATCAGACGCGTGGTCTCTACACTGGCCCGGGCGGGAATCCGTCCGCAGCCACCAGAGGGAGAACGCGGGAGCCATGGCGAACGGGACAACTCGGAAAAAGGGGTCGGCGGTGAAGGCGGCCCGCGGTTCCGTGGTGAGCAAGAAGGGCACGCCGTGGGGGACGATCATCGCCGTCGTCGCCGTCGTGGCGCTGGCGGCCTCGGTGATCATCTACTACATGGTGCAGTCCGCGCCGAAGCGCGAGCAGGCCGACCGCGAGGCCGCCGCCGCGTCGTTCGCGCCGAGCGCGCAGGACCCCGACCCCTCGAAGCGCATCCCCGGCGTGGTGACCGCGACCTACACGGGCAGCGTCCACGTGCTGCCGACCGAGCGCGTCGCCTACGACAAGACCCCACCCTTCGGCGGCCCGCACGACCAGACGTGGGCCACCTGCACCGGCACCGTCTACCCGACCGCCGTCCGCACCGAGAACATGGTGCACGCGCTCGAGCACGGCGCCGTCTGGATCGCCTACAACCCGCAGCAGGTCTCGGGTGACGCGCTCAACCTGCTGAGCGTCCGCGCCAAGGGCAAGCCGTACACGATGCTGTCGCCGTACCCGGGCCTGGACAAGCCGATCTCGCTGCAGTCGTGGGGCCACCAGCTGAAGCTGGACGACGCCAACGACCCGCGGATCGACGAGTTCATCGCGGCGCTGCGGAGCAACCCGAACGGCGTGTACCCCGAGGTCGGCGCGTCCTGCGACGCGGTGCCGGGTCAGTTCGACCCGGACAACCCGCCGCCGTTCGACCCGTCGAAGCCGGGCCCGGACGCGAAGCCGATGGACTACAAGGGCAGCACGTCCGCCCAGGGTGAGAACGGCATGCCGGCGTCCTCGGCCCCGGCGTCCGCCCCCGCCTCCCCCACACCGACGAAGAAGTGACGACCGAAGCCGACCTCGGCACCGAAGAGGCCACCGAGCAGCCGACCTGGTCGCGCTGGGTGGTCATCGGCGGAACGCTGCTGGCGGTCCTGCTGATCGGCGCGACCGCGGGGATGTTCCTCACCCGGGCCATCGACGACGCGCCGGCCGCCGCTGCTCCCGACCGAGCTTCGGTCGAGGTCGGCTTCGCCCAGGACATGTCGACGCACCACCTCCAGGCGGTGACGATGGCGGGCATCGCCCGCGACCGCACGACCGACCCGGAGATCAAGCAGCTGTCGTTCGACATCGAGCGCACGCAGCTGGAGCAGGTCGGCCGCATGAAGGGCTGGCTCATGCTGTGGGACCAGCCCGAGCAGCCGATCGGCGCCCCGATGCAGTGGATGACCGAACCGATGCCGGGCCACGGTGACATGCCGGGCATGTCGATGGCCCCGGCTTCGGTCAACCCGGCCGGCGGGCCGCTGATGCCGGGCATGGCCACGGACGCGGACCTGAAGAAGCTGCGCTCGCTGTCGGGCCGCGACTTCGACGTCTTCTTCCTGCAGCTGATGCTGCGCCACCACCAGGGCGGGACGTCGATGGCCCAGTACGCGTCGGCGCATTCGACGTTGCCCGCGTTGAAGGCGCTGGTGAACAGCATTCTCGCGTCGCAGGGTGCGGAAATGGACCAGATGAAGCTGATGCTTTCGGGCCGGGGTGCCCAGCCGCTGCCCGCTTGATCCCGCTTTCGCTTCCCGTCCGCCGCTACCAGGACAGTTCTTGGCAGCGGCGGGCGCACTGCGGCGCCTCCACCTGCAAGGTCGCGTGGTCGATCGCGTACCGCGAAGACAGCAGGTCCTGCGCTTCGGTCAGCACGTCCGACTGCTTCGCCGGCGGCGCCAGCGTCAGGTGCGCCGAAGCCACCTCCATACCCGAAGTCAGCGTCCACACGTGCAGGTCGTGCACGTCCGCGACGCCCGGGAGGGCCGCCAGCTCCGCGTTGATCGCTCCGACGTCGACGCCCTGCGGCGCGTGCTGGAACAGGATGCGCAGCGCCCGGCGGGCCAGCGTCCACGTGCGGGGCAGGACGAACAGCCCGATCGCCACACCGATGATCGGGTCGGCGTAGCGCCAGCCCGTCAGCAGCGTCACCGCGCCGCTCACCAGGACGCCGACCGAGCCGATCAGGTCGGCCAGCACTTCGAGGTACGCGCCGCGGACGTTGAGGCTCTCCTTGGCCCCGGCGCGCAGCACCGCGAACGACACCAGGTTGGCCACCAGGCCCGCCGCGGCGGCCAGCAGGACCGGGAGGCCGGGGACCGCCGGCGGGGCGCTGACGCGGCCGATGGCCTCGATGAGGACGTACCCCGCGACGCCGAACAGCAGCAGCGCGTTCGCGAGCGCCGCCAGCACCTCGGCGCGGTAGAGCCCGAAGGTGCGGCTGACCGTCGGCCCGCTGCGGCGCGCCAGGATGATCGCGGCCAGGGCCATGCCGACCCCGAGGACGTCGGTGAACATGTGCGCCGCGTCCGAGAGCAGGGCCAGCGAACCGGTCGTCACGGCCACGACGAACTCGAGCACCATGAACCCGGCCCCGATGCCCAGCGCGACCGCCAGGGCGCGCACGTGCCGCCCCGATGCGCTCGCCGGCGCGATTGCCTGCCCGTGGCCGTGTCCGTGCCCCATTCCGCCTCCGTTCCCGGTTCGCCGTCAGGCCAAACATATAGTCGGATGCGCATATATGCAACAGAGGACAGCCTAAGTTCACCCATCCGCAAGCTACCGCGCGCGGCGAGGCCGACCAATCCACCAGGCGGGGTTTCCCACCAGGCGGGTTCGTCACGCTTCGACGTCGGCCATCCGCCCGGCCGGCTCCCCGGTGCGCTCGGCGCGCCGGCCACTTTTCACCCGGATGGCGTGCCTAGCGCACGAGCCGGAAGAACCCGCGGACCTGCTCGACGAACAGCTCGGGCTGCTCCATGGCGGCGAAGTGCCCGCCGGCGGGCAGCTCCTCGAACCAGCGCAGGTCGGTGTAGCGCTGTTCCGCCTGCCGCCGCGACGGCCGCACGATCTCCTTGGGGAAGACGGAGACCCCGGCCGGCACGTCCACAGTAGACAGATCGCGGTCGTGGTTCTCCCAGTACATCCGCGCGGACGAGGCCGCCGTCGCGGTGAACCAGTAGACCGAGACGGCGTCCAGGATGCGCTGCCGGTCGACGGCGTCCTCGAGGTTGCCCCGGTGGTCGGTCCAGGCCCAGAACTTCTCGGCGATCCAGGCGGCCTGGCCGGCGGGCGAGTCGGTGAGGCCGTAGCCGAGCGTCTGCGGGCGCGTGCCCTGCTGGGCGGAGTACCCGCTCCCGGTCCGCCGGAACTCCTCGAGGTCGGCGAGCGCCTGCCGCTCCGCCGGCGTCGGATCGGCGGTGTCCATCCGCACGGGCGCGAAGTTGACGTGCACCCCGGCCACGTGCCCGGACGCGGCGAGCGCGTTCGTGACGGCGGCGCCCCAGTCACCGCCCTGCGCGCCGTAGCGGTCGTAGCCGAGCGACGTCATGAGCTCGTCCCAGAGTTCGGCCACGCGCCGGATCTTGAGGGCGGGTTTGTCGCTCCACCCGAACCCGGGCAGCGACGGCGCGACGACGTGGAAGGCATCGGCGGGATCGCCCCCGTGCTTCGCGGGATCGGTGAGCGGCCCGAGCACGCGGAGGAATTCGAGCACGGACCCGGGCCACCCGTGTGTGAGAACGAGCGGAAGCGCCCCGGGTTCGGGCGACCGGACGTGCAGGAAGTGCAGACCCACCCCGCCGACGGTGGCCCGGAACTGCGGAAAGGCGTTGAGCCGGCCGGCGAACCCGAAGTCGTATTCCTCGCCCCAGTCCCGGCAGAGCTCGCGCACGTAGGCGAGCGGAACCCCCTGCGACCAGTCGTCGACGGTCTCGGCCTCGGGCCACCGGGTCCGCCGCAGCCGCTCCCGCAGATCGGCGACCTCGCCCTCATCGAGAGCTACCCGGAACGGCTCGGCCATGTCGGCTCCTTCAGGTGGGCCTCCCACGCTAGCGAGGACGTGCCGAGCCGATCAACTTGCCGGGCTGACCAGGGAGAACGTTCGTCGGCCCACCTGCGGGAGGTGGGGTGCGGGGCATGCGCTAAGCTTTCGGAGTCGCCCAGCGATGGGCCCTCGTAGCTCAGGGGATAGAGCACTGCCCTCCGGAGGCAGGTGTCGCAGGTTCGAATCCTGCCGAGGGCACCCTTTTTGAACAACGGCCAGACAGCCCCTGCCAGCGAGAACGCGGCAGGGGCTGATTTGCGTCTTACCCGGCCAGGTACCGCCGCAGCGCCGGTGTCACAACGTGCTCACCAGGGTCACGGCGAGTGCGACCCCGAACAGGTAGGTGCCGGACGCGCCGGCCACGCGCAGCGGGGTGGCCTCGGCCAGCGTGCGCGTCGTCAGCATTCCGACCGCGTGCGCCAGGCGCGCGAGCGTTGCCCCTACGACGAAAACGAGCGTCCACGCCGGAGCCCGTACTGCGTCGAGGACGAACAACACGAGCAGGGTCGGGATGTATTCGATGGCGTTGCCGTGGGCACGGATCGCCTTGTACAGCGGGTCGGCCGGGTCGCTGGGGGCGAACGGGCCGCCGGTCTTGGCGCCCGCCACCCGCAGGCGGGTGACGTTCCCCCCGAGGACGAACACCAGTGCCGCGAGGACGGCGGCGCAGATCAGGGCCAGGGTCATGTCGGTCTCCGGTTGTCCGGTGGGGCGGGAAATCGGGTCAGCGCGGCAGGAAACTGCGTGGCAGGCGCCGCCAGCCGGCGGCGGCGCTCCAGCTGGCCGCCTGGTTCGAAGCCTGGCGGCCTCGGTGAACCGCCGACCGAACCGCGCGGCCGACACCCGCGGCACCGAAGAACCGTCCGGGCACGCGGGAATCAGCTCGGCTCCAACACCCCGGCCCACACGAAGTCGTCCAAGGCGCGCGGCCCGATGGCGGGACTCCGGTGGGCCGGCACGGCCGGCCTACTCGGACCGGTGGTCGGCGACGTACGACTTCTCACGGCGGGCCGCCGTGGCGCGGGCGTCGTCGACGCGCCGGATCTCGGCGTCGGCCGCGTCGGTGTGGTGTTCGGTGGTGTAGAAGCGGATCTCGTGGCCGTCGGGGTCGTGTGTCTTGGGCAGGATCCAGCCGACCGTGGCGAAGTGGACGCCCGCGTGGGTTTCGCCGAGGCGGGTCAGCCGGGCGGCCAGTGCGTCGAGCGCCTCCTTGGTCGGGACACCGATCGAGAAGTAGTCGAACCCGGCGGCGGCTCGGGCGCGCTCGGGGGCGAGCCGCAGCGCGAACAGCGGGCCGCCGTTCGGGTGCGTCATGGTCAGGCCGGTGACCGTGCCGTGCTCGGTGAACTCGGTGGTCACCCGGTACCCGAGGCGCGACTCGTACCACGCGCGGGACCGGTCGAGGTCGCCGACCGGCAGCTTGAGGTGGTGAACGCCGTCGAGCAGGGGTGCGTCGGTGGTCATGGCGGCCCTCCGGTGGAAGCCGAAATTTATTGCAGTCTGACTGCACTTTTGCAGTTATACTGCATCTCATGAGCGAGCCCGTCAATCCCCGGCCGAGCGACCTGCGCGCCGCCCGCGTCGCCGATACCGAAGAGCGCATCCTCACCGCGGCCCGCGAGCTCTTCGTGCGCGACGGCTACGCCGCCACCACGCTCAAGGCGGTCGCCGACGCCGCCCGGGTCGGGCACCGCACCGTCTACGTCCGCTTCGGCACCAAGGCCGACCTGCTCAAGCGGGTCGTCGACGTCGCCATCGTCGGTGACACCCAGCCCGTCGACCTACCCAGCCGCGACTGGTACCAGCTGGCCCTGAGCGCCCCGACCGCCGCCGAACGACTCGCCCGGCTCGCGGACGGGGTGGCCGCCCTGATGGCGCGCGCCGGGGACGTCTTCGCGGTCGCCGTCCAGGCCGAACCGGTCGAGCCGGACATCGCCGAGGCCTTCCGGGCCGGGCGGGCCGCGACCAGCGCATCGATGCGCGAGTTCTTCACCAAGCTGCACACCGACGGGCTGATCGCCGAGACCGCCGATGTCGGCTGGCTCTGCGACACGGCCGGCGCGCTGGGCCAGAACCAGACCTACCTGCTGCTCCGCGAGACGCTCCACTGGGAGCCCGGCCAGTACCGCGACTGGCTGTACACCACCTGGACCCGGCTCGTCGCCGCCGCGTCCGCTCCGGCCGAGGACGGACCGCAATGACTGATTCCCTTGCACCCCAACGGAACGACGTAGCCGACACCTCGCCGGCGAGCCACGGCTTCACCGACGGCGAGCTGCGCGCCATCGGCCGCGCCGCCGCCACGGACGCCTGGTCGCAGGGCATGACGGTCCACCGGCCCGACGGCTCGGTGGTGCCGATCCCGCTCGTCTGCGAGCCGCAGGTCCTCCCCCGCGCCACGCTCGCGTCCGTCGCGGCGGAGGCCAAGGCGATCCTCTCGGGGTCGGTGAAACTCGCCCGGCACCTCCTGCGGGCCGGCGATCCGCGCGACCGCGAAGCGTTGCTCGGGCCGTTCCGCGGGCTCGAACGGGAGGCGCTGCGGAAGCTGTTCGCGGGCGCGCCCTGCCCGGCGGTCCTGGCCCGGGTCGACTTCCTGGTCCCTGAAGCGGGCGGTGCCCCGAAGGCGCTCGAACTGAACGCCACCATCCCGGCCATGCAGGCCTACGCCGATCTCGCGGCGCACGGCTGGATCCGCGCCGCGGCCGCGCGACGCGGACTGCCGCCGTCGGCAGGCGACGCACTCGTCAACCGCTGCGGCAGCCACATGGAAGCGCTGCGCGAGACCCTCGTGCACTGCTACCGCGTGCGCGGCGGCAGGCGGGAGCACCCCAGCATCGCGCTCGTCGCGCGCCCCGGTGACGCCCAGCTCGCCGAACAACGCCGGCTCGCCGAGCACTTCCGCCGACGGGGCCACCACGCCGAGACGCTGCTGCCCGCCACCTGCACGCCGGAGGAGTTCGACGTGCCGTACCGGCACGTCTGGGCCCACCGGACCCCGGCCGAGGCGCCGTTCGCCTGCGCCCTGCTCGCGCCGGAGTCGTATGTCCTGGCCAACCCGGTCAACGGGCTCCTAGAAGCGAAAGCCCTCTTCGCCCGGCTTTCGGAGTGCGCCGAGGACGAACGGCTGGCCAAGCGGGCCGGCCTGGACGACCGCGAGCGCGCCGCCGCCCGGGCGCTGCCCTGGACCCGTCGTCTCGACGCCGCCCTGGTGCCCCGGCTCGTCGCCGAGCGCAAAAGCTTCGTGATCAAGCGGAACTGGGACTACGGCGGCAAGTCGGTCTCGCTCGGCGCCGAACTCGCCCCGGAGGACTGGGCACGCCGGGTCCGCGCCGCGGCCGCCGAGCGCGAAGCGGGCGGGTTCGTCGTCCAGGAACGCGTCTTCGCCACCCGCGCCCCCGCCACGCGCATCACCGGCCCCGGAGCCGAGGAGCGCGGTCTCCTGTACCGCGACATCTCCACCTACACCGGCCTCCTCGACGTCGCCCCGGGTGGCAGCGTGGTCCGCGCCGCGGCGAACCCGGTGGTGAACATCCTCGGCGGCGGCGGCCTGGCGCCGGTCGTACCCGAGGACGTGCTGGAGGCCCTGCGGGCGGCCGAACCCGCTCGTGCTCGACGGGTGAACACCCGTCCTCCACGGACCGCCCGGCGTCTCGCCCACGGCGCCTGAAAGCGTTTTCAGAACAGACGACCCGCTTGGCCCACTCGGGCCACCGCGACCCGGTGCTACCGTCGCCTCACCCCGGATCCCGCTCCGACTGGGAGCGCTCCCGGGCCTGATGTCCGGCCCTGTTCCTGCCCGCAAGGAGGCGCGCATGAATTCGCACGGAACCATCAAGAAAGCGCTTGCAGCAAGCGCCGCGCTCGTCACGATCGCCGGCCTCGCTCCGGCGGCCGCCGCCGCGGCCACCACCTTGTACGTCGCCCCCAACGGCAAAGACTCCGCCGCCGGCACGCAGGCGGACCCGACCACCCTGCCTTCGGCGCTCACCCGGATCACCGACGGTGGCACCATTTCGCTGCGCGGCGGCACCTATTCCTACTCCCAGACCGTCACCATCGCCCCCGGCAACAGCGGCACCTCCAGCGCGCGCAAGACGCTTTCCGCCTACCCCGGCGAGACACCCGTGCTGAACTTCTCGGCCATGAAAGAAGACCCGGCCAACCGCGGGCTCGCCGTCAACGGTTCGTACTGGCGCGTGGCCGGCATCGTCGTCGAACGCGCCGGGGACAACGGGATCTTCGTCGGCGGCAGCAACAACGTCATCGAGCGCGTGGTGACCCGCTTCAACCGGGATTCCGGGCTGCAGATCTCCCGCACCGCGTCGAGCACGCCGAAGGACCAGTGGCCGTCGAACAACCTCATCATCAGCTCCGAATCGCACGACAACGCCGATTCCGACGGCGAGGACGCCGACGGGTTCGCCGCCAAGCTCACCGCCGGTCCCGGCAACGTCTTCCGCTACGACGTCTCCCACCACAACATCGACGACGGCTGGGACCTCTACACCAAGACCGACACCGGCCCGATCGGCCCGGTGACCATCGAGGACTCGCTTTCCTACGCCAACGGCACCCTCACCGACGGCACCGTCAACAAGAACGGCGACCGCAACGGCTACAAGCTCGGCGGCGACAAGATCGCGGTGAACCACATCGTCCGGCGCGACATCGCCTACCGCAACGGCCACCACGGGTTCACCTACAACAGCAACCCCGGCACGATCACCGTTTCCGACAACGTCGGCATCGACAACGCCGAACGCAACTTCTCCTTCGACACGGGGACTTCGGTGTTCCGCAACGACACTTCGTGCCGCTTCGCCAGTGGCGGCTCGAACGACAAGACCGTCGGCAGCGTCGACAGCTCGGACCAGTTCTGGACCGGCAAGAACGGGTCCCGCTGCGCGGCCTACGCCGGCCCGATGAAGTGGTCCTTCGCCGCCGACGGCCGGCTCGTGGTGACCTTCGGCTGATCGCCACCGGCGGTGACCGCCATCACCCGATCCTGTCGAAATCCAATGAACCGGACACAACCGGCACTTCCCGCCCACCCCGTGCGTTCTCGGGGTGGGAAGAACGGAGGGGCCATGGGTGCACTCGGAACGCTGCTCGGGTTCGCGCTGAGCCTGTACCTGCTCGTGCTGGTCGCGCGGATGGTGCTGGACTGGGTCGCGGTGGTGGCGGACACCCCGCCGTGGACGCGCCGCGCCCGCGGGCTGGCGTACGCCGCCACCGAACCGGTGATCGGGCCGGTGCGGCGGGTCGTGCGGCCGGTGCGGATCGGCGGGCTCTCGCTCGATCTGGCCTTCACGCTGGTCTTCATTGGCGTGATCGTGCTGCGGGCCATCGTGTACGCCCTCTAGAGCGAGCCGCGGAAGCTCGCCGACAGCCGGTCGACGCTGCGCTCCAGCTCCGCGCGCAGCCCCGGCAGGTCGACGCCGTCGGGGTCGATGAGGGCCTGCATCGAGATCCCGCGCAGCTGGGCCAGCAGCGCCGAAGCGTAGGAATCGGGGTCGCGGACACCGGTGATCGACCCGTCCGCGACCCCGCTGGCCACGGTCTGCGCGATGGCGAACCGGAACCGGCGGTCGGCCTCCGTCAGCGCGCCGCGCAGGGCCGAGTACTCCGCCGCCGCGTCGCCCCAGAGGGCCAGGAACGCCTGGTTGAGCGTCGGCATCGTGCGGATCAGCTCGAAGATGATGTCCAGCAGCGCGCGCAGCATGTCCATCGGCGTCGCGTTCGCCGACCCGGTGCGGGCCGCGACGGCCTCGCTGTAGGCGTCGGTGAAGGCCTCGACGGCGTGCTCGACGAGCCGTTGCCCCAGCCCCTCCTTGTCGCCGAAGTGCTGGAAGACGACCGACCGCGCGTACCCGGATCGGGCGCAGACGCCGCCGATCTTCAACCGGCCGAAGCCCTCTTCGGCGATCAGGTGTGCAGCGGCATCCAGGATGCGTGCCTCGACGACGCCCTCGCCGTCCTCCCGGATCCGGCCGTCGGTGGCGCGGTCCACCCGGGCCATGTTAGCGACTGCAACCGCGCCGCACTGGCCGAACCGTCAGCGGACCGTGCGCGGACGGTCAGCGGCGGCCCGCAGTCTCGGCGCCGGCACCGACCGACCCGAGAGGAACCCTCCGATGACCAGCAAGACCGTGCTCGTTTCCGGGGCAGGCATCGCCGGCCCGTCCGCCGCCCACTGGCTGCACCGCGGCGGCTACCGCGTGACCGTCGTCGAATCCGCACCCGGCCTGCGGCCCGGCGGCCAGGCCGTCGACTTCCGCGGTGAGCAGGTGAAGCTGCTGACCGCGATGGGTGTACTCGACGAGATCCGCCGATACGAGACGGCGATGGGCGACCAGACCGTGGTCGGCCTCGACGGCCGTCCCGTGTTCACCGTGCCCGGCGCCGCGTGGAGCGGTGAGGTCGAGATCCTGCGCGGCGACCTCGCGCGAATCCTGTACGAGCACACTGCGCACCACACCGAGTACGTCTTCGGCGACCGCGTCACGAGCCTCACCGAGACGGCGGACGGCGTCGAAGTCACCTTCCGCCACGGCGCACCGCGGAAGTTCGACCTGGTCGCCGGGGCCGACGGCGTGCACTCCGGCGTGCGGGCCGCCGCGTTCGGACCCGAGCAAAGCTTCCGGCGGGACCTGGGCTTCGGCATCGCCGGGTTCACCGCGCCCAACCACCTCGGGCTCGACCACACGAGCGTGATGTACAACGAGCCCGGCCGCGGCCTGAGCGTGGGCAGCCACCGGCTGCCGGACCGGCTGCACGTCAACCTGGTCTTCGCGGCCGACAACGTCGAGTTCCACCGCCGCTCCCTCGACGACCAGCGCGCGCTGGTCGCGCAGCTGTTCGCCGGCACCGGCTGGGAGACGCCGAAGCTGCTCGAAGCGCTGCCCGCGGCCGACGACCTGTACGTCGATTCGATCAGCCAGATCCACCTCGAGCGCTGGTCGAAGGGCCGGGTCGTGCTGCTCGGCGACGCCGCGTGGTGCGCCGGGCCGGGCGGGTCCGGCACCGGGCTCGCGATGATGGGCGCCCAGGTGCTGGCCGGCGAACTCGCGGCGGCCGGCGGCGACCACGTGACGGCGTTCGCGAAGTACGAGGAGCGGCTGCGCAAGCCGGCCACGATCGGGCAGAAGAACGGCAAGGGCTCCGGCAACTTCCTGGCGCCGCGCACGGCGGCGAAGATCCGCAGCCGCAACCGCGGCTACCGGATGCTGAGCACGCGGCTGTTCGGCAGCATCTTCACCTGGATGACCGACCGGGCGGCCAACGCGCTCGAATACCGGGAGTACCCGGGGCTCGAGCCGGCTCGTCGAGCGGTGGGGCGTTCCTGACGCCGGGTCGGCCCGCCGGGCCGCGGAGGCCCGGCCCGGCGCGGACTAGCTCCGGCGCCGCGCACTCCCCTGCGCGGCGGCGCACAACACCGGCTCGCCGCCTCCGTCCACTGTGTACACCTCGCACCGGCAGGTGGCCCGCGACCGCCCGGCCTGCACGACGACCGCGTGGGCGCGCAGGACCTCGCCCACCGCCGGGCGGAGGTAGTCGATGGTGAAGCCGGCCGTGAGCAGCGCCGGTCCGAGGACCGTGCCCGCCGCGAACGTCAGTGCGTTGTCGGCCGCGTAGGCGAGCACGCCGCCGTGGAGGTAGCCGTTCTGCTGCTGGAGTTCTTCGCGGATGTCCAGTTCGAGCGTGGCCGCGCCGTCGCCGAACTCGGTCAGCCGGGCGCCGAGGAGCCGGCTGAACGGCTGGCTCGCCAGACCCGCGCGCGCTGCTGCGAAATCGAGCACGATCCCTCACTTCACTAGTGAAGTCAGCATGGCGGGACGGCGCTCCGGCTGTCAAGATCGGCGGGTGGCCGAACCCGATCAGCGCCTGTTCTTCCTGCTCCAGCAGGCCGCCCACCGCCTGCGCGTGGCCGCCGACCGCCGCTGCCTCGCCGCGGCCGGCATCACCACCGCTCAGCTCGGCGCCCTCTTCGCCGTCGGCGAAGGCGGCTCAACCCAGCGGGACGTGGCCGAGCGCCTCGGCCAGCGCGAATCGGCGGTGACCGCGATGGTGGCCCGGCTGGCCGAGGCCGGTTTGGTCGCCAAGGAGCCGCACCCGCGTGAGCACCGGGCGGTCGTCCTGCGGCTGACCGCGGCGGGCGAAGAAGCACTGGTCCGGGTCGCCCCAGAGGGCCAGGAGTTCAACGCCCGGCTGCTGGCCGTCCTCGGCGAAGCCGGGTTCCGGAACACCGTCGAAGGCGTCGGCAAACTCGCGCGCAGCGAATGGTGACCCCTCAGGCCACGATCAACCGGAAGCCCGCGTCCCACTCCGGCAGCTCCAGCAACTCCGCGTGCTCCTCCCGCCAGCGCCCGGAGTCCAGGTCCGCCTGCAACCGGGCCATTCCCCGGGCGACCGCCGCCGGGGCGGTCTGGGCCAGCGCCGAACACGAGCGGCGGACCGCCGGGTCGAGGTAGGCGTGCGGCCGGCGCCAGTACGCCGGGAACACCCCGTCGGTGAAGTCCCACGGCACCGGCAACGGCAGCACGGAGACCGCTCCGAGGAACTGCGCGATCTCCGGGGCCGAAGGGCGCGAACGTTCGAGCGCAGCGACCTCCGGCACGTACTCGCGCACCAGCCAGAAGTCGTTGTGCAGCGCGGTGTCGTACGCCAGGACGACCTGCCGGGAAGCGACCCGGCGCAGCTCGGCCAGCCCCCGGCGCCAGTCGGCCCAGTGGTGGACCGTCAGCACCGCCAGCGCCGCGTCGAACGCCGCCGTCCCGAACGGCAGGGCCTCCGCGATCGCCCGCACCACCGGTGCGGCCTCGGGCGCGCGCTGCCGGATCATCTCCGCCGACGGCTCGACCGCGACGACTTCGCGCCCGGGTGGCTCGTACGACCCCGTGCCCGAACCGACGTCCAGCACCGAAACCGCCGGGCCCAGCGCGGACTCCACCGGCGCCAGCCAGCGCGGGTCCGTCCTCCGCCCCCGCGCGTAGCCGACGCCGATCTCGTCGTAGCGCGCCATCAGCGCTCGGGTCCGTCGCCACCGTTCTGCTCGGCGAGGAAGCGTTCGAACTGCGAGCCGAGCTCCTCCGCGGTCGGCATGTGCTCGACCGACTCCGCGAGGAGGCTGCCGCGGTCGGACGCCTCGATGAACGTGTCGTACTGGCGCTCCAGGGCGTGGACGACGTCGGCGATCTCGTCGGACTCCGCGACCTGGCGGTTGATCTCCGCGTCGGCGAGGTCGGCGGCCGTGCGCAGCTCGCCCTCGGGCAGGCTCAGGCCGGTCGCCCGGCTCAGCGCGTCGAGCACGATCAGCGACGCCGCCGGGTACGTCGACTGCGCCAGGTAGTGCGGCACGTGCGCGGCGAAGCCCATGGCGTCGTGGCCCCACTCGCCGAGCCGGTACTCCAGCAGCGCGGCGAGGCTGCCCGGCACCTGCAGCCGGTTGGGCAGCGGCTGGTTGTCGCCGATCAGGTCCTTGCGGGTGGCGTGCGCGGTGACGCCGAGCGGGCGCGTGTGGGGCGCGCCCATCGGGATGCCGTGGAACCCGGCGGTCAGCCGGACGCCCCAGCGCTCGACGAGGTTCCGGACCGCCGCGCAGAACCGCTCCCAGTCGTGGTCCGGCTCCGGACCGGTCAGCAGCAGGAACGGCAGGCCGTCGGTGTCGTGCAGCAGGTGCACCACCAGCTCGGGCGCGTCGTAGTCCTCCCAGTGGTCGACCGCGTAGGTCATCGGCGGGCGCCGCGAGCGGTAGTCGATGAGCCGGTCGACGTCGAAGCGGGCGACCACCCGGTGCTCGCCGCTCAGCAGGTGCTCGGCCAGCAGACGGCCCGCCGAGCCGGCGTCCATGAACCCTTCGAAGTGGTGCAGCAGCACCGCCCCGGTGAGGTCGGGGACGTCCGAGTCCACCTCGTACAGGTCGTCGGGATCGAGTCCCACCGGATCCTCCTGCTGCTGCTCTCCACACGGCTGTCCGCCAAGCACAACACACCCCGACCGGGATTCCATTCCGCCGACGGTGTCGCCGATCGTAACGCCACGCTGTCGAGGCCGAACCGGATCACCATCGTGACAAGTGTCGTGGGCGCGCAAGTCACCGATCGGGCACGCTTGAGGCGTGAGCGAACACAGCACGAACACGGCGCCCCGGCTGCGGCCGCCGGCGCACCGGGTCAGCCGCCGGGCCATCGGCTACTGGACCGTGACCGCCTCGATCGTCTGGATCGTCCTGATCGGCGTCCAGACGCTCATCGTGGTGACCAGCGACGACGCGCCGTCGTTCCTCACCGTGACGCTGGTGCTCTCCTGCGTGCTGGGCCCGCTGCACCTGATCGTGATGCCGCAGTGGCGCTACCGCGTGCACCGCTGGGAGGTCACCGACGAGGCCGTCTACACGCAGGCCGGCTGGCTGAAGCAGGAGTGGCGGATCGCCCCGGTGTCGCGGATCCAGACCGTCGACATCGAGCGCGACCCCGTCGAGCAGCTGTTCGGGCTGGCCAAGATCACCGTGACGACGGCGTCCGCGGCGGGCCCGCTGCGCATCGCCGGCCTGGCGCACGACCGCGCGCTCGCGCTGGCCGACGAGCTGACGAAGACCACGCAGGCCGTGCGAGGGGACGCGACGTGACCACCCAGACCGTCGAGACGCCGCCCGCCGAAGGCACGCAGGACGCGCCGTGGCACCGCCTCGACCGGCGCATGCTGATCATCCGGCCGGTGCTGGACCTGGTGAAGTCGCTGCCGGTGCTGCTCGGCGCGCTGCTGTTCGGCCACGGTGAGTCGTGGCAGTGGGTGGGTCTCACCGTCACCGCGATCGCCGTGTTCACCGGCGTCTCGCACGTGCTGACCTCGCGCTACCGGATCACCGAGTCGCAGGTCGAGTGGCGCACCGGGTTGCTGCAGCGCAAGCACCGGGCCATCCCCCGCGACCGGATCCGCACGGTCGACGTCACCTCAGAGCCGAAGCACCGCCTGTTCTCGCTGGCCGCGGCGCGGATCGGCACCGGACGGCACTCCAACGGGAGCAGGCACAAGGACGAGCTCGTGCTCGACGCCGTCACCATCGCCGAGGCCCAGCGGCTGCGGACGCTGCTGCTGCACCGCAAGGCCGAGGCCGTCTCGCCCGAGACCGCCGCCGCGCCGCCGGAGCAGCTGATCGCCGCGGTCGACAAGCGCTGGCTGCGGTACGCGCCGTTCACGCTGTCGGGGCTGGCCGTGGTCGGCGCGGTCGTCGGCACCGTCTACCACTTCGCGCACGAACTGCACTTCGACCCGATCCGGTTCTCGCTGGTCCAGGCGGTCGTCGGGCACTTCGCCGACACCCCGGTGTGGCTGAGCCTGGTGGTGGCGGCCGTCGGGCTGCTGGTGCTCGTCTCGCTGCTGTCGGTCGGCGGGTACGTGCTGTCGTTCTGGAACTTCCGGCTCACCCGCGAGCCGGCCGGCACGCTGCACGTCCGGCGCGGGCTGATCACCACGCGGTCGGTGTCGATCGAGGAGGACCGCCTGCGCGGCGCGGAAATCCGCGAGCCGCTGCCGCTGCGGCTGGCCGGCGGCGCGCGCTGCGTCGCCATCGCGGCCGGCCTGCGGGAGGGCAAGAGCGCGGACAAGGGCGGCAGCCTGCTGCTGCCGCCGGCGCCGCTGGCACGCGCGCACGAAGTCGTCGCCGAGGTGCTGGGTGCGGACCCGGCCGCGACGCCGTTGACGCGACACCCGCGCCGGGCGTTGTACCGGCGGCTTTCGCGGGCCGTCGTCAGCGTGCTGCTGCTCGCCGCGGCGCTCTACGGCCTGGCGTGGCTCGGTGCGCTGCCGGACTGGCCCTGGCAGGTCGCGCTCGTGCTGGTGCCGTTCGCCGCGCTCGTCGGCTGGGACCGCTACCGCGGCCTCGGCCACGCGCTCACCGGCCGCTACCTCGTGACGCGGTCGGGTTCGCTGGACCGCGGCACCGCGGCGGTCCGCTGCGACGGGCTGACCGGGATCGTCGTGGAGCGCTCCTACTTCCAGCGCCGGGCCGGGCTGGTCACGCTGATCGCGCCGGTCGCCGCGGGCAAGGGGAAGTACCGGGTGCTCGACGTCGGCGAGGCCGACGGGCTCGCGCTCGCCGACCGGGCGCTGCCGGGCCTGCTGACGCCGTTCCTCACCGGTGACCGGGACCGCGGTTGACGCTCGCCCCGCGCCGCTCCTAACGTGAAAATCCGCCGTCCGAACCCTCGATCCGCGTTTCACGAGAGGACGGCAGCATGGTGCGCAAGCTCTTCGGTGTGCTGGCCGCGGTGGTCATCACGGCTTCGGCGGCGGCACCGGCCGCGACCGCGGCGACCGGCGGCGCGGGAAACCCGTACGGCGATCCGAATCTGGTTTCGATGTTCGACGGCTCGGACCTGAGCGCGTGGACGTCGTCGAAAACCGGCCTGTGGTCGGCGAAGAACGGCGTCATCCACGGCAACGGCACCGCGCGCGGCTGGTTGTACTACAACAAACAGCAGGTCGGCACGTTCCGGTGGATATTCGACGTCCGGCAGGTCAAGGGCAACCACAAACCGACCGTGCTGATCTGGGGCACCACCGAACCGATCCGCGACGCGCTGAGCGCCATCCAGTTCCAGCCGCCGAACGGCGGGCACTGGGACTACCGGCCGGGGCACAACGACGGTGGCGGGAAACTGTTCCAGCAGCTGCCGCACCCCGCCATCGACAGCAAGAAGTGGGCGCAGTGCGAGCTGATCGGCGACGCCGCCACCGGCGTCGCGCGGATGGCGTGCTGCCCGCTCACCGGTACGGCAGTCACCTGCAAGGGCGTCGAAGTCCTGCGGTTCACCGACAAGACGGCCGGGCGCGCCGGCCCGCTGGCGCTGCAGGTGCACAACTCCGGGATCCAGGACGAATACCGCGGGCTCTACGTCGAGTCACCCGTGGTGACGAAACCGGGCGGATTTCTCACGATGTGACCTCGGTGCGCCGGCGATGGCCCCATTTCCGGGCCATTGCTGGCCTTCGTTTCACACTACGTGCTAATTTATTCACCCCGTGTGATAGCGAAGGTAGTTTTTGTCTCACCGAGAGGGTCACGATGACGCCTGCCGTCAGTACCGTCGACGGTTCCGCCACCACTTCGCCGCGACGCACCCCGGGGGCCAGCAGTTCCCGCAAGGTCCTCCAGCTGCTGCTGGCCTTCTCGGAGCGCCGGTGGGAGGCGAGCGTCGCCGAGCTGGCCGCGACGATCGGCACCCCGGTGGCGACGACCTACCGCTACGTGGCCCTGCTCAAGGAACTCCAGCTGCTCGAGGAGGGCCGGGCCGGGCACTACCACCTGACGAGCCAGGTGATGCCGCTGGCGCGGGCCGCGCAGCTGGCGAACGACATGGTGCAGCTGGCGCGGCCGGCCATGGAGGAGGCCGCGCGGGAGCTCGGCGAGACGGTGCTGCTGTTCCAGCAGTTCGGCGACTCCGCCGTGTGCGCGGACCGCGTCGAGTGCGACCGCGCCATGCGGTTCACGTTCGAACCGGGGCATTCGCTGCCGCTCGGCGTCGGCGCCTCCGGCAAGATGCTGCTCGCGCTGCTGCCGGAGATCGAGCGCGACCGGCGGTGGGCGTCGATCGTCGAGGAGCGCGGAACGGCGGCGCGCGACGAGCTGAAGCGGGCGCTGGAGAACCGGTACGCGGTCAGCTCCGGCGAACTCGACGAAGGCGTCTGGGCCTGTTCGGTGCCGGTGCCGGCGATCGGGCGGCGGCCCACGGTGCTGACCCTGGCCGGACCGGCTGCCCGGATCACCGAAGAGGCCCGGCAGACGGCGATCACGGCCTTGCAGGGGTACGCGATCCGCATCCAGCGGGCGATGTCGTCTTATTCGCTGTGAGAAACCCGCGCGGGCGCGTAGAACTGCCCGGGTGATCCGGCTCGCGCGTCCCGACGACCTGCCCGCGCTCATCGACGTCGAGCGCGAGGCCGGCGCGTTGTTCCGCGATGTCGGCATGACCGCGATCGCCGACGACGACCCGGGCTCGGTGGCGGAACTGGCGGAGTACCAGTCCGACGGCCGCGCGTGGGTGAGCGTCGATGACGCCGACCGGCCGGTGGCGTACCTCGTCGCCGAGGTCGTCGACGGCTGCGCGCACATCGAACAGGTCTCGGTCCGGCCGTCGCACGCGCGGCGCGGGATCGGCCGGGCGCTGATCGAGACGCTGGCCGAGTGGGCCCGCCCGCGGGGGCTGACGGCGCTGACCCTGACGACGTTCGCGGCGGTGCCGTGGAACGCGCCGTACTACGAGAGGCTCGGGTTCCGGGTCGTCCCGGAGGCGGAAACGGGGCCCGGCCTGCGCTCGATCCGCCGTGCCGAAGCGGCCCGCGGCCTCGACGCCTGGCCGCGTGTCGCGCTGATCCGACCGCTCTGACCTGCGGTTTTATTGTTCGCTCCCCTAGTCGGGGGAGAGAGTGGCGCGGGTGGTCGAACATGTGTTCTACTGTGCCTGCCGGTCCCGGAGGGGGAAGCTCCGCGGGCCGGCCCACAGACTTCGGGAGGTTGTTGTGGCGGTCAAGATCACCCACCTGACGAACGGCCAGCAGGTGCGTTTCGCCAACGCCGACGGCGCTCGCCGGTACGCCGAGATCATGGGCGGCGGCGTGGACAAGTGGCGCTTCACGGTCGTGCCCGAGGACCCGATGCTCCGGAAAATGTCGGACTCGGTCGTTAATGTGCCGGTATGGCGCATGACTTCCAGGTAGTGGTGGATTCGGCCGACCCGCACGTGCTCGCCGACTGGTGGGCCGAGACGCTCGGCTGGTCCGTGGAACCGACGGACGAGGGCTTCATCCGCGAGATGATCGCGAAGGGGTACGCGACGGAGTCGGAAACGCGGACGTACCGGGGTTCGCTGGTGTGGAAAGCGGGAGCGGGCATCCGGCACCCGGATTCGCCACCGGAGGGGCCGCCGCGGCGGATCCTGTTCCAGGAGGTCCCGGAGGCCAAGACGGTGAAGAACCGGCTCCACCTGGACGTGTGGGTGGGCGCGGACAACGTCGAGGCGACGCTGGAGAAGCTGAAGGCGCGCGGAGCGGAGTTCCTGTGGCGGGGACGGCAGGGGCCGCACAGCTGGGTGACCATGGCCGATCCGGAAGGGAACGAGTTCTGCGTTTCCTGAACCGCCGGGAGCCGGTGTCGTGAGTGGCTCTTTCCTGCCGTCGGAGGACAGGACAGAGCCTCTCACCTCTCACACCTGCTTCGCCAAGCGGTCCAAGGCCTTCGGCAGCGCCGACGCCAGCAGGTCCAGCTCCGGCTCCGCCGCCACCAACGGCGGCGAAACGGCCACTCCCCGGCCCAGGTTGCGGACGATCACGCCCTCGTCGCGGCACGCTCGCTGCAGCTTCACCGGGGCGCCCGGGTCCGCGTCGACGACCTCGGCCGTCAGCTCCACCGCCGCGAGGAAGCCCAGGCCCGCCCGGATCTCCTTCACCAGCGCGTGCCCGCTGACCGAGGACACCGCGTCCGCCAGCGGCTTCTCGAGCTCGCGGCCCCTCGGGATCAAGCCGTCGCGCTCGTAGACGTCCAGCGTCGCCAGCCCGGCCGCGCACGCCACCGGGTGGCCCGCGTACGTCGGGCCGTGGCGGAAGATCGGGGCACCCGGCTCGCCCGTCCAGAACGGCTCGGCCACCCGCGGGGCCACCACCAGCGCGCCCAGCGGGATCGTTCCGCCCGTGATGCCCTTCGCCGTCGTGATCATGTCCGGCTGCACCGGCCAGCGGTCGATGCCGAACCACGTGCCCAGCCGGCCCCACGCCGCGATCACGCAGTCCGCCACGAACAGGACTTCGTGACGGCGGCAGATCGCCGCCACCTCTTCGAGGTAGCCCTCCGGGGGCAGCAGCACTCCGCCCGCGCCGATCACCGGTTCGCAGAAGAACGCCGCGACGCGGGCCGCGCCCAAGCGCTGGATCTCCGCCTCCAACGCGGCCGCATCGTCGAACGGGACGTGCGAAAAGTCCGGTGGCTGCGGGCCGACGCCCGTCGCGTTCGCCGGGATCCCGCCCACCGCCGTGCCGAAGCCGTGCGTTCCGTGGTAGCCCTGGGCGCGGCCGATCACGTGGACCTTCTCCGGGCGCCCGGTCTGCGCGAAGTACGCCCGCGCCAGCTTCACCGCCGTGTCGATGGCGTCGCCACCGCCCGAGCCGAAGAACACCTTCGACCCCGGCTCCGGCGCCAGGGCCGCGACGCGGTCGGCCAGCTCGATCGCCGGCCGGTTCGCGTTGTACCCGAACAGGTTCCACGAGTCGAGCTCACCGAGCTGGCGGGAGACGGCTTCGGTGATCTCCGGGCGGCCGTGGCCGAAGTTCGCGTACCAGAGCGACGCCGTCGCGTCGAAGTACCTGCGGCCCGCGTCGTCCCAGACGTACGAGCCCTCGCCTCGGGTGATGACCATCCGGTCGCCGTCGACCGCGCCCATGTCGGCGAACGGGTGCCACAGGGCGTGCTGTGCTGACATCGGTCCTCCTCAGTCCTGCCCCCATCCCTACCATCAGTCCAGGAACTGCGCGATCTCTTCCGGCGCGTACCCGAGCTCGGCCAGCACCTCCGCGGTGTGCTGGCCCAGGGTGGGCGGGGCGGACGTCGGCCGGGCCGGGGTGTCCGACGCCTTCACCGGGAACCCGGTCCCGACGTACGTCCCCACCGTCGGGTGCGGCAGCCGCACCACCTGCTCGCGCGCCTCCGCCCACGGGTCCGCGTAGACGTCGTCGATCTCGTTGACCGGGGCCGCCGGGATGCCCGCCGCGTCGAACGCCGTCATCCACTCCGCCGCCGGACGCTTAAGGAGCACCGGTTCCAGCAGCGCGTTGAGCTCGTCGCGGTGCGCCGCGCGGGAAGCGTTCGACGAGAACCGCGGGTCGGCGGCGATGTTCAGGCCGAGCACGCCGCAGAACGCGTGCCACAGCTTCTCGCTGCCGACCGCGATGACCAGCCAGCCGTCGGCGACGTGGTAGCCCTGGTACGGGACGATGCTCGGGTGCGCCGAGCCCATCCGGCGCGGCCGGGGCGTGTCGTAGAAGTGCGCGCCGGCGGCGTACACGTGCCAGGCCAGCTGGCTGTCCAAAAGGGACACGTCGAGGTACTGACCGCGGCCGGTGGTGTGCCGGGCCTGCAACGCCATCAGCACGCCGATGATCGCCCAGGTCCCCGCGTTCAGGTCCGCCACCGGCAGCCCGACCTTCGCCGGCGCGCCGTCCGGCTCGCCGGTCAGCGCCATGACGCCGCCGAGGGCCTGCGCCACCAGGTCGTACCCCGCGCGGTCGCGGTACGGGCCGGTCTGGCCGAAGCCGGTGATCGACACGTGGATCAGCCGCGGGTTCAGCTCCGCCAGCGCGGCGTACCCGAGGCCCCACTTCTCGAGCGTCCCGGGCCGGAAGTTCTCGACGAGCACGTCGGCGCCGGCGACCAGCCGCCGCAGCGCGTCCCGGCCGCGGTCGCTCTTGAGGTCGAGCACGATCCCGCGCTTGTTGCGGTTCGCCGCCAGGTAGTAGACGGCCTCCTCCCCGACGAACGGCGGCCCCCAGCCGCGGGTGTCGTCGCCGTGCCCCGGCGGCTCGACCTTCACCACGTCGGCGCCCATTTCGCCGAGGTACTGGGTGCAGTACGGGCCGGCCAGGATCCGCGAGAGGTCGACGACCTTGATCCCGTCGAGCGGGCGGACAGCAGGGGGCATCAGCGGCTCCTAGTCGGGCTCGGCGTTCGGTCCCTTTCTACCCGGACTCGAGGAGCGCGACGGCCCGGGCGGTCCGCTGGTAGAGCACGTACCGCCCGTCCCGGACCTTGCCGAGGAGGCCCGCGCGGTGCAGGGCGCCCAGGTGGTAGGAGACGGTGCCCGCGCTGTACCCGGTCCGGGCGGCCAGTTCCGCGGTCGACCGCGGCGTCTCGAGATCGGCCAGGAGCGCCGCACGGGCCGCGCCGACGACCGGCGCGAGCCGGCCCGGCGGGCGACCGGCGCCCGTGCCGACCCCGTGGGCCGGGTAGGAGAGGACGACCTGGCCGGGCACGTCGATCTGGATGCTGATGACGGGCCAGCTGAGCACACCGGGGGCCAGCACCAGCTCCCGGCCGGAGATGTCGGCTTCGCCGTCGAACGGTTTCACGACCGTGATCGCGTCGCCCGCCCAGCCGATGGTCGGGTGGAGCTCGCCGAGCGCCGCGCCGACGCCGCGCGCGGCGATGGTCCGCGCGCGGTGGGTGATGTCCCCCTCGACGACCGACTGCAGCGCCGTCCAGTCCTCGCCCAGCGCGTCCCGCCAGAACCGGGCGAGCCCGTTCGCCAGGCGCCGGGGCAGCGCGCCCGACTCCACGACCCGGCGCGCGCTGACCGGCAGCGGACGCCGCCAGTGGACCTGCGTGTGCGCCAGCACCTGCTCCTCGACGTCGTCCTGCGGGGTCGCCTCGATCCGCGCGAGCTGCTCGTCGAGCAGGTCACCGGGCCGGGTCGCCGTGCCGGGCTGCGGGGTGAGCAGGTCGGGGGTGTAGACCTCGCCGGTCTGCGGCAGCAGGTCCAGCAGCAGGGCGACGTCGGGGTGCGCGAGCGCTCCGCGGGCGAGCGGGCCGGGATCGCCGAACACCGGGTGCCGCGCCGACTCGGCCGCGAGCCTCAGCCAGGCCAGGGACTCCGCCGCGAGCGACGGCGAGAAGCGCGTCCTGGCGACCGTCTCCGCGTCGACCCGCAGCGTGAACACCCACCGACGGTAACAGCCGGAACGGCGGATTCGAACCGGCTCGAATCCTTTCCGGTCCGGGGTCGTCCCGCGGTTGAGTGGGAGCCGTGTTCCCCCGACGCGCGACGACCACCGCCGTCGTGGCCGCCGCGCTGCTCGCTTCGGCACCGGCGGCCACGGCGGCCAACGGCTACCGCACCTGTTCCGTCGTCCGCACGATCGCCTGGATCGGCTGGGCGCCCGGCCCCGACGGGCGGTACCACGCCGTCACGGTCCGCCGCCCCTACTCGTTCAGCGTCGTGTTCCCGGTGTCCGACGCCGGTGTGCTGAGCGCGAGCAGCCGGGCCTCGGCGTCACGCAGGTAGCGGTCCAGCGCCGCTTCGGCGGCGTCGAACCGGCCGCGGCGCAGGTCGCGCAGGATCTGCTCGTGGCAGTCGAGGAACGGCTCGTAGAACGAGCGCGTGTTTTCGTTGAGCACGAAGAACAGGCGCGTCTCGGCGAGGACTTGGCGCATCGTCGCGGACAGGCGCTCGCTGCCGGCCAGGTCCGCGAGGGCCTGGTGGAAGTGGATGCTGGCGGTGCCGACCGACCGCCAGTCCTCGGCCCGCGCCGCCGTCCGGCCGTCCCGAAGCGCCTGCTCCACCACCGACAGATCCACTGTGGACAGCTCGGCCGCCCGCCGCAGGGCACCGCATTCGGTGGCGCGGCGGACGACGTAGAGGTCCTCGATGTCGTCGGTCGTCAGCTCGCGCACGAACACGCCGCGGTTCAGCTCGTGCACGGCCAGCCGCTCGTGGGCGAGCAGCTGGAACGACTCGCGCAGCGTGTTGCGCGAGACGCCGAGCGCCGAGCTGATCACCGGCTCGGACAGCCGTTCACCGGGGGCGAAGACGCCGTCGGTGATGTACTGGCGCAGGATCGCCGCGACCCGCTCGGCCGTGCCGCTGCGCTCGAGCAGGTGCCGCGCGCTCTCCAGTCCCGAGGCATCGACGGTCACGGCACTACCTGACGCCGAGTTCGAAGTCGAGGCTGTACCGGTTGCCCGGCATCGCCCCCGCGGCCTTGGCCCCGTCGATCGGCAGCACGACGCCGTTGACGAACCGCGACTCGTCGCTCGCCAGGAACACCACCGCCTTCGCGACCTCCCAGGCCTCTCCGACGCGCGCCGCGGGGGTGCTCGCGACGAGCTGGTGCTGCTTGGTTTCGAACTCCTCCGGCGAGTTGAGCGTGCTGCGCAGCATGTCGGTGTCGATCGCGCCGGGGTTCACCGTGTTGGCCCGGATGCCCTGGTGCGCGTGCGCGACGGCGATGGACTTCGTCAGCCCGACCAGCGCGTGCTTGGTGGCGTTGTACACCGGGTCGCCGGGGCGGCCCATCACGCCGCCGTTGGACGACGTCGTGATGATGCTGCCCGCCTTCCGCTCGATCATGTGCGGCAGCACGGCGCGGGTGCCGAGGAACGCGGCCCGCACGTTGAGCGCGAAGACGTGGTCGAAGTCCGCCAGCGTGGTGTCCACAAGAGACTTGCCGAGGTGGATGCCGACGTTGTTGAACAGCACGTCGATGCGGCCGGCCTCGGCGATGACGCCGTCGACGAACGCCGCCACGGCGGCCTCGTCGGTGGCGTCCACCACGGCGCGGCGGTAGCCGTCGAGTGCTTCCGCGGGCTCGCGGATGTCGGAGGCGAAGACCGTCGCACCCTCGGCGAGGAACTCCTTCACGGTGGCGAGGCCGATGCCCCGCGCGCCGCCGAAGACCACCGCAACCTTGCCGGCCAACCGACCCATGCTCACTGCCCCGCTCTCAGTCGTGCTGTCTGCTCTTCGTCCACCGCGTAGTCCTCGGGGAGCCGGACGACCGCGTCCGGCTCCCCGAGGTAACGCACCTCGACGCCGTACACCTCGCGCGCCGCCGCCACCGAGACGTAACCCTCGACGACGTCGTCGAGCACCGCGGCCACCGGCCGCTCGAGCGGCGGCCCGTACCCACCGCCGCCCGGCAGCGTGACGTCCACAACGGACTCCGCGGCCAGCGTCACCCGGCTCTTCGCCGGCAGGTCCGCTCCGCCGTGGCGGCCGAAGCGACCGGCCGCGCCGGGACGGCCACCCGCCACCCCGGCCGCGGCGGCGCGCACCCGGTCGACGTTCCCGTTGACGGACCAGGAAGTCACGCCGAGTGCACCCATCGTGGTCACCTGTCCGAGTCCGCCGCGGAACCGCCCCGCGCCGCCGGAGTCCACGCGCAGCTCGCGCGTGTGCTGGACCAGCGGGGCCATGGTCTCGATGACCTCGGTCGGCGTCGAGCGCAGTCCGCTCGGGAAGCCCGTGGCGGACAAGCCGTCCCGGTCCGGCCGCGCACCCATGCCGCCGGTCTGGAAGACGTTCAGCATGAACCCGGGCCCGCGCCAGATCGTCATCCACAGCGCGTCCGCGCTCGGCGCGATCGCCGCGCCGGGCAGCGCGCCGATCAGCAGCGACGGCAGGAAGTGCCCGATGAGGTGCCGGGACGCGACCGGCGCCGGCGGCAGGCAGTTCAGCACCGAGCCTTCGGGCGCGGTGACGTGCACCGGCCGGAACGACCCGGCGTTGTGCGGCACCTCCGGCGAGATCGCCGCCTTGACGGCGAACGACGCGTACGCCCGCGTGTAGTTCAGGACGACGTTGATCCCGCGACGGCTCTGCGGCGACGACCCCGCGAAGTCGAGGTGGATCTCGTCACCGGCCACCGTGGCGGCCACGCGCAGCACGATCTCTTCGTCGTCGAAGCCGTCGGTGCCGATCTCGTTGGTGTAGACGCCGTCGGGCAGTTCCCGCAACGCGTCGCGCAACGCCCGCTCCGAGCGGTCCATGATCTCGGCGGCGACCTCGTCCAGGCCGTCCAGGCCGAGCTCGTCCAGCAGCCGCAGCAGGCTCGCCGCGCCGACCTCGTTGCCGGTGACCTGGGCGTACAGGTCACCGATCGTCTCTTCCGGCGTCCGGACGTTGGCCCGGACCAGCCGCTCCAGATCGGCGTTGACCTCGCCCGCGCGCAGGAACTTCAGGATCGGCAGGCGCAGGCCTTCTTCGAAGACCTCGTGGGCCTCGGCGGAGACCAGCCGCCCGCCGATGTCCGGCGCGTGGCAGCACGACGCGAACCACGCGACCAGCCGGCCGCGGCGGAACACCGGGGTGGCCACCGTGATGTCGTTGAGCTGCCCCGCGGTCTGCCACGGGTCGTTGGTGAGCAGCACGTCACCGGGTTCGAGGGTCTCCGGCGGGTAGGCCGCGACGAAGTGGTGCATGCCGGTTGCCATCGCGTTGATGTGCCCGGGCGTGCCGCCGACGGACTGGCCGATCATCTCGCCGCGCGAGTCGAACACCGCGCACGCCAGGTCGAGCGACTCGCGCACGACCGCCGAGAAGGCCGTGTTGACCAGCGCGTTCTGCTGCTCGGCGAGGATGGAGTGCAGGCGGTTGCCGAACACCCCGGCCAGGATCGGGTCGACGGTCACACCGTCACCTCCAGCGCGCCGTCCTCTCGTACGACGCAGTGCGCGCCGGGCGGGACGACCATAGTGGGCTCGCGTTCCTCCACGATGGCCGGTCCGTCGGCCCGGGTTCCCGGCGCCAGCCGATACCGGTCGAACACGGCCGTGTCGACAAATCCACCTGTCGACGGAAACCAGGCCGGTCGGCTGCCTTTCCGCGCGTTGCCCGTGGGCTGCCCGGGAAGCCGCAGTGTGACCTGGGGTTTCGGCCCGCTCGAGACGACCCGCCAGTTCAGCACCTCGACGCCGACCTCGGGTCCGGTGCGCCGGTAGAGCGTCCGGTAGGTGCGGGTGAACTCGTCGATCAAGGCTTCCGGCCAGGGGCCTTCGTACACCGGGACGCGGATTTCGTAGCCCTGCCCGGCGTACCGCATTTCGGCGACGCGGTGGTGCGTCACATCGTCCACTCCGGACTTGGTCAGCAGCGCTTCGCCCTCGGCTTCCATCTCGGCGAACAGCGCGTCGACCTGCTCCCACCCGAGGTCGTGGACGGCCGCGCGGGCCGAGCGCACGAAGTCGAACGCCAGCGGCGCGGTCAGGAACCCGGCCGCGCTCAGCACCCCGGCGGCGGGCGGCGCGACGACGGACGGTGCCCCGAGTGCGCGCGCCACGCCGACGCCGTGCACCGGACCGGCCCCGCCGAAGGTGTACATCGGCAGCTTCGCCGGGTCGTGCCCGCGCTCGACGGCGTGCACGCGGGCGGCGTTCGCCATGTCCTCGTTGACGCTGGTGTGGATGCCCCACGCGGCTTCTTCGACGCTTACGCCCAGCGGCTCGGCGACCTTCGCGGCGATCACGGCCTTCGCGGCCTCGGCGGCCAAGCGCATTGCCCCGCCGAGGAAGTAGCCCGGGTCGAGGTAGCCGAGGACGAGGTCGGCGTCGGTGACCGTGGGCTCGGTGCCGCCGCGGCCGTAGCAGACCGGCCCGGGTTCGGACCCGGCCGAATCGGGACCGACGGTGAGCAGGCCGAGCGCGTCGATGCGGGCGATCGAGCCGCCGCCGACGCCGATCTCGATCATGTCGGTGACCGGCACCTGCACCGGCAGCCCGGACCCGGGCCGCAGCCGGTACCTGCGGTCCACTTCGAACTGGTGCGTCACGAGTGGCGCACCGCCCGCGATCAGGCACAGCTTCGCCGTCGTGCCGCCCATGTCGAAGGCCAGCAGGTCCGGCGGCCCCAGCTCCGCGGCCGCCAGCGCCCCGCCCGCCGGGCCGGACTCCAGGATCCGGATCGGGAACCGGGCCGCGGTGTCCACAGTGGCCAGTCCGCCGCTGGACAGCATGATGTGCGGGGCCCGGCGGATCCCGAGCCGGCGCAGCCGCTGTTCGAGGTCGCGCAGGTACCGCTCGGTGCGGTCCTGGACGTAGACGTTGGCGACCGTGGTCGACGTGCGCTCGAACTCGCGGATCTCCGGCACGACGTCGGAGGACAGCGCCACCCTCAGCGAAGGTGCGACCTCGGCGAGGATCTCGCCCGCACGGCGTTCGTGCGCCGGATTGGTGAAGGAGTGCAAGAAGCAGACCGCGACGGCCTCGACCCCGCGCGCGGCCAGCTCCCGGCCGAGCCGCGCGACGAAGTGTTCGTCCAGTCCGGTGTGGACGGACCCGTCGGCGAGGATCCGCTCCGGGACGTCGAACCGCAGGTGGCGCGGGACGAGCGGCGCGGGCAGCTCCAGGCGCAGGTCGTAGAGCTCGTACCGGTGCTCGCGCCGCAGCTCCAGGACGTCCCGGAACCCGGCGGTGGCCAGCAGCGCGGTGCGTGAACCCGTGCGTTCGATCAGGGCGTTCGTGACCAGCGTCGTCCCGTGCACCACCTGCTCGACGGCCCCGAGGTCCGGCAGCAGCGCGGCCAGGCCTTCCTCGACCGCACGGGCCGGTTCGTCGTGCGTGGTCAGGACCTTGTGGACGGCGACGATCCCCGTTTCGTCCACCGCGCAGAGGTCGGTGAACGTGCCGCCGATGTCGACGCCGATCCTCACGTCCGGTACCACCGCGGCGAGGTGTTCAGCGGCGGCTTCAGCTTGGCCTTCACGACCAGCACGTTCGGCTCGTCCGACTCGACGAACTCGCCGAGCAGCCGCCGGAACGCCCGCCCGAAGCCGGAGACGCGGTCGGCGTGCACCCCGAACGACCGGGCGAGGCCGACGAAGTCCGGGCTGTCCCAGTCGACCCCGCGGTGCGGCAGCCCCTCGCGGTCCTGGTCGTACCGCAGCATCCCGTACCCGCCGTCGTCGACCAGGACGACGGTGACCGGCAGCTGCTCCTGGGCCAGCGTGGCCAGATCGCCGCAGCCGTAGAGGAAACCGCCGTCCCCGGTGATGCAGATGGCCCGCCCGGTACCGGCCGCGGCGGCTCCGAGCGACGCCGGGAAGCCGTAGCCGAGGGTGCCCCAGCCCATCGGGTAGGCGAGCTTGCGCGGCGCCCGCACCCGGTGGAAGCCGCCGACCCAGTAGCCGGCGACGCACATGTCCGAGACCAGCACCGCGTCCGTGGGCAGCACCTCGTCCAAAGTGGACAAGAAGTCGTAGGCCTGCGGCTCCTCGTCCCGGATGCGCTGGCGCACGCGCCGCCCGATGCCGGCCAGCCGCAGCGTGATGTCGTCGAGGCCGGGCCGCTGCTTCGGCAGCAGCCGCTCGACGATCGAGCGCGCGTCCCCGACCAGCGTCAGGTCCGGCGGGTAGTTCTTGGCGGCGTCGTCGGCGTCGACGTTGACCGCGATCAGCTGGGGCGGCTTGGGCAGCCGCCAGTTCTGCGTCATCAGGCCGTCGAAGTCGGTGCCGATGGCGAGCACGACGTCGGCTTCGTCCCACAGCTCGCCGACCTCCGGCGTGTGCACCGGGTTCGGCGCCAGGCACGGGTGGTCGAGCGGGAGCAGCCCGCGGGCGGCGAACGTGGTGATGACCGGCGCGGCGAGCTTTTCGGCCAGCGCGCCGATCGCCTCGCCCGCGCCCGAGCGCAGCGCGCCGCCGCCGGCCCAGATCAGCGGGTGCCGCGCGTCGGACAGCAGCGCCTCGGCCCGCGCGAGGTCGGGGACGTCGACGTCAGGTTTGCGGTGCGGGGCGGGCGGACGCCGGTGCGGCACCTGTTCGCGCAGGTAGTCGGTCGGGACGCCGAGGTAGACCGGGCCGCTCTGCGGCAGTTGCGCGAGCCGGGCGGCGCGGTGGACGGTGGTGCCGATCTGGTCGGCGGCCCGCACGGTGAAGCCGCCCTTGGTCACCGGCGCGAACATCGCCTGCTGGTCGGACGTCTCGTGCAGCACGCCGCGGACGACGCCGGGCCGCCGCAGCGTCGACGGGATGTCGGTGGCGATGACCAGTACCGGGGCCGCGGACGCCATGGCCTCGCCGACCGCGCCGAGCGTGTTCGCCGCGCCTGGGCCGGTGGTGACCAGCGCGACGCCGAGCTTGCCGGTGGCGCGGGCGTAGCCGTCGGCGGCGTACCCGGCGGTCTGTTCGTGGCGGACCCCGACGAGCTTGATCCCGGTCTCGCCGAGCGCCTCCCACAACGGCAGGTTGTGCACCCCCGGGAGGCCGAAGACGATCTCCGTTCCGAGCGCCTGCAGCGCGTCCACCAGCTCCCGAGCACCACTCACAGCCACGGCCCGGATACTGCCAGATCGTTCAACGATCTGGCAATCGGCCCCTAGACGATGTTGTGCTCGGCACTCGCCGCGCCCGTGGCGAACCGCCGGACGTCGAGCTCGGCGATGTCGACCGCCGGCCGTCGCCGCAGGTAGAGGTCCCGGATCAGCTCGCCGGTGGCCGGCCCCAGCTGGAAGCCGTGACCCGAAAAGCCGGTCGCGTAGAAGAACCGCGACAGCAGGACGCTTTCCCCGATGATCTGGTTGCGGTCCGGCGTCGTTTCGTACAGCCCGGCCCAGGCCGTCCGGATGCCGGCGTCGAGCACCGCGGGGATCCGGCGGCCGGCGAGCTCGGCCAGCCGCGGCAGCCACTCACCGGCCTCGTAGCGGGTGTCGAAGCCCGGGACGCCGTCGCCGCCGGAAAAGGACATCGCCAGACCGGGCCCCTCGCGGTGGAAGTAGAAGGCCGACGGCATCTCGATGGTCAGCGGAACCGCTTCCGGCAGCCCGGGCACCGGCCCGGTGAACACGACCTGCCGCCGGAACGGGCGCACGGGCAGGTCCAGCCCGGCCAGCTCGCCGATCCGGCCCGACCACGCGCCGGCCGCGCACACCACCGCGCCGGTCCGGACGAACCCCGCCGTCGTGACGACGCCGGTCAGGGTGTCTCCGTCCCGCTCGATCCCGGTCACCTCGACCTCGGTGCGCAGCTGCGCCCCGTGGGCCCGGGCCGCTCTCGCGTAGCCCTGGACGACGGCGTCCGGGGTCGCCTTGGCGTCGTCCGGCGACCAGAGCGCGGCCACGACACCGTCGGTCGCCAGCAGCGGCAGCACCCGCTTCGCCTCGGCCGGGTCGAGCAGGTGGCTGCGGACGCCGTGCTCGCGCTGCAGCTCGGCGCAGCGTTCGAAGGCGGGCACGTCGGCGGGGTCGGTGACGAGGTAGAGGTAGCCGTCGCGGCGGAAGTCGATCTCGACGCCGAAGTCGCGGGAGAAAGCGCTGTACGCGGCCAGCCCGCGCAGGCCGAGTTCGACGTTCACGGGGCTGGTGAACGACGACCGGATGCCGCCCGCGGCCTTCGCCGTCGAGCCGCCGCCCAGCTCGCCGCGCTCGAGCAGCAGCACGCCGACGCCGGCCTCGGCGAGCCGGAACGCGCAGCTGACCCCGATGACACCACCGCCGATCACCACGCATTCGGCCATCGGTGGCAAGGACGTTTCCCCTGCGCGGCGGGCGGTCATACTCGCCAGAGTAGAACGTGATCCACCGGCGGCGGCCGAGCGCGTAGAGTCGGCGTGCCGAGCTCGGAAGGTGATGTCCCATGGCGATGATGCCCGTGACCGATTCGATGTTCCTCCTCGTCGAAACGCGCGAGCATCCGATGCACGTGGGCGGCCTGCAGCTGTTCAAGAGACCGGAGGGCGCCGGCGACGAGTACCTCCGCGATGTCCGGAAGAGCCTGCTCGAATCGGACAACATGCGCTCGGTGTTCCGCCGCCGGCCGGCCCGGCCGGTCAACACCATGGGCCACGTGGCGTGGGCGAACGACGCCGAACTCGAACTCGACTACCACTTCCGGCACTCGGCGCTGCCACAGCCGGGCCGCATCCGCGAGCTGCTGGAACTGACCGGCCGCTGGCACAGCACCCTGCTCGACCGGCACCGGCCGCTCTGGGAAACCCACCTCATCGAAGGGCTCGCCGACGGCCGGTTCGCCGTCTACACCAAGGTCCACCACGCCCTGATGGACGGCGTCTCGGCGTTGCGCCAGCTGCAGGACACGTTGTCGGACGACCCCGCGGACCTGGACTGCCCGCCGTGGTGGGGGTCGCGGCGCAAGCCCGGCGCCGAACGCGAGAAGCGTCCCCGCTCGTTCCGGCAGACCGCGAGCAAGACGGCCAACCAGCTCGCGAGCCTGGCGCCGGCCGCGATGAAGGTCGCGCGCGAGGCGTTCGGCGAACACACCCTGACGCTGCCGGGACAGGCGCCGAAGACGATGCTCAACGTGCCGATCGGCGGCGCGCGGCGGTTCGCGGCGCAGAAGTGGCCGCTGGACCGCGTGCGGCAGGTGGCCACCGCCGCCGGGGTGTCGCGCAACGACGTCGTGCTCGCGATGTGCTCGGGCGCGCTGCGGGACTACCTGATCGAACAGCGGGCGCTGCCGGACGCGCCGCTGATCGCGATGGTGCCGGTGTCGCTGCGCCGCCAGAACGACCCCGGCGAGGCGGCGGGCAACAACATCGGCGCGCTGCTGTGCAACCTGGCCACCGACCTGCCGGACGCGGGCAAGCGGCTCGTCACGATCCACCAGTCGATGCGCAACGGCAAGCGGCTCTTCTCGGAGCTGACGCCGTTGCAGACGCTGCTGCTCTCGGCGGTGAACGTCGCCCAGCTCGGCGTCTCGCCGATCCCCGGCGTCGTCAAGAACACGCGGCCGCCGTTCAACCTGGTGATCTCGAACGTGCCCGGCCCGCGCAAGCAGATGTACTGGAACGGCGCCCAGCTCGACGGCATCTACCCGGCGTCGGTGCTGCTCGACGGCCAGGCCGTGAACATCACGCTGACGAGCAACGGCGACCACCTCGACTTCGGCGTCACCGGCTGCCGCCGCAGCGTCCCGCACCTGCAACGGATCCTGACACACCTCGACACGGCCTTGGTGGAACTCGAAGCTGCGGTAAGGTAGCCCGCTCAACGGCACGCCGGCTCCCCCATCGGAAGGAATCTTTCCGAAAGGGGCCCGAAAATGCTCGTCAGGCGGCTCTTCCGGCTCCTAGGGTGGCGACGATCCACCCCGGAGAGAGGAGCAGGGCATGACCGAGGAATGGACGACCCCGGACTTCGTCGAGTACGAAACCCCGATGGAGGTCACCGCCTACGCGGCCCGCATGGCGGACTGACCGATGCCGGTCGAGCCACTCTCGGAAAGCGCATTCATCGAGGCGCTCCGCGGTCTTTCCGGCCGGTACTGGGGCACGCACCCGTTCCACCGCCGGCTGCACGCGGGCGAACTCGACGAGCGCGCGCTGCGGATCTGGGCGGCTAACCGCTGGTACTACCAGTGCGTGCTGCCGCAGAAGGACGCGGCGATCATCAGCAACTGCCCGCTGCCGGAAATCCGCCGCCAGTGGCTCGACCGGATCGTCTACCACGACGGCGTGAGCGCCGGCACCGGCGGCACCGAACGCTGGCTGCGGCTCTGCACCGCGGTCGGCCTGGAGCGGGACGAAGTGCTCGACGAACGGCACGTCGCTCCCGGCGTCCGGTTCGCCGTGGACGCCTACGTCACCTTCGCGCGGACGAAACCGTGGTGGGAGGCGATCGCGTCCGGACTGACCGAAATGTTCGCCGGGCACCTGATGCAGCAACGGGTGGCGGACATGCTCGCGCACTACGCGTGGATCGCCCCCGACGACCTCGCCTACTTCACCAACCGGATCGACAAGGTCTCCGGCGAAGGCAAGGACACGCTCGACATCGTGGTCCGCCACTGCGTCACGCGCGAACAGCAGGACCGCGCGATCGCCGCGCTGTCCTTCAAGTGCGACGTCCTGTGGTCGATGCTCGACGCGGTCGAACGGGCCGCCGCGTGATCACCGCCGAGTCCGTCCCGCAGCTGCGTCGCGGCGTCCGGCTGTCCTTCGACCACGTCCGGGAGACGCACGTGCTGCTGTTCCCCGAAGGTGTCCTGGTGCCCAACGCGACCGCGGCGGCGGTGCTCGAGCTGTGCGACGGCGCCCGGTCCGTCACCGAGATCACGACGGCGCTTTCTTCGCGCTACTCCGGCGTCGTCGCCCAGGACGTCCTTGGTTTGTTGTCGCGGCTGGGCGAACGGCGGGTCGTCGCATGGACGTGAGCCCGCCGCTGGGCCTGCTGGCCGAGCTGACCCACCGCTGCCCGCTGCACTGTCCTTATTGCTCGAACCCGCTGGAACTGACCACACGGGACGCCGAATTGTCCACGGAGGACTGGCTGTCGGTGTTTTCCCAGGCCCGGGAGCTGGGTGTCCTGCAGGTGCACCTGTCCGGCGGGGAACCGTTGCTGCGGCCGGACCTGCCCTCGCTCGTCGCGCACGCGCACGGGCTCGGGTGCTACGTCAACCTCGTCACGTCGGGGCTCGGCCTGACGGCTGCACGGCTCGACGACCTCGTCTCGCGCGGGCTGGCGCACGTCCAGCTGTCGGCGCAGGGCGCGACCCGGGAGCGGTCCGACCTGCTGGCCGGCGCGAAGGCTTTCGACCGGAAGCGCGCCGCGGCTTCCCTGGTGAAGGCGGCCGGGCTGCCGCTGTCGCTGAACGTGGTGCTGCACCGGCGCAACCACGACCAGCTGGCCGGCATCATCGAGCTGGCCGAGGAACTGGGCGCGGACCGGCTGGAGCTGGCGAACACGCAGTACTACGGCTGGGCGCTGCGCAACCGGGACGCGCTGATGCCGACCGCGGCCCAGCTGGCGGCCGCCGAGCCGGTGGTGCGCGCGGCCGTCGCCCGGTTGCGGGGCACGATGGAGATCGTCTACGTCGTCGCCGACTACCACGAGCCGTACCCGAAGCCGTGCATGCACGGCTGGGGCGCGCGGCAGCTGACCGTGGCGCCGGACGGGACCGTGCTGCCGTGCCCGGCGGCGTCGGCGATCTCGGCGCTTTCGCTGTCCTCGGTGCGGGACACGCCGCTGGCCGACATCTGGTACCACTCGTCGTCGTTCAACGCCTACCGCGGCGAGGAGTGGATGAGCGAGCCGTGCCGCACGTGCGACCGCCGCGGCCTCGACTTCGGCGGCTGCCGCTGCCAGGCGTTCCTGCTCACCGGCGACGCCGCGGCCACCGACCCGGTGTGTTCCCGCTCGCCGGACCGCGGCGCGGTCGACCTGATCCTTTCGCGGCCACCGGCGCCCGACCTGGTGATGCGCCGGTGAGGGTGATCCTGCTGGGCACCGCGGCGGGCGGCGGGTGTCCACAGTGGAATTGCGCGTGCCGCTTCTGCGTCTCGGACCTGCCACCGCGCACGCAGGACTGCGTCGCGATCAGCGCGGACGGCGCCGCCTGGTACCTGCTGAACTGTTCGCCGGACATCCGCGCCCAGCTCCTCGGGACGCCGGAGCTGCGGGCCGGGCCGGGCCCGCGCGAGATCCCGCTGCGCGGGGTGCTGCTGACGGACGCCGAGCTCGACCACACGCTGGGCTTGGCGATGTTGCGCGAGTCGGGCGGCCTCCCGGTACGGGCCCCGGCGGCGGCGTGGGCCGCGCTGTCGCCGTTGCGCACGGTGCTCGACGGCTACGGCAGCTGGCCGTCCCTGGTGGATCTTCCGGGCCTGCGGGTGGAGGTGCTGCCGGTGAGCGACAAGCGGCCGAAATACGCCTCGGGTGCCGACGGGCCCTGGGTGGTCGCGTACCGGATCACGGACCCGGCGACGGGCGGGGTGCTGGTGTACGCGCCGTGCCTGCGGAGCTGGCCCGCGGGGTTCGACGCGTTCGTTGCGGACGCTTCACTCGTGTTGCTGGACGGGACGTTCTTCGCACCGGACGAGATGAGCGGAGTGGGCGGCCCGGACCAGCTCGCGATGGGCCACCTCCCGATCACGGCGAGCCTCCCCCGAGTGGCGGGTCGGCGGTGGGCGTACACGCACCTGAACAACACGAACCCGGTGCTGGACCCGGCATCGGCGGAGCACGCCGCGGTGCTGGCCGCGGGGGCGTCGGTACCGCCGGACGGTACGAGGTACGTACTTTAGGCCGTTGACAGCGGTGGTTGGGTGGGGACATGCGCCTCGAGGGGACCGCGCATCGCGGAGCGCGGGGGTTGGTCTCGCATCGCCGGTGGGTGAGTTTCGGGCGGGCCGACCGCAGCTGGGCAACCGACTCGCGACACGGCGACCCGCCCTCGGGTATGCGCCACCAGCCGACGAATCCCGGCCATACCCCAGCAACCGACCCCCGCCACCGGAACCCGCCCTCGGCCGCGCGCCACCAGCCTGCGACTCCCGGCAGCATCCCGGCAACCCAGCCACGTCACCCCATCCCGCGCTCGGCCGCGCGCCAACAGCCGACGAACCCCGGCCGCGTTCCGGCAACCGATCCCGGCCGTCGCAATCCGGGCTCAGCCGCGCGCCACCAGCCGACGAACCCCGGCCACGCCCCACCAACCGACCCCCGCCACCGGAACCCGCGCTCGGCCGCGCACCACCTGCCTGCGACTCCCGGCCACACCCCAGCAACCCAGCCCCGTCACCCCATCCCGCGCTCGGCCACCCGCCGGCCGCAGTGTTCCCGGTCGGAGCCGCGGTCGTGAGCGCGGCGCTGCCCAGGCCGCTGCGGGAGCCTCGGTTCCGTGCCCTCGTCGCCGGCCGGGGGCTGGCCGACTTCGGGAATGCCGTTGCTCCCTTTGCGCTCGCCTTCGCCGTTGTCGATCTGACCGGGTCCGCCGTCGATCTCGGGGTCGTCGTCGGGGCGCGCTCGCTCGCCAATGTGCTTCTGCTGCTCTTCGGCGGGGTGCTGGCCGACCGGCTGCCGCGGTCGGTCATCCTGCAGGGCACCGAAACCGCCGCCGCCCTCACGCAGGCCGCCATCGCGGTGAGTGTCCTTTGTGGATTTGCCTCGATCCCGCTGCTGGCCGGGCTCGGGCTCGTCAACGGGGCCGTCTCGGCCATCTCGTTGCCCGCGGCCGCCTCGCTCACGCCGTCGACCGTGCCCGCTCCGCTGCTCACCACGGCGAACGCCCTGGTCCGGCTGCTCTCCAACACCGGCCGCATCGCCGGGGCCGGGCTGGCCGGCGTGCTCGTCGCCTTCGCCGGCTCCGGGTGGGCGCTCGCCGCGAACTCGCTGCTCTTCCTCGCCGCCGCGCTCGCCTACCGGCGGATCCGGCTGCCGCGCGGGGAACGCGTGCCCGGCCGCCGCCCGCTCGCCGAACTCGCCGAGGGCTGGCGCGAGTTCCGCGCCCGGTCCTGGGTGTGGCTGGTGGTGCTGCAGTTCATGATCGTCAACGCGGTGCTCTCCGGCGCGCTGCGCGTGATCGGCCCGCTCGTCGCCGACGGCACCTTCGGCCGCACCGGCTGGGGCCTCGCGCTGGCCGTGCAGACCGCCGGGTCGCTGCTCGGCGGCGTCCTCGCCGCCCACTGGCAACCGCGGCGGATGCTCTTCGCCGGCGTCGCGTGGGTGGTGGCGGGCGCGCTGCCGATGCTCGCCCTGGGCGAGACCCCGTACCTGCTTCCGCTGCTGGCCGCGATGTTCCTCTCGGGCGTTGCGCTCGAACAGTTCTCTGTCGCATGGGACGTGTCGCTGCAGGAGAACATCCCACCGGACAAGCTCGCCCGCGTCTACTCCTACGACATGCTCGGCTCGATGATCGCGCTGCCGCTCGGCCAGATCGCCGCGGGCCCGGTGGCCGCGCACGCCGGCACGTCCGCGACCCTCCTGGGCGGCGCGGCCCTGGTCGTCGTTGCGACCGCGCCCGTGCTGTGCAGCACGCAGGTGCGCGGGCTCGTCCGCCGGACGCCGGTCAGTCCGGCCTGACGGCTACCGGCCCACGCGGGATCCCGACGTCAGGTCGCGGTGGCCGTCGAGGCGCCACCAGCTCTCCAGCGTCTCGCGCAGCGCCTGCAGCAGCTCGCCGCCGGTCTCCAGGGGGACCAGCGCCGCCTTGCCGTCGTCGACCCGCAGCGCCGCGGCCAGCCTCTCCCCGTGTTCGACCAGGCCGACGACCACGCACGTCGGCTTCCCGGTGACGTCGACGGTCGGGATGGCCCGTTCGTACCGCCAGCCTTGAGCGTTCACCCGGCCGACACTGGCACAGCTTCCGCCGCCGCGACCCGGGTTTCACCCTCACGTGTACTCAGGCGGACGCCCAGGGCCGCACTTCCTCCAGCAGCTTCGCCACGGCCAGGACGAGGTCGTCCGAGTGCCGCGGCCCGACGATCTGCAGGCCCACCGGCAGCCCGGCCGACGTGCGCCCGGCGGGCACGCTGATCGCCGGCTGCTGGGTCATGTTGAACGGGTAGGTGAACGGCGTCCACTCCGGCCACTCGCTCAGCCCGCTGCCCGGCGGCACGTCGTGCCCGGCCTCGAACGCCGCGATCGGGAGCGTCGGCGTGATCAGCACGTCGTAGCGCGTGTGGAACTCACCCATCCGGATGCCCAGCGCGGCCCGCTCGGCGGTCGCGTCGAGGTAGTCGCTCGCCGTCCACTTGCGGCCGAGCTCCCAGACCCGGCGCAGGCCCGGGTCGGTCCGGCTTTCGGACCCGGGCGGGAACGAGTCCAGCAGCTTCGCCGCGCCCGACGACCACAGCACGTCGAACGCCGGCTTCGGGTCGGCGAACCCGGGGTCGGTCTCCTCGACGTGCAGGCCGGCGTCCCCGAGCGCGCGAACCGCATCGGCGATGATCGCGGCCACCTCCGGGTCGACGTCGACGTAACCGAGCGTCGGCGAGAACGCGGCGATCAGGCCGCGCACGTCCCGCCGGACGGCCTCGCGGAACGAACCCGCCGGCGGCGCCAGCGCGGCCGGATCGCGGTGGTCGGGCAGCGAAAGGACGTCGAGCAGCAGCGCGGTGTCGTCCACCGACCGCGCCATCGGGCCGGCGTGCGAGAGCGGGCCGAACGGGCTCGCCGGGTAGAGCGGAATGCGGCCGTGCGTCGGCTTCAGCCCGACGATGCCGCAGAAGGACGCCGGGATCCGCACCGAGCCGCCGCCGTCCGTGCCGACCGACAGCTCGCCCATCCCGGCCGCGACGGCCGCCGCGCTGCCGCCGCTCGACCCGCCCGCCGTCTTCGACGGGTCGGCCGGGTTGCGCGTGATGCCGCGGAGCGGGCTGTCCGTGACGCCCTTCCAGCCGATCTCGGGCGTGGTCGTCTTGCCCAGCAACACCAGGCCGGCCTCGCGCATCCGCGCGGCGACCGGGCTGTCGACGTCCCACGGCTGGTCCGGGTCGATGCTCTTCGAGCCCCGGACGGTCGGCCAGCCCTGGGTGAGGAACATGTCCTTGATCGAGGACGGCACGCCGTCGAGCCACCCGATCGGGTTGCCGTCCCGCCAGCGGCCCTCGGACGCCTTGGCCTGCTCGAGCGCGCGGTCGGCGTCGACGAGGCAGTAGGCGTTGCACTCGGCGTCCCGGGCTTCGATGGCCTGCAGCGCGTTCTGCGTCGCCTCGACCGGCGAGAGCTCGCCGGTCGCGTAGGCGGCGACGAGCTCGCTGGCGGTCAGCATCCTGTCGTTCATCCGGCTCCCTGGTTCCCCGACGGCACGTACCCGAGCGTCTTGTCGACGACGTTGCGCAGCGGCTCCCCGGCCCGCCAGCGGCGGAAGTTCTCGGTGAACACCTCGACCAGCGTGTTGCGCCAGCCGACGAAGTCCCCGGACATGTGCGGCGAGATCAGCACGTCCGGCAGGGTCCACAGCGGGCTTTCCGGCGGCAGCGGCTCGGTGTCGAACACGTCGAGCGCGGCTCCGGCGATGGACTTCGTGGTCAGCGCTTCGACCAGGTCCGACGTCACCACGAGCTCGCCGCGGCCCACGTTGACGAACCGCGCCGACGGCTTCATCGCGGCGAACGCGCGCGCGTCGAACAGGCCCTTGGTCTGCTCGGTCAGCGGCGCGACCGCGACGACGTAGTCGGCGTGCGGCAGGACCTCGGTGAGCCGCGCGGAGTCGTGCACCACGCCGAAGTCCGGGTCACCCGTGCGCTCGCTGCGCCCAGCGCCGCTCACGTGCATCCCGGCCGCGCGCAGCAGCCGCGCGATGGCCCGGCCGATCGGCCCGGTGCCGACGACCAGCACCTTGCGCCCGGCGACGCGTTCGGTCTCGCGGTGCTGCCAGCGACGTTCGCGCTGCAGGTCGTGCGAGCGCGCGAAGTCCTTCGCGAAGGCGAGTACGACACCCAGCACGTACTCCGCGATGGCGTCGTCGAAGACACCCCGCGAATTCGTCAGCACCACGTCGCTTTCCCGCAGGCCGGGGAACAGCACGGGGTCGACCCCCGCGCTGGCGATGTGCAGCCAGCGCAGCCGGCCGGCCGCGTGCCAGGCCCCGGGCACCGCCGTGGAGAGGAAGTCGTAGACGAAGAGGGCGTCCGCTCCGGACAACGCTTCGGCGAGGCCCGCCGCGTCCGTGTAACGCACGACCGCCCCGGATTCGACTGCACGCATGTCCGGTGGGCGGGACTCGCCGCAGAGCACGGCCAGGACGGGGAGTTCCCGGTGTTCCGAGGCGATCACGTTGACACGGTAAAAGTCACTCGTATGATTGTCAACAATCCGAGGAACGACCCCCGGAGCACCGGACTGTCCTGTGCCGACGTCTTCCGGAGGCTGAGCCTTGGATTTCGACTTCCTGTCGTTCGACGGCCCGCTGGCGCAACGCGGCATCGGTGTCATCGCCCCCTTCGACCTCGCGCTGGAGCGCGAGCTCTGGCGCTGGGTGCCGATGGAGGTGTCCCTCCACCTCGCCCGGACGCCGTACGAGCCCGTGCCGGTCAGCATGGAGATGGCCCGCCTGGTCAGCGACAGCCACCACCTGGCCAGCGCCACGCGCGACGTGCTGCACGTCGAGCCCGAGGTCGTCGCCTACCTCTGCACGTCGGGCAGCTTCGTCAACGGCGTCGACTACGAGCGTTCGCTGACCAAGGCGATCTGCGACGCCGGCGCGCCCGACGCCGTCACCACCTCGGGCGCGCTCGCCGAAGTGCTGCACCAGCTCGACCTCCACCGCGTCTCCGTGCTCACACCGTACGACGCCGACCTGACCGGCGCCCTGCACGGCTTCCTCGCCGAGCTGGACGTCGAGACGGTGGCCAGCGACCACCTCGGCCTGGGCGGCGGCATCTGGAAGGTCAGCTACCGGACCATCGCCGAGCGCATCCTCGCCGCCGACCACGGCGCCGCCGAAGCGATCTTCGTCAGCTGCACCAACCTCCCCACCTACGACCTGATCGAACCCCTGGAAGCCGCGCTCGGCAAACCGGTGCTCACCGCCAACCAGCTGACGATGTGGGCGTGCCTGCGCCGGATGAACCTCCCCATCGTCGGACCCGGGAAGTGGCTTCGTGACGTGTCGTGAAGGGTTTTCCTTGACCTTCCCTCTAGGATTGTCGACAATTTGCGTCCCCTCCGGAGGTTCCGTGACCACCATCGGTTTCATCTACCCCGACCACGCCGCCGAAGACGACTACCCGCTGGCCGAGCAGCTGCTCGGCGGCACCGCCGTCGACGAGGGCGACATCCGGCTGGCGGTCGAGCACATCTACGGCACCGACAAGCACGCGGTGGCCGAGCTGCTGGACCTCGGCAGCGAAGCCCGCCTCGCCGACGGCGCCGCCCTCCTCGCCAAGCACGAGCCCGCCGCGGTGATCTGGGCGTGCACCAGCGGCAGCTTCGTCTACGGCTGGGACGGCGCCCGCGACCAGGCCGACCGCCTCACCGCCGTCGCCGGGGTTCCGGCGTCGAGCACCTCCTTCGCGTTCGTGCACGCCGCGCGGGCGCTGGGCGTCGAGCGGGTCGCCGTCGCCGCCAGCTACCCGGACGACATCGCCCGGCTGTTCGCGGACTTCCTCCGGGCCGGCGGCATCGAGGTCGTGTCGATGGCCAGCGCGGACATCGTCACGGCGGCCGAAGTCGGCGCGATGAGCCCGGAGGCCGTCGTCGAGCTCGCTGTCGGCCACGACCACCCGGACGCCCAGGCGGTGCTCGTGCCGGACACCGCCATGCGCACCCTCGGCGAGATCAACGCCGTGGAGGCCGCGCTCGGCAAGCCCGTGCTGACCGCCAACCAGGTCACGGTGTGGGAGGGCCTGCGCCTGACCGGGCAGCACCGGCTCGTCCGCTCGCTCGGCGCGCTCTTCCGGCACCTGCCGGACGGGAGCGCCTGAGATGGCCCTGCCACCGGGCATGCTGCCCGAGATCGAGCCGGTGAGCCGCGAGTCGACGGCCGCCGTCATCGCGCGCCAGCTGCGTGACGCGATCATGACGGGCGCCCTCCCGCCCGGGACCCAGCTCGGCGAGACCGAGCTGGCCGCGCGGTTCCAGGTGTCACGGGGGCCGCTCCGGGAAGCCATGCAGCACCTGGTGTCCGAAGGGCTGCTGCGCAGCGAACGGCACCGCGGGCTGTTCGTGATCGACCTCGAGCCGGGCGACGTCTACGACATCTACGCGGCCAGGTCCGCGATCGAGCGAGCCGCGATGCTGCGCGCCCTCCGCGGCGGCGACCGCGACCGGATCGCGGACCTGCTCGAGCAGACCGTCACCGAGATGGCGACGGCGGCCAGCGAGGACGACCCCGGCGCGCTCTCCACCGCGGACCTGAAGTTCCACGAGGCGTTGATCAACGCCTCGGGCAGCAAGCGGCTCGTGCGGATGGCCCGGACGCTGCTCATCGAGACGCGCATGTGCCTGACGGCGCTGCAGAGCACGTACCAGCGGGTCGAGGAGCGCGTGGAGGAGCACACGAAGCTCATCCAGGCTCTGCGCGACGGTGATGAGGACACGGCGCTGACGTTGCTGGAGGCGCACATGGAGGATGCGGTCCAGCGGCTTGCGCCGGGCACGAGCCTGCGGGACGGGCACGCGCCGCCGGTGCCGGGAAGCGCGTGACGGACGGGTCGACTCGCGTGCCTCGGGGGTCGGTTCGCGTACCCGGAGGGTCGGCCTGCGTACCTGGAGGGTCGGCCTGCGTACCTGGAGGGTCGGCCTGCGTACCTGGAGGGTCGGTTCGCGGACCGGCGAGGACGACACGCGGTTCCGGGACCGGAACTCACGTGACTCGGGCCGGGACTCGCGTGATCCGAACCGGAACTCGCGTGATTGGGGCCGGGACTCGCGTGATTGGGGGCGGATCTCGCGTGTCTGGAGGGGCATCTCCCGTGATTGGGCGGGCATCTTGCGTGACTGGAGGGGCATCTTGGGGGTTTGGTCAGTGGGCATGGCGGGGTCCCAGGACTGGCTGGCCGGCTTGGCCGTTGCGGTAGGCGGGGGACCAGGGGAAGCGGCCCTGGGTGTCCGCGTGGACCAGTTGCAGCGCACGGATCGCCGGGCCGTACAGCGCGACCGCGAACACCAGGTGCGCCGACGGCTCCGCGAGCTCGACGACCTCCAGCAACGGGCCGCCGGGCAGCGGGATGCGTTCGCCCGCCGAAGGTGGCGAGCCGCGCAGGGTGGCGGAAGCCTGGGAATTCAGCAGGGTGCCGGCCGTGAGCATCGGCAGGCCCGTCACGACCAGCTCCGGCAAGCCGTACCCGCTCAGGCCGATCGTGTACGCCCACGGCGGGTACGGGCCCGTTGGCGCCACTGCCTGCACCAGCCAGCCACGGTCGGCCACGCCGCCGCGAAGCCGTTCCAGGTAACCGGATCTGTCCGGGTTCTCGCACTCGAAGCACATCGGTGACTCCTCCCCCTTCGGTGGGCTCGGGGACCACCGTGCCGGAGGGCACCGACAAAACTCAGCCCAGCGCTTCGGCCACCGCCGTGCCGAGGCGTTCTGTGGTATCCGTGCCGCCGAGGTCGGGCGTGCGGACGCGGCCGTCGTCGAGGACGCCGTCCACCGCGGCACGGATTGCTTGTGCCGCAACGGTTTCGCCCAAGTGTTCGACCAGCATCGCGGCCGCCAGGATCTGCGCCACGGGGTTGGCGATCCCCTGCCCGGCGATGTCCGGAGCGCTCCCGTGGACCGCCTCGAACATCGACGGGAATTCACCCGATGGGTTGATGTTGCCGGAGGGTGCCATGCCGAGCCCGCCGGTGATCGCGGCCGCGAGGTCGCTCAGGATGTCGCCGAAGAGGTTCGACGCCACCACGATGTCGAGCCGGTCCGGGGCCTGCACCATCCGCGCGGCCAGCGCGTCCACGTGCATCTGTTCACTGTGGACTCCCGGGAACTCCGCCGCGACCTCGGCGAAGATCTCGTCCCAGAACGGCATCGAGTGGATCAGCCCGTTGGACTTCGTCGCCGAGCAGACGCGCAAGGACCGCGTCCGGGCCAGTTCGAAGGCGTACCGGATGATCCGCGTGACGCCGACGCGCGTGAACACCGACTCCTGCAGCACGAATTCGTCCGGACGGCCGGCGTTGTGCCGCCCGCCGATCGCCGAGTACTCCCCTTCGGAGTTCTCCCGGACGATGACCAGTTCCAGCTCCTCGGCCTTCCGCCCGGCCAGCGCCGAGACCGTGCCCGGCAGCAGCCGCACCGGGCGCAGGTTGACGTACTGCTGGAACGCCCGTCGCAGCGGGATCAGCAGGCCCCACAGGGAAACGTGGTCCGGCACGCCGGGGAAACCGACCGCGCCGAGCAGGATGCCGTCGAACGCCGAAAGCTGGGCCACGCCGTCTTCCGGCATCATCGCGCCGACCCGGGCGTACCGCTCGCAGCTCCAGTCGAACTCGGTCCACTCCAGCGAAAAACCGAACCGGGCCGACGCCCGGTCGAGGACCTTGCGGGCCTCGGCCGTGACGTCGACGCCGATCCCGTCGCCGGGGATGCTCGCCAGGCGGTAGGCCGTCACAGGGCCACCGCGATGTACTTGGTCTCCAGGAACTCGTCGATGCCGACCGAGCCACCTTCGCGGCCCAGCCCGGACTGCTTGATCCCGCCGAACGGCGCCGCCGGGTTCGACACGATGCCCTGGTTGAGCCCGATCATCCCGGCTTCCAGGGCTTCCGAGACCCGCAGCGCGCGCTTGAGGTCGCTGGTGAAGACGTACGAAACCAGCCCGAACTCGGTGTCGTTCGCCTTCGCCACCGCCTCTTCTTCGGTGTCGAACGGCGTGATCGGGGCGACCGGCCCGAAGATCTCCTCGTGCGTCAGCCGCGCCTCCTGCGGCACGTCGGTGAGCACGGTGGCCTGGTAGAAGTGGCCCGGGCCGTCGACGCCCGAACCGCCCGTGAGGACGCGGGCGCCGCGGTCGGTGGCGTCCTTGACCAGCTCGGTCACCTTGTCGACGGCGTTCTGGTCGATCAGCGGGCCGACCACGACGTCCTTCTCGGTGCCGCGGCCCATCGGCAGGCCCTGCATGCGCTCGGTCAACCGGCGCGCGAACTCGTCGACGACGCCGCGCTGCACGTAGAACCGGTTCGCCGCGGTGCACGCCTCGCCGATGTTGCGCATCTTCGCCTGCATCGCGCCTTCGACGGCGGCGTCCATGTCCGCGTCCTCGAAGACCAGGAACGGCGCGTTGCCGCCCAGCTCCATCGACGTTCGCAAGATCTTGTCGGCGCACTGCTCCAGCAGCTTGCGGCCGACGCCGGTCGAGCCGGTGAAGGACAGCTTGCGGGCGCGGCCGTCGCGGATCAGCGGTTCCATCACGCCACCGGAGTCGCTGGTCGTGACGACGTTGAGCACGCCGTCCGGCAGCCCCGCTTCGGCGAGGATGCCGGCCAGCGCGAGCATCGACAACGGCGTCTGGGCGGCCGGCTTGATCACCGTCGTGCAGCCCGCGGCGATCGCCGGGCCGATCTTGCGCGTCCCCATCGCCATCGGGAAGTTCCACGGCGTGATCAGCAGCGTCGGCCCGACCGGCTGCTTGGTGATGAGGAACCGGCCGGCGCCGTTGGGAGCGGTCGCGTAGCCGCCGTCGATGCGGACGGCTTCTTCGGCGAACCAGCGGAAGAACTCGGCGGCGTAGGCGATCTCGCCCTTCGACTCGGCGAGCGGCTTGCCCATCTCCAGGGTCATCAGCAGCGCCAGTTCCTCCTGGCGCTGCATCAGCAGCTCGAAGGCGCGGCGGAGGATTTCACCGCGCTCCCGGGGCGCCATCTTCGCGAAATCGGCCTGCGCCGCGACGGCGGCGTCCAGGGCCGCGACGCCGTCCGACGGCGAGGCGTCGGCGACGTGGCACAGCTCCTTCCCGGTGGCCGGATCGACCACGGCGAACGTCTTCCCGCCCTGGGCGGCCACCCACTTGCCGCCGATGAACAGTTCCTTGCCGACCGCCTCGACGACGCCGGACTCGGTGCTCGCGCTCATCCCGACTTGCTCCTCACGTGTTGTCCCGAGGGCCATGCTATGGATATTGTCAACAATCGACAACCCGCTCGAACCGACCTAGGAGCACGCTGCCATGGCCCAGCTATCTCCGCTGCTCAAGCAGGCAACGCCCGTCGTGGTCGACCACGGTGCAGGGGTTTACCTCTACGACGTCGAGGGCAAACGCCACCTCGACTTCACCGCCGGCATCGGCGTCACGAGCACCGGGCACTGCCACCCCCACGTCGTGCGGGCCGCGCAGGAGCAGATCGGCAAGCTGGTCCACGGCCAGTACACGACGGTCATGCACAAGCCGCTCCTCGAGCTGACCGAACGCCTCGGCGCCGTCCTGCCGAGCGGACTCGACTCGCTCTTCTACGCGAACTCGGGCAGCGAAGCGGTCGAAGCGGCGTTGCGGCTCTCGCGGCAGGCGACGAAACGCCCGAACGTCATCGTCTTCCAGGGCGGGTTCCACGGCCGGACCGTCGCCGCCGCGTCCATGACGACGTCCGGGACGCGGTTCAGCGCCGGCATCGGCCCGCTGATGGCGGGCGTGCAGGTGGCGCCGTTCCCGTACGCCTACCACTACGGCTGGGACGAGCGGACGGCGACGAAGTTCGCGCTGCGCGAGCTCGACTACCTGTTCCAGACCGTCAGCGCGCCGAACGAGACGGCCGCGTTCTTCGTCGAGCCGGTGCTGGGCGAGGGCGGGTACGTCCCGGCGAACACCGAGTTCCTGGCCGGCCTGCGCGAGCGCGCCGACCGGCACGGGATCCTGCTGGTCGTCGACGAAATCCAGACCGGGTTCGGCCGCACCGGGAAGTTCTGGGGCCACGACCACTTCGACGTCTCCCCCGACATCGTCCTCATCGCGAAGGGCCTGGCGAGCGGCTTCCCGCTGTCCGGCATCGCCGCTTCGCAGGAGCTGATGGCGAAGGCGTTCCCGGGCTCGCAGGGCGGGACGTACGGCGGCAACGCCGTTTCGTGCGCCGCGGCGATCGCGACGCTCGAAGTGATCCAGCAGGAGAACCTCGTCGAGAACGCCGCCGAGCGCGGTCGGCAGCTGCTCGAAGGCGCGCGGGTGATCGCGGACAAGACGCCGTCGATCGGCGAGGTGCGCGGGCTCGGGCTGCTGGTCGGCTCGGAGTTCACCACCGCCGACGGCGAACCGGACACGGCCACCGCGCAGGCCGCCCAGCAGGCGGCGGCGAAGAACGGGCTGCTGCTGCTCACCTGCGGGCCGTACATGAACGTCGTCCGCATGGTGCCGCCGCTGGTCGTCACCGCCGAGCAGGTCGACGACGCCCTGCGGATCTGGGGCGACGTCGTCGCCTCGGTCACGGGGAGCTGAGCGTGGCGCGGTACATCACGATCACCCTCGACAAGCGCGGTGTCTCCTGCCGCGCGCGGCTGCTGGATGACGAGGCGCCGCGGACCTGCAAAGCGGTCTGGGACGCGTTGCCGCAGAGCGGTTCGGCCTACCACGCGAAGTACGCGCGCAACGAGGTCTACACGCTCGTGCCGCCGTTCGCGGAACCCAAGCCGGGGCGGGAGAACCCGACGATCACGCCGATCCCCGGCGACGTCGTGTACTTCGGGTTCGAGGCCTGGGAAATCGGCAACCCGGCGTACGGCTACGACGAAGGCAGCGAGGCGCACAGCGACCAGGGCGCGACCGACCTGGCCATCTTCTACGGCCGCAACAACCTGCTGATCAACGGCGACGCGGGCTGGGTGCCCGGCAACGTGTTCGCCACGATCGAGGAGGGCCTCGCCGAGATGGCGGCGGCCGCGCAGGACCTGTGGCTGCGGGGTGTCGAAGGCGAGACACTTTCGTTCGCGCGCGCCTGAACCACCGGCCCGGCCGCGGACTTCCCGCGGCCGGGCCGGGTTCAGCCCAGTGCGTTCAGCTGCTCGAAGTCGCCGTCGGACAGCGTGACGCCGTCGGCGGCGCAGTTCTCCTCCAGGTGCGCGGCCGAAGACGTCCCCGGGATCGGGAGCACGACCGGCGACCGGCGCAGCAGCCACGCGAGCGACACCTGTGCGGGTGTCGCGCCGGCATCGGCCGCGATCTTGCCCAGCACGCCGCCCGCCTTCGCGTGGTCACCGCGGGCGATCGGGAGCCACGGGATGAACGCGATCCCGGCGCGCTCGCAGTAGTCCAGCACGTCGTCGGACGCGCGGTCGGTCAGGTTGTAGCGGTTCTGGACGCTCGCGATCGGCGCGATGGCCCGCGCCTGCGCCAGCTGCCCGACGGTGACTTCGGACAGCCCGATCCGGGCGATCTTGCCTTCGTCGCGCAGCCGGGCGAGGGCCCCGATCTGGTCGGCGAGCGGCACCTGCGGGTCGACCCGGTGCAGCTGCAGGAGCTCGAGGCGGTCGACGCGCAGGCGTCGCAACGACAGTTCCGCCTGCTGCCGGAGGTATTCGGGCCGGCCGAGCGGGACCCACTCGCCGCGGCTGGGACGCGCGTGCCCGCACTTCGTCGCGACGAGCAGTCCCGGGTACGGGTGGAGCGCGTCGGCGAGCAGCTCCTCGTTCCGGCCGAGGTCGTAGGCGTCGGCGGTGTCGAAGAACGTCACGCCGAGCTCCGCCGCGCGGCGCGCGACCTGCTCGGCGCCGTCGTTCACCTGGTCCCACTCGGTGAGCCGCATCGCACCGAAACCCAAGCGGTGCACGGAAAACCCGTCTTCGAAGGTGTACGTCGAGGTCATGCCGGAAGCTTCGCCCGCCGTCGCCGTCACCCGCCAGAGATTTAGCCTGAGCTAAATCGAAGCCTGCGTAACAGGGTGATCACCCTGCGTGGCGCTAACATGAAACTCCTTCATGGCGGCGTACCGCCGGTACGTACTACGCTGCGGTAACCACAGCAACGGCGCGGAGGAGAAACTGCCGATGGGCGACGTGGCAGCACGCCTGGCCGAGATCGTCGGGACCGGAAACCTGCTCACCGGCGAGGCGATTTCGGAGGACTACGCGCACGACGAAGCGCTGACGGCGGAACCGCAGAAGCCCGCGTACGTCGCGAAGCCGGCAACGGCCGAAGAAGTCGCGGAGCTGCTGAAGGCCGCTTCGGAGCACAACGTCCCCGTGACCGCCCGCGGCTCCGGTAGCGGGCTGTCCGGGGCCGCCCGGCCCCAGGCGGACGGGCTGCTGATCTCCTTCGAGCGGATGAACGCCGTCCTGGAAGTCGACACCGGGAACCACGTCGCCGTCGTCCAGCCCGGCGTCACGCTCGCCGAACTCGACGCCAAGACCGCCGAAGCCGGGCTCGGCTACACCGTCTACCCCGGCGAGCTCAGCGCGAGCGTCGGCGGGAACGTCGGGACCAACGCCGGCGGGATGCGCGCGGTCAAGTACGGCGTCACCCGCAACAACGTGCTCGGCCTGCAGGCCGTGCTGCCGACCGGCGAGATCATCCGGACCGGCGGGAAGACGTCCAAGATCTCCACCGGCTACGACCTCACGCAGCTGATCATCGGCTCCGAAGGCACCCTCGCGCTGGCCACCGAGATCACCGTCAAGCTGCACCCGCGGCTGGCCCACGGCGCCACCGTGCTCGCCCCCTTCGGCGACTTCGGCCAGGTGATGGCCGCGGTGCCGGAGGTGCTCTCCAGCGGGCTCGCGCCGCACGTCCTCGAGTACATCGACAACCTGACGATGGCGGCGATCGTCTACAACGAGAAGCTCGAACTGGGCGTCCCGGACAAGATCCGCGAAACCAGCGAGGCGTACCTCGTGGTGGCGCTGGAAAACCGCGAGAGCGGGCGGCTCGAGGAGGACGTCGAGACCGTCGGCGAGCTGCTGAGCGAACTGGGCGCCACCGACGTGTACGTCCTCGAAGGCAATGCCGCCCGCAAGCTCATCGAGGCTCGCGAAAAGGCCTTCTGGACCGCTAAAGCGGCCGGCGCCGACGACGTGATCGACGTCGTCGTGCCGCGGACCGCGATGCCGCAGTTCATCGCGAAGGCGCGGGAGCTCGCGATGGCCGCCGGCGGCGGCGCGCTCGGCTGCGGGCACGCCGGCGACGGCAACGTCCACCTCGGCATCTTCTGCAAGGACGACGCGAAGCGGAAGCAGCTGCTCACCGACATCTTCGCCTACGCCATGGAACTCGGCGGCGCGATCTCCGGTGAGCACGGCCTCGGCCGCACCAAGGCGAAGTACCACCAGGAACTCGAAGACCCGGCGAAGATCGAGCTGATGCGCCGGATCAAGCAGAGCTTCGACCCCGCCGGGATCCTCAACCCCGGCGTTCTCTTTCCCGAAGGAACCGCATGAGTGAGCTTGCGAACGAATCATTCAACACAGCGTTTGCCGCTCAGGCCGCGCCGAGCGTCAGCGAGGTGTGCGCATGAGTGAGATGAACGGCGCCCAGTCCCTGATCCGCACGCTGGTCGACGCCGGTGTGGAGGTCTGCTTCGCGAATCCCGGCACGTCGGAGATGCACTTCGTCGCCGCGCTCGACACCGTCCCGGAGATGCGGGGCGTGCTCGCGCTGTTCGAAGGCGTCGTCACCGGTGCTGCTGACGGGTACGCGCGGATCGCGGACAAGCCCGCCGCGACGCTGCTGCACCTCGGGCCCGGCCTGGGCAACGGCCTGGCGAACCTGCACAACGCGCGGCGCGCGCACACGCCGATCGTCAACGTCGTCGGCGACCACGCGACCTACCACAAGCAGTACGACGCGCCGCTGGAGTCGGACATCGAGGCCGTCGCGGGTTCGCTGGAAGGCTGGGTGCGCCGCTCGGAGCACACCAAGGACGTCGGGGCGGACGCCGCCGCCGCGGTCGCTGCCGCCCAGGACGCGCCCGGCCGCGTCGCCACGCTGATCCTGCCCGCCGACGCGTCGTGGGGCGAGGGCGGCGAGACCTGCGCGCCGATCCCGCCGCGCGAGCCGCAGGCCGTGGACGCCACGACGGTCAAGGACATCGCCGCGGTGTTCGGGACCGGGGAGCCGGTGGCGCTGCTCGTCGGCGGCAGCGCGTGCCGCGAGGAGGGCCTGCGAGCGGCGAGCCGGATCGCCGCCGCGACCGGCGCGAAGGCGTTCGTCGAGACGTTCCCGGCCCGGCTGGAGCGCGGCGCCGGCCTGCCCGCGATCGAGCGCCTCGGCTACCTCGCCGAGCAGGTCGCCTACCAGCTCGACGGGATCAAGCACGTCGTCGTCGCCGGCACGAAAGCGCCGGTGTCGTTCTTCGCCTACCCGGGCAAGGCGAGCGATCTGGTGCCCGAAGGCGCCCAGGTGCACACGCTCGCGTCGGTCGGTCAGGACGTCACGCGGGCGTTGAACGAGGTCGCCGAGCTGGTCGCCGCGGACACCGAGCCCGTGCTGGCTCCTCCGGCGCGGCCGTCGCTGCCGAGCGGGCCGCTGACCCCGCAGAACTGGGTCGACGTGATCGGGGCGCTGCTGCCGGACGACGCGATCATCGCCGACGAGGCCAACACCTCCGGCCTGATGCTGCCGATGGCGACGGCCGGTGCGCCGCGCCACGACGTCCTGACGCTGACCGGCGGCGCGATCGGCTACGGCATGCCGGTGGCCACCGGGGCGGCCGTCGCGGCGCCGGACCGGCCGGTGCTGAACCTGCAGTCCGACGGCAGTGCGCTGTACACGATTTCGGCGCTGTGGACGCAGGCGCGGGAGAACCTGAACGTCACGACGGTGCTGCTCAACAACCGCGCGTACGCGATCCTGCGGCTGGAACTGCAGCGCGTCGGCGCGGCCTCGGGCGGCCCGAAGGCGAACGACCTGCTCGACCTTTCGCGGCCGGACATGGACTTCGTCAAGATCGCCGAGGGCATGGGCGTGCCCGCGACCCGCGCGACGACCGCCGAGGAGCTCGCCGAACAGCTCCAGCGCGCCTTCGCGGAACCGGGTCCGCACCTCATCGACGCGGTGGTGCCGCCTCTGCTCTGACCCGGCTATCCTCGCCGACACACCGAGCCGGGGAGCGGCGGATGCACGAAGACGTACACGCGCAGCGGGGACTCGACCTCGACCGGCCGAACGCCGCCCGCGTGTACGACTACCTGATCGGCGGCCGGCTCAACTACGCCGTCGACCGGGTGTTCGCCGAGCAGATCCTCGGCGTGCTGCCGAACGCGCGGCACATGGCGCTGGTCAACCGGATGTGGCTGCGCCGGGCCGCGCGGTTCGCCGCGGCGCAGGGCATCCGGCAATTCCTTGACATCGGCTCGGGCATGCCGACGGTCGGGCACGTGCACGAAGTCGTCCAAGCGGTCGACCCGCAGGCGCGGGTCGTGTACGTCGACAACGAGCCGATCGCGATCGCGCACAGCGAGATCGTCTTGGCGGGCAACGAGAACGCCGCCATGGTGCAGGCCGACGCCGAGCGCCCGGCCGACGTCCTCGAGCACCCGACGACCGAGCGGCTGCTGGACTTCACCGAGCCGGTGCTGGTGATCATGGCGGCGTTCATCCACTTCGTCCCGGACTCCCGCGACCCGGCCGGGCTGATCGCGGCCTACGGCGACGCGCTCGTCCCGGGCAGTTTTCTGGCGCTGTCGTCGGGCACCTGGGAGGGGCAGGGCGAGGAGTCCCGGCGTTCGGTGGCGCTGTACGAGGAGAGCGGCACGCCCTTGACCCTGCGCTCGCCGGACGAGCTGCGGGCGCTGGTGCGCGGGTTCGAGATCCTGCCGCCGGGGATCGTGTTCACGCCGCAGTGGCGCCCGGACGAGCCGCCGGCGGACCCGCCGGAGCGGTCGGGCGGACTTGCGCTGGTGGCGCGCAAGAACCGATGACCTCGCCGGCGGCGGGAGAACTCCGGCTATCCTCGCGTCACACCTGACTCCAGGAGCGGCGGATGAGCGAAGACGAGTACGCGCGGCGGGGCATCGACCTCGACAAACCCAACGCGGCGCGCGTGTACGACTACATCCTCGGCGGGCAGCTCAACTACGCCGTCGACCGGATGTTCGCCGAGCAGGTGCTGGCCGCGCAGCCGAACGCGCGCGAGCGGGCGCGGCTCAACCGGCAGTGGCTGCGCCGGGCCATCCGGTTCGGGATGGACCAGGGCATCCGGCAGTTCCTCGACATCGGTTCCGGCATGCCGACCGTGGGCCACGTGCACGAGGTCGCCCAGGCCGTCGACGCCCGGTCGCGGGTCGTGTACGTCGACAACGAGCCGGTCGCCGTGGCGCACAGCGAGATCGTCCTGGAGGACAACGAAAACGCGGCGATGGTGCACGCCGACGCCGAGTTCCCCGAAGACGTCCTCGAACACGACACCACCGAGATGCTGCTGGACCTGGACCAGCCGCTGATGGTGGTGATGGCGCTGTTCGTGCACTTCATCCCGGACGAGCGCAACCCGGCCCGGCTGATCGCCGCCTACCGCGACGCGCTCGCGCCCGGCAGCTACCTCGCCCTGTCGTCCGCGACGTACGAGCAGCAGAGCGACGACACGGCCCGCGCGGTCGCGATGTACCAGAAGAGCGCGAACCCGGTAACCCCGCGCTCGGCCGACGAGCTCCGCGCGCTGGTCGACGGCTTCGAGATCGTCGACCCGGGCATCGTGTTCATCCCCGAGTGGCGGCCGGACGACCCCACCGAGATGCCACCGAACCCCGCGGAGTGCGGCGGGCTGGCCCTGGTGGCCCGCAAGAATTAGTGCCGCGCGTCGCGAATTGATTGATGCTCACCGAGCCGAGCCGAGCCGAGCCGAGCCGAGCCGGAGTGCGGGTCCCGAGCGCCCCAATGTGGCCTTCGGTGCGTCAGACGCACCCAAGGCCGCCTTGGGGCGCTTGAGCCGGGCCGCTCAACGAACCTCAGACGCAAGAACTAGACGGCGACCAGCTCCGGCGCGGTCCGCGTCCTCGGGACCAGCGCCGCCAGCAGCACGCCGGCCAGCGCGGCGGACGCGGCCACCGCGAACGTCGCGCGGAAGCCGGCCAGCGACGGCACCGGCAGGCCGCCGACGGTGATCGTCAGCTGGGCCAGCATCGCCGCCATCACCGCGCTGGAGATGGCCGTGCCGACCGAGCGCATCAGGGAGTTCAGGCCGTTCGCCGACGCCGTTTCGGTGACCGGCACCGAACCCATGATCAGCGCGGGCATCGCCGCGTACGCGATGCCGACGCCGGCGCCGATGATCACCGACGCCGTGATCAGCTCGAACGCGTTGTCCATCAGCACGATCGCGAACCCGTACCCGGCCGCGATCACCAGCGCGCCGCTCATCAGCGTCGGACGCGGGCCGAACCGGGCGATGAGCCGCGCCGAAACCGGCGAGAGCAGCATCATCACCAGGCCGTTCGGGGCCAGCGTGAGGCCGGACTCGACCATCGTCTGCCCCAGCCCGTAGCCGGTCGACGCCGGCGCCTGCAGCAGCTGCGGGAACGACAACGCCATGGCGTACAAGGCGAAGCCGACCATGATCGACGCGAGGTTGGTGAACAGCACCGGACGCCGCGCCGACACCCGCAGGTCGACCAGCGGGTCGCGGCGGCGCAGCTGGTAGGCGCCCCAGCCGAGCAGGATGACGACGGCGACCGCGGCCAGCCCGAGCGTCGGCGCGCTGGTCCAGCCCCACGTGCCGCCCTTGACCACCGGCAGCAGCAGGCAGAGCAGCCCGGCGGCCAGCCCGAGCGCGCCGAAGTAGTCGAACGGCGCGGGCGTGCGCAGCGGCGACTCGGGCACCACGGTCAGGATGAGCAGCGCGCAGGCCAGCCCGAGCCCGGCAGCGGTCCAGAACAGCACGTGCCAGTCGGCGTTCTCGGCCACCACGGCCGCGACCGGCAGCCCGATCGCCCCGCCGACGCCGAGCGTGGCGCTCATCAGCGAGATGGCGCCGCCGACGCGTTCGGGCGGCAGTTCGTCGCGCATGATGCTGATGCCGAGCGGGATGACGCCCATCGCGCAGCCCTGCAGCCCGCGGCCGAGGATCTGGAACGCGAGCGCGCTGGTCGTCGCGGACACGATCGAGCCGGCGATGAGCAGCCCGAGGCTGACCAGGATCATCCGCCGTTTGCCGTAGAGGTCGCCGAGCCGCCCGCTGACCGGCGTGATGACGGACGCGGCCAGCAGCGTCACGGTGACGACCCAGGAGGCATCGGCGGCGGAGGCGTGCAGCAGCCGCGGGAAGACCGGGATCAGCGGCACGACCAGCGTCTGCATGAACGACGCGACGAGCCCGCAGGAAGCGAGCACCACGACGATCGGGCGGCCGGAACGGGACACCACCACACCCCCAGCGTGTACTTAGTACGCGTCATGCAACTTCATGCACTGTACCCACGGGGTGACGGGTTTCCGTACGAGTGGCGGTTTCGTCACAGCCAGGTGCGGACGCCTCCGTGGCCGGAGCAGGTGCCCGAACGGTGCTGGCTGTAGCTGTAGCTGCCGTCCTTGCAGATGGCCGTCGCGCCGGACGGGTTGTCACTCGGCCGGTGGACGCAGGTGCCGTCGGAGTTCCGGTAGTAGTCGGCGCCGCACTCGGCCGGCTTGGGCGCGGCCTGGGCGGTGGTGGCTGCCGCCTTCGGCTTCGCCACTGTCGTCCGCGGGGCCACCGGAGCGGCGGTGGCCACCGGAGCGGCGGTGACGACCGGCGCTTCGGAGGTGGCCGGAGCCGAGGTCGTGACCTCGGTCGGCGTCGGCGTGGGCGTCGGGTAGGTGGGGGTGGGATAGGCCGAAGTAGTGGGCGCGAGAACGCCGAGGTTGCCGGCGTCCTTGGGCGGCACGGAACCGACCCCGCACCCCGCGACCAGCACACCGGCGGCCAGGACCGCACCGAGTTTCATCCGCACGACGACTCCCTTAGCAACACGAAGCAATGTGCGGAAGTCGATCGGGAGCGCCCGGTTGTTACGCCGTTCTCCTAAACTTTCCGCATGTCCTGGCTCCGGCGGTTCGCGGCCGAGCTCGCCGTCGTCGTCGCGGTCCTCGCCGGCTCGCTCTTCGCCGTCCTGAACGACGGCGCCAAGCCCGCGCACCACGCCGCCCTCGGCTGGGTGCTCACCCTCCTGTGCTGCGCCGCCCTCTTCCTCCGGCGCCGGTACCCGCTCGGTGTCGCCGGGTTCGCGCTCGTCTGCTGCGCGCTCTACTACCCGCTCACCGATCCCGACGGCCTCGTCCTGCTCGCCTTCGCCTACGCCCTCTACAACGCCGCCGCGGCCGGGCGGATCCGCGGGGCGGCGCTGCTCGTCGTCGCCGCGATGGCCGGTGTCACCGCCGGCGAAATCAGCTCGCGGACCGGGCGGCACGTCGACAACTTCGCCTTCTTCCTGATGACCGGCTGGTTCGTCGCCCTGGTCGCGGGCGGCGCCGTCGCGCACTACCGGGCCGAGGCCGAGCGCACCAAGGAGGCCGAGGCCCGGGCGCGCGCCACCGACGAGCGCCTGCGCATCGCCCGCGAGCTGCACGACGTCCTCGGCCACCACCTCGCGCTGATCAACGTCCAGGCCGGCGCCGCGCTGCACCGGCGTGACCCGGGCCAGGCCGAGGAGGCGCTCGCGGCGATCAAGGACGCCAGCAAGACCGCACTCCAGGAGTTGCGCACGACGCTCGGCATGCTCCGCCAGGCCGGCGGCCCCGGCCTCCAGCGGGTGGCCGAGCTGGCCGAATCGGTCGGCGCCTCCGGGCGGACCGTGCGGACCGAGGTCGACGGCGTCGCCCGCGACCTGCCGCCGGACGTCGAGCACGCCGCGTTCCGGGTGGTCCAGGAGGCGCTGACGAACGTCGCCAAGCACGCCGGCGCGCGGACCGTCGTCGTCCGGCTCGGCTACGGCGAAGACGAGCTGTCCGTGCAGGTCGACGACGACGGCCGCGGCGGCGCGGCCCCGGCGGGCAACGGCATCCGCGGGATGGCCGAACGCGCGCGGGCGCTCGGCGGCGAACTGACCGCGGCGCCGCGCGAAGGCGGCGGCTACCGGGTGCGCGCCCGGCTGCCGGTGCGATGATGGGCCGATGATCCGGGTCCTGCTCGTCGACGACCAGCGGCTCGTCCGCGCCGGCTTCCGGTCCATTTTGGACGGTGAGGACGACATCACCGTCGTGGCCGAGGCCGCGGACGGGCGCGAGGCGCTGCAGGCCGCGCACGACCACCACCCCGACGTCGTGCTGATGGACATCCGGATGCCGGTCCTCGACGGCCTCGCCGCCACCCGGCACCTGCTCGAAGACCCGGCGGTGCGGGCCAAGGTCGTCATCCTCACGACGTTCGACCTCGACGAAGACGTCTACGGCGCGCTGCGGGCGGGTGCGAGCGGGTTCCTGGTCAAGGACACCGAGCCCGAGGAGCTGATCCACGCCGTGCGGGTGGTCGCCCGCGGCGACGCGCTGCTGGCGCCGTCCATCACCCGGCGGCTGATCGCCGAATTCGCGGCCCGCAGCACGCGCCCGGCACCGTCCGCGGCCCTGGACCGGCTCACCGACCGCGAACGCGAGGTGCTGACCCTGGTCGCGGCCGGGCTGTCGAACGACGAGATCGCGCGCGAGCTCACCCTCAGCCCGGCGACGGCGAAGACGCACGTCAGCCGCATCATGACCAAGACCGGCACGCACGACCGGGCGCAGCTGGTCGTCCTCGCCTACGAGTCCGGCGCGGTGACGCCGAGGTGGCTCGCGCCCTGAGCCGTACTCCCCCGGGTGTACGGGACCGGCCTTAAGGGACACCGCCGGGAGCACGCGAAGTGTCCTCCGCTGCGCGACGCGCGGTAGGCCCGGCTCGCGAATCCTTATCCGCCATGGACACCATCACCCGTACTCCCGGCGGCGGCTTGGCCCGGCTGGCCGGCTGGGCCCAGCGCCACCGGTGGCTCGCCGTCGCGCTCTGGGCCCTCGTTCTCCTCGGCGTCACGTTCACCTCCCGGCTCGCGGGCAGCGCGTTCCACGACGACAACTCGTTGCCCGGCACCGAATCGCAGCAGGTCGTCGACCTGCTGCACAACACCGCGCAGTCCGGCGCGAGCGCGCAGATCGTGCTGAAGGCCGGCGACGGGCTCGCCGCGCACCGCGCACCGATCGACACCATGCTGAGCGAGGTCCGGTCCTTGCCGCACGTGCGGTCGGTGACCGAGACGCTCGCTCCCGACGGGCGGATCGGGTACGCCACCGTCACCTTCGACGCGGCCTCGACCGACCTGCCCTACGACGACATCGTGAAGTTCGCCGACACCGCCAAGCGGGCCGGGCCCGTCGAAGTCGCGCTGGCCGGGGACCCGATCGAGCGGATTTCCAAGAGCGGCGGCCCCGCGGAAGGCGTCGGCCTGCTCGCCGCGCTGGTCATCCTCGTGTTCCTGTTCCGCTCGCTGCTCGCGGCCGGGCTGCCGGTGCTCACCGCGGTGTTCGCCGTCGGCAGCACGCTGGGCGTGATCACGGTCGTCTCGCACTTCGTCGACATCGCGAGCTACACCTCGCCGCTGATGATGCTGGTCGGGTTCGGCGTCGGCGTCGACTACGCGTTGCTCGTCTTTTCCCGCTACCGCAGCGAGATCCTCGCCGGCCACGACCGCGAATCCGCCGGACGGCGGGCGCTCGACACGGCGGGCTCGGTGCTGTTCGCCGGGACGACCGTGATCATCGCGCTGCTCGGCCTCCTCGCGCTCGGGCTCGGCGGCCTGCGCGGGGTCGCGCTGTCCGTCGCGCTCACCGTCCTGATGACGATGCTCGCGTCCGTGACGCTCCTGCCCGCGCTGCTCTCGCTGTTCGGCAAGCGGCTGGAACGCGGCATCCGGCGGCACGCTCTCCGGCGGGACCACGGCAAGGCGTGGCGACGGCTCGCCGACGGCGTCCAGCGCCGTCCGTGGGCCCCGCTGGCCGTCGGCCTGACCGTCCTGATCGGACTGTCCATTCCGGCCGCCGGGATGCGGCTCGGGTTCGCCGACGCGAGCACCGACCCGGCCGGTTCCACCACGCGACAGGCGTACGAGCTGCTGGCCGAGGGCTTCGGCCCGGGCTTCACGGGCCCGCTCGCGATCGTCACCGAGGACGGCGACCCGGTTGCGCTGCAGCGGAAACTGTCCTCGACCCCGGGCGTCGCACGGGTCCTGCCGCCCACAGGCCGGACGACCCTGGTGTTCCCGACGACGTCACCGCAGGACGCGGCCACAGCCGAGCTGGTGACGCGGCTGCGGACCGAGGTGCTGCCGACGCTGCCGGGGCACTACCTGGTCGGCGGCTCGGTGGCGGCCGCCACGGACTTCGCGGACGCCGTCGCGGACCGGCTGCCGCTGTTCGTGCTGGTCGTCGTCGGGCTGTCGGCGTTACTGCTGGTGGTGGTGTTCCGCTCGGTCCTGGTTCCGCTCAAGGCGGCGCTGCTGAACCTGCTGAGCATCGGCGCGTCCCTCGGCGTGCTGACACTGGTGTTCGGCGACGGCTGGTTCGGCGCGCAGCCGGGCCCGATCGAGGCGTTCGTCCCGGTGATGATCTTCGCGATCGTCTTCGGGCTGTCGATGGACTACGAGGTCTTCCTGGTGTCCCGCATGCACGAGGAGTGGCGCCGGACGGGCCACGCCCAGCTGGCGGTGCGCGAAGGCCTGGCCTCGACGGGCGCGGTGATCACGGCGGCGGGCGCGATCATGGTGCTGGTGTTCGGCGCGTTCCTGCTGGACCCGTCGCGGATGCTGGCCCAGTTCGGCCTGGGCCTGGCGGTCGCGGTCCTGCTGGACGCGGTGGTGATCCGCTGCCTGGTGGTCCCGGCCGTCATGCGGCTGCTGGGCGCGCGGGCGTGGTGGCTGCCGGGGTGGCTGGACCGGCGGTTGCCGCACTTCGCGCTGGAGCCCTGACTCCGGTCGCTGTACCGTCGACACCCCTTCACGGACAGGGGAACCGAATGATCGCACGCACCTGGCGGGGCTGGGCGCCCGCCGCGACGGCCGACGACTACGAGCGGCACTACGAGACCGAAGTGGCGGAGCACCTGCGCGACCTGCCCGGCTTCCGCGGCGCCCGGCTGCTGCGCCGGACGGACGGCGAGGAGGTCGAGTTCACCTCGATCACGTTCTTCACCGACCTCGACGCCGTACGGGGCTTCGCCGGAGACAGCTACGAAGAAGCCCGTGTCGAAGAAGCCGGACGGCGGGCGCTGAGCCGCTGGGACGACCGCGTGCACCACGCGGAAGTCGCCGTCGCACTGTGACGAAAATGGGCCGTTCCCCTGAACAGGGGAACGGCCCGTCTGCGTCACTGCCTATTCGTAGATCTCGCCCTTGGCGGCCTTCTCCACCAGCGAAGCCGGCGGCTCGAAGTGGTCGCCGTACCGGGCGGCCAGCTCGCGGGACCGGTCGACGAAGCCCTGCAGGCCACCCTCGTACTGGTTGATGTACTGGATGACACCGCCGGTCCACGCCGGGAAGCCGATGCCGAAGATGGAGCCGATGTTGGCGTCCGCCACCGACGTCAGCACGCCTTCGTCGAAGCACTTCACCGTCTCGAGGGCCTCCGCGAAGAGCATCCGCTCCTTGAGGTCCTCGAACGGCACCTCCGCCGAGCCGGACTTGAACGCGTCGCGCAGGCCCGGCCACAGGCCGGCGCGCTTGCCTTCGGCGTCGTACTCGTAGAAGCCCGCGCCCGTCGAGCGGCCCTTGCGGTCGAACTCCTCGACCATCCGGTCGATCACGGCCTCCGACGCGTGCGACTTCCAGGTGCCGCCCGCGGCCTCGACCGCCTCGCGCGTCTCCTTGCGGATCTTGCGCGGCAGGGTCAGCGTCAGCTCGTCCATCAGCTGCAGCGGCGGCGCCGGGTAGCCCGCCTGCGCACCGGCCTGCTCGATCGACGCCGGCTCGACGCCCTCGCCCAGCGCGGCGACCGCTTCGTTGATGAACGTGCCGATCACCCGCGAGGTGAAGAAGCCGCGGCTGTCGTTGACGACGATCGGGGTCTTCTTGATCTGCAGCGTGTAGTCGAAGACCTTCGCCAGCGTGGCCGGCGACGTCTTCTCACCGCAGATGATCTCGACCAGCGGCATCTTGTCCACCGGCGAGAAGAAGTGGATCCCGATGAAGTCCTCGGTGCGCTGCACGCCCTCGGCGAGGGTGGTGATCGGCAGCGTCGAGGTGTTGGAGCCCAGCACCGCGTCGGCGTTGACGACGCTCTCGATCTCGCCGAACACCTTGTGCTTCAGCTCGACGCTCTCGAAGACGGCCTCGATGACGAAGTCGACGCCCGCGAAGTCGGCCGGGTCACCGGTCGGCTTGATCTTCGCCAGCAGCGCGTCCGACTTCTCCTGCGTGGTCTTGCCGCGCGAGAGGGCCTTCTGCTCCAGCTTCTCCGCGTAGCCCTTGCCCTTCTCGGCCGCCTCGAGCGAGACGTCCTTGAGGACGACGTCGATACCCGCCTTCGCCGAGACGTACGCGATCGCGGCGCCCATCATCCCGGCGCCGAGGACACCGACCTTCTTGGCCGTGTACTTCTCGAAGCCGTCCGGCCGCGAGCCGCCGGAGTTGATGGTCTGCAGGTCGAAGAAGAACGCCTTCGTCATGTTCTTCGAGACCTGGCCGGTGGCGAGGTGGATGAAGTAGCGCGTCTCGATCAGCTGCGCGGTGTCGAAGTCGACCTGCGCGCCCTCGATCGCGGCGGCCAGGATCGCCCGCGGCGCCGGCATGTTCGCGCCCTTGATCTGCTTGCGGAGGTTCGCCGGGAACGCCGGCAGGTTGGCCGCGAAACTCGGGTTCGACGGGGTGCCGCCGGGGATCTTGTAGCCCTTGACGTCCCACGGCTGCACGCCGCCCTCGGGGTTCGCCTTGATCCACGCCTTCGCGGCGGGCACGAGCTCCTCGACCGAGCCGACGAGCTCGTGCACCAGCCCGAGCTCGAGCGCCTTGGCCGGGCGGTGCCGCTGGCCCTGCAGGAGGACGTTGAGCAGCGCGCTCTGGATGCCGAGCAGGCGCACGGTGCGCACGACGCCACCGCCGCCGGGCAGCAGGCCCAGCGTCACCTCGGGCAGGCCGAGCTGGCTGCCCTTGACGTCGGCGGCGATGCGGTGGTGCGTCGCCAGCGCGATCTCGAGGCCGCCGCCGAGCGCGGCGCCGTTGATCGCCGCGACGACCGGCTTGCCGAGCTGCTCGATGCGGCGCATCTGGCCCTTCATCGCGCCGCTGCCCTCGGTCAGCTCGACCGCGTTCTCGGGCTTGGCCTGGATGAGGTCGTTCAGGTCGCCGCCGGCGAAGAACGTCTTCTTGGCGGACGTGATCACCACGCCGGTGATGGTGTCCTTCTCCGCCTCGAGCCGGTCGACGGTGACGCCGAGCGACTCGCGGAAGGCGGCGTTCATCGTGTTCGCCGACTGGTTCGGGTCGTCCAGGGTCAGGGTGACGATGCCGTCTTCGTCCTGCTCCCAGCGGATGGTCTTGCTTTCAGGCATTTCGGTCCTCACACCCGCTCGATGATGGTGGCGACGCCCATGCCGCCGCCGATGCACAGGGTCACCAGCGCGCGCCGCGCCTGGCGGCGTTCCAGCTCGTCGACCACGGTGCCGACCAGCATGGCGCCGGTGGCGCCGAGCGGGTGGCCCATGGCGATCGCGCCGCCGTTGACGTTGACCTTCTCCTCGTCGAGGTGCAGGTCCTTGATCCACTTGAGCACGACGGAGGCGAACGCCTCGTTGAGCTCCCACAGGTCGATGTCCTCGGGCTTGAGACCCGCGGCCTTCAGCACCTTCTCGGTGGCCGGCGTCGGACCGGTCAGCATGATCGTCGGCTCGGAGCCGATCGACGCGGTCGCCACGATCCGGGCGCGCGGGGTCAGCCCGAAGGTCTTGCCGACCTGCTCGGAGCCGACGAGCACCAGCGCGGCGCCGTCGACGATGCCGGAGGAGTTGCCGCCCGTGTGGACGTGGTTGATCTTCTCGACCGAGTGGTACTTCTGCAGCGCCACGGCGTCGAAGCCGCCCAGCTCGCCGATGCCGGCGAAGGCGGGCTTGAGCTTGCCGAGGCCCTCGACGGTGGAGCCGGGACGGCGGTGCTCGTCGTGGTCCAGGATGGTGACGCCGTTGATGTCCTTGACCGGGACGACGGACTTGGCGAAGTAGCCGCCGGACCAGGCCGCCTCGGCGCGGTCCTGCGAGCGGACGGCCCAGCGGTCGACGTCCTCGCGGGAGAAGCCCTCGATGGTGGCGATCAGGTCGGCGCCGGTGCCCTGCGGGACGATGTAGTTGTCGTACGCGGTGGCCGGGTCCATGAACAGCGCGCCGCCGTCGGAGCCCATCGGCACGCGCGACATCGACTCGACACCGCCGGCGATGATCAGGTTGTCCCAGCCGGAGCGGACCTTCTGCGCGGCGGTGTTGGTGGCCTCGAGGCCGGAGGCGCAGAAGCGGTTGAGCTGCACGCCGGCGACGGTCTCGGGCAGGCCCGCGTTCAGCGCGGCGGTGCGCGCGATGACGGCGCCCTGCTCGCCGACCGGCGAGACGACGCCCAGCACGACGTCGTCGATCGCGGCGGGGTCGAGGTTCGGGTGGCGGACCTTGAGTTCGTTGATCAGGCCGACCACGAGGTCGACCGGCTTGGTGCCGTGCAGGGCACCGCCCTTGTTCTTGCCGCGAGGCGTGCGGATCGCCTCGTAGATGTAGGCCTCGCTACTCACAGAACAACTCCTCGCGAGCGTGTGGGACGTCTTCGTACCGTGACCGATGATACCGGCCAGTAGGGCTAATGCCCATTAACTTAGCGCCGGATAACCCCAAGGTGTCAATGGGTTGCAGGTGTGCCGTTAGCCGCTATCGTTCACTCACCATGACCGACGTCGAACGCAGCACGCGCCCCCGCGACCGCAAGGCCCAGCTGGCCGCGGTGGCGGCGGAGCTGTTCCGCGCGCGCGGCTTCCCCGGAGTCGGCATCAAGGACATCGCGGACGCGGCGGGCGTCACGGGCCCGGCGTTGTACCGCCACTTCGCGGACAAGCAGGCGATCCTGGCGTACGTGGTCCTGAGCGGTTTCGACGATCTCGAGACGGCGACGGCGGAGGCGCTGTCGGACGCGGTTTCCCCCGCTGACCAGCTCGAGGTCCTTCTGGGACGGCTCGCCACCCAAGCGGTCGAGCGTCGCGAAATCGCGGCGTTGTGGCGCTGGGAAGGCCGCCACCTGCCGAAGGAGGACCAGCGCGAGATCGCCCGCCGGTCGGCGCTGGCACTGACGGCGTGGTCGAAGGCCCTGCTGGCCCGGCGCCCGGAGCTGCCGGCCGAGGACGCGGAGCTGCTCTGCTGGGCGGCGCTGTCGGTGTTCGGGAGCGTATCGGTCCACCACACGTCGGTGGCCCGCCGCCGCTTCGCCCAGCTGCTGGTCGAATTGGCGCTGGGTGTGTTGAACGCCACACTGCCGGCACCGTCTTCCCCACCGCCACCGGCGGCGTCGAGCCTGGGCACGCCGTCCCGCCGCGAGCAGGTGCTGGCCGAGGCAACGGCCCTGTTCGCCCAGCGAGGCTTCCACGCCGTGAGCATGGAGGACATCGGAGCCGCGGCGGGCATAGCGGGCCCGAGCGTGTACCGACACTTCCCCAGCAAGGCGGCCTTGATGGTGGCGATCGGCCACCGCGCGGCGGACAGGCTGGCCTGGGCGGCGGAGCAAGCCCTCCAGACGTCCGACGAGCGTTCGGCGTTGCGCCGGCTGGCGGAGTCGTACGTGCACACGATCTTGCGCACACCGGAGCTGCTGGTGTCGTTTTCGGCGGACCGGGTGACGATGCCGGACCGCGACAAGGTGGACCTGCTGCGGGTGCAGCGCGACTACGTGGCCCAGTGGGTGACGCTGCTGTCGGCGGTCCGGCCTTCGCTGCCTCCGCGCGAAGCGAAGATCACGGTGCACGCAGCGCTGACGATCGCCAACGACCTGGCCCGGACGCGCCGGGTGGCGTCGAGGCCACACTTCGAAGCCGAGCTGACAACACTGCTGCACACGGTCCTCGGCGTCGCCGACTAGCCACCGGACGAACGATCATTTCGCGACAAATCGACAAATACTCCCTTCAGAATTGCACCTTCTTCCGGTCGCACCCAAGAGCAACCGACACATAACACTCAGTACCTGGTTTGTACGCCCTGCTGGTTCGATCACATGTTTGATCAGATTCCTCTGCCCAAGAATCCGTCAACCAGCGCAAACACTTGGTCCGGGTCACCCGAATGGCGCTACACATCGCATGCTAAATTGTGTTCGACTTGCCAGTCGTTTCTCAAGTTGCGGAAGAGGAAATATCGTCATGCGATCTCCGGATGGCAATGGACAGCCGGGGATCAAATCCGAACTCCTCGACCTGAGCACGATCTCGCTGTTCGAACTGCGAAAGCTCAACCCTGTTGCGCTTCACCGATCGATCCGCCACGCCGTAGACCGCACCGCACACATCCCGGTGACCGCAAGCGGCAGTGACGGCGGCGCCAAGCGCGTCGACTGACCAACGCTCCGAAAGGTTCTCCGTGCGCATGATGGCCTCCGTCTCGTCCGAGCCGGACGTGCACTCGATCGCCTGGAACACCTTCGAGCAACTGGCCGGTGGCGGCGGTGGGATCGCGGCGGTGGACGCCCTGCGCACCGCGGATCGGAGCCGTCGCCTGCTTCTGCTATACGGCCTGGTGGAACGGGCGGCGACCGACCCGCGGCTGACTGGACCGCTGACCGGTTCCGAAGGGGCCTGGCAGCTACTGGTCCGCGCGCAGGAAGCCGATCCCTGCGCGCTGGAATGCATCCTCGCCCACCCGTACACCGGAAGCTGGGCGGGGTACACCACCCGGCTGATCGAGCAGGACCTGGCCGGGGAATGCCCGCTATGGGTGCACTACGGCTACCTGCACACGCTCGCCGCCGCGGCGGCGATCCACGCGGACCTGGACTTCGCCGTCCAGGTGCCGGTTTGGGACGGCAGTGTCGTGCTGCCGACGCTGGGAGCGGCTCGGCTAGCCGGAGGCCGCGGCTTCACCACCGCTGAGGTGTACGGGACAGCGGGGGCATTCACGATTCGCGGCGAACAATCATGTGTTTCTCCCGGCGATTCGGCTTGGAGCTCGCTCCGGACATTCCGGTTCGAGGCCCGCGACCGTGTCCTCGAACTGCGGCTCGACGACCTGGACCCGCATCGCGGTCTGTACCACCCGATCCCACCGGCTCGGCTGGCGGAAACCGATTCGGCGATCTGGCGTGACCTGCTCGGCGAGGCTTGGAGCCTGGTCGTCGATTGTCTGCCCGCATACGCCGAGGTCCTGCCCGAGGGTCTGACGTCGATCGTCCCGGAACCGGCCGTCCCGTTCCGGCTCCCCAGCGCATCGACGGGCGAAGCCTTCGGCAGCGCGGTCATCGCAACTCCCGACGAACCGGCGACACTCGCCGCGGCACTGGTCCACGAGTTCCAGCACATCCGGCTCGGTGCCCTGCTCCAGCTCGTCCGGCTGCATGACGACGACCGTACCGAGCGGCTTTACGCCCCGTGGCGAGAAGACCCCCGGCCACTCGGTGGCCTGGTGCACGGAATCTACGCTTTCTTCGGTGTATCGGCATTCTGGCGAGCGCTTTCCCGAATGCGCCCGAACGACCTGCTGGCCGCGTTCGAATTCGCCCACTGGCGCGCTCAGAGCTGGCGCGCCCTGGAAGGGATCTGCGACGACTCGGGCCTGACCAACGCGGGACAGCATTTTCTCGGCGAGCTGGCCGCAGTGCTCGGTCCGTGGCAGGCCGAACCGACAGCGGGCGAAGCGGCAAAGTGGGCGGACACGCTGGCGACAGACCACCACGCCGGCTGGCTGCTTCGCCACGTCCGCTTCGAGCCTGAGACAGTCGCCGGACTCGCGCGTGCCTGGACGGACGGACTCCCCTGTCCGACCCTGCCATCGGGAGGCCGGCTCGACACGGCTTCGGACGGCGACTGGCCGAACGCCCGCGCCGACCTGGTGCGGATCCGACTGGGCGAAAACGGCGAAACCCGGCTGTCGCAGTTGTGGTCGCTTGTCCCGGAGGCGCTGGAGGCTGATCACCTGCTGGTGAAAGGCCGGGTGCACGAAGCTCAGACTGCGTACGCGGCGCAACTCGCAACCGATCCGGACCACGCTTCGGCCCTGATCGGCTTGGCTTTGTCGCTCCCCGACGGACCGGCCAAGCGGGCCTTGCTCGCCGTACCCGGACTGGTCCGCGCGGTGCACCGGAAGTTGCGAGCTACGGGCGGCGCCCCTGCGCTCGACGAGCTGGCCGCTTGGACGGGCGAGCGGCTCTCCTGACCAAGTCAAAGCGGCATCGGATCGATGTCGCACTCCGCACGCACGGCCTTTTCCGCGGCGGCGATCGCGGGATGGTGACGTCGGAACGTCCGATCGATCGCGCCGAGCACCTCTTGGTGCTGGCTGACCGCCTCTCGGATGCGACCGAGCCGCTCGAGGTCGAGAGCCCGGTTGAGCCGCGCCGCGAGCGTCACGGGATGACTGTCCGGCAGGGCCCGCCGCAGCCGCGCCAGGGTTTCGGTGTTCATCCGCAGGGAACGTTGCACGTCGCCGAGTGCATACCAGTCGTTCGCGGCGTTGATCGAACACGCCAGGACGTGTGGATGGGCCGGGCCGAGCCGGTCCCGCAGCCCAGTCAGCGCCCCTTCGTCCCGGCTCAACGCCGCCGCCGGGTCCCCGAGCAGGCGCAGGGTCGCCCCGACGTCCGCATCGGCCACCAGGGTGTGCGGGTGCCGATCGCCCATGTTGGCGCGGTACAGCGCCAGTACCTGCTCGCCGAGTTCGCGTGAGGCAGCGAGCTCACCCGCGTTGCGTAGGTCCAGAGAATGGGCCAGTGCGCAGGCCAGCGCATTGGGGTGGTCTGGCCCGTATTTTCGCCGGAAGCGCTCCAGCGCGCTGCCGGACAAGTGCAACGCGGCCTCGTGGTGACCGTCCTTCCGCTGCGCTACCGCGAGGTGGTAATCGCGACGGATGACGCCGTCCGTGTCCGAGTCGAACAGACCGCGCACGCGCTCCACGACCTTCTCCTGCTCGATCCGCGCCCAAGAGTAGTCGCCGAGTTCGCGTCGGCAGATGACCATGATATTGAGGGTGAGGATGGTTTTCCAGTTGTCGTAACCCAATATCTCGGACCGGCGTTCGTAGGTGTCCTCGCTGAGCCGGCGTGCCTGTTCGTACTCTCCCGTCAGCAACAACGACACAACGAGGTCGTGAGCTGCGGCCAATGTGGACGGGTCGTCGTCGCCAAACAGGGAGCGGGCCTTTTCGTAAGTCCTCCGGTTGAGATCCCGTGCCGCGAAGAAGTCACCATTGGCCTTCAGCCCGACAGCCACCAGGGTCTCCGCCCGTAGGGCCTGTTCCGAATCCGGTCCAGCGATTCGCCGGTAGAGGTGCAAGGTTCGGCTACAGACCTCCGACGACGCCTCGTACCGACCAAGCACCCACAGCATGCGCCCAAGATGCTCCGATGCGGCCAGAGTCTGGGCGTCTTCGGCGCCGTACCGGTCCGTCCAGGCAGTCGCGGCTTCTTCCGCCAGCGCCAGCGCCCCGGCATGATCACCGGAGACGTACAGGAATTTCATCAGGTTGAGCAGCAACCTCCGAACCCATGGGTCGTCGCAGTCGATCAGTCCGGCGTGCCGCACGTGCGGTAGCACCATCTGGTAACGCGGCCACAGCGGAGCCATCTCAGGGGCGTTCGGGTCCAGGTTGGCCAGCAGCAGCGCGGCACCGTGGCGCATCCCGGCCCGGGTATCTTCAGACATCCGGGCCCGCAACGCCAGTTGCGCGAGCCGGTGCAGAAGCAGTGCACCGCTGCGGTGGTCCAGTTTTGCCAACCGGTAGCGGTTGATGTCCCTCAGCGCCCGGTCCAGCAGGTCGGGGTCCCGCATCGCGGTGTCCAGCTCCGGGGCGATCGATACGCCCCGAACCCCGGCGAACAGGCTGCGAGAAATCGGTTCGGGCGCAAAGAACGCGCACACCTGGAGCAGCTGGTGTGCGGCCGGATTGCGGGTCGCGATGCCGTCGAAAGAAACGTTCCAGGCGGCCGTCGCGGCGATCTCGTCGTCGGACGTCCGCGGAGACGTTGAGAGGATCTCGGCCAGTTTTTCCTCCAGCAGCCGGATGTACTCGGCAACCGGAATGCCGGTTTCGGCCCGCCACGCCGCGGCCTGCGCCAGCGCGATCGGCAGATCGCCCAGCTTCCGCGCCAATACATCAGCCTCCACGGCCGCGACCGCGGAGTCTCGGTGGCGCAGGAGTTCGATGCTCTCCGTCCGGGCGAATCGGCCGACGACGATCGACTCGGCGGGGAAGTCGTCGGGAGCGGCGTCCCGTGCGGTGATCAATGTCCGGCCCGGCCCGTCAGTGGGCAAGAACCGCAGGAGCGATTCGGGATCATCGGCCGCGTCGAAGACGAGCAGCCAGCGGCGATAGGGCTTGCCCGTGCGCAGCGCCGCCAGGACGGCGGGGACCGCGGTGAGGGTCTCTTCGGCGCCCGGCAACCGCAGCTGCCGGGCGAGTTCGGTCAAGGAAGCGCGGATCTGGGACTCCCGGGGCGCACTGACCCACCAGACGAGATCGTGGTCGCGCAGCTGCCGATAGATGTACTCGACGGCGATCTGGGTCTTGCCGAGGCCCCCGGGTCCGTGGAGGATCGTGCGACCCACCGGCCGCAGGCTTGCCGTGAGGTGGTCGAGCAGTTCGTCTCGGCCGACGAACTCCGGATTGCGCGCCGGCACCGCCCCCCAGACGACCGGGGCGTCGGTGGTAATCCGCCGGACCCGGCGTAGGGAGGTGGCCACTTCTTCTCGGACGTCCTCGACCAGCCGCTTCGTCGCCAAGCCCGGCTCGGCGGTGCCGAGCGGGACCGCACCGTCCTCCGCCACGACATCCCGGCTGTCTTCCGCCGCGGCGAGCTCGTGCTCCCGCTCCTGCAGGCGTTCGGCTCGCCAGGCATACGGCCCCGAGAGTGCACGCATGACGACGCGCTCGAGGGAAATGTCCGCCGCCTCGTCTGGCAGGGCGGCGTGATGGGGGTCGGCGAGTGCGTCGGCCATCTTCAGCAGCACAGGGTGCCGCTCGCCGAACCGCTGTCCGGTCGAGGCGACCACCCGCACGGTCTCCGCTCGTCGTCCGGCCGCGAGCAGTGCCTCTCGAACCGGGATTGGGAAATCGAAAACGGCGTCATCTTCAAAGGCCTTTCCCGTCTCGGGTGGAGAGAGGAGCCCGCTGGTGAACACTTCGGCGAGTTGTGCCGTGCCGGCTTCGGGAACGAGTTCTGCTCGGACGAACCGTGCGATCGACAGACTGACCGGTACTGCGGCCAGCAGCGTCGCGAGGCGGAACGCAGGCGGTGTGGCAGCACCTACGAACCGCCGGACCCGCTCTTCGGCCGATAGGGGCGCGGCGGCCTCGTCACCTACCGGCTCGGGCAGCGGCTGGTCGCGGGCGAGCAGGACCGTCCCCGGAACCGCCTCGGTGACCGTGCGCGAGATGAAGCGTACCCACCAGCTGAACCACCGGCCCTCCAGCTCGAGGACCGGGACGGGCACCGCGCCGGCGATCGTCTTTTCCGGTTCCGCCATGGTCATCCAAGCATCTGGCAGCTCGAACCGGTAACGGCGGTTGGGCCGGAATGGGCCAGGCGAGGCGAGCAGGGCTCGATGCAGCGGCAGACCGCCCTTCTTCCACATGTACTGCGGCAGCAGTTGTACCAATGCGACCGGTATGCCTCTACTCCACTGTGCGAGCAACGGCGAAACGAGGTCGCGCCGCCATGCTTCGCCGAAGCCGTCGGTGAGCACCAACATGAGCCGGTCGCCGTACCAGCCGAGGAGCTCGGCCGCACTGTGCTGCGGTGCGTCGGGTGTGCCACCGCGCAGCACCGGCACGAGAGAGCCGTCCGTCGCGCGGGCCTCCGTCTCGAGGTATCGGATCCTGACCGTCCGGAACGCCCCCAGCTGTTGCACCAGCTTCAGGAACGCCGTGACTTCCGACTGCCACAGCGCCATCGACGCTCCGGCGTCCACCACCACGGTCAGGTCAAGGACACGAGTCGTCGGAGCCGGCTTCACCACGGGAAGCCAGAGACCGTCCTGGACCGCTTGCTCGGCGGTCAATTCCTCGTCCAGCTGGAGGTCGTCTTCTCGCGTGGATGGACGCAGCTGCTTCAGCGGCCGGAGGGAGCGGAGGATATCCGGGCTGCCGGGCATGGTTCCCGGCTTCGGGGCCCGGCCGTTCGACGGCTCCCTCTGACGGCTATCCCCGCGCACGTCCCGGGTAAACCCTCCGGCATCGCGATGCCGTTGCCGCTTGGCCACCGGCTCGGGACCGGAAGCAGACCGGCGGTCCTCCCCGGGATTCGGCACACGGATGGGTGGCGGCGGCAGCTCGGGTGCCGGCTCCGGAGCCGGCGGGCGCGGTTCCGGTTCTGGGTCCGGCTGCCCTGACGGCCGACGCAGCGCAGCTGCCAGCCAGACCGCGTCGGCGACCTCGCTCCACGACAGTGGCTCTTCCCCCACCCGGATCTCCCACGGCTCCCCAGCCATCTCACGGCACCACGGCGTTCAATTGCCGCCAGAGCGCGTCCACCAGCCGCGGCCAAGAATCTCCTTCGTCGTGGTACGCCCCCGAGGTGGCCAGGTAGATCGCTTCGAGCAGCTTGTCGACCGGCAACCCGCCGTACGCATCGCTGCGGCTGACGAACTCCTCGATGATGCGGGACCGGTGGGAGTCGCCGGGATCGAGTGCGTGTGCCGCCACCATTGCAGCCAGTTGTTCGAGGTCCGGGTCCTGGATTTCGAGCCGCAGGCATCGGCGGAGGAAGGCCGGCGGGAAGTCACGGTCGCCGTTGCTGGTGATCACGACGAAGGGGAAAGCCACGCACCGGACCCGGCCGTCCACGACCGTCGCCGTCATGTCGGGGTCGGCCGTGAAGACTTCGACCTCACGGGTCCGGCTGCGCATCCGCACTAGCTCGGGGATGGTGAACTCGCCGTCCTCGAACATGCTCAGCAAGTCGTTCGGAAGATCTGCCTCGCTCTTGTCGAGTTCGTCGATGAGCAGTACGCGGGGCAACCGGCGGGGAAGAAAGACCGTGCCGAGCTCACCAAGCCGGAGGTACTCGCCGATCGGCGGCTCATGGTCGCCCTCCTTCGCGGCCGAACGAGTGCCGGCCGCCTGAGCACGGCCGATAGCGTCGTACGTGTACAGGCCGGCCTTCAACGTGGTGTGGGACGTGATCGGCCACCTGAGCACCCGGCCCAGCCCGAGCTCGCGGGCGACTCGGTAAGCGAGGCTCGATTTGCCGCTGCCGGGCCTGCCGGTCACCAGCAACGGCCGCCGCAGGTACAGCGCCGCATTGACCATGTCGATCTCGTGCGAGTCGGCGTGCCTGGCGATCAGCCGATCCTCCGACCCCAGGCGCCGGGTCGCCTCGCCCTCGTCCGGAGGCACGACGTCCTCGTCCGGCAACGGTCCGCCGTCGAATGCACGCCACGGTGGCGCGGGTGGGAGCAGATCGGCGAGCGTGCCACCGCCGAGCGGACGCCCGGTGCCGCGGTAGATCCACCAGCTTGGCCGTTCAGGACGCTTTTCCCCGTTCATCCGCACTCTCCCGCGTCACATCCGACAGGTAAGGGTCATCCAAGAAAATCAGTCTGCTCGGGTCGTCCCACAAGATCACCAGGTCGTCGGCCGCCCGCAGGTCCACGGGAATCGTCACCTCGAGAAACGCGGCACGCCGGGAATCCTGGGTCCGTACGGGAAGATCGCCGAGTCCACCACCGTCGAGCAGTCCGCCGACAAGTTCACGCACCACTTCGGCCGGCGCGTTGGGGTGCCAAAGCAGAACCGGAATCCCCGTCCGCAATCCCGTCGCCAGCTCGTCCTCCCCGGGACGCGGATGCACCGGCGGCGGTCCGGCGAGCACCATCACCAACCACCGTCCGTCGCTGAGGATGGCGTCGAGCCGATGACGCTTCGCGGTGTCCTGTGACCGGCAGTAATACACCCGTTCAGCGGAGGGACTACCAAGCATCGCTTCCCACCGTATTCGCCACGCGCGATGCCACTGCCGTGAGAACATCCTTTCCAGGGAACGGATGACGATCGGGTAATCGAGGGAAAGCGGCCGAGGATCCCCGGTCTCGTGTTCCTTGCACCACCGGTGGACCGGGAGGTTGACCAGCGCCCGCGGCAAGATGAACTCGAGCGCCACTTCCTCGCGGTATCCCGCCCAAGCACGTTCGGCTTCGACGACCAGCCGATCGACGTGGTGCTCGAGGTCCCCGCCATGGATGGTGACCATCCCGCCACGGGCGGGAGGCCACTCGCGTGGATCTTCCTGTCGCCAATGGGAAACGACGTGCCGGTCGGGGTCGATGCCGTCCACTTCCACCATGATCACAAGGTGCAGACGCAGCCCGGTTCCGGCGTCGCGACTGTGCTTGGCGCGTAGTTCGTGCAAACGAGTTTCACCTTGGACTCGCCGGGCTTGACAAGTGTTCCATTCCCGCAGCTGGTCACCCAGGTGCCGTGGGCATTCGGCGGCGACGAGTTCAATGAAGGTCAGCGCCGGCGGCAGGCCGTGTGCCGGCGTGTTGAGCTCGGTCAGCAGGCAGAACGCCTCCCAGGCATCGCCCGGATCGCCGGGCGGGCACGCGGCGGGGCTAGCCGATCGGCGGAGGAGCGCCCCGAGCCTTGCCGGGGCGACCCCGGCGAGCGCTGAACGCAGCCACAGCAGTTCAGGATCCGGCAGCAGGTCGTGCATCCGCGGTTCGTGCACGAGCCGATGGAGGAGCTCTGCTTCCGAAGAGCCCGGTCGCAACATGCGGACGGCCCGGTCGAGCGCCTGCATCCCGCCATCCGCCCGGGCACAAGCGTTCACGACGTCGATCAGCTGATCTCGTCCTGTAGCGTGTTCGGACAGCGTCAACGAGAAGCCGAGGTTGTCGTGGACCAAGTCCACCAACAGCGACCGGCTAAGCCGGTCGGCGGCCAGCCCGGAGTCGGCGAGGAGATTGACGATTGCCTCCCGAACCGCGACGCGGACCGTCGACGGGGTGTGCAGCTCACGGCTCGATCCGTAAGTTCGTTCTCCCGCCGACACTGGACGAACCACCTCCCGCCCGGCAGCCCGGGAACGGTGATTTTACCCACCGGATCCCTGCGTCGGAGTGGGCAAAAGATGGACAAGGTATGGCGGAAGAGGGCGAGCTGCCGGACTCGCGGAGTCCGGCAGCCACAGGCGAACAGCGCAGCTCCGATAGTTGCGATCAATCAACGACATGCGACGGCGTGGCCTTCCACGTGATGACGGGCACTGCCGCCTGCCTTCCCGCACGAAAGCCGGTGCATCTTCGCGTGCAGACCGATCGATTATAATCACTCGTGCGGCTGCGAGCGCGAACCCGGCTGCGGCGGACGTCCGTTTGCGTCACCTGGACGGCGCACTGCGTCCGTCCCTGTTGTAACCGCCTGAAATGCGGGATAATGCAGACGGGCCGACGGGGTCCGTTCTCCCTGCGAGAAGGGAAAGCGTGATGCAGGCAGCTCGCTCCGGCGCAGAAGAAGGAATCGAATCGGAACTCGTCGATCTCGGCGGCGTTCCACTCACCAGGCTGCGCACGCTGGATGGGAGTGAAATGCGCAGGGCACTACGCCATGCGGTGGAACGCGTCGCCCACATCCCGGTGACCGCCAGCGGAAGCGGCGGCGGCGCGAAACGGGTCGATTGATCGTGGAGGCAGCGGAATCTCCGGACAACGCCACGGAACTCGACCGGCACCAGCTGCTGTGGACGGACTTCGACGAAATCGCGCGTGGCGATGGCGGCCCTGGCCTGCTGCGCAAACTGCGAGCCGCCGAGCGAAGCCGTCGACTGCTGTTGTTGCGCGGTCTGGTCGAAGTGGCCACGAAGTCCGAAGACCTGTACCGCCCGCTGCCGTCACCGGAAACGGCGTGGGAACTGCTGGCCAGGGTCGAACGGGCAGCGCCGCGAGAGCTCGAAGAGATTCTTTCCCACCCGTACACCGGAACCTGGGCCGGCTACACAACCCGGCTCTACCAGCAAGACGTCACCGGGGTCTGCCCGTTCTGGGTCCATCTCGGGTACGTGCACTGCCTGGCCGCGGCGGCCGCCGTCCGCGCCGGAATCACGTTCGAGACGGAGCTGCCGGTGTGGCGCGGGAACGCCGTGCTACCGACGCTCGGGATGGCGCACCTGCGGGCCGAGGCACCGTTTTCCGTTGCCACCGTCCGGAGTTCACACGGCGTCGTGAAAATCCACGACCGGCACTCTGTGGTCCACCTGCCCGAACACCCGTCCACCGACGCACCCGGGTGGTCCGGGCTCCGGAATACGGTTTTGTGGGCCGGCGAGCAGCGGCTCGCGATCCGGCTAGACGATCTGGATCCGTATCGCGGGCTTTATGAGCCGACGCAACCGGAGCGCTTGCACCCGATCGATGTCGAATCGTGGCGAACGGTGCTCGACGGTGCCTGGCAGCTGCTCGTCCGGCACCTGCCCGCCGTCGCGCAGACCTTGCCAGAAGGTCTGGACTCGCTCGTGCCCGCGCCCGCCATGCCGTTCCGCCTGCCGAGTGCCTCGACGGGTGAAGCGTTCGGCAGCGCGATAATCGCATATGGCGAGGATCCCGCCACGCTCGCCGCAGCACTCGTCCACGAGTTCCAGCACATCCGCTTGGGCGGTCTGCTGCATCTCGTGCGGATCAGCGAGGACGACCCGAGGGAACGGCTATACGCGCCGTGGCGCTCGGATCCGCGCCCGATCGGTGGTGTGCTCCACGGTATATACGCTTTCTTCGGTGTGACATCGTTCTGGCGCGCTCTGGCCACGGCCGAACCCAGCCACGAGCTCGCCGCTTTCGAATTCGCTCTGTGGCGCGAGCAGGTCTGGCGCACACTCACCGCAGTTCACGCCGATTCGAGCATTACCCCAGCCGGCCGCCGGTTCCTCGACGGCGTTGCCGTGGAACTCCGGCCGTGGCAGACCGAACCGGTCGCCGCATGCCCCCGCAGGTGGGCTCGCTTTGTCGCCGGGGACCACTACGCGGTCTGGCGGACAAGGCATTTGCGTCCCGACCCCGGCGTGGTCGCCGAACTGGCAGCTGCCTGGCGGGAAGGGCTCTCGCGGCCCCGATGTGCCGTGGCCGGGCCGCCGGAACCCCGGGTGCCAACGCCGGTTCCGGACGGGGATTGGCCGGACGCTCGAACAGACCTGATCCGGCTTCTCCTGGGTCCGGACGGTGCAATCCGGTTCGCCGAGCACGCGTCTTCAGTGCCGGGTGCAACGCAAGCAGACAGGCACTTCGTCGCCGGACGGGCGACGGAAGCGGCAGCCGGGTACCGGGACCTGCTCGCCGTGACCCCGGACGACCCGTCGGCACTGGTCGGCCTGGGCCTCGCCCTTTCGGCGCGAAGCACCGGACCGGCGTCACGGGCATTGCTGCACCGCCCGGAATTGGTCCGGGCGGTGCATCGCCTGCTGCGCGATGAGCCAGGAACGACTCCGCCCGTGGAAGCGATCGCCGGCTGGCTGGGGCGGTTCACCCACTGAACCACTCGACCGGAGGATTTCCCTACAACGGCATCGGATCGATGTCGCAGTCCGCCCGGACGCCGTCGGACGCCGACATCGTACCCGGGTGTTCTTCCCCGAGTACCAGCCGGTACCGCGTCATCACGTCCTCGTACAGAGCGTCCGCCTCGGTGGTGTGCCCGGTGGCCCGCAGGTCCAGCGACCGGTTGAGCTGCACTGCCAAGGTGGTCGGGTGGTCTTCGCCCAGGACACGACGGGATCGGTCCAAGAGGTCGGCATCAAGGGCGACTGCCTCCTCGACCCGGTCGAGTGCGAAAAGGTCGCTGGCCAGGTTGATCCCGCAGACAATTGTGTGAGGGTGGTCCTCACCCAACTTCTCACTCAACCCGGCTCGCGCCTTTTCATCGACCACACGCGCGCTCGCGGGATCACCGCCGAGCCGAAGGCTCACACCGAGGTCGAGCTGCGCCGACAGCGTGTGCGGGTGGCTTTCCCCGAGGTTCTCCCGATAAAGGTTGTAAACCTCCTCGCCGAGTGCCTTGGCTTCCGCGAACCTGTGCGCATGCCGGAGGTCGATGGAATGCCCGAGTGCGCAGGCCATCGCGTTCGGGTGACTGTTGCCATAGCGGATGCGGAACCTGCGCAGAGCGTCGCTCGAAAGTTCGAGCGCTGTGTCGTGGTCGCCGTCCTTGCGATACGACACCGATTGGTAGTAGCGGCGGCGCAACGTCCCGATGCTGTCGCCACCGAAGAGTTGTTCGGCTCGCTCTGCGATTCGCTCGATCTCGATCTTGGCCCAGGGGTAGTGTCCGAGTTCGCGACGAGCGAGTACGAGCAGTACCTGTGTGGCGATCGTCTCGACGTTGTCGAAGCCGAAGGTTTCAACACGGCGAGAGTAGGTTTTCTCAGCAAGTTCGCGCGCTTCCGCGTACTCCCCGGTCAGCAGGAGCGCGACGATGAAATCGTGCGCGGCGCCTAGGGTGACAGGGTCGTCTTCGCCGAACAGGTTGCGGGCATTGGCATAAATTTCCCCATTGCGCTGCCGGGCCTCGGAGAAGGCACCCCGCGCCTTGAGGATGAGCGCGTAAGTGAGCTGCGCGCCCAGCGTCTCCTCACTGGCCGGCCCGAGGGTTGTCTTGTAGCGCTCCAGCGTGTCATCGGCGACCTTGGTGGCGTCGTCGTACCGTCCGACCACCCAGTAGAGGAACGCGAGCTGTTTGGATGCGTTCAGTTCCAACAGTGGCGGGTCTTCAGCCAGCTGTTCGCCTCGGACCGCACGCTGCTCACGATCGGACGCCCACGCCTTGACAGCCCGCTCGGCGAGGGCGAGTGCACCCTCGTGGTCACCCCAGTGGTAAAGGAACATAAACAGGTTGATCACCAGCTGACGCGCCCACGGATCGTCGCAGTCGGTCAGCTCGGCATCATAGATGTGCGGGAGAATTTCTAAGTAACGCGACCAAGTCTCAGTTGAGGCCGGATCGTTGGGGTCCAGTTTCGCCAGCAACAGGTGTGCGCCGTGACGCATTTCCGTCCGGTGCTGGTCGCTCATCCTCTCGCGCAGAACTAGTTGCACCAGTCGGTGTAGCAGCAGGGTGTTGCTGCGGTGGTCGATCTTCGCCAGGCTGTAGCGGTTGACGTCACGGATCGCGCGTCCGAGCCTCATGGGGTCGCGCAACGCTGCGTCGAGTTCTGGAGCAATGGATGCCTCGCGCACCCCGGTGAACAGACTGCGCGAGATGGGCTCCGGGGCGAAGAAGGCGCAGACTTGGAGCAGCTGGTGCGCTGCTGGGCTGCGGGAGCTCAACTCGTCGAACGAGACGTTCCACGCCGCGGCGACGGAAACTTCGTAGTCATTGGGTGCGGCGGTGTCAAGTATTTCGGTGACCTTCTCGTCGAACAGGGCCAGGTAGTCCTGCGCCGGCATCCCGGTCTCGGCCAGCCAGGCGGCCGCCTGCTCGATGGCCAGCGGCAGGTCGCCGAGCTTCTCGGCGATGAGGTCGGCGTCGGCGTCGGCGAGTTCGGAACGACGCAGCGCCAGTAGGTTCTTGCTCTCATCTCGCTGGAAAACTGCGACTTCCAGCGGCCGCGCGATACCGGCCCAACTGGGGTTGCGCGAGGTCACCAAGATCTGCCCCGGTCCGTCCACCGGGAAGAACGGCCGCACCATGGCCGGATCCTCGGCGGAGTCGAAGACCAGGAGCCAGCGCCGGTAGGGACGGCCCAGCCGCAAAGCCTCCTGGACCGCCGGAACGGCGGTGATGGCTTCTTCGGCGCCGGGCAGCCGCAGGTGCTGGGCGAGTTCAGTGAGGGACCTGCGGATCTGGGTCGCCTGGGTCGCCTGGATCCACCAAACTATGTCGTAGTCCCTCAGATGCCGGTAGATATATTCCACCGCCATCTGAGTCTTGCCGATGCCTCCCATTCCGTGCAATGCTGCAGGCAGGACGGCTGTCGTCCCGGCTTCAAGGCGTTCGCTCAATTGATCGAGCAGTTCACGCCTTCCAGTGAAATTGGGGTTCTTGGGTGGTACTGCACCCCAAACGGGTGGCGCCTCGTCCCCGGTGCGGCGTTCGCTTCGGCTGGTCACATCGGCGACCTCGCGGACGATCTTAGTCCGTATGGCCGCAGACGGTTCGGTAACCGGTGGCGGTATATCGACATTCTCGGTGTCAGGCTGGACTGCGGCTGCTGCGGGCTTGCTCGAGGAACCCGCTGATTTGAGTTCCTGCGCCATGATGTCACTCACCGCCGGAATCCTAGCCGTTGGGTTGCCGCCGCGTTGACCAATGGCCGCGATTCTACCCTCCAGCCGGTCCGCGCGGGACAAATAAGGCCCGGATAGCGCACGCATAAGGTCACGCTCGAGGGCGATGTCCGCCGGAGTCGCTGCAGGCAGCGACGGGTCAGGCGTAGCGTCCGGAGCTGCCAGTGCGGCCTGCAGACGTGCCAGCACCGGATTCTGGTCACCGAAGCGCCGCGACGCGCTGATCACCGCATGGGCCGTGTCCGAGCGTCGCGCGCCTCGCAGGAGCAACTGACGGACGTGGTCGGAGAACTCCCAGTGCACGCGGTCCCACGGAGTTCCGTCCCGGACCCGTTCCAGCAGTCCGCTCGTGAACACCTCGGCAAGGTGACCGGGCCCGGAACCCGGGATCAGCTCCGCCTGCAGGGTCCGGGCAACGCCGACATCCACCGGCACCCCCGCCAGCAACGTCGCAAGCCGGAACGCTGACGGAGAAGCGAAACTCTGAAACTGCTTCACTTTTTCCCGTGCGGACCGTTCCGGCTGCTGTCCCGTACCGCGATCACCCGGTCGTGGCTCATCGCGGGCGAGCATCACCGCGGCTTTGCGGTCGATACCACCCACTCCGGTGACCATAGAAGCCCACCAGCCGAGCCACCGGTCCTGCAGCGCGAGCACGGGCAGGGCGACTGCACCGACGGTGAACTCGGCGGCCTCGGCCGGCTCCAAGAGCACATCGGCCGACCGCACGCGGTAAGTGCTGTTGGGCCGCAATGGCCCGGGCGGGTTGAGCACCGCCTGGTGGATCCCCAATCCGCCACGAAGCCAGAGACGCTGCGGCAGCAAGTGCACGATTGCGACCGGCATGACCCGGCCCCACCTGGCGAGCATCGGCGAAACGAGGTCTCGATGCCACGCGTCGCTGATCCCGTCGGTCACGACCAGCAGCAGACTCCGATCCGACGCGCCGATGACCTCGCCTGCCCCGCGCGCGGGAGCGTCGGCTGTACCACCGCGCAGGGTCGGGCCGAGGATCTCACCCCCTTCGGCGGTCCCGGTCTTGCCGGTCTCCAGCAGCCGGACCCGAACGGACCTGAACACTCCCGAGCGTTCCAGCAGCCGGACGAACGCGCTCACGGTCGGCGTCCACAGCGCCATCGACGGGGAGGAGTCGACGATGAGCGTCAAGTCGAGCCAGCGACCACGCCGCCGCCTGGTGACCGGCAGCCACGCCCCTGTCTGCGCCGCTTCCTCCGCAGTGCGGTCTTCATCAAGCTCGACGTCGTCCACCAGCTTCGAAAACACCCTCCGTTTGAAGGGGCGGAGAGCACGGACCAGCTCAGCGACGCCGGGCAGAACCGGCGTCGGCGTCGAGGCGGCAAGGCCCGCGTCGGGTGAGGATCTCCCAGCCTGCGGTGCGAGCGAATCGCCACTTCCCGTAGTTTCGGCGGTGAACGAAGGTCGGTCGGCTACCGGGGGTTCACCAGCGGGTTCGCTCTCATCCGCAGTATGTGCGAGCGGGTGTTCGTCGGCCTCGCGCGGACGCGGCTCGCGGCGCGCTCGCCGATTCTCCGGGTGCTCCGGCAGCGGGGCGGCCGGCCGTTCCGGAGGCACCATCGGCCGAACTGCCGGCGCCGAGACCTCGTCGATGGCCGCCGTGAGCCACAGGGCGTCGCCGAGTTCGGTCCACGTCAGGTCGTGGTCACCCGTAGTGGGATCCGGCCGCTCCGGCATCTCACGGCACCTGCTGGCTGAGCTGCCGCCAGAGCGAATCGACGAGCCGCGGCCACGCTCCGTCCTCCGGCCGGTAGGCACCAGAAGTGGCCAGGAAGACCGCGTCGAGCAATTTGTCCGCAGGCAGGCCCCCGACGGCCGCGCTGCGCGCGATGAAGTCTTCGATCAGCCCGGCGCGGCTGCCCTCTGCGTCCAAGGCATGTGCCGCAACCATCGCCGCGAGCTGACCGGCGTCCGGCTCACGAGTCTCAAGCCGCAGACACCGTCGAAGGAACGCAGGTGGGAACTCCCGTTCGCCGTTGCTGGTGATCACCACGATCGGGAACGCCGAGCAGAGGACCCGGCCGTACTGGATCTCGGCGGTGTAGCCGGGATCGGCGGTGAACACTTCGGCCGACGTCGAACGCCGTGCATCCCTGGCCAGCTCGGGGATCACGAATTCGCCGTCTTCGAACAGGCCCAGCAGGTCATGGGGCAAGTCCGACTCCGACTTGTCCAGTTCGTCGACCAGGAGCACGCGCGGCAGCCGTCGCGGCAGGAAAGCCGTGCCGAGCTCACCCAACCGGACGAATTCGCCGATGGGGACCTCGCCCGGCGCCCCCTTTCCGGCACCGCCAAGTTCTTTCCATGCCGCGGCGGCTTGCACGCGGCCGATCGCGTCGTAGTCGTACAGCCCCGATTTCAACGTGGTCTGCGAAGTGATGGGCCAGCGAAGGACGCGCCCCAGCCCGAGCTCTCGCGAAATCCGGTAGGCCAGGGACGACTTGCCACTTCCCGGACGCCCGGTCACCAACAACGGCCGCCGCAAATACAGCGCCGCGTTGACCATCTCCGCCTCGTGCGGGTCGACATCCCGTGCAGAGTAACTGAGCTCGGTTCCCAGCTTGCGCTCGATCTCGCCGTCATCCGGTGGGAAGACGTCCCGCTCCGGGAGCGTGGCCCCCCGGAACGTGCGCCACGGCGGCGGATCCGGCAACCGGTCAGCCAGCCGGACGTCGTGAAGCGGCCGTCCGGTCCCGCGGTAAATCCACCAATCGGGCGGACTGTCCGGATGCGGTGAACCGCCGCTCCGGTGGTCAGGAAGCTCGGTCACTTCGGTCAACACCTCCTCCGGAGTGCCCCACGATCCCGGTTTCCGCAATGGGAAGCAATCGATTTGGGTCGTCCCATAGCACCACCAGGTCCGTTAGTGCTCCACCATCGCCTGACGACGGTGGATCCCGAAGCGCGTCCAGCCGAGACTCCCTTACCAGAGCGGGCAAATCACCCAATCCGCCCCTGCTTTCGGCTAACCACGCTACCACTTCACGAACGACTTCCGAAGGGGCTGTGGGGTGCCAGACGATGACCGGGACCCCGGTCCGCAACGCCGGCAAAAGCTCGTCCTGCCCGGAGATCGCGCTGACCGGCGGCGATTCGGTCAACACGGTCATCGCCCATTGCTCATTGCTCAATATCGCTTCGAGCCGAAGTGGATCGCGCCGGTCCTCAGCCTGGCAGAAATACACCCGATCGAACGAAGAATCGCCGACCCACGACTCCCACCGCTTCCGCCAGACGCGGTGCCAGCGCGGAGCACTCATCCGTTCCAGGGACCGCACGACGGTTTGATAGCCGAGGTACAGTGGCCTCGGCGCGCCGGAAGCACGCTCAGTCGCCCAGGAATGCACGGGAAGGTTCAAGAGCGCACGCGGCAAGACGAACTCGACCACCACGTCGGAGATCACCTCCGACCAAGCTTGTTCGGTTTCAGCGATCAACACGTCGACGCGGCGTTCCAACTCGCTCTCGCGGACCAGCTCGGCGTCGCCCTCCGACAGCAACCAGTCGTCCGGATCTTCCTGTCTCCAACAGGAAAGTTCATACAAGTCTTCCTCGATGGGATCCGGGCGCACCGCGATCAAGAGGTGGAGCCGGGCCGGAGCCGGACGGACAGCCGCCAGTTCCGCTCGCAGCTGCCCCAAGGCGTCCCCGAGGCGGAGCCGCCGCACCTGCCCGTCGGACCACGCACGCAATTCGGCCGCGAGGTCGTCGTCGCATTCGGCGGCGATCAGTTCGACAAAGATCAACAATGGCGGTAACTCACCGGGGCCGGCGTTGAAATCGGCGAGCCCGGAGAAGGCCGAGGATGCATCGTCATAGCGAGGCGGCGGCGAGACGTAGCGAGCGGCGCGGCGCACCGCCATGCCGAGCCCCGGCGGCGCAAAACCCGTCAACCTTTCCCGGAGTTTCTCTTGTTCAGCCTCGGGGACTACTTCGTGCATCCGGACCGACGTCACGAGGGCGCGCACCTCCGCGCACTCCTTGCTGCCAGGACGGAGGAAATCGATCACGTCCGCCAGGGCATTCAGTCCTTCCGCGAGGCGGCAGCACGCGGAAACGATCTCGATCAATTGGTCACGCCCGGTCAACTGGTCCGAAAAGGTGAACGGGTGATCGAGCGCCTCCCGCAGTTCGCTCACCATCAGGGCGCGTATGGATTTGTCGTCGGCGAAGCCGGCCACCACCAGCACGTCCACCACTGCCTTGCGGACCGCGATACCCAGGCCGGGATGCCCCTGCTTCACCCTCACCTCCACCCCCGAGATGCGCACCGAAGATCGTGAGTTTACCTGTTCGGCGTAATCACAAAAGGGCAAAAACCTGACACGCGCGACACCACGGAAAGCAGGGCTGGCTGCTTCACCGCGTTGGTCGCTCAGGCCACTCGTCGATGATCGCGCCCAGCGCCACCACCTGCGGTGATTCCGGTTCGACGGTCCGGACCGCGGCAAGCAAGGCCGCGAGGCCGCCCTCGAAGCGCAGGCACGTGCGCGCCAGCGCGATCACTTGCAGGCGGTCCTCGGCGTGGTGGGGCACGAGATCGGCAATTTCCCGACGCGGGAACAACTCCAGCACCAGTTGCCGGCTTTGCGACTTGCGCACGCACGACACCGCGAGCAACGCCTCCACGAGCGCCGGAAAGTCCGGAGCCGCGGGCGAAGCGGGCGCGAACACCGGGAACCCGTTCGTAACGAAGCCCAGCAGCCGCAGCCAAGCCTCGGTCTTCGTTTCCTTATTCTCGATGGGGATCCGGCGATACGAGGGCGCGTCCGCAGCCGGGTCCGCGCGGACGACGTCCTGGTAGAACGTGTTTGACACGACCAAGGCGAGCGCGGCTTTCGACTTCTTCAACGCATCCTTGACCTCCGCCGCGTCCAGCAGGCGGAACGCGTAACTGTTCGCGTCGCTGATCGTTCCGTGACTTCCCTGGTACACCTCACCCGCGTGGAGGGCCACCCTCAGGCGCACGTTCGCCGCAGCGGCGTGCACCTCGTTGTACCGGCGCAGCTCGGCCAGCATCCGGTCGGGCAACTGGGCCACCAGGTCCGCCTTCGCCACCTCAGGGGGCAAGTGGATCATCACCCCGTCGCCGGTGTTCTCCATGAACAGGGTGTCCCACGGGATCCCGGCCTCCGCGAACGCCGTGCGCATGAGCTTCCAGAAGCCGTCGTGGACGACGAGCCGATGCGCTGTCGTGCGTTTCGGATCGTTGTAGCCGGCGATGTCGACAGCCATGATCGTTTTGTGGTGCGCAGCCGAATGCACGACCCACCTCCCCGCGTCCTCGCTCATTGTCCCAGACCCATGCACGCTCGGCCATGTTCGCGTAGAGCGTTACGCGTAAACCGGACCTTCTTGACCTTGTTTCGTCCATAATTCGTCGTGCCCACGACACGCCTGGACCTGGTGAGCGCGGATGAGGACCACCGCGTCTCCACCATCGAGCTCTTCTTCGACCTCGTCTTCGTCTACGCCATCACCCAGATCACCCAGCTGATGGCCGATCACCTGAGCCCCACCGGTGTCGGGCAGGGGGTGGCCATGCTCGCCGTTCTGTGGTGGTGCTGGTGCTCCTACGCCTGGCTCGGGACCACCATCCACGTCGACCACGGCATTGCCCGGCTGGCCATGTTCGGGGCCATGGCCGTGATGTTCCTGGTGTCGCTGACCATCCCCGAAGCCTTCGTCGACCACCCCGGCGGGCTGTACGCGCCCGCGTTGTTCGTCGGCTGCTACGCGCTCGTGCGGGTGCTGCACCTCGTTGCCTACCTCGGGGCCGCGCAGCACGATCCCGCCTTGAAACGGGTTCTGCTCAAGATGTTCGCCGGGCTGCTGCCGAGCGTCGTCCTGCTCGGTGTGGCCGCCTTCCTGAGCGGGCCGTGGCAGCTCGGGTTGTGGGTCGCCGCCTTGGGAATCGATTACCTCAACGTCTACCTCAGCGGGCCGGAGGGCTGGCGGCTGAACTCGCCCGCGCACTTCGCCGAGCGGTTCGGGCTCATCGTGATCATCGCGCTCGGGGAGTCGATCGTCGCGATCGGGATCGGGATCGGGGCGCTGCCGATGTCGTGGCTCGTCGCGGGCGCGGCCGTGTGCGGGCTGGCGCTGGCCGCCGGGATGTGGTGGACCTACTTCGACGTCGTCGCGCGCGTGTCCGAACACCGGCTCGCCCAGGCGACCGGGACCGAGCGCACGAAGCTCGCCACCGACTCCTACACCTTCCTGCACCTGCCGCTGATCGCCGGCATCGTGCTGGTCGCCCTCGGCCTCAAGAAGGCCTTCCTCTCCATCGCCGACACCGAGCACCACACCCCCGGCGAAGCCCTGCACGGCGTCCCCATCTGGACGCTCACCGGCGGCCTCGCGCTCTACCTGATCGCGCTGAGCGCCCTGCGCAAGCGCAACCTCGGCAGCTGGAACGTCCAGCGGCTCGTGCTCGGCGTGCTCCTGGTCGCGGTGACGCCGGTCCTGGAACACGTGCCCGCCGCCGTGCTGCTGCTCGCCGCGGCCGGGCTCGTGCTCGGGCTCATCGCCTTCGAGCGGCTGCGGTTCGGCGAATGGCGGCGGAAGGTGCACGCCGAGCACTCATAGCAATCCGGGACCGACGACCGACAGCAGCTGCAGCTTCTCCGCGTCCTCAGTCCCGGGCGTGGCCGTGAACACCAGCAGCACCTGGCCGAGGTCGTCGGTGAAGAGCAGCTGGCAGTCGAGCGCGATCTCGCCGACGCCGGGGTGCACGATCGTCTTGCGCCGCTCGAACGGCACCGCGACCTCGTGCGCCTCCCACAGCTTCGCGAACTCCGCGCTCTTCGCGGTCAGCAGCCGCGCGAGTTCGGTGGCGCGGGGGTCGGTCGCGCTGGCGGCCCGCAGCTTCGCCACCAGGAAGCGCGCGTGGCGCACGCGATCGGGCGCCGGGTAGATCCGCTGCTCCGCCGGGTCGGTGAACCACCGGTAGACGGCGCTGCGCGCGGGCCCGCGGTGGCCGGTCTCGGTGCCGAGCAGGGCCTCGGCGGGGCGGTTCTGCACCAGCGTCTCGCCGAGGTTCGACATCACCTGCGCGGGCGTGTCGTGCAGCCGGTCCAGCACGCGCATCAGCGCCGGGCTGACGTGGTCCGCGCGCGACACCCGCGTCGGTGCGGTGTGGCCGGCCAGCCGGAACAGGTGGTCGCGCTCGTCCAGGGTGAGCCGCAGGCCGCGGGCGAGCGCGGCGAGCAGCTGCTCCGACGGCCGCGGCCCGCGCTGCTGCTCGAGCCGCGTGTAGTAGTCCGCCGACATGCCCGACAGCGCCGCGACCTCCTCGCGCCGCAGGCCGGACGTGCGGCGGCGCTGCCCCGGCGGCAGCCCGACGTCGTCCGGCCGCAGGGCTTCGCGGCGGCGGCGCAGGAAGTCGGCGAGTCCGGTGCGGTCCACGTCCTCGATTATCGGCGCCCGTCCGCCCGGTGCCAGGGATCACCGATCCCCCGATCGGCGCACTCTGCCGCGGCCTCCCCGGCCCGGCGACGCTGAGCGCATGACCACTTACCTCGTCACCGGGGCCGGCAGCGGCCTCGGCGCCATCACCGCCCGCGAACTCGCCGCCACCGGCGCCCGCGTCGTGCTCGCCGTCCGCGACCCCGCCCGCGTCACGCCGCCGCCGGGCGACACCGAGGTCCGGCGCCTCGACCTCGCCGACCTCGCCTCGGTGCGCGCGTTCGCGGCCGGCTGGGCGGGCGACCTCGACGTCCTGATCAACAACGCCGGCGTGATGGCCGTGCCGCACGCGAAGACCGCCGACGGCTTCGAGACGCACATGGCCGTCAACCACTTCGGCCCGTTCCTGCTGACCAACCTGCTCCTGCCGCACGTCACCGGCCGGGTGGTCACGGTGTCGTCGAACCTGGCGCGGCGGGGCAAGCTCCCGCTCGACGACCTGAACTGGGAGCACCGCCGGTACTCGGCGCTGGGCGCGTACAACCAGTCGAAACTGGCGAACCTGCTGTTCACGCACGAACTGCAGCGGCGGCTCTCCGAGGCCGGGCGGGACACGCTCGCCGTCGCGGCGCACCCGGGTGTCGCGCGGACCGGGCTCGACCGGCACTTCCGCGGCGTGCGCGCCGCCGTGGTGAAAGCGCTTTACCCGGTGATCGCGCAGAAGAAGCCCGAGTACGGGGCCCGGCCGATCCTGTTCGCCGCCACCGGAGACGTCCCGGGCGGCGCCTACGTCGGGCCCGGCGACCGGTCGGGCGGCCGGCCGAAGCTCGAACGGCAGCGCAGCGTGGACAGCGACCTGGCCCGCCGGCTCTGGGAGGTGTCGGCCCGGCTCACTGGGGGATGAACCCCGCACTGGCGCGATCCCGCCCGCCGGGTTAACCTACTCGCGAGTAGGTAACGGGATGGAGGGCCACATGGCTGCGCCAAGGAAACGGGACGCGATGGGCTGGGGCCTGTCCGCGCTGACCCGGCTGGCCGGGAACAAGGTCGTCGAGCGAGCCGGGCTGCGCAAGCCCCTCGAAGGCCTGGTCACCGCGGGGACCCGCAACGGCTTCCGCGTCGCCGGGGCGGCGAGCCGGTCGTTCAAGTCCGTGCAGAGGCTCGGGAAGCCCGCCCGGCTCGCGCCGGCCACCGACACCGGGCTGTTCGACCTCACGCCGAGCGAGGACCAGCAGCTCATCGTCGAGACGGTGACCGAGTTCGCCGCCGAGCAGCTGCGGCCGGCCGCCGCGGACGCCGACGCCAAGCTCCAGGCGCCCGAGGGACTGCTGAGCCGGGCCGCCGAACTGGGCATCAGCCTGGTCGGCATCCCCGAGGAGCTGGGCGGCGTCGGCACCGAGCGCTCGGTGGTGACCAACGCGCTCGTCGCGGAAGCGCTCGCCCACGGCGACATGGGCCTGGCCGTGGCCGTGCTCGCGCCCTCGGCGGTGAGCACCGCGCTGGTCAGCTGGGGCGACGAGCAGCAGCAGGCCGACTACCTGCCCGCGTTCGTCGGCGAGCACGTCCCGGCCGCCGCGCTCGCGCTGCAGGAGCAGAAAGCGCTGTACGACCCCTTCAAGCCGGCGACGAAGGCGCGTCGCACCCCGAAGGGCTACCAGCTCGACGGCGTGAAGGCGCTGGTCCCGCGGGCGGCGCAGGCGGAGCTGTTCATCGTCTCGGCCGACCTCGAAGGCCGCGGTCCGGCGCTGTTCATCGTCGAGTCGTCGAGCGCCGGGGTGTCCATCGAGGCCGAGCCGGCGATGGGCCTGCGCGGCGCCGCGACCGGCAAGCTGCACCTGGAGGGCGTTTCGCTCCCCGCGGGCGCGCTGCTCGGCGGCGGGAAGGCGGACGTCTTCGCCGAGGTCGTCCGGCTGTCGCGGCTGGGCTGGGCCGCGCTGGCCGCCGGCACCGCGAAGGCCGTCCTCGACTACGTCGTCCCCTACGTCAACGAGCGGGTGGCGTTCGGCGAGCCGATCAGCCACCGGCAGGCGGTGGCGTTCTCCGTCGCCGACATCGCGATCGAGCTGGAGGGCTTGCGGCTGGTCACGCTGCGCGCCGCGGCGCGCGCCGAGCAGGGCAAGCCCTACGCCCGCGAGGTCGCGCTGGCCCGGAAGCTGGCCACGGACAAGGGCATGCAGATCGGCAGCGCGGGCGTGCAGCTGCTCGGCGGGCACGGCTTCGTCAAGGAGCACCCGGTCGAGCGCTGGTACCGGGACCTGCGGGCCATCGGCGTCATGGAAGGCGCCGTCCTTCTCTAGGCTTTGGGAAAGGCAAGTCATGATCAACCTGGAAGTCCCCAAGAAGGCCGGCGCGCTGATCAACCAGGCGTACCAGGCCGCGGCCGAGGTGTTCCGGCCGATCTCGCGCAAGTACGACCGCGCGGAACACACGTACCCGACCGAGCTCGACATGTTCGCGGCGCTGCTGGACGGGCTGAACTCCTCCGGCGAGGGCGGCGCGGGCGCGGCCGGCGTCCGCCGCTCCGGCGCGGACGATTCGGCCAAGGGGAACCGCAACGGCGCCAACCTGAACGTCGTCCTCGGCACGATCGAGATGTGCTGGGGCGACGTCGGACTCCTGCTGTCGATGCCGCGCCAGGGCCTGGGCAACGCGGCGATCAGCTCGGTGGCCACGGACGAGCAGCTCGAGCGGTTCTCGGGCATGTGGGCCGCGATGGCGATCACCGAGCCGGGCTTCGGCTCCGACTCGGCGGCGGTCAGCACGACGGCCCGCCTCGACGGCGACCACTACGTGCTGAACGGCGAGAAGATCTTCGTGACGTCGGGTGAGCGCGCGGACGCGGTGGTCGTCTGGGCGACATTGGACAAGAGCAAGGGCCGGGCGGCGATCAAGTCGTTCGTGGTGGAGAAGGGCACGCCGGGCTTCGAGGTGGTGCGCACCGAGCACAAGCTCGGCATCCGCGCCTCAGACACGGCGGTGCTGCGCTTCGAGAACTGCCGCGTCCCGCGCGAAAACCTCCTGGGCACGCCGGAGATCGACACGAAGAAGGGGTTCGCGGGCGTCATGCAGACGTTCGACAACACGCGTCCCCTCGTGGCGGCGATGGCGATCGGCGTGGCCCGCGCCGCCCTGGACGAGACCCGCAAGATCCTCACCTCGGCCGGCATCCCGATCGACTACGACCGCCCGCCGAACGCCCAGCACGCAGCGGCGGCGGAGTTCCTGCGCCTGGAGGCGGACTACGAGTCGGCGTACCTGCTGACGCTGGAATCGGCGTGGATGGCGGACAACCGCAAGCCGAACTCGCTGCAGGCGTCGATGGCGAAGGCCAAGGCGGGGCGCTCGGGGGTGGAGATCGCGCTGAAGTGCGTCGAACTGACCGGGGCGTACAGCGAGGAGTCGCTGCTCGAGAAGTGGGCTCGGGACGCGAAGATCCTCGATATTTTCGAGGGGACGCAGCAGATTCAGCAGCTGATCGTCGCGAGGCGGATCCTCGGGAAAACGTCCGCCGAACTCAAGTGACAAACGGTGAAGGCCACCTCGAGTCCATCGAGGTGGCCTTCACCGCGTTCAAGAAATCTGATCGTCCAGGAACTCGTCCAAGTACCGCCAAGTCGTCCCACGCGCCTTCCGGCCCGTCAGCACGCCCAAGTGCCCGCCCGGGGCCGTCTTGAAACGCACCTCCGGGGCTTTGTCCAGCAACTCCACCACGCGCTCCACCGACGGCCTCGGCGCGATCGTGTCGTTCTCGCCCGCCACCACCAGCGTCGGCACGCGGACCGATGACAGCGAGATGATCCGGCCGTTCAGGTCCACCTTGCCCTCCGCCAGGTCGTTCGTGCGGAACAGGCGGTGGTACAGCTGGCCGAACGTGCGCCCCGGGTAGGCGTACATGTTGCTCATGAAGTGGTCGACCGCCTCGATCTGGGCCAGGTAGTCCCGGTCGTCGAGGTTCCTCAAAATGGCCAGGGGCTTCGTGATCTCCTTGCTGATGCCCGTCGCGCGGAAGACGCGGCTGACCAAATAGGACGGTGCGCCGCCGAACACTCGATAAATCGGCGTGAGCAGGTGGCCGTTCGTCAGGTCGACCAAGGGGCGGAACGGGGCCACGATCGGGATCGCCGTGAAGTCCACCGGTGAGCCGATCGCGGTGATCGACGCGATCGGGAGGTCCGGGCGGTCGGCGTTCACCAGCAGGGAGAAGATCCCGCCGAGCGACCACGACACCAGGTGCACGTCCTGGCCGCCCGCATCGAGGCTCACGCGCCGGATCGCGCGGGGGAGCACCTCGTCGATCCAGTGCTCGATGCCCAGGCGGCGGTCGGAGAACGCCACCACGCCGTAGTCGACGAGGTAGGTGTTGCGGCCGCCCTCGATCAGGTGCTCGATGAGGCTGCAGCCGCGGCGCAGGTCGAAGCAGATCGCCGGGGCCGCCAGCGGGGGCACCAGCAGGATCGGCGGCCCGGACACCGTGCCGCCGCGGTGGGTCATCCGGTACAGCGAGCGGTTGGGCCCCTGGTCGATCAGCACCCGCGGCATCGGGCGCAGGTCGGCGACGCCGCCGTGCAGCACCTTGCCGACCACGTTCGACGCCGCGGCCGCCAGCCGTGCGGGTGGTGAAACCATTGCTCGAGCCTCCCGGAGAACCGATCCGGGAGCAATCTTGCCGGGCCGGGCGGGTGGACTCAACACCCAACGCCCAGCCGAAACGTCTATTTCGGACAGTCACTGGTCCGTTCGAGCTACCCCGGGCCCGCTCTCCGCCGCACGGGCTTCGTAGGCCGCGCGGGCCGGGGAATGGGCCGCCGAAGCCAGAAGCCGGTCCGCCTTGAGCGCTCGCGAGAGCGCTTCGCCGAACCGCCGCGGCAGCAGCCGGGTGAGCTTGCCCATAGTACCCACCGAGCGCGGCACGTAGACGTCGAAACGAGGCTTCCGCAGCGTGGATACGATGGCGTCGGCCACATCTTCCGGCCGCGAAGACTTGAACAGCTTCGCTTCGCCGAGGCCGCTCGCCAGTTCCGTCCGCACGATCGCCGGCATCACGCACGAAACGTGCACGCCGCTGCCGTGCAGCTCCAGGTGCACGGCTTCGGACAGCCCGACGACCGCGTGCTTGGTGGCGCAGTAAGTCGCCGCGCCGGGGAAGCCGGCCTTGCCCGCGAACGAAGCGACGTTGACGATGTGCCCGGACCGCCGTGGCCGCATCCGCTTCACCGCTTCGCGCGTGCCGTGGATGACGGCGTGCAGGTTGATCTCCAGCTGCCGCCGGGTGGTCGCGTCGCTCTCCTCGTCCAGGTTGCCGAGCGGCATGATGCCGGCGTTGTTGACCAGCACGTCGATCCGGCCGTGGCGGCGCTCGACCTCGTCGAGGAACTTGGTGAACCCGCGGATGTCGGTGACGTCCAGCGGCAACGCGTCGGCGCCCAGCTCGCCGGCGGTCTTCTCGGCCCGGACCTGGTCGAGGTCGCCGATCACCACCCGCGCGCCCAGCCGGGCCAGCGCCGACGCGGTCGCCGCGCCGATCCCCTGCCCGCCGCCGGTGATGACGACGACCTTGCCCGCGAGTTCCATGGCGACCCCTTCGTCTGTTGGCACCGTGTCAACAGTGTCGCCCCCGAACCGGAAGAGCGCTACCCCACGCGCTGCTCCAGCACCTGCCCGGACCAGTCCTCGACGCGGAACCGGACGGTCGGGCTGAACCCCTGGCTCTCGTAGTACCGCTGGAGTTCGCCGTCACCGCCGGCCCAGCAGTCGACGCGCACGAGGCCGATCCCGCGCCGCCGCGCCTCGTCGAGCGCGTACTCGACCAGGCGCCCGCCGACGCGCCGCCCGGTGAACCGCCGGGACGTGATGAGCAGCCGGATGTACAGCTCACGCTCGTCGACGGCCGGCACGTGCGGGTCGCGCTCCTCCGAAACGATCAGCGCGCCGGCGGCCTCGCCGTCGACCACCGCGATGCGCAGGCCCGGGTCCGCGGCCATGCCCTTGACCCGCTCGACGCGCTTCGGCACGCGGCTCCACGGCTCGGTCCCCCACTGCCCCGAACTGCCGCGCGCGACCAGCCATTCGACCGCTTCGTCGAAGAAACGCAGCAGCGTGTCGACGTCCCCGGAATCACCCGATCGTATGACGGTGTTGTCCATTCCCCCTGTCTACCGCAGGGTGAGCACGCGCGGGCCGGCTTCGGTGATCGCGACGGTGTGCTCGACGTGCGCGGCCCGGCTGCCGTCGGCCGTGTGGATCGACCAGCCGTCCTCGGCGTACCGGTAGGCGTCGCCGCCCCGGGTGAGCATCGGCTCGATCGCCAGCACGAGCCCCGGCTTCAGCCGCATCCCGCGCCCCGGCCGGCCTTCGTTCGGCAGGTGCGGGTCCTCGTGCATCGCGCGGCCGATGCCGTGCCCGCCGTGGTCGTCGAGCATGCCGTGCCCCTGCGCGCGCCCGGCGACGCCGACGGCGTGGGAGATGTCGCCGAGCTTCCCGCCCGGCTGCGCGGCGGCGATCCCGGCCTGCAGGGCCCGCTCGGTGGCCTCGATGAGCGCGAGGTCGGCGGGGTCGGCCGTGCCGACGACGAAGCTGATCGCCGCGTCGCCGTTCCAGCCGTCGAGGATCGCGCCGCAGTCGATGCTCACCAGGTCGCCGTCCCGGAGGCGGTAGGCCGTCGGGATCCCGTGCACGACGACGTCGTTGACGCTGGCGCACAGGACGTTCGGGTAGGGCGTCGGCGCGGACCTCGGCTGGTAGTGCAGGAACGACGGTTTCGCACCGGCTTCGCTGATGACGTGGGCGGCGACGTCGTCCAGCTCGCGCAGGGAGACGCCGACCGCAGCGGCCTCCTTGACCGCGTGCAGCGTGTTCGCCACCACCCGGCCGGCTTCCCGCATCATCGCCAGCTCGGACTCCGTTTTGATTTCGACCATGGCGATAACTATACCGGTATAGTTATCGCTGTCCAGTGCGCCCGTCCTGGGGGCGTTCAACCGTCGGCTCCGTCCGTGTCATCCGGAGTTCAACCGGCGCTGATTGACTTCACCCGTTCACGACCTCTCTCGCGACGGGGACAAATTGACCCAGTCAGTGCCCGGCGGCGACCCGCTCGCCGCGTTCGGCGCCGAACTCGACGACATCCGGGCGAAAGCCGCGGCCGCCCAGGAAAAACTCCGCTCCGCCGTCGCCACCGCGCAGTCCCCGGACGGGGCGGTTTCGGTGACCGTCGGCCCCAGCGGCGTCCTGCAGGACCTCAAGTTCGGCCCGCGCGCGTACGAGCGGCCCCCGCAAGCCCTGTCCGGCTTGGTGCTGCAGCTGATCGGCCGGGCGCAGCAGAAGGTCTCGGCCGAGGTGGCCGAGGCCTTCGGCGGCATGGTCGGCGAGAACTCGGCCGCCCGCGAGCTGCTGGAGGAGTTCCTGCCCGCCCCGGAGCCGGACGCCGGACCGCCCCCGGACAAGAGCGACGTGTTCATGCCGGAGCAGGAGGCCGACGACCGGCCGTCCGCGCCGCCGCAGCGCCCGCCGGCCCCGCCGCAACCGCAGCGCGGGCAGCCGCCGCGCCGTCGTCCCCGGCCCGCGCCGGACGAGGACGACGGCGAAAGCAACCCCTGGTAGTACGGAGGAGGACCGGTGGTTTCCGGAGCAGGTTTCTCGGTCGACCCGGCCGAGCTGCAGAAGTTCAGCCAGTTCCTGTCGGGCACCACGCAGCCGGCGGTGCAGGACGCCGCGAACCGGGTGCAGGCCGCCAACGGGTTCGACAACGCCGCGTTCGGCATCCTGCTGGCCCAGGTGCTCGCGGTGCCCTCGCGGATCACCATGGGCGTCATCGCCGGCGAGATCGGCAAGCTCGCCGGCGACATCGGCAAATCCGCCGCGGACGTCAAAAAAGCCGCCGAAACGTACGCGACCCACGACTCGAACACCGCGCAGGGTTTGAGCACCTTCGAGACGGAGCTGGGCAAGTGACCGTTCCCATCACCGCGTCGAACTCCACGACCGGCGCCGGTGTCTTCGACAGCTGGAAGCAGGTCGGCGACTCGATCGGCAAGGTCCAGACCGAACACGGCGGCGACCTCGCGGCCGTCGGCGTGGAACTCGGCATCAACATCGTCAGCGCCGCGCTGGACACCGTCGCGTTCGCCATGGACCCGCTGGCGAAGCTGATCGCCGCGGGCCTCGGCTGGCTGATCGAGCACGTTTCGTTCCTGAAGTGGCCGCTGGACCAGGTGGCGGGCAACCCGTCGGAGGTCACCAAGGTCGCCAACGAGCTGCACAAGATCGGCGAGTCGCTGCGCAACACCGGCACGCAGCTCGACGACACGCTCAAGTCGACGATCACCCAGTGGCAGGGCAAGGGCTACGACAGCTTCAAGAAGTCCATCGACGACCGGAAGGGCTGGATCGACGCGAACGCGAAGGCGTCCGACGTCGCCGGCTACATGGTCGAGACCACCGGGGCGCTGATCGCCGCGGTCCGCGCACTGCTGCGCGACATCATCACGACCATCCTCGGCGACATCATCTCCACGATGCTGATCGCCCTCGCGATGGCCGCGTTCACCTTCGGCGCGTCCATCGCCGTCGGCGTGAGCAAGATCGTCGTGCAGGTGTCGGTGCAGGTCGCGGCGATGGCGGCCAAGCTCGCCAAGGTCGTCGCCTACGCCGGACGCACGATGGCGCGGCTCACCCAGCTGTCGAAGCTGGTCAAGCCGAAGCCGGGCGCGTCGGGCGCGGGCCACGAGCTGACGCCGGTGCCGCGGCCGGGCGGCAACACCGTGCCGAACTTCTCGCGGCCGCTGCCGCCGCGACCGGGCGGAGGCGCGACGCCCAGCACCCGGCCCCCGGGCGACGGCACGGTCCCGAACTTCTCCCGGCCACTGCCCCCGCCGGGCACCGCGGTCACCCACGACACCCCCGGCACCGGGGGCGCCACGCCGAGCACGCGGCCGCCGGGCGACGGGACGACGCCGAACTTCTCGCGGCCGCTGCCGCCCCCGGCGCCCGCGCCGAAGCCGGCCCCGCCGAAGTCGCACCTGAGCGACCACGACGTCTCGACGATCAAGAAGCACGAGGACTGGCTGAAGACGAAGTTCGGCGACAGTTACCAGAAGATGAAGTTCGCCGACGACTGGATCAAGAAGAACCACCCGGAGTACTACCCGATGCTGAAGGCGTTGTCCGACGCCAAGAGCTCGAAGAACTTCGTGGGCTGGGCGGGCAAGGACATCGTGCAGGTCGACCGCGGCCTCACCGACATCCAGATGCAGGCGGAAGCCGCCTGGGCGGAAGAGGACAAGAAGCAGCAGCAACCGCAGTGACGCACCGTGCGGGGCACCTCGGCCGAGGTGCCCCGCACGGTGCTCAGGCCACGCCGAGGTGCCGCGAGATCAGCATCTTCTGGACCTCGCTCGTCCCCTCGCCGATCTCGAGGATCTTCGCGTCGCGGTAGAAGCGGCTCACCGGGAACTCGTTCATGAACCCGTACCCGCCGAAGATCTGCGTCGCGTCGCGTGCGTTGTCCATGGCCGCGTTGGAGGCCACCAGCTTCGCGATCGACGCCTCCTTCTTGAACGGCTCGCCGCGCAGCATCTTCGACGCCGCCTGGTAGTACGCCAGGCGCGCGGTGTGCGTGCGGACCTCCATGTCCGCCACCTTGAACTGGATCGCCTGGTACTCGCCGATCCGCTTGCCGAAGGCCACCCGGTCCTTCACGTACTTGAGGCACTCGTCCACGCACCCCTGCGCGAGCCCGACCGACAGCGCGGCGATCGCCACCCGGCCTTCGTCCAGAATGGACAGGAACTGGGCGTACCCGCGGCCGCGCCGGCCCACCAGGTTCTCCGCCGGGACGCGGACGTCCGAAAAGGACAGCTCGTGGGTGTCCGAGCAGTTCCAGCCGACCTTGGAGTACTTCGGCGCCACCGCGAAGCCCGGCGTGCCCGAAGGGACGATGATCGCCGAGATCTCCTTGCGGCCGTTTTCCATCACGTCCGTCACGGCCGTCACCGTGACCAGGCGCGTGATGTCCGTGCCCGAGTTCGTGATGAACGCCTTGCTGCCGTTGATGATCCACTCGTCGCCGTCCAGCGCGGCGCGCGTGCGCGTCGCCCCCGCGTCCGAGCCGCCGCCCGGTTCCGTCAGGCCGAAGCCGCCCAGCGCGGTGCCCGCGCACAAGTCAGGGAGCCACTTCTCCTTCTGCTCCTGGGAGCCGAAGCGGTAGATCGGCATCGCGCCGAGGGAGACGCCGGCTTCGAGGGTGATCGCGACCGACGAGTCCACCCGGGCCAGTTCCTCCAGCGCCAGGCACAGCGCGAAGTAGTCGCCGCCCATGCCGCCGAACTCCTCGGGGAACGGCAGGCCGAACAGGCCCATCTCGCCCATCTTCGCGACGATCGCGTACGGGAACTCTTCCTTCTCGTACAGCTCGCCGATCACCGGCGCGACTTCGGCGTGCGCGAAGTCCTCGACGGTCTTGCGGAGGGACTCGTACTCCTCGTCCAGGCGGAAGTCGATCACTGCTGCTCCTCTTGGGGCGTAACGACGGCAAGGGTTTCGTCCAGCGCGACCTGTTGGCCGGCCCGGACGGGGAGTTCGCTGACGACGCCGTCGATCGGCGCGGTGACCGTGTGCTCCATCTTCATCGCTTCGACGACCAGCAACGGCGTCCCAGCCTTCACGACGTCACCCGCGACGACCTTGACGACGAGCACCGTGCCCGGCATCGGGCTGGTGACCGGGCCCGCGCCGGCCACCTCGCCGCGCGAGGCGAGCACGAACTCCTGCTCCCCGAAGGGGAAGCTCAGGCCGTCGCGCGCGAGCCAGACCGTCCGATCCGGACCGCAGGCCTGGCGGTAGCGGTGGAAGCCGCCCGCGTGGCGGACCTCGAGGACGTCGCCGTCGCGCCGGGCCGACACGTGCACCGGCGAAGCGTCGTCGACGAACACGGTCGCGGCCGACGGAGTGCCCTGCACCCGGACCACCGCGTGCGCGGTGCCCGACTTCAACCGGAACGTCACGCCGCCGGACCCGCCCATCCGCCAGCCGTCCGGCACGTCCCACGGGTCCACCACGGGCCCGGCGGGCTGCAGCTCCAGGAACCGGTCCAGCGCCGCCGCGACGAAGAACTCCGCGGGCACCTCGGTCGAGACCAAAGTGGACAGCCGCCGGTCGACGAGCTCGGTGTCGAGGCGGCCGGCGCGGACGTCGGCGTCGGCCAGCAACCCGCGCAGGAACGCCGTGTTCGTGCCGATGCCCAGCAACGCCGTGTCGGCCAGCGCCAGGTCCAGCCGGTGCAGCGCCGCCGCCCGGTCCGGGCCCCACGCGATCACCTTGGCCAGCATCGGGTCGTAGTTCGAGCCGACGACCGCGCCCGGCGTCATCCAGGAGTCGACGCGAACGCCGTCACCGGCCGGCTCGTGCACCGCCAGCACCGTGCCGCCGGTGGGGATGAACCCGCGCGCCGGGTCCTCGGCGTACACCCGCGCTTCGACGGCGTGTCCATTGAGGACGACGTCTTCCTGCTCGACGGTCAGGTGTTCCCCGGCGGCCACCCGCACCTGCCACTCGACGAGGTCCAGGCCGGTGACCAGCTCGGTGACCGGGTGCTCGACCTGCAGGCGGGTGTTCATCTCCATGAAGAAGAACTCGTCCGGGTTCTTCGCCGACATGATGAACTCGACGGTCCCGGCACCGACGTACCCGACCGACCGCGCGGCCTCGGCCGCGGCCGAGCCCATCTTCTCGCGCGTGGCCTCGTCGAGCAGCACCGACGGCGCTTCCTCGATGATCTTCTGGTGCCGCCGCTGCAGGCTGCACTCGCGCTCGCCGAGGTGGATGACGTGGCCGTGCGTGTCGGCCAGCACCTGGATTTCGATGTGCCGCGGGGTGGTGACGAACCGCTCCACCAGCAGCGTGTCGTCGCCGAAGGAGCCCTTGGCTTCCCGGCGCGCGGACTCGATCGCCGCGTCCAGTTCTTCGGGCGCGTGCACCAGCCGCATGCCCTTGCCGCCACCGCCCGCCGACGGCTTGAGCAGCAGCGGGTAGCCGACTTCAGCGGCGGCTTCGGCGAAGCCGCCGTCCGGGATGTCCACATCGGACGTACCCGGTACGACCGGGACCCCGGCCTTCGACACCGTGGCCTTGGCGCGGATCTTGTCGCCCATGGCGTCGATCGCCGCGACCGGCGGTCCGATGAACACGAGCCCGGCGGCTTCGCAGGCCCGCGCGAACTCGGCGTTCTCGGCCAGGAAGCCGTAACCGGGGTGCACGGCCTGCGCCCCGGAAGACACCGCCGCGTCCACGATGGCCGGGATGTCCAGATAGCTGCGGGCGGCTTCCGCCGGGCCGATGCGGACGGCCGTGTGCGCCTCGCGGACGTGCCGAGCATCGGCGTCCGCGTCGCTGTACACGGCGACCGCGCGGATGCCGAGGGCCCGCAGCGTGCGGATGACCCGGACCGCGATCTCGCCCCGGTTCGCGACCAACACTGAGTCGAACATGCTCACATCCGGAAGACGCCGTAGTTGACATCGGACAGGGGTGCGTTGGCCGCGGCCGACAGCGCGAGGCCGAGCACCGTGCGGGTGTCCGCCGGGTCGATGACGCCGTCGTCCCAGAGCCGCGCGGTGGAGTAGTACGGGCTGCCCTGCGCCTCGTACTGCTCGCGGATCGGGTCCTTGAACGCCTCTTCGTCCTCGGCGGACCATTCCCCGCCGCGCGCCTCGATCGAATCGCGGCGGACCGTCGAGAGCACCGAAGCGGCCTGCTCGCCACCCATCACCGAGATGCGCGCGTTCGGCCACATCCAGAGGAACCGCGGCGAGTACGCCCGGCCGCACATCGAGTAGTTGCCCGCCCCGAAGGAGCCGCCGATGACGACGGTCAGCTTCGGCACCCGCGCGCAGGCCACCGCGGTGACCATCTTCGCGCCGTGCTTGGCGATGCCGCCGGCCTCGTACGCGCGCCCGACCATGAAGCCGGTGATGTTCTGCAGGAACAGCAGCGGGATCGAGCGCTTGTCGCAGAGCTCGATGAAGTGCGCGCCCTTCATCGCCGACTCGGCGAAGAGCACGCCGTTGTTCGCGATGATGCCGACCGGGTGGCCGTGGATCCGGGCGAACCCGGTGACCAGCGTCGACCCGTACTCCTTCTTGAACTCGCCGAACCGGCTGCCGTCGACGATCCGGGCGATCACCTCGCGGACGTCGTAGGGCACCCGGGGGTCGGTCGGCACGACACCGTACAGCTCGGCCGGGTCGACGGCGGGCGGCTCGGTCGGCAGGACGTCCCACGGCCGCGGGGCGCGCGGCCCGAGCGTCGACACGATCGAGCGGACGATCCGCAGCGCGTGCGCGTCGTCGTCGGCCAGGTGGTCGGTGACGCCGGACTGGCGGGCGTGGACGTCACCGCCGCCGAGCTCCTCCGCCGTCACGACCTCGCCGGTCGCCGCCTTCACCAGCGGCGGGCCGCCGAGGAAGATCGTGCCCTGGTTCCGGACGATCACGGCTTCGTCGCTCATCGCCGGGACGTACGCGCCGCCGGCGGTGCAGGATCCGAGCACGGCGGCGATCTGCGGGATCCCGCGCGCCGACATCGTGGCCTGGTTGTAGAAGATCCGGCCGAAGTGCTCACGATCCGGGAAGACCTCGTCCTGCCGGGGCAGGAACGCGCCGCCGGAGTCCACCAGGTAGACGCACGGCAGGTTGTTGTGGAGGGCGACCTCCTGGGCACGCAGGTGCTTCTTCACCGTCATCGGGTAGTACGTGCCGCCCTTGACGGTGGCGTCGTTGGCGACGACCACGCACTCCCGGCCCGAGACCCGGCCGACGCCGGTGATGATGCCCGCCGAGGGCGCCTCGTCGTCGTAGAGGCCGTTCGCCGCCAGCGGGGACAGCTCCAGGAACGGCGAACCCGGGTCCAGCAGCGTGTCGACGCGGTCGCGGGGCAGCAGCTTGCCGCGCTCGACGTGCCGGGTGCGGGCCTTCTCCGGCCCGCCGAGCCGGGCGCTCGCCAAGCGTTTGCGGAGGTCCTCGACCAGCTCCGCGTGCGATGTGGCGTTGCGGGCGTAGGCCTCGCTGTCCGGGGCAGCCGTAGTCCCCAGTGCCGGCGTGTCCATGGGCTCCCTCGAAGTTAGCCGTCGTTAACCTCCGCTCCGATGTTAGCGACCGCTAACGTGGGTGTCCAGTCGCCGCAACGCGCGAACGGCCACCCCGGCGGACCGGGGTGGCCGTCGGTGGGTGCGCTCAGCCGATCGCCGCCCGCAGCGGGGCGTAGTAGCCGCCCGACTGCCCGGCCGCGGTCGGGTGGTAGGACTCGATCACCGGCCAGGTGAGGCTGTGCAGGTAGTCGTCGGCCGAGGAGCAGATGTTGTGCCCCACGAACGACGGCCGGACGTCGACGAAGGTCGCCCCCGCCGAAGCCGCCTGCGACTGGATCACCGACGCCAGCGTGTCGGCGCCGGAGTTGATCGCGGTCCGCTTGGTGTCGCTCAGCCCGACCCAGCAGGAGCCGGGCACGGTGTAGAAGCGCGGGTAGGACAGGACGACGAGCTGCGCGCCCGGCGCCTTGGCCTTGATCGCGTTGTAGGTGTTGGCCAACAGCGGCGGCAGCGTGTTGTTGACGTACGTCTTGGCCGTGTTGACGCGGTTCACGCAGTCGGAGTCACTGCCCAGGGTGCAGGTGGTGATCACGTCGCTGAACCCGGCGTCGTTCCCGCCGACGGTCACCGTGACGAGCGTGGCCGACGAAGGGATCGAGTTCGCCTGGTTGATCACGTCCCCGGTCTTCGCACCGGAGCAGGCGAGGAACGTGAAGGAGGTTCCGCTGTGGGCGTTGGCCCACAGCTGCGGATAGGCCTTGGAACTGCGGTAACAGCTCCCGGAACTGCCGTAGCTGCCGGCCCCGACCCCGGAGGAGTAGGAGTCGCCGAGTGCGGCGTAGACGGTCCCGGCGGCGTGGGCGAGGCCCGTGACACCGAGAGTGGCAACGACAACGGCCCCCAGGGCCGTGCTCAACCGTAGGAGGGATCGCCGGAAATTACGGGTGGGAACAGCCATGGGTCACTCCTCTGTGACAGGGCCGACCCGAATAGGACAGCAGGTGAAAGCCTGCCAAGGAACCCCTGGTTACCGGTAGGTACCCACTCGGCCCACACCGGAAGTGTGAAACCCCAGCGGTTCGTCAGCGGGTCTCGAGCGAACCGGCCGGTTTTCCGGCTAAACCGGGCGCCCCCCTCAGGCGAGTACCCGCGGAAGCCTCCGGAAACGACCGGGGCTCGACGAGAGGGGAACTTCCGATGGCGTTCGCACGCAAGGCCTTCGCCGGCTTGACCACCATCGCCGCCGGCCTCGGGCTGGTCCTGACGACCACGGGCACCGCCGCGGCCGCGGAGACCGGTTCCTGGCACCCCTACGGCAACACGAACCCGATCACCTCCAGCTCCGCCACCTGGCACTGCGCCGGCTCGAAGACGGTCGCCACCAGCGTGGCCGCCCAGGTGTGCGCCATCAGGTCCGTGGGCGGGGGCGCCGTCCAGGCGGCGGTGATCGTGCGCAACAACCGGACCGCCCTTTTCTCCGTGGACGCGTCCGCTGACCTGTACACCTCGTCCGGGACCGCGCTGGGTGTCTGGACGTGCGCGTCGTCGGGCGTCGCGGCGAACTCGTGGTCGGTGTGCTTCGGGCGGACGCTCGCCCAGAGCAGCCCGGTGAACTCGATGGGCTTCGCCAAGGGCGTGGCCCTGGGGACGTCACCGAACGTGTGACAGGGCGGCCGGCAGCCGGTCCGGAACGGCGGACGTTAGCGCTCGCTAACCTGTCGCTCTAAACTGACCGGATGCCGGCCAACCCCACCCCTCTCGTGAACGGCGAGAAGGCGAGCAGGCGCGAACAGATCCTGTCCGCGGCCGCCGAGCTGTTCGCCCACCACGGCTTCCACGGTGTCGGCATCGACGACATCGGGGCCGCCGTCGGCATCTCCGGCCCGGCGCTCTACCGGCACTTCCGCAGCAAGGACGCCATCCTCGGCGAGATGCTGAACTCGATCAGCCGCTACCTGCTCGACGGCGGCACCGCGCGGGCCGCCCGGCCCGGTGAGCCCGACGACACGCTGACCGGTCTCGTGCGGTTCCACGTCGACTTCGCGCTCGCGCACCCCGCGTTGATCACCGTTCAGGAGCGGAACCTCGCCAACCTCACCGACGCCGACCGCAAGCAGGTGCGCGCGCTCCAGCGCCAGTACGTCGAGGTGTGGGTGCGGGTGATCCGCGAAGCCGTTCCGGACCTGGGTGAACGGCAGGCGCGGTCGGCGGCACACGCCGTGTTCGGACTGATCAACTCGACGCCGTACAACCGCCATCTCGGTGACGTCGAACTCGCCGAACTGCTCTGCCGCCTCGCGCTGGGTGCCCTTCGCGCGGCCTGATGGCCCTCAACGGATCAAGGTATCCCCACGAGCGCCCGGGTGGTGTTTGATGGGGCACGTGGACCCGGATTGGAGCGAGCAGGAGCGCCGGCTCGTCGAGAAGGCTCAGCGCGCGTTGACCGCGCTGAGCCTCGGTGACGACGCCGAAGCACTGGGCGAGGTCGCCCCGTCGGCCGCCGAGCCGCAGGCCCGCGCGGACGAGACGAAGGCCCTCATGCTGCTGCTCTTCGGCGAGTGCAGCGCGATGGTCGCCACCCTCGGCGACGGCGGCAGCGCCCCGGTGAAGGTCCAGGTGTTCGACGAGGACGGCGAAGAGGTCTCGATCGACCAGGCCGACCCACCGGTCCGGACGGCGGTCCGGACGCTGCTCGCCGAGGTCCACGGCAACACCGAAGCCGCACAGGAGCAGGTCGAGATCGCCCTCGCCAACGCGGCGCCGGACGAGGTCGACAGCCTCGTCCTGCAGGCGCTGCGCTGGACCATCCGGCTGTCGGTGGAGTGCCTGGACCGCGACCTGCCGGTGGCGCCCTGGATCTCCGAGGCCGTCTCGGACTAGGGCCCTCAAGCGGGGTCACCCGAGCAGGTGCTTCACCAGGGCCGCGATCTGACCGGTCTCGATGAGGAACGAGTCGTGCCCGTACGGCGACGTCACCACCGACGACTCCGGTGCTCCGGGGATGCCGGCCGCGATCTCCGCCGACTGGTAGAGCGGGTACAGCCGGTCGCTGTCGACGCCGCCGATCACCGCCCGGGCCGTCACGCGGCCCAGCGCCGCCGCCACGCCGCCGCGGTCGCGGCCGACGTCGTGGGTGTTCATCGACTCGGTCAGCACCAGGTAGCTGTTGGCGTCGAAGCGGTGCGCCAGCTTCTCCGCGTGGTGGTCCAAATAGGACTCGACGGCGAACCGGCCACCGCGCAGCGGGTCCTCGCCGTCCTGCGGGAGGCGGCCGAACCGCTCGGCCAGCTCGGGTTCGCTGCGGTAGGTGACGTGCGCGATCCGCCGCGCGATGCCGAGCCCGGCCACCGGGCCCGCCGGCGCCGAGTAGTAGTCGCCGCCGTGGAAGCACGGGTCGCTGCGGATCGCGTGCAGCTGCGGGGCGGCCCAGGCGATCTGGTCGGCCGACGCCCGCGCGGTCGACGCCAGCACCAGCACCGAAGCGACCCGGGCGGGCAGCGTGACCGCCCACTCCAGCGCCCGCATCCCGCCCATCGAGCCGCCGATGACGGCCGCCCAGCGGTCGACGCCGAGGTGGTCGGCCAGCACCGCCTCCGACGCCACCTGGTCCCGGACCGTCACCGCCGGGAACCGGCTGCCCCACGGCGTCCCGCCGGCATCGGGTGACGACGGCCCGGTCGAGCCCTGGCAGCCGCCCAGCACGTTCGGGACGACGACGAAGAACTCGTTCGTGTCGACGGCCTTCCCCGGCCCGATCAGCCCGTCCCACCAGCCCGCGTTCGGGTGCCCGGGCCCGGCGGGGCCGGCCGCGTGGCTGTCCCCGGTCAGCGCGTGCTCGACGAGGATCGCGTTGGACGCGTCGGAGTCCAGCGTCCCCCACGTCTCGTACGCGAGGGTGAACGACGGCAGCACGCCACCGGCCTCGAGCGCGAGCGCACCCGGGCCGGTGACGAACTCCCGGCGGCCCGGCGGGTCACCGACCCGCCAGGCGCCGGTAACGGTCACAGTTCCGCCTTGGCCGCCCGGAATCCGGCTTCGAGGTCGGCCTTCAGGTCCTCGATGCCCTCCAGCCCGACGGCCAGCCGGACCAGGCCCGGCTTCACCCCGCTGGCGAGCTGCTCCTCCGGCGTCAGCTGGCTGTGGGTGGTCGACGCCGGGTGCACGATCAGGCTGCGCACGTCACCGAGGTTCACCAGCTGGCTGTGCAGTTCCGTCCCGTCGACGAACTTCCGGCCCGCCTCGACCCCGCCGCGCAGCTCGAACGACAGCACCGCGCCCGCGCCGCGTGGCAGGTACTTCTGCGCGGCGGCGTGGAACGGGCTCGACGGCAGGCCGGCGTAGTAGACCTTCTCGACCTCGTCCCGCTGCTCGAGCCACTCCGCAAGCGCTTGCGCGTTCGAGACGTGCCGCTCGATGCGCAGCGACAGCGTCTCGATGCCCTGCAGGATCAGGAAGCTGTTCAGCGGCGCGATGGCCGCACCGGTGTCGCGCAGGAGCTGCACGCGCGCCTTGGCCGCGTACGCGCCCGGGCCGAGCGCCTCCCAGTACTTCAGGCCGTGGTAGCTCGGGTCCGGCTCGTTGAAGCCGGGGAACTTCTCCGGGTTCTTGCCGAAGTCGAACGTGCCGCCGTCGACCAGGACACCGGCGATCGTCGTGCCGTGGCCGCCGAGGTACTTGGTGGCCGAGTGGATCACGACGTCGGCGCCGTGCTCGATCGGGCGCACCAGGTACGGCGTCGGGATGGTGTTGTCGACCAGCAGCGGGACACCGGCCTCGTGCGCGACGTCGGAGACACCGCGGATGTCGAGGACGTTGCTGCCCGGGTTGGCGAGCGTCTCGGCGAAGAAGAACTTCGTGTTCGGCCGGACCGCAGCGCGCCACTGCTCGAGGTCGTCCTGGTCCTCGATGAAGGTGACCTCGATGCCGAGCTTCGGCAGCGTGTAGTGGAAGAGGTTGTAGGTGCCGCCGTAGAGCGACGGGCTCGAGACGAAGTGGTCGCCCGCCCCGACGAGGTTCAGGATCGCCGCCGTGGTCGCGGCCGAACCGGACGCGAACGCCAGCGCCGCGACGCCGCCTTCGAGCGAAGCGACGCGCTGCTCCAGCACGTCCTGGGTCGGGTTCATGATCCGCGTGTAGATGTTGCCGGGCTCGGCGAGGCTGAACAGGTCGGCGCCGTGCTGGCTGTCGCGGAAGACGTACGACGTCGTCTGGTAGATCGGCGTCGCGCGGGCCCCCGTGGCCGGGTCCGGCGCGGCACCCGCGTGGATCTGCCTGGTCTCGAAGGACCACGCCGAAGTCTCGGTCATCGGTTTTCTCCTTGCGGCTCAAGGGTTCGTCAGGGCTGCCGGAACGAAGCTACTTGGGCCGAACGGCCTACCCAACCTTTCCCACGTCCTGGGAGCCGAATCGCCTTGCCCGACAGATCTCTTTGTGTCTAAGATATTGAGCAAGGGAGACTCACAGGTGGGGAGATAGTTGTGTCTGAGCGAGTACAGGTGCTGGTCGTGGGGGCCGGGCTGGGCGGGTTGTCGGCGTCGCTGTTCCTGGCGCAGGCCGGAGTGGACGTGCTGACGGTCGAGCGGCACGCGGGGACGTCGGTCCACTCGCGCGCCGCCGGGCAGAACTGGCGCACGATGGAGTTGTTCCACTGGGCGGGAATCGACCGTGAAGTGCGGACGGCGAGCCCGCGGGCGTCTCAGGGCCTGCGGATCACCGTCGCGACCAGCCTGGCCGGCCGGGTGCTGCACCGGCTGGTCCAGGACGGCAGCGAGTTCGACGTCTCGGCGTCGACGACGCTGCCCGCCGGCCTCGCGGGCCAGGACGTCGTGGAGCCGATCCTGCTCGCGCACGCGGAGAAGGCCGGCGCGCGGGTGCGGTTCCGGACCGAGCTCACCGGCCTGGCGCCGGACGAAGACGGCGTCACCGCGACGCTGCGCCACCGCGATTCCGGCGAGGAGACCGTGGTGCGCGCGGACTACGTCGTCGCCGCCGACGGCGGGCGCAGCGGCATCCGGCAGCGGCTCGGCATCGGGACCACCGGGCTGGACGCGCTGAGCCACTGCCTCGGCGTCGTGTTCGACGCCGACCTCGGCGACCGCGTCCACCCCGGCCTGTCGGACCTGTGCTACCTGCAGCACCCGGACTTCACCGCCGCGTTCGTCACCACGGACCTGCCGAACCGGTACGTCTTCGCCCCGGACTACTTCCCGGACCGCGGGGAGAGCCCCGCCGACTTCACCCACGACCGGCTCGTCGCGATGCTCCGCACCGCCACCGACCTGCCGGAACTCGAGCCGGAGATCGTCTGGACGGGCTCGTGGGAAGTGGCCGCGCGGCTGGCGGACCGGTTCCGCGCGGGGCGGGTCTTCCTGATCGGCGACGCCGCGAAGGTGACGCCGCCGACCGGCGGGATGGGCGGCAACACGGCGGTCGGCGACGCGGCGGACATCGCGTGGAAGCTCGCCGCGGTGTTGCGCGGCGAAGCGGGCCCGGCCCTGCTCGACACCTACGAAGCCGAGCGGAAGCCGATCGCGCGGATGGTCATCGACACGTCGCTGCACAACATGAAGCAGCGCATGCACCCCGACCTCGACGTCTCCGGCCTGACGAAGGCCGAGGACCAGCTCGGTATCGTGCTCGGCTTCCGCTACCGCTCGGCCGCGGTGCTCGCGGAGGAGCCGGACGACGGCGAGCGCGTCGAGGACGTGCACGCCCCGACCGGGCGGCCGGGCTTCCGGGCACCCGGCCTGGAGTCCACTGTGGACCTGTTCGGGCACTCGTGGGTGCTGCTGTGCGCCGCCGACGGCACGCGCTGGCAGCCGGCCGCCGCGGACATCGCGGCCGAGCTCGGCGTCCGCCTCGACTGCCACACGATCGACGATGACGTCTTCGCCGCCCGCTACGGCCTTTCGGACGGCGGCGCTTCGCTGGTGCGTCCCGACGGCGTCGTCGCGTGGCGGTCCCCGGAACCGGCCGAGGACCCGGCCGGCGAGCTGTGGCGGGTCCTGACGGCGGTCCTGTCCCGCTAGCCGCGCCGCTCAGCGCCTGCCGAGCACCCAGTGGAAGGTCGCCGGGCCCTCCGGCTCCTGCATCGTCACGGTTTCGTCCAGCTCGAGCGTGAACCCGGCCGCTTCGAGCAGGCGCCGGTTTTCCGCCGGGGCGTGGCTGCTGAAGAACATCGGCGCGCCGAGCCAGGCGTCCTCGACGCCGTTCGCCTCGCTGGACCCGAGCGCGGCCAGGAACCACCCGCCGGGGCGCAGCCAGGCGGCGATCCGCGCGAAGAGCGCGCCCTGCTCCTCGCGGGGCACGTGCAGCACCGAGTAGAACGCCGTCACGGCCGCGAAACTGCCGTCCGGAAAGGACAGCCCGGTCATGTCGCCCCGCTCGAACCGCGCGCCCGGGACGTTCCGCCGCGCCAGTGCCAGCTGCGCCTCCGAGACGTCGACGCCGAGGACGTCGTGCCGTTCCGCGAGCGCTGCGGTGCTGGGTACCCCGGCACCGCAGCCGAGGTCGAGGACCGGGGCGCCGTCGTCGAGCCGGGCGAGCAGCTCCGCGGCGAACCGCCGCCGCGGGTCGTCCGGGATGCGCGCGCTCCACTCGAGGTACCGCTCGGCCACGCTGTCGTAACCGCTTTCCACGATCCGCCGGGCATCGCTCACCCCGCCGACCCTACCGAGCCTTTCCCGGCTTTCTCGGCGAGAATGCTCTCGTGGTTTCGGTGCGCAGCGTGGTCGACCGGGTGGGGCCGACGCTGCTCCACGCGCTCCAGGTGCCCGAAGACTCGCCCGCGGTCGCCGACGTCGTCATCGCCGAACCGGGCGGGACCCTCACGCTCTCGGCGGGCGACCTCGTGCTCGGCGTCGCCACGACCGGCCCCGAAGACGCCGCCGAGCTGGTGAAGCAGAGCGCCGCCCAGGGCGCCGCCGCCGTGCTGCTCAAGCCGCCGCTGGCCGCGAAACCGGCGGTGAAGCGGGCCGCGAAGGCCAGCGGGATCGCGCTGGTCCAGGTGCACGCCGCGACGTCGTGGGCGCAGCTGGTCTGGCTGCTGCGGACCGTGCTCGACGCCCTCGCCGACGAGTCGGAGGACCTCGACCCCGGTTCCGGCGACCTGTTCCGGCTGGCCGACGCCGTCGCGAGCGTCGTCGACGCGCCGGTGACCATCGAGGACACCAACTCGCGCGTGCTCGCCTACTCCGCGCGCCAGGACCTGACCGACCCCGCCCGCGTCGCCACGATCATGGGCCGGCGCATCCCCGACGACGTCCTCGCGCGGTTCCGGTCGCGCGGGGTGTTCCGGGAGCTGTCGCGCGGGCGGCAGACGATCTTCGTCCCGGCCCAGCGCGACGGCACGCTGCCGCGGCTGATCGTGCCGATCCGGATGGGCGGCGAGCTGCTCGGCTCGATGTGGGCGGTGGTCGCCGGGCCGGTGTCCGACGAGCGGGCGGCGGCCTTCGCCGACGCCGCCCCGGTCGTCGCGCTGCACCTGCTGCGCCGCCGCGCGCACACCGACGCGCAGCGCCGCGCGTCGGCCGAGCTCCTGCGCGCGGTGCTGGAGGGCAGCGCGAACCCGCGGAAGGCGATGGCCGAGCTGGACCTGTCCGACGAGCCGCACCGCGTGGTCGTCATCGAGGTCACCGGCGGCGACGGGCGCGACACCGAGGGCCTGCGGCTCGCCCTGCTCGAGCGGATTTCCCAGGGCATCGGCAGCCGCCCGGTGGCGACCGAGCTCGCCGGCCTGCTCTACGCCGTGGTGCCGGACCGGCCGGGCCCGGGCGGCTGGGCCGAGCTGCGGCAGGCCCTGGCCGTGCAGCCGGCGACCCGGCGCGGCGGCGCCCCGCGCGCGGCGGCCGGCTCCCCCGGCGGGATCGGCGACCTTTCGACGTCACGCGCCCAGGCCGACGAGGCCCTCGGCCTGCTGCGCGCCGAAATCCTCACCGATCGCGTGATCGCCTTCGACGAAGCCTGGACGGCGTTGACGCTGCACCGCGGGGCCACGGCGGCGGTCGCGGCGCGGGTCACCGACCTCGGTCCGCTGCACACCCTGCGCGCGCACGACGGCACGGGCAAGGCGGGGCACGTCGAGACGCTGTACGCGTGGCTGCGGCACCCCGGCGACCCGCGGGCGGCCGCGCGCGAGCTGCGGATCCACCCGAACACCCTGCGGTACCGGATGCGGAAGCTGCTCGAGCTCGTGCCGCTGGACCTCGACGACCCCGACGTCCGGCTGGCCCTGCTGACCCAGCTGGTCGCGTTGCGCTGGAGCTGATGGGCCGTTCGGCGCAACGCGCGACTTATGCACTACTCCGCATGGATCGCGCCGATCGTTCCGATTGTCTTTTCCCACCGAAAGATGGTGGATTCACCCGGATCGGGTGCCGCACCTTCTCTTCACCACCCGGGGTAGCCGGGTCGTGGCAGAGGAGTTCGTCCATGAGCAGTTCGGAGCGGTTCGGTCGGGCCGTCAAGCTGGGTGCGGTCTCCGCGCTTTCCCTGGTCGCGCTGGTCGTCCCGGCGGCGGGAGCCGGCAGCGCCGTCGCGGCGCCCAGCGGCGACTGCTTCACCCCCGCGCACGCCGCGGACCGCAGCAAGGACGGCCACGCCGACACGGTGTCCCCGGCCGAAGCGGCCCGCATGGAAGCGGACCTGCAGAGCAAGCTGGCCGGCAAGCGCACGGCGGTCACGGCGCAGGCGGCGGCGGTTTCGATCCCGGTGTACTTCCACGTGATCACCAGCGGTTCGACCGGGAACCTCCCGGCGGCGACGATCACCAAGCAGATCTCGGTCCTGAACAACGCGTACGCGTCGAGCGGCTTCAGCTTCTCGCTCGTCAGCACCGACTACACGAACAACTCGACCTGGTACAACGGCATCACCGACGGCACCTCGGCCGAGCGCAACATGAAGAACGCGCTGCGCAAGGGCGGCAAGAACGCGCTGAACATCTACACGGCCAACCTCGGCGACAGCCTCCTCGGCTGGGCGACCTTCCCGTCCAGCTACAACAGCCAGCCGAAGCTCGACGGCGTGGTCATCCTCGACGAGTCCCTCCCGGGCCGTTCGGCGACGAACTACAACGAAGGCGACACGGCCACCCACGAGGTGGGCCACTGGATGGGCCTGTACCACACGTTCCAGGGCGGCTGCTCCGGTTCGGGCGACTACGTGTCGGACACCCCGGCCGAAGCGACGGCGACGTCGGGCTGCCCCACGAACAAGGACACCTGCAGTTCGGCGGGCAAGGACCCGGTGCACAACTTCATGGACTACAGCTACGACAGCTGCATGTACGAGTTCACCGCGGGGCAGACCTCGCGGATGCAGAGCGCCTGGTCGGCCTACCGCGCCTGAGTCCCCGCATCCCGCGGCGGAAACCGTGAAGGCCACCTCGGCTCGAGGTGGCCTTCACGGGCTTCCCCGGTGCGCGGCCGCCGTTCAGGCGACCAGCAACGTCTTCCCCACCGTCGTGCGCGACTCGATCGCCGCGTGGGCGTCGGCGGCCTTCTCCAACGGGAAGCGCTGCCCGATCACCGGTTCCAGCCGCCCCGCCGCCGCCTCGGCCAGCGCCGATTCCGTGAACGCCCGCAGCTGTCCGGGCGAACCGATCGACCGCACCAGCGAAACGCCCCGCGCCGCGGCGTCCTCTTCGGACACTTCGGCCCACGAACCGCCCGCCAGGCCGTAGACCGCCATCCGGCCGCCCGGGCGCAGCAGGCCGAACGCCGCCGTGCCGATCGGCCCGCCCACGCCGTCGAACACGACGTCCACCGGGCCCACCGCGGACGTCCAGTCCGGCCGCAGGTAGTCGACCACCGAGTCCGCCCCGAGCACGCGCGCCACCTTCGCCGGCCCGCCCGCCGCGCCGATCACCGTCGCACCCGCCGCCTTCGCGAGCTGGACGAGCAGGCCGCCGACCCCGCCGGCCGCCGCCTCGACGAGGACCCGATCGCCCGGGCGCACCCCCGTCGCGTGCACCAGGCCGGTCGCCGTCCGGCCGTCCGCGAGCAGCGCCACCGCCGCGTCGAGCGAGAGCGCGGGCGGCACCTCGAACACCGCCGCCGCGTCGACCGCGACGCGCTGGGCGTACCCGCCCGAGCCGCCCGTCGACGTGACCACCCGCTGCCCCGCGAGCCCCGGGTCCACCCCCGCGCCGACCGCGCTGATCACCCCGCCGACGCCGTTGCCCGGGATCACCGGCAGCGAAGGCCGGAAGGGCCCCGGCGCCCCGGCCCGGAACTGCGTCTCGACGAACGTGGTGTTCGCGAACGCCACCTCCACCAGCACCTGGCCCGGCCCGGGCACCGGGTCCGGCGCCTCCCCCGGCACCAGGACCTCCGGACCGCCGAACTCCTTCATCCACACCGCACGCATGCCACCACGCTGCAACTTCAAGTGAAGTCGAGGTCAAGCACCTTGTCCGCGCAGCACCACGAATACCGCCCAGAACTGTCCGGACAGCACGATGACACCGCCGTCCGGGTGGTTCACCGTGAGTGGCAACACCGCACCCGAATCCGGACGCAGACCGACCCAGGAGGCCGACCGTGCGTATCGCCGTTCCCCGTGAGATCAAGAAGCACGAATACCGGGTCGCGCTGACCCCCGCCGGGGTGCACGAGCTGGTCGGGCGCGGGCACGACGTCTTCGTCGAGACCGGCGCCGGGGTGGGCTCGTCCATCACCGACGAGGAGTACGTCGCCGCCGGCGCGAAGATCCTCGCCACGGCCGAGGAGACCTGGGCCGAAGGCGAGCTCGTCCTGAAGGTCAAGGAGCCGATCGCCGAGGAGTACGGGCGCCTCAAGCGCGACCAGGTCCTCTTCACCTACCTGCACATCGCCGCGGACCGCCCGCTGACCGACGCGCTGCTGGCCGCCGGCACCACCGCGATCGCGTACGAGACGGTGCAGACCGCGAGCGGCGCACTGCCGCTGCTCGCCCCGATGTCCGAGGTCGCGGGCCGGCTGGCCCCGCAGGTCGGCGCGTTCTCGCTGATGAAGCCCAGCGGCGGCCGCGGTGTGCTGCCCGGCGGCATCCCCGGCGTCCACCCGGCGCGCGTCGTCGTCATCGGCGGCGGAGTCGCGGGCCTCAACGCCGCCCGCGTCGCGCTGGGCCTCGGCTCGGACGTGGAAATCCTGGACACGAACGTCGACCGCCTCCGCCAGATCGACAACGACTTCGGCGGCCGCATCCGCACGGTGACGTCGAACCGCCTGTCGGTCGAGGAAGCGGTGCTCCAGGCCGACCTGGTGATCGGCGCAGTACTGGTACCAGGCGCCAAGGCACCAAAGCTGGTCTCGAACGACCTCGTCGCCCGCATGAAGCCGGGCAGCGTCCTGGTGGACATCGCAATCGACCAGGGCGGCTGCTTCGCCGACTCGCGCCCCACGACACACGACAACCCGACGTACACGGTCCACGAATCGGTGTTCTACTGCGTGGCCAACATGCCAGGAGCGGTCCCCCGCACCTCAACGTACGGCCTCACCAACGTCACGCTCCCGTACGCAGTCCAACTGGCCGACCACGGTTGGAAGCAGGCCCTCCAGGCAGACCCAGCCCTGGCAAAGGGCCTCAACACCCACAACGGAGCCCTGACAAACGCCCCAGTAGCCCTGGCCCACAACCTGGACCACACCCCCCTGACCAACGTCCTCGCATAGCCACCTAACCCGAGCGGGTCCCTGTCGCACAACGACAGGGACCCGTTCCTCTTTTTCACCTTTCACCCAACCCCGTTCCCCACGGCAGCACACCCACCCGCGCACAAAGCAATGCCCGGCAGCCCCCGAAAGCCGCGCGAGAGGCACCGTGGGGGGTCCGGGGGGCTCGGCCCCCGGGCAAAAGGACAAAGTCGACATGAGCGGCGAAGCCGCGAAGAAGGAGACGAAGGGGCGACCCGCTCAACCAGCCTGGGGGTCACTGGGAGCGGGCCGCCGATACCCAGCTTAGAGGGCGGCAGGCGACTTCGCTGCACCGGGTCGGCAAGTCGCACGAATTCTTTACCAAGATGATCTGCCGGGTGATCGAAACCCTCTGGTCAGAGCGACGCCGACCCTACCGGCCGGTAGCGAAAAGTGATGAAGGTCGCTCCCGGCCGTTCCGTGCGCGCGCGCGGCGCCGGTAGGGCAGGATGACGCCGCATCAGCGGGGAACGTTAGGGGACGGTATGCACGACGGCAGTGGCCGGATTGTGGTGCAGAACCTGAGCAAGCAGTTCGGTGCGGTGAACGCCGTGCAGAACCTGAGCTTCACGGTCGAACCGGGTTCGGTGACGGGGTTCCTCGGCCCGAACGGTGCCGGCAAGACGACGACGTTGCGCATGTTGCTCGGGTTGGTGACACCCACATCGGGGACGGCGACGATCAACGGGCGGCCGCACTCGCAGCTGGGGAACCCGGCGCGGGTGGTGGGTTCGGTGCTGGAGAACGAGGGGTTCCACCCGGGCCGGACGGCGCGCAACCACCTCCGGGTGTACGCCGCGGCCATCGGGGTGCCGGACCGGCGCGCGGACGAGGTGCTCGGCCTGGTGGGTCTGGGCAGCGCCGCGGACCGGAAGGCGGGCGGGTTCTCGCTCGGCATGCGGCAGCGGCTGGCGCTGGCGACGGCGTTGCTGGGCGATCCGCAGGTGCTGGTGCTCGACGAGCCGACGAACGGCCTGGACCCGGAAGGCATCCTGTGGCTGCGCAACTTCCTGCGTGCGTACGCGCGGGAGCAGCGGCGGACGGTGCTGGTGTCGAGCCACCTGCTCAACGAGGTCGAGCAGCTGATCGACCAGGTCGTCATCATCAGCCAGGGCGTCACGCGGTACTACGGCCCGCTGGAGCAGCTGCGCAAGGGCCAGCAGTCGCGGGTGCTGGTGCAGCCCGCGGACCCGGCCGCGCTCGTGAAGGCGTTGCAGGACAACGGCATCCACCAGGTGTCGCCGACGCCGGACGGCCGGGTCGCGGTCGCCGGGTCGAGTGTCCAGCAGATCGGTGACCTGGCCGCCAAGGCCGGGATCGCGGTCTACGGGATGCAGGAGGAGCACGCCGACCTGGAGCGGATGTTCTTCCAGCTGACCCAGGGTCAGTACACCGGCGGCGCGCCCGGCTACCCGCCGCAGCCGCAGTACCAGGGGCCGCCGCCGCCCGGTTACCCGCCGCAGCAGCACTACCAGCAGGGCCCGCCGTCGGGTCCGCAGCAGCAGCAGTACTGGGGAGGACCGCAGCAGTGATGGGCAACCTGATCAAGGCGGAGTTCCGCAAGACGCTCACGCTGAACACGTGGTGGGTGCTGCTGATCCCGCTCGCGCTGGTGGCGTTCTGGCTGACGTTCGTGTGGGGCAAGATCACGAACGACTTCGCGGACTTCATCGGCTCCAGCGACGCCCGCGAGGTCGCGGGTGCGGTCGGCTTGGACGCGAGCAAGCTGCCGGTCGGGCTGCTGGCGTTCGCGCACGGCGTCAACATCGCGCAGCTGATCCCGGGCCTCTTCGGCGTTTTCGCACTGGCCGGCGAATACCGCAGCAAGACGATCACGACGACGTTCCTCACGGCACCGAACCGGGTCACGGCGCTGACCGCGAAGATGCTCACGTACGTGGCGTGGGGCGCGATCTACGGCCTGGTGAGCTTCGGTGTCTCGGCGATCGCCGTGATGGCGTCGGTCGATTCGGGCCGCTGGCCGTCCGCCGGGCAGTGGCTGGCCGCGCTCGGCGGGACGGTGCTGGCCTCGGTGCTGGTGACGCTGTTCGGCATCGGGTTCGGCGCGGTGCTGCGCAGCGTGCCGCTGGCCGTCGTGCTGTTCCTGGTGTGGTTCCTGATCGTGGAGAACGTCCTGGTCATCGCCCTCTGGGGGCCAGCCGACATCCTGGGCGGCATCCTGCCGAACGGCACCGCCAACGGGATCGTGGGCGGGATCGCGGCGGACGCCTTCGGGATCAACTCGCTGAACCTGCCGGGCGGCGTCGACCACTGGTCGGCGCTCGGCCTGCAGCTCGCGGCGGGCGCGCCGGGCGTGATCTCGTGGTGGGCGTCGGCGCTGATCTTCTTCGGGTGGACGATGCTCTTCTTCGGCCTCGGCTGGGCGGGCAACCAGAAGCGCGACATCACGTAGTCCCCGCACGTCCCGTGAAGGCCACCTCGAGCTGCTCGAGGTGGCCTTCACGGCATTCCGGGAAATATTTTGTCGGTGGTGGCGCTTACTGTGACAACGTGACCACCGCTCCGCCCCGCTCCCGTCAAGAGCTCCCACCCACCGAGACAGCAGGCTGGATCCGCCGGCTGTCCGCCGCGGCGTGGGAGCACCGCGTGCTCGTCGTGCTGTCGCTGCTCGCCGCCGCCGTCGGCGTCGGCGTCCAGGCCGCGAGCCCGTTGCTGGTGCGCACAGCGGTCGACGACGCGGTGGCCGGGCGGACCGGCGGGCTGACCGGGATCGCCGTCTTCCTCGTCGCGCTGCAGCTGATCGCCTTCGGCACCGCGTTCGCGCGCCGCTACCTGGGCGGGAAGCTCGCCCTCGACGTGCAGCACGATCTGCGCCAGCGCGTCTTCAACGCCGTTTCGCGGCTGGACGGCGGCAAGCAGGACGCCCTGCGCACCGGCCAGGTCGCCTCGCGCGCGATCTCCGACCTGCAGCTGGTGACCGGAATCCTGATGCAGGTCCCGCTGTCGTTCGGTTCGGTGGTCTTCGCGGTGCTGTCGTTCGTCGCGATGCTGTGGCTGTCCCCGGTGCTGACGCTGATCGCGCTGGTCGTCACGCCGGCCGTCGGCGTCATCGTGGCGCGCAGCCGCAAGCGGCTCTTCCCGGCGACGTGGTCGGCGCAGCAGCGCGCGGCGGACGTCGCACAGCAGGTCGAAGAGACCGTCACCGGCGTCCGGGTGGTCAAGGGGTTCGGCCAGGAGACGCGGGAAGTCTCGAAGCTGGAGGCGACCGCGCGCAAGCTGTTCGGCGAGCGGCTCCGCGCGGCGAAGCTCTCGGCGGTCCCGACGGCGACGACCGCCGCCCTGCCCGCCGCAGGCCAGGTCGCCGTGCTCGGCATCGGCGGTGTCCTCGCGCTGAACGGGTCCATCACCCTCGGCACGTTCCTGGCCTTCGCCACCTACCTCGCGACGCTGATCGGCCCGGCCCGGATGCTGTCCGGGCTGGTGGTGCAGGCCCAGCTGACCCGCGCGGGCGCCGAGCGCGTGTACGAGCTGATCGACGCGCAGACCGACGTCGTCGACGCGCCGGACGCGCGGCCGCTGCCGGAGGGGCCCCTCGGTGTGGAGCTCGACGCCGTCCGCTTCGGCTACACCCGCAGCGAACCGGTGCTGGCCGGCCTTTCGGTGACCGCGAACCCGGGCGAAACCCTCGCGCTGGTCGGCACCGCGGGCTCGGGGAAGTCGACGATCTCGTTGCTGCTGCCCCGGTTCTACGACGTCCACGAGGGCGCGGTGCGGGTCGGCGGCCTCGACGTCCGCGACGTCCCGCTGCGGCAGCTGCGGCAGGCCATCGGCGTGGTGTTCGAGGAGGCGTTCCTCTTCTCCTCGTCGATCCGGGACAACATCGCCTACGGCCGCCCCGACGCGAGCAACGAAGAAGTCGTCGCGGCGGCCAAGGCGGCGGAGGCGGACGGCTTCATCCGCGCGCTGCCGGATGGCTACGAAACGCTGGTCGGCGAGCGCGGGCTCACGCTTTCGGGCGGGCAGCGGCAGCGGCTCGGGCTGGCCAGGGCGCTGATCACCGACCCGCGGATCCTCGTCCTCGACGACGCCACCTCGGCCATCGACACCGTCACCGAAGCGGCGATCCACGACACGCTGCGGTCGGTCACCGCGAGCCGCACCACGCTGCTGATCGCGCACCGGCGGTCCACCCTCGCGCTGGCCGACCGGATCGCGGTGCTGGACGAAGGCCGCGTCGTCGACGTCGGCACCGAGGACGAGCTGATGGCGCGCTGCCCGCTGTTCCGCGAGCTGGTCGCGGGCCCGGGCGACGACGTCGAAGAGAAGCACCGCTGCGAGGGCCTCGACCGCGGCCAGGACGGCGTCACGCCGTCGCTGTGGCCGCGCGACGAGAGCCGCGACGAAGTCGACGAGCTGGCCGAAGCCGCGCGGATGCGCGGCGGCAACCCGAACAGCAGCGGGTTCGCCGGCGGAGGCGGCAGCGTCGACGTCCCGCCGACCCCGGAGCTGATCGAGGGCGTGCGCAGGCTGCCGGCCGTCGTCGACGAGCCACGGCTGCCCGGCGTCGACGTCACCGCGCCCGATCCGAAGTTCCGGCTGGCCGCGCTGCTGCGGCCGGTCCGCGGGCCGCTGGCCCTGGTGATCGGGCTGGTGGCGGCGGACGCGCTGGCGTCGATCGCGCTGCCGGGGCTGTACCAGTTCGGCGTCGACCACGGCGTCCGCGCGGGCGTCGAGTGGCTGATCTGGCTGGCCGCCGGCATCGGCGCCGTGGTGATCGCGGCCGACTGGCTGGTGGTGTTCGCGCAGACGCGGCTGACGTCCCGGGTGGGCGAAACGGTCCTGTACGCGCTGCGCGTCCGCAGCTACGCGCACCTGCAGCGGCTCGGGCTCGACTACTACGAGCGGGAGCTGTCCGGGAAGATCATGACCCGGATGACGACGGACGTCGACGCGCTCTCGACGTTCCTGCAGACCGGCCTGGCCACCGCGGTGGTCAGCGCGCTGACGCTGGCGGGGATCACGGCCGCGCTGCTGATCACCGACGCGGGGCTGGCGCTGTACGCGCTGGCGATGGTGCCGGTGCTGGCGGTGGCCACGGTGATCTTCCGGCGGTCGGCGTCGAAGGCGTACAACGAGGCCCGCGAGCGCGTCAGCGTCGTGAACGCGGACATGCAGGAGAACGTCAGCGGGCTGCGCGTTGCCCAGGCGTACACGCGCGAAGACCGCTCCGCCGAAGCGTTCGCTTCGCGCAGTGACGACTACCGGCGCTCGCGGCTGCGGGCCCAGCGGTACGTGGCGACGTACTTCCCGCTGGTAGCGCTGCTGTCGGACCTGGCGACGACGACGGTGCTGGTGGCGGGCGCGAACCGGGTCTCGGCGGGCACGCTGTCGGCCGGGGTGCTGCTGGCGTTCCTGCTGTACCTGCAGCAGTTCTTCTCGCCGATCCAGCAGCTGTCGGCGGTGTTCGACGGATACCAGCAGGCGAGCGTCGGCCTGAACCGCATCGGCGACCTGCTGAAGACGCCGACGTCGGTGCCGGCGGCGGAGAACGCCGTGGCGGTGCCCGCCCGGCTGCGCGGCGAAGTCTCGTTCAAGGAGGTCGAGTTCGCCTACGCCGGCACCGAGGCCCCGGCGCTGGCGGAGTTCTCGCTGGACGTCGCGGCCGGCGAGACGATCGCGCTGGTCGGCGCCACCGGGGCGGGCAAGTCGACGGCGGTGAAGCTGGTGGCCCGCTACTACGACGTCACCGGCGGTGAGCTGCGGATCGACGGCACGGACGTCCGCGAGTACGACCTCGCCGGGCTGCGCCGCCGGATGGGCGTGGTCCCGCAGGAGGCGCACCTGTTCTCGGGCACGGTGGCCGACAACGTCCGCTACGGCCGCCCGTCGGCCACCGACGCGGAGGTCGAGGCGGCGGTCCGTGCGGTGGGCGCGCTCGACGGCGTCGCGGCCCTGCCCTCGGGTTTCCTGCAGCCGGTCGGCGAGCGCGGCCGCTCGCTGTCGGCGGGCCAGCGCCAGCTGGTGGCCCTGGCCCGGGCGGAGCTGGTGGACCCGGACGTCCTGCTGCTCGACGAGGCCACGGCGGCCCTGGACCCCTCGACGGAGGCCGCGGTCCTGCGGGCGACGGAGACGGTGGCCCGCCGCCGCACGACGTTCGTGGTCGCCCACCGCCTGGCCACGGCGGCCCGCGCGGACCGCATCGTGGTCCTGGACCACGGCCGCATCGCCGAAACCGGAACCCACGAAGAACTCCTGGCCGCCAACGGCCTCTACGCCCGCCTCTGGGCCCTCGGCTGACGTACCGGACCGGTCGGCCCGCGTACCTGCACGGTCGGTTCGCGTACCTACAGGGTCGGATGGCAAGCCGACCCTCCAGGAACGCAAGCCGACCCCCTGGGTACGCAAGCCGACCCCCTGGGTACGCAAGCCGACCCTCCAGGTACGCGAGATGCCCCGCCAATCACGCGTGATGCCCCGCCAATCACGGGTGATGCCTCCTTGCGCACGAAAGTCCGTGGCCGGGGCGGGCCCGCGCTGGGAGCATGACGGGCATGTTCGAAGAAAACCGGGTGCCTGACCGGCAGATCCGGGCCGCGCAGACCGAGACCACCGTCCGCGTCTACCAGGCCTATTCGCCCCAGATCGCCGACGCCGCGCTCGAGAAGCAGACCTTCGTCGCGCCGTTCAAGCGGGACCGGATGACGTGGATCAAACCGTCGTTCCGGTGGATGGCCTACCGCTGCGGCTACGGGCGCAAGCCGGGCCAGGAGCGCATCCTCGCGATCGACATCACCCGTGCGGGCTTCGAGTGGGCCCTCGGCCACGCCGCGCTCAGCACGCCGCGCCGCGACCAGGACACGGCCGCGTGGAAGCAGCAGCTCGAGACCAGCCCGGTCCGGATCCAGTGGGATCCCGAGCGAGACCTCGACCACACCGCGCTGAACTTCCGCGCCATCCAGATCGGCCTGAGCGGCGAAGCCGTCGACCACTACGTCGACGAGTGGATCACCGCCATCACCGACGTCACACCCGTGATGCGCGACATCTCCGGGCTGCTCGCCACCGACCAGCTGCACCTGGCGGTCAAGCTGGTGCCGCACGAGCCGCCGTACGAGCTGCCCGAAGGCCTCGCCCGGGCGATCGACGCGACCGGCTAAGGCAGCGCCCGCCGGCCCAACCCGCCCAGCCCGGCCGCCTCGACGTCGGGGCGCGAGGCCCACCGGACCGTCCCCGGCCGGACGTGGACCCCGGCCCCGACCAGCCAATCCTGCTCCTCGGGCTCACCAGCGGCCGCACCAGGCCCTGGTCCCAGAACGAAGGACATTCGACCAGCCACATCCGCCCAGGAGAACCGGGGCGGAAGACGCCGGGAACCCTGTACCGGGTCCAGCGCTTAAGGTTCCCTTAGCACATCTTGATCGAGTCAGTGACCGATACCCTAGTGCGCCACGCCTCACACAGGCCGGTTCCATCACATCGCGGTCACCGAGGGGGTTAGCCTGGTAGGCGCATCAGCGGATTCAAGATCGAGATCGAGACGGATAGAGGCGAGCCCCAGCCGTGTCCAGCAGCAGCCCTGCGTCACAGTTCGGCCCCAACGAGTGGCTGGTCGAAGAGATGTACGACCAGTTCCTCGCAGACCCTTCCTCAGTCGATGCCGCATGGCACGACTTCTTCGCGGACTTCAAGCCGACGCAGAGCGCGCAGGCCAAGGCGGACACCGCCCGGCAGCAGGCCGACGTCAAGCCCGCCACCAACGGCCAGGCCGCCCAGCCGTCGGCCAAGGCGAAGCAGAACGCGGAGTCGGCGGCCAAGCAGGCCGCCCCCGCGAAGGCGGCGGCCCCCAAGCCGGAGCCGAAGGCGGCCCCGAAGCCGGCGGCCAAGGCCGAGCCCAAGGCCGAGGCGAAGAAGGAAGAGCCGGAGTCGAAGCAGCTGCGCGGCGCCGCGGCGGCCATCGCCAAGAACATGGACGCCTCGCTGAGCGTCCCCACCGCGACCAGCGTGCGCGCGGTCCCGGCGAAGCTGATGGCGGACAACCGCATCGTCATCAACAACCACCTCAAGCGCACCCGCGGCGGCAAGATCTCCTTCACGCACCTCATCGGCTACGCCATGGTGCGGGCGCTGAAGGACTACCCGAACATGAACCGGCACTACCAGCAGATCGACGGCAAGCCGTTCGCGATCACGCCGGAGCACGTCAACTTCGGGCTCGCCATCGACATGAAGGGCAAGGACGGGTCGCGCAACCTCGTCGTGGCCTCGGTCAAGAACGTCGAAGACATGACGTTCCTGCAGTTCTGGCAGGCCTACGAGGACATCGTCAAGAAGGCCCGCAACAACAAGCTCACCGCGGACGACTTCTCCGGCACCACGATCTCGCTGACCAACCCGGGCGGCATCGGCACCAACCACTCGGTCCCGCGCCTGCAGGCCGGCCAGGGCGCCATCATCGGCGTCGGCGCCATGCAGTACCCGGCCGCGTTCGAGGGCACCAGCGAGAAGACCCTGGTCGACCTCGGCATCAGCAAGATCATGACGCTGACCTCGACCTACGACCACCGCATCATCCAGGGCGCGGAGTCCGGCGAGTTCCTCAAGCGCATCCACCAGCTGCTGCTCGGCGAAGACGGCTTCTACGACGACGTCTTCACCAGCCTGCGCCTGCCGTACGAGCCGATCCGCTGGGTCGCCGACATCCCGGACGGCCCGGTCGACAAGACCGCCCGCGTGATCGAGCTGATCGACGCGTTCCGGATGCGCGGCCACCTGATGGCCGACACCGACCCGCTGAACTACCGCCAGCGCAGCCACGCCGACCTGGACGTCCTGTCCCACGGCCTGACGCTCTGGGACCTCGACCGCGAGTTCCCGGTCGGCGGCTTCGCCGGCCAGGAGCGGATGAAGCTGCGCGACATCCTGGGCGTGCTGCGCAACTCCTACTGCCGCACGGTCGGGATCGAGTACACCCACATCCTCGACCCCGAGGAGCGCCGCTGGATCCAGGAGCGCGTCGAGATCCCGCACGAGAAGCCGGACCCCGCGGTCCAGAAGTACGTGCTCTCGAAGCTCAACGCCGCCGAGGCGTTCGAGACGTTCCTGCAGACCAAGTACGTCGGCCAGAAGCGGTTCTCGCTGGAAGGCGGCGAGACGGCGATCCCGCTGCTCGACACGCTGCTGGACAAGGCCGCCGAGCACGAGCTCGACGAGGTCGTCATCGGCATGCCGCACCGCGGCCGGCTGAACGTGCTGGCCAACATCGTCGGCAAGCCGATCAGCCAGATCTTCCAGGAGTTCGAGGGCAACCTCGACCCGGGCCAGGCGCACGGCTCCGGTGACGTGAAGTACCACCTCGGCGCCGAGGGCAAGTACTTCCGCATGTTCGGCGACGGCGAGACGAAGGTGTCGCTGACGGCGAACCCGTCGCACCTGGAGACCGTGGACCCGGTGCTCGAGGGCATCGTCCGCGCGAAGCAGGACCTCCTGGACAAGGGCGGCGAGGGCTACACCGTGCTGCCGGTCCTGATGCACGGCGACGCGGCCTTCGCGGGCCAGGGCGTCGTGGCCGAGACGCTGAACCTCGCGCTGCTGCGCGGCTACCGCACCGGCGGCACCGTGCACGTCATCGTCAACAACCAGGTCGGCTTCACCACCGCGCCGGAGCACTCGCGCTCGAGCCAGTACGCCACCGACGTCGCGAAGATGATCGGCTCGCCGATCTTCCACGTCAACGGCGACGACCCGGAGGCCGCGCACTGGGTGGCCAAGCTGGCCGTCGAGTACCGCCAGGCGTTCCACAAGGACGTCGTCATCGACCTCATCTGCTACCGCCGCCGCGGGCACAACGAGGGCGACGACCCGTCGATGACCCAGCCGGCGATGTACGACATCATCGACACGAAGCGCTCGGTCCGGAAGACCTACACCGAGTCGCTGATCGGCCGCGGCGACATCTCCGTCGAGGAGGCCGAGGCCGCGCTGCGCGACTTCTCGAGCCAGCTGGAGCACGTCTTCAACGAGGTCCGCGAGCTGGAGAAGCACCCGGCGAAGGCCAGCCCCTCCGTCGAGGAGGAGCAGCAGGTGCCGGCCAAGGTGAAGACGTCGGTCGCCACCGAGGTCATCGAGCGGATCGGCGACGCGTTCGTCCAGGTCCCCGACGGCTTCACGCCGCACCCGCGCGTCAAGCCGGTGATGGAGCGCCGCCACAAGATGTCGCGCGAAGGCGACATCGACTGGGCGTTCGGCGAGCTGCTGGCCTTCGGGTCGCTGGCGATGGAGGGCCGGCTGGTCCGGCTGTCCGGCCAGGACTCGCGGCGCGGCACGTTCACCCAGCGGCACTCGGTGTTCATCGACCGCAAGACCGGCCAGGAGTACGCGCCGCTGCAAAACCTGGCCGACGGCCAGGGCCGCGTGATGATCTACGACTCGGCGCTGTCGGAATACGCGGCCGTCGGCTTCGAGTACGGCTACTCGGTGGCCAACCCCGAGTCGCTGGTGATGTGGGAAGCGCAGTTCGGTGACTTCGTCAACGGCGCGCAGACCGTCATCGACGAGTACATCTCCTCGGGCGAGGCCAAGTGGGGCCAGCGTTCGGACGTCGTGCTGCTGCTGCCGCACGGCCACGAGGGTCAGGGCCCGGACCACACGTCCGGCCGCATCGAGCGGTTCCTCTCGCTGTGCGCGGAGGGCTCGATGACGGTGGCGGTCCCGTCCACCCCGGCGAACTACTTCCACCTGCTGCGCCGCCACGCCCTCGACGGCATCCAGCGCCCGCTGGTGGTCTTCACGCCGAAGTCGATGCTGCGCAACAAGGCGGCGACCTCGGCGGTCGGGGACTTCACGGGCGAGAGCCGGTTCATGTCCGTCATCGACGACGTCACGCCGGACCCGGCGAAGATCCGCAAGGTGCTGCTGACCTCCGGGAAGCTGTACTGGGAGCTGGTGGCGGAGCGGACGAAGCGCGAGGCCGACGACGTCGCGATCGTGCGGATCGAGCAGTACTACCCGCTGCCGAAGAAGAAGCTGCTGGCGGCGCTGGAGCGGTACACGAACGCGTCGCAGGTCGCCTGGGTCCAGGAGGAGCCGGAGAACCAGGGTGCGTGGCCGTTCTTCGGCCTGAACCTGCCCCGGAAGTTCCCGGAGGTGCTCTCGGGCCTGCAGGTCGTCTCGCGCCGCCCGATGGCGGCCCCGTCGGCGGGTTCGTCGAAGGTGCACGAGGTCGAGCAGAAGGCCCTGATCTCGAAGGCGTTCGACTGACCGCCTGACCACGACGAAGGCCCCCGCGCTCCTGGTGCGGGGGCCTTCGCCGTTCCGGGCCCCGAAACTGTCGGTGCCCTCCGGTAGCGTGGCAACCGGGGGCGCAGCCCAAACCCGTTTGCCCTCCGCAGCCGGTTCGGGGCAAGGTGGCGATCATGCTGATCCGCCGGGAAACCCCCGCCGACCGAGCGGCGATCCACGCCGTCCACAGCGCAGCGTTCCGGCGCGAAGGGAACGAACCCCCGGTCGAAGCCCCGCTGGTCGACGAACTCCGCGCCGAAGGCGACCTGGTCGACGCCCTCTCCCTGGTGGCCGTCCGCGACGGCGAAGTCGTCGGGCACGTCTGCTGCAGCCGGGCCCGAGTCGGCGAGGACACCACCGCAGCCGTCGGGCTCGGGCCGCTCGGGGTGCTCCCCGCGCACCAGCGCAGCGGCGTCGGCTCCGCCCTCGTGCACACCGTCCTCGGTGCCGCCGACGCCCTCGGCCACGGACTGGTCGTCCTGCTCGGCAACCCGGCCTACTACTCCCGGTTCGGCTTCGTCCTCGCGGACACGCTCTCGATCACCGCACCCGACCCGGCGTGGGGCCCGCACTTCCAGGCGCGCACGCTCACCCGCTACCACCCGGCACAGGCGGGCGCGTTCGAGTACGCGCCGGCGTTCTCCCGCATCTGAACAGGAGCCTGGCATGTACGCACCGACCTCCTCCGTCGGCGTCCGGATCAACCGCGAACAGCCGCCGGCCAAGCTGGTCGACCTCGCGCGGCAGGCCGAAGCCGCGGGACTCGACGAACTCTGGCTGGTCGAGGACTGCTTCTGGGCGGCGGGCATCGCCACGGTCGCCACCGCGCTGGCGGTGACGTCGACGATCAAGGTCGGCATCGGCGTCCTGCCGGCGGTGGCGCGCAACCCGGCGATCGCGGCGATGGAACTGGCTGCGCTCGCCGAGTTGCACCCGGGCCGCCTGATCGGCGGGATCGGGCACGGCGTGGCGTCGTGGATGCGCCAGATCGGCGCGTACCCGCAGTCGCCGGTCGCGGCGCTGGACGAAACGCTGGTGGCGGTGCGGCGGCTGCTGGCGGGCGAGCGCGTCTCGCTGGACGGCCGGCACGTCCACCTGGACGAGGTCGAGCTGGTGTTCCCGCCGAAGACCGTCCCGCCGGTCCTGGCGGGCGTCCGCCGGCCGAAGTCGCTGGCCGTGGCCGGATCCTCGGCGGACGGGACGATCCTGGCCGAGCCGTCCCCGCCCGAGTTCGTCCGGACCGCGCTGGCCGGCATCGCGGCGACCGGCCCGCACGCCGTGGTGACGTACAACTGGCTGGCCCTCGGCGACCGCGAGCGGGCGCGCACGACGGTTGCGGAGTCCCTGACCCCCGGCTCGCGCGTGCAGGTGGAAGGCCTGCCGTTCGCCGCCGAACTGCTGGCACTAATGGATTCGACGTCCACAGTGGACGAACTGGCGGCCGGCCTGCGCCCGGAGTGGATCGACCGCCTGGCCATCTGCGGCGACCTCGGCACCTGCGCGGCCGCGGTCCGCTCGCTCCACGAAACCGGCAGCGGCTCGGTGGTGCTGCTGCCGCTGCCGGAGGAGCCGCCGGAGCGGGGCATCGAAGACGCCGGCCGCGTGGCGGCGGCCGTCCGCGGCTGACGACGGCAGCGAAAAGGAGTTCGTGCCGGACGGCCGGCGTGCCAGGATCGCCTCATGCCGGTCGACCAGCACCTCCTCCTGGCCTTCCTCGTCACCACGGCCATCGCGATGGTGACGCCGGGTCCGGACATGCTCTTCATCCTCGGCTGCGGCATGCGCGGCGGCCCGAAGGCCGGTCTGCTCGCCACCGCCGGGGTCGCCACCAGCGAGGCCATCCACGTCGCCGTGGCCGCGGCCGGGCTGGCCGCGCTCTTCGCCGCCGTTCCGGTCGCCTTCACCGTGGTGCGGATCGCGGGCGCCGCCTACCTCGTCTACCTGGGCGTCCAGGCCATCCGGAACCGCAAGCCGCTCGTCGAGCGCAGGAGTGACCGCGCCTACCTGTCCGGGCTGCTCACGAACCTGCTCAACCCGAAGATGGTGACCTTCACCATCGCCTTCCTGCCGCAGTTCATCGACCCGGCCCGCGGGCACGTCTGGCTGCAGTTCGCCGTCCTCGGCGCGATCATGATCCTGTTCGAGTTCCTCGTCGACGGCACCGTCGGCGTCCTCGCCGGCCGCATCGGCGGGTGGGTCCGGAAGAGGAAGAACCAGCGCCGCATCGAGGTCGCCACCGGCGGGATCTTCATCGGCCTCGGCGTGAAGCTCGCCCTCGACTAAGCACGCAGGCCGTCGACGATCACCGCCACGATCCGGGGCGCACGCTCGTCCCACTCGGCCTCCGGGATCCGCGACAGCGCCCCGAGGAGCAGGATGACGTCGGCGGCGTCGACCCCGGTGCGGATTTCCCCGGCTGCCTTCCCCCGGTCCAGCAGCGTTTCGAGCGCTTCGTCGAGCCGGTGGTGCTGGCCGGAGTAGAGCTCCTGCCACGTCGGCACTTCGATCGCCGCCATGACGCCGCGTTTGACGCGCGCGTACTCGACCAGCCGGTCCAGCCAGCGGGACAGTGCCGCCAGCGGGGAGTGCTCCGCCAGCAGCGGCGCCACCGTGCCGACGAGCTGGGTCAGCTCGGCCCGGTACACCTCCGCCAGCAGGTGCTCGCGCGTCGGGAAGTGCCGGTAGAGCGTGCCCTGCCCGACACCCGCGGCCTTGGCGACCCGGTGCAGCTTCAGCTCGTCGGTCGCGCCGTTGGACTCGCTCAGCTCCGCCCGGGCGGCCTCGACGATCCGGTCGCGGTTGGCGACGGCATCCGAACGGGGCACGACCTGCTCCTCGCATAAGTGGACAAGTGTCCGGTAGACTCAAACGGACAGTTGTCAGCTTAGCGGGAGAGGCCATGACGAACGAACTGGACAAGGTCGTCGCGATCACGGGGGCGAGCAGCGGGATCGGCGAGGCGACGGCCGTGGAGCTGGCGAGCCGCGGCGCGGCCGTCGTGCTCGGCGCGCGGCGCACCGACCGGCTGGAAGTGCTCGCGCGGAAGATCCGCGACGACGGCGGCCGCGCGGAACTGCTGGACGTCGACGTGACCCGCCGGGCCGATCTCGAGCGGCTCGTCGCCCACGCCGTCGACCGCTTCGGCCGCCTCGACGTCCTGGTGGCCAACGCCGGCGTCGCCCGGATCGCGCCGATCAGCGCTCTCGACGTCGACGACTGGGACGCGATGATCGACGTGAACCTCCGCGGGGTGCTGCACGGCATCGCCGCCGCGCTGCCGGTGTTCCGCGCGCAGGGCCGCGGGCACTTCGTCACGACCGTCTCGACGTCGGGGCTGAAGATCGTGCCGACGCAGGCCGTCTACGCCGGGACCAAGAACGCCGTGCGCACGCTGATGGAGGCGCTGCGGCAGGAGTCGACCGACGGCGTCCTGCGCACGACGTCGATCTCACCGGGGTTCGTGCGCACCGAGCTGGTCGACTACGTCCAGGACCCCGCGCAGCGCGAGCAGGCGCAGCAGGCGATGGCGGCGCTCGGCATCAGCCCCGATGCCGTCGCGCGGGCGATCGCCTTCGCCATCGAGCAGCCGGACGACGTCGAGATCGGCGACCTCACCATCCGGCCCACCCGGCAGGGCTAAGCCCGCGCGAGGAACTCCTCCGCGATGTCCAGGGGGTTCCGCTTCTCCTCGGTGAACTCGACGTTGAGCCGGGTGAGGGCCGAGGTGGTCAGCGCCGCCGAGACGCGGTTCAGCGCGGCCACTTCGGCCGGGGAGAGCGTGCCCCGGGCGACCAGCGGCACGATGTTCTGCGCCGGGAACATGTTCTTGTCGTCCACCAGCGGCACGAACCCGTTCGCCGCGATCGTCGATGACGTGCTGAACAGGTCCGCCACTTGCACGTCCCCGGACTTCAGCGCCGCCACCGTCACCGGGCCGCCCGTGTCCGTCGTGCGGATCTCCTTGAACTCGCAGCCGTACAGCGCCTTGATCTTGTCCTTCCAGCGGCTGCTCCACTGGCCCGGGCCGCCGAACACGAGCTCGCGGCAGCGCTTCCCCAGGTCCGAGAACGTCTTGACCCCCGAGGACGCCAGCTGCGGGCCGACGACGAGCAGGTCCTTGTCTTCGGCCGGCGCCTGGTCCAGCACCTCGAAGCCGGGCGGGATCTTCTGCTTCAGCTGCGCGTAGACGTCCTGGGACGTCGTCGCGGTCGCGCCCTTGTCGAAGTACCGCAACAGGTTCCCGCTGTAGTCGGGCACCACCGACAGCGACTTGTCCTGCAGCGCCTTGACGACGACCTCGCGGCTGCCGACCGGCGGCCGGACGGTCACGTTCGAAGCGCCGGCGTTCCGCAGCGCCCCGGCGTAGATCTGGGCCAGCAGCAGGCTTTCCCCGACGTCGGACGCGCCGATGATGATGTCGCCCGACGCGCCGCCCTCGCCGCCGCCGGAGAGGGGGTTCCCGCAGCCGGCCGCCAGCACCAGCACGGCCACCAGCGAAACCAGCCGCTTCACGCCGCCACCTTCTTCGTGGCCGCGGCGAGCCGGACGCCCCGGGGTACCAGCGCCCGGTTCAGCAGGGCGAAGACCACGTCCAGGACGATGGCGAGCAACGTCGTCAGCAGCGCACCCGCGATCACCTCGGAGTAGTCCAAAATGGCCAGTCCGTCGAGCAGGAAGCGGCCCAGGCCACCGAGTCCGACGTAAGCGGCCACCGCGGCGGTCGCCACCAGCTGGAGCACGGCGTTGCGGATGCCGCCGAGCACCAGCGGCAGCGAGATCGGCACTTCCACCTGCCACAGCCGCTGCCAGCCGGTCATCCCCACTCCTTCGGCGGCGTCGACCACGCCGTGGTCGGTCGCCTGCAGCCCGGCGTAGGTGCCGGCCAAGATCGGCGGCACAGCCAGCACGACGAGCCCGATGATCGTCGAGGTGACGCTCTCGGTGAAGAGCAGGAACAGGAACGTGACCAGACCCAGTGTCGGCAGCGCGCGGATGGCGTTGCCGGCGCTCACCAGCGCGACGCCGCCGCGGCCGGTGTGGCCGACGAACAGTCCCAGCGGCACCGCGATGAACAGCGCGATCACCAGCGACAACGCGGTGTACCCCAGGTGTTCCAGCAGCCGCTGCGGGACGCCGTCCGGCCCGGACCAGTGCGCCGGGTCGCCGAACCAGCGGACGAGATCGGTGATCACGGCGCCCCCACCCGGGTCCACGGTGTCAGCAGGTTTCGCGCGCCCACCAGCACGAGGTCGACGACCAGCGCCAGCACCAGCGTCAGCACGATGCCGACCACGATCGGCGAGAAGTACTCGCGCTGGAAGCCGTCGGTGAACAGCACGCCGAGGCCGCCGGTGCCGATCAGCGCGCCCACGCTGACCAGGCTGATGTTGCTGACCGACGCGACCCGCACGCCGGCCGCCAGCACCGGCACCGAAAGCGGCAGCTCGACGGCGAAGAAGCGCCGCACCGGCTTGTACCCGACGGCGGTCGCGGCGGCGATGACCGGCGGTGGCACCGCATCGAGGGCGTCGAGCACCGGGCGGACCAGCAGCGCGGTGGTGTAGACGGTCAGCGCGACGACGACGTTGACGCTGTCCAGGATCTTCGTGCCGATCAGGCCCGGGATGACGACGAACAGCGCGAGCGACGGGATCGTGTAGAGCAGGTTGGCCAGCACCATCAGCACCTGCCGGGCGGGTGCCCAGCGGTAGCCGAGCCAGCCCGCCGCGATCGCCAGCACGACGCCGAGCACCAGCGGGAGCAGCGCGAGGTAGACGTGGTCGCCCAAATCACCGAGGATCTGGCCGCGGTTGTTCGCGCTGCCGAGGTAGCGGCCGAGCTCGTCGAAGAAGCTCATGACGCCTGCGGGGTCGCCTCGATCACATCCAGCACCTGCCGCGCGACCACGGCGCCCAGCACCCGGTGCTCCTCGTCGACGACCACGCCGAGGCTGGCGGGCGAGGACAGCGCCGCGTCCAGCGCGCCCCGGATGGGCGTCCCCCGCACCCAGAGCGAGCCACCGGCGACCAGGTCGTCTTCGCTCAGCTGTCCATCCACAGTGGAATTCGGGGGCAGCCAGCCGCGGGGCTGCTTGTCGGCGTTGACCGCGAGCCGCCAGCCGTCGCCCGGGGAGACGGCGGAGCCGATCTCGACCAGCTCGAGCTCCTTGACCTCGACGCCATCGGCGGAGAGGAACGACAGGCCGCGGTAGCCGCGGTCCCGGCCGACGAACGAGGCGACGAAGTCGTCCACCGGGTGCCGCAGGACGTCGGCGGGCGTGCCGTACTGGGCGAGCTTGCCGCCGACCCGCATCACCGCGACCTTGTCGCCGAGCCGGACGGCCTCGTCGATGTCGTGCGTGACGAACACGATCGTCTTGCCCAGCTGCGACTGCAGCCGCAGCAGCTCGTCCTGCAGGCCTTCGCGGACCACGGGGTCGACCGCGGAGAACGGCTCGTCCATCAGCAGCACCGGCGAGTCCGCGGCGAGCGCGCGGGCGACGCCGACGCGCTGCTGCTGGCCGCCGGAGAGCTGGGCCGGGTACCGCTTGCCGAGCTCGACCGGCAGGCCGATGATCTCCAGCAGCTCGGCGGCCCGCTTGCGCGCCTTCGCCTTGTCCCAGCCGGAAAGCAGCGGCACGGTGGCGATGTTGTCCAGCACCGTCCGATGTGGAAAGAGCCCGGCGTGCTGGATGACGTACCCGATGCCGCGGCGCAGCAGGGCCGGGTCGCCCTCGGCGACGTCCTTGCCGTCCAGCAGCACCTGCCCGGCGGTCGGCTCGACCATCCGGTTGATCATCCGCAGCGACGTCGTCTTGCCGCAGCCGGACGGGCCGACGAACACGGTGATCGTGCCGTCCTCGACCGTCAGGTTCAGCTCGTCGACGGCGACCGTCCCATCCGGATACTGCTTGGTCACGTCGCGGAATTCGATGGTCACTGCCACTCCCCATGTCCGGTGCCACCGACCGTAGCCGAGTCGGCGGCGGTTGGCACGGTGTTCCGGCAGGTGGCCACTACGCTGTGGCACCGTGACCGCCCTCGACGACGTCCTCGCCGCGCACGGCGTCGGCGTCCGCCCGCTGTACCGCGTCCTGGACCTGCTGCGCACCGGCGACCACGACCTCGGCGAGCTGGTGCGGCTGTCGGCGGCGCCGCGGCGCAGCGTGGAGGCCGTCCTCGCCGCCCTCGGCGACGACCTGGACCGCAGCGGTGACCGCCTGCGCCTCGCCCCCGGCGTCGCGGCGTCGTACCTGCAGTACCGCGCGCCCCGCTACGCCGACCCGCTCGACGAGGCCGTCGCGACGCACGAGCTGCTGCCGAAGGTCGCGGAGTGGGTGGCCGAGGTGCCGTCGCCGCTGGCCGCGCTCGACCACGTGCAGGCGACGCCGGAGACGGTGCTGCGCCGCGCGCTCTGGCTGGCCGCCCAGTACGACCTCGCGTCGGCGCGCCTGCTGTTCCTCGGCGACCACGACCTGACGTCGCTGGCCGTGCGGGCGGTTTGCCCGTCGGCGGCGCTGACCGTCGTCGACCTGGACGAACGCGTGCTGGCGCACCTCGACGACCGCAGCGGCCGCGAGATCCGGACCGCGCACGCGGACCTGCGCGTCGGCCTGCCGCCGGCGCTCTCGGGCCGGTTCGACCTCGTGTTCAGCGATCCGCCGTACACGCCCGAAGGCATGGGGCTGTTCGCGGCGCGCGGGGTGCAGGCGCTGCGGGAGCCGAGCGAGGGACGGCTGCTGCTGGCGTACGGCTACAGCCCGCGCCACCCGGCGCTGGGCGCGCAGGTGCAGCGGTCGCTGGCGACGCTCGGGCTGACGTTCGAGGCGATCCTGCCGGGCTTCAACCGGTACTTCGGGGCGCAGGCGATCGGCAGCGCGGCGGACCTGTACGTCTGCCAGCCGACGGCGAAGGCCAAGAAGATGCGCAGCGGCAAGGCGATCTACACGCACGGGCCGCAGTCGGTCGAGGCGGCGGGGACGAAACCGGCCCTGCTGGAGAAGCTGAAGGAGATCGCCGGCGCGGGCGGTCTGGCGCTGGAGTCGCGGCCGGTGGACTGGTCGATCTCCGGCCCCGAGGGCGACGCGGTCGCGATGGACCTCTCGGCCGACCCGGGCCCGTGGCTGCTGCGGACGCTCCTGGGCACGAACGCTCGACGCTTGGCGCTGCTGCTGCCGAACGCCCACCCGGACCTCGCGGATCAGGCGTCCCAGGAGGCGCTGGCGTCACTCGTCCGGGGGAAGTACGCGCTGCGGTACCTGCGGAGCACCCCGGACAACCGCCACGCGGTGGTGGTCGCGGAGGCGGTGGCGCACCAGGACGAGGTCCTGACCCGCGCCCACGCCCGCCTGGCGAACGTCGCCCTCGACGTCCCCGAAGACCTGCAGGACCTGCGCCTGGTCGACGTCCCCCGCCACCGCCTCCCCGACCTCCTCGGCTGAACCCGCCACTTTCACGTGAAAGCTACGCTTTGCAGCACAAAGCGGCACTTTCACGTGAAAGTGCCGCTTTGGTGCCGAGAAGTCAGGCCGTGACGCCGTCGGCTTCCGCCGCCTTGGCGACCGCGGCCGCGACCTCCGGGGCCACGCGCGGGTCGAGCGGCGACGGGACGATCCGGTCCGGACCCAGGTCGTCCATCGCCACCGAGACGATCGCCTCGGCCGCCGCCAGCTTCATGTTCTCCGTGATCGCCCGCGCGCCGGAGTCCAGCGCACCGCGGAAGACGCCCGGGAACGCCAGGACGTTGTTGATCTGGTTCGGGAAGTCGCTCCGCCCGGTGGCCACGATGGACGCGTACCGCGCGGCCGCAGCCGGGTGGACTTCGGGGTCCGGGTTGGACAGTGCGAACACGATGCCGCCGCCCGCCATCCGGCCGAGCAGCGACTCGTCGATCGTCGCGCCGGACAGGCCGAGGAACACGTCGGCGCCTTCCAGCGCCTCCGCCAGCCCGCCCTTCAGGCCGGCCTTGTTCGTCGTCGCGGCCAGCCGCTCCTTGACCGGGTTCAGGCCCTCGCGGCCGGAGTGGATGATGCCGCGCGAGTCGAGCACCGTGACGTCGCCGATGCCGGCTTCCTGGAGGATCTTCGCGCAGGCCACGCCCGCCGCCCCGGCACCGGAGACGACCACGCGCTGGTCGGCGATCGCGCGGTCCAGCACCAGGTTGGCGCCGCGCAGCGCGGCCAGCGTCACGATCGCCGTGCCGTGCTGGTCGTCGTGCATGACCGGGCAGTCCAGCGCTTCCTTGAGCTTGTCCTCCAGCTCGAAGCACCGCGGCGCGGAGACGTCCTCGAGGTTGACGGCCCCGAACGACGGCCGCAGCCGCACCAGCGTCTCGACGATCTCGTCGACGTCGGTGGTGTCGAGCACCAGCGGGATCGAGTCGAGGCCGCCGAAGGTCTTGAAGAGCACCGACTTGCCCTCCATGACCGGCAGCGACGCGCTGGCCCCGATGTCGCCGAGGCCGAGCACCGCCGTCCCGTCGCTGACCACGACGACCAGCCGGTCCGCCCACGTGAAGCGCTTGGCCTTGGCGGCATCCTCGGCGATCGCCCGGCTCACCTTCGCCACACCGGGGGTGTAGGCGATCGAAAGGTCACGCGGGCTGGAAATCGGGCGGGTGGCCGCCACCGAGAGCTTGCCGCCCTCGTGCCCGGTGAAGATCTCTTCGTCGGTGACCGGCGCGACGGTGCCGGTGGGGTCGGTCATGGGGTTTCCTGTCGTCGTTTCCGTCATTCCCCCAGTGGGAATGACGGAACTCGCGGATCGGACTTGGGTCACTGGAATTTCTCCTGGGCATGCGGCTGGGACCACGGTCGGCAAGGGGAAACCGTGGGGGATCCCGGCACGGCAGCCCAGCGCGGTAGCGCCGGCCTGTCGGCGAGGCGTCACGTCGGCCATCGGTGCCGTGGGTCTGGCGATGGCCGCGGACGCGGCGGTCCGTTCATTGTGACAGGTACCCCGCCGCCGAGGACCCCTCGGTGCGGTTGATGTCACACCGGACGCGATTTCCCGGCAATTCCCAAGACGTCCGTCCGGTTTTGTTGGGCGCCCGATAAGGTGACGCCATGCAATTCCGCCGGCTGAGCGTCCCGGACGCCTACGAGTTCTCGCCCCGGGCGTTCCCCGACGACCGGGGCCTGTTCGTCGCCCCCTTCCAGGAAGACGTCTTCCTGGAAGCGGTCGGCCACCCGCTGCGGCTCGGCCAGTCCAACCACAGCGTGTCCCGGCGCGGCACCATCCGCGGCGTCCACTTCGCCGACACCCCGCCGGGCCAGGCCAAGTACATCTACTGCCCGCGCGGGTCGCTGCTCGACGTCGTCATCGACATCCGCGTCGGATCGCCCACCTTCGGCCGGTGGGACGCGGTGGTGCTGGACTCCCGGGAGTTCCGCGCGATGTACCTCGCCGAAGGTCTCGGCCACGGTTTCGTCGCCCTCGAAGACGACACGGTGATGACGTACTTCTGCTCGGAGCCGTACAACCCGGCGGGCGAGCACGGCATCACCCCGCTCGACCCCGCGCTGGACCTGCCCTGGCCCGCGGACATCGAGCAGGTCCTGTCCGAGAAGGACCGCGAGGCGCCGACCCTGGCCGAAGCCCTCGAGCAGGGCCTTCTCCCGGCGTACGCGGACTGCGTCGCCTACTACGACAAGCTGCGCTCGGCGAACTGACCCGCACTCCGGCCGCCGAGCCGCTTGCGCTTTTAGTAAGCGCGCATATAGTCTGCTCGCATGGCACTTTACGAGTACGAACACAGCGAAACCTCCACCGCGCCCGCCGCCGCGATCTGGCCGCTCTGGGCCGACACCGCCCGCTGGCCGGAGTGGGACGAAGGCGTCCGGTCGGTCGTCATCGAAGGCCCGTTCACCGTCGGGACCAGCGGCACGATGACCATGGACGGCATGCCGCCGATCCCGTTCACCCTCACCGAGGTCACCGAGGGCCGCAGCTTCACCGACGAGACCGTGCTCCCGGACGCGCACCTGCGGTTCGAGCACGTGCTCACCGACGTCGACGGCGGCACGCGGATCACGTACCGCGTCAGCATCGACGGCCCGGAGGGATTCGGCCCGCAGGTCACTTCGGACACCCCGGACGCGATGCGCGCGCTGGCGAGGCTCGCTGAGGCAAGCTCGCGCGTATGACGTCCCCGGAGTCCCGCCTGCCCGGCCCCGACCGCAGCCCCGGCTTCCTGCTGTGGCGCGTGACACTGGCCTGGCAGCGGGCGATGCGGGCCGCACTGGCCCCGCACGACCTCACGCACGTCCAGTTCGTGCTGCTGACGACGACGTGGTGGCTCACCCGCTCAGGTGAGCCACCCACCCAGCGGCAGCTGGCGGACCAGGCGGGCACCGACACGATGATGACCAGCCAGGTCGTCCGGAAGCTGGCCGACCGCGGCCTGCTCGCGCGCGCCGACGACCCGGCCGACGCCCGCGCGAAGCGCCTCGAAGTCACCCCGGCCGGCCTGGAGCTGGTCGCGAAGGCGCTCAAGGACGTCGAGGCCGCGGACGCCGAGTTCTTCGCGGCCACCGACGACGGCTTCGTCGACGCGCTGGCCCGGCTCGGCCCGTGAGGAAATCCCGGGCCTCCCCTGGGGGTGATCCCGGATGTCCGGAATGCGCGGGCCGAGCAGGCTCACCGCCATGAAACTTCTCGCACTGGGGGCGGCCGCGGTCGCCGTGGCGGCGCTGGCGCTGACGTCCGGAACCGCGTCCGCGGACGACCTCCCGGCGTTCGACTTCACCGGCTGCCCGGCGCCGCCCACGAACGCCGACCCGGGTACTTGGCGCTGCGAAGCCTTTGTCTCACAAGGAAAACTGACCATCGACGGCCGCGAGGTCCCGCTGGGCGAGAGCCGGCTGACGTTCAGCGAAGGCAAGGTGAACGGCCAGTACGCGCAGGTGTTCGGCGCGCTGCGGCACGCGCCGGTGACCGTCCCGGACCTGGCGGGCACGACACTCCAGCTGCACTACGGCGGCTACTCGGACTTCCAGAGCGACGCCGAGCGGCGCGGCGAGCTGGACGTCTACGCCACACTGCGGCACCCGTTGCTGCGCAAGGGCTGCACGCTCGGCGTGCTGCACACGGTCGTCCACGACGACCCGGCGGTGCCGCCGACGGTGCTTTCGAAGAACCCGCCCACCATGCACTTCGGCGTGGTGGACCCGGATCTCGCGTTGCCGGCCACGCACGGCTGCGGCGTGCTCGGCCCGCTCGTCGACCGGCGGCTCGGCCTGCCGTCGCCGTCCGGCGCGAACGCGTTCCACCAGACGACGTACGTGCAGTACAAGCAGCTTTAACGCTTCTTCGGCGTCACCCAGGTGGTGATGATCCCGGTGACCACGGGCTTGCCGTTCGCGTCCGAAATGGTCACCGGGACTTCGAGGTCGAAGCCCTCGGCGCCGAACTCCGGCAGTTCGGGCAGCGCGGCCACCGCGCGCAGGCCCGTCTCGGCCTTCGCGACGTACTGGACGTTCATGCCCTTGGGCAGCCAGCGGTGCGTCGTCGGGACGGTGGCCTCGGCGAGCATGCCCATCGCGATTTCGGCGAGGTTGCAGGCCGCGATCGCGTGGAAGGTGCGGATGTGGTTGTAAACACCCCACCACTTCGGGGCGGTCACCTCGCAGTGACCCGGGCGCAGCTCGCGCACCGACGGCAGCACCGTGCGGAAGTACGGCACCCGCACGCACATCGCGGCGCTGAACAGCTGTTTCCCGCCCGGCTTCCCGGCCAGCTTGTGCCACAGCGCGAACGTCGGCGTCTCGGACATGGTTTCTCCTCGAGCTAAGCTACCGTTCAGTAGCTAAGCAGACGGCCAGCCGCCGCGCAAACCGCCGGATATATTCGGGCCCGTGACGAACCGTCTCTTCCTCCTCCGGCACGGGCAGACCGAATGGTCGCTGAACGGACGGCACACCGGCCGCACGGACATCCCGCTGACGCCGGCGGGCGAGGGCCAGGCGCGCGCCGCCGGCGGCACCCTCCGCAGCCTGGTGGGCGGCCCGTCGCTGGTGCTCTCGAGCCCGCGCGCCCGGGCGCTGCGCACGGCCGCGCTGGCCGGGCTGCGCGTCGACGAAGTCACCGAGGACCTCGCCGAATGGGACTACGGCGACTACGAAGGCGTCACCACGCCGAAGATCCGCGAGACCGTGCCGGGCTGGACGGTCTGGACCCACCCGAGTCCCGGCGGCGAAAGCGCTTCGGACGTCTCCGCCCGCGCGGACCGCGTGCTCGACCGGGCCCGCCGCGACATCGAAGCCGGCGACGTGATCCTGGTGGGCCACGGCCACTTCAGCCGGGTGCTGGTGGCCCGCTGGCTCGGCCTGCCCGCCACCGCCGGCGTCCACTTCGGACTGGACGCGGCCGGCATCGCGGTGCTCGGCGACGAGCGCGGCGAACCCCAGATCGAACACCTCAACCTGCTGCCCGCGGAGGACTGACGTGCCCGACGACCGCATCCGCCGGATCCGCCCTTCGGACGTCGAAGCAGCGGTCGGCCTGGTGCACGACCTGGCCGAGTACGAGCGCGCGCCGGACGAGTGCCACCTGACTGCGGAGCAGCTGCACGAGGCGCTGTTCGGCGAGGCGCCGAAGCTGTTCGGGCACGTGGCCGAAGTGGACGGCGAGGTCGTCGGCTTCGCGGTCTGGTTCCTGAACTTCTCCACCTGGCGCGGGGTGCACGGGATCTACCTGGAGGACCTGTACGTGCGGGCCTCCCACCGCGGTTCCGGCCTCGGCAAGGCCCTCCTGGCGACCCTGGCGGCCGAGTGCGTCGCGAACGGCTACGCCCGGCTCGAGTGGTCGGTCCTGGACTGGAACCCGGCCACGGAGTTCTACAAGGCCCTGGGCGCGGAGGCGATGGACGAGTGGACGGTCAACCGCCTGACCGACAAGCCCCTGAAAGCCCTGGCCGCCCAGGCCTAACCCGCGTGCTCGAACCCGGATCCCGCGGATCCCGCGTCAGTCTTCTTCGGGGCCTTCGCGCTCGGCGCGGCGGCCCGCCAGGCCGCCGCGTTCGGCGGCCTCGGTCTCCGTCTCGCCTTCGCGCAGGTCCAGCGCCCAGGCCCGGGACGGCCGCCGGAACAGCAGGACCAGCGCCGCGATGCCCAGCAGCGCGACCGGCACGCCCCACACCGGCTCGCCGGACGGGCCGAGCAGGTACCAGCCGAGGCCGATCACGATCAGCGCGATCACCACGCCGGGCGAGCGCGCCCACGTCCGGCCGAGGACCAGGCCCGCCGACGCGGCCAGGAACGCCAGCGCCACCACGATGAACGTGCCCGACTCGACGAAGACGTTGTTGCCCGGCTGCGCGGGCGCACCCAGTCCGTTCACCAGCACGACCACCCCGAACACCAGCAGGGCGAGCGACGGCACCGCGGTGACCGCACCGGCCAGCCGGACCTCACGGGGAGCGGGCGAGAGCTTCACTGCGGCGGCCTTCCGGGGTCCTTTGCGGGAGCACAGTGGACTCCACCAGGGCGAGTCACCGTGCGTGAGCTCTTTCGATCGTATGCCACCCGGTCGGCCGTTTTCCCCGGGCCGCCCGCGCGTCGAAAATCAAGGTGTCGTCGATGAGCGGGCGGTCGGCCCGGGTGCACTTGTCACGACGAGCGGACACTCGCGCACGAAGGAGGACCGCCCGGCACAGGGTCTCGCAGGTGCTGTTCCCCGGGGTTGCGCCCGTCACCATGCGGCGCCGGAAGGTTCTCGGGCCGCCGGATGTCACTTACCCTGCGGTGATGCGCGCAATCCTCGTCGTGAACCCCCAGGCCACCTCGACCACCGCGGGTGGCCGGGACGTGCTGGCGCACGCGCTCGCCAGCCAGGTCAAGCTGGACGTGGTCGAGACGGACTACCGCGGCCACGCCATGGCCGTCGCGCGCTCGGCCGCGCGGGACGGCATCGACCTGGTCGTGGCGCACGGCGGCGACGGCACGGTCAACGAGGTGGTCAACGGCCTGCTGGCCGACGCCGACAGCGACCCGGCCGAACTCGGCCACGTCCCCGCCCTGGGCGTCGTCCCCGGCGGCTCGGCCAACGTCTTCGCACGCGCCCTCGGCATCTCCGCCGATTCCTTCGAGGCCACCCACCAGCTGCTCAACGCGCTGGAGAACGACCGCTCGCGCCGCGTCGGGCTCGGGCTGGCCGACGGGCACTGGTTCACCTTCAACTCCGGCCTCGGCTGGGACGCCGACGTCGTCGGCCGGGTCGCCAAGCGCCGCGGCAAGCAGACGACCGCCGGCCTGTACATGCGGGCCGCCGTCCGCTCCTACTTCCGGCCGCCGCTGGGCCGCCCGGCCCTCACGATCCGCATCCCGGGCCACGAACCCGCCGAGGCGTTGACCGCTTTCGTGTCCAACACCGATCCGTGGAGCTACCTGGGCGAGCGCGCGGTCCACCTCAACCCGGGTTGCTCGTTCGAGACGGGATTGGGTTTGTTCGCGCTGAACGGTCTGGGGTTGCCCACCGTGTTCAAGCATGTACGCCAAGCTTTGGCTACGAAGAGCAACCAGCGGGGACGGCGTCTCGTACGTCACGATGACCTGCCGATGATCCGCATCGACGCAGCTGAACCGGTAAACTTCCAGGTGGACGGCGACCTCGTCGGCCAGCGGACCCGAGTCGAATTCTTCAGCGTCCCGAACGCACTCACCGTAATCACGTGATGCCGGCGCCGCTGATCGCCTGCGGCAAAGTGCCAGGTGCCGTTCGTCGACGGAGAAGCTCCACTCAGCGCATCGGGCTTCCCAGCCGGTGGCTGTTTCGGAGAGAAACTGCAGGTCAGAGGCGTCGCTCGGCCGGGTGACCTGACTCACCGATCTTCCGGAAACCCTTGTCGAAAGCGGTGCTTCGTGAAAGCATTCACAAGCACCCAAGAACACGACCGCCATTGACGACTATGGCGCGGCCTTCCCGCGCCATATGAAGGAGCTCACGAACATGGACTGGCGCCACGACGCGGCCTGCCGAGACGAGGACCCCGAGCTGTTCTTCCCGGTGGGAACCAGCGGTCCTGCTCTGTCGCAGGTAGCTCAGGCGAAGGCCGTGTGCCACCGCTGCCCCTCCGCTTCCGACTGCTTGGCCTGGGCTTTGGCCAGCGGTCAGGACGCCGGCGTGTGGGGCGGCATGAGCGAGGACGAGCGACGCGCGCTCAAGCGCCGCCGTACGCACATCGGCACGCGTACCAACGCCTAAGTTTCTCGAGATCCACCCAGGCCAGGCAGGAATTTCACCCGGCGGGCATTTGTCGTGCCCACGCCGTCTGGGGTGATACCTACCCGGTCTGAGCTTAACAACCGAGGCGAAACCACCTGGCAACGGGTGCGCTGAAACCTCACGAGGACTTCAAGTCCTCCCGCGAAGCGTTGAACGGCCCGGCACCACGCACCTGGTGCCGGGCCTTCAACGTGTCACCCCACCAATCCCACGTGATGCCCTACCAATCACGCGAGATGCCTCCCCAATCACGCGTGATGCCCGCTCAATCACGCGTAATGCCTGTTCGCGCACACCAACCGACCCTCCCAGGCACGCAAGCCGACCCTCCAGATACGCACGCCGACCCTCCGGGTACGCGTGCCGTCCGTCGAGGTACCCCCGGCGGGTCAGAGCCGGCGCGACAGCGGGATGCGCAGCGCGGCTTCCGTTCCCGACGCGCGGGTCGAGGCCGTCTCCGGCCGCACCTTCCGCAGCGACAGCGAGCCCCGCAGCTCGGACTCCACCAGCGTCCGCACGATCTGCAGCCCCAGGCCGTCCGAACGCTCCAGCGAGAAGCCCGACGGCAGGCCGCGCCCGTTGTCGCGGATCACGACGTCCAGCCAGCGCGCCGAACGCTCCACGATCAGCTCGACCTTCCCCGACCGGCCGGCCGGGAAGGCGTGCTCGACGGCGTTCTGCACCAGCTCGGCCAGCACCATCACCAGCGGCGTCGCGATCTCCGCGACGACCACCCCGAACGAGCCCTTCCGCGACAGCCCGACCTGCGACTCCGCCGTGGCGACCTCGCCGACCATCGGCAGCACGTTGTCGAGCAGCTTGTCGAGGTCGACGCGCTCGTCCACCGAAATCGACAGCGCTTCGTGCACCAGCGCGATCGACGTCACCCGGCGCACGGACTCCGCCAGGGCGAGCCGCGCCTCCTCCGACGTCGTCCGCCGCGACTGCAGCCGCAGCAGCGCCGCCACCGTCTGCAGGTTGTTCTTCACCCGGTGGTGGATCTCCCGGATCGTCGCGTCCTTCGACAGCAACGCCCGGTCCCGCCGCTTCACCTCGGTGACGTCGCGGACCAGCACCAACGCGCCCGCCGCCTGTCCGGCCGGCCGCAGCGGCAGCGCGCGGAACAGCACGACGGCGCCCCGCCGCGAATCGGCCTCCGTGCGGCTCGACGGCTTCCCGTCGAGGGCCTCGATGATCCGGTGGGACACCTCGGTCGCGTCGAACGGGTCGCGGATCAGCGACCGCGTCAGGGGCGCCAGCCGCGTCCCGACCAGGTCGGATTCGTGCCCCATCCGGTGGTAGGCGGACAGGCCGTTCGGGCTGGCGAACACGACCGTGCCGCTCGAGTCGAGCCGGATCAGCCCGTCCCCGACCCGCGGGGACGTGTGCGTGTCGGTCGCGTTGCTGCCGCTCGGCGGGAACGTGCCGTCCACGATCATCTGGCACAGGTCGCCCGCGCTGCCCAGGTACGCGATCTCCAGCGGCGACGGCACGCGCGGCGCGGCCAGGTTCGTCTCGCGGCTCATCACGGCGATGACCTCGTCGTGGAACCGCACCGGGATCGCCTCGCGGCGCATCGGCAGGTCGCGGTACCAGTGCGGGTCCTCTTCGCGGCAGATCCGCACCTCGCGCATGGCCTTCGCCAGCTGCGGGTGCTCCTCCACCGTGAACCGCGTGCCGACGACGTCTTCGGGGTGCGCGGTGGGCGCCGTCGTCGGGCGCGCGTGCGCGACGCAGACGAAGTCGCCGCCGTCCGGCTGCAGGTCCTCGGTCACCGGGACCCAGAGCAGGAAGTCGGCGAAGGACAGGTCGGCCAGCAGCTGCCATTCGGCGACGACGGTCTGCAGGTGGTCCGCGGCCTCCCCGGGGAGGCCGGTGTTGTCGGCGAGCAGTTCGGCGAGCGTGGACACGCACCCCATCCAACCAGAGCGGGACGTCATGACACACTTGAGAGGTTGACCAGCTTTGACGACGAGGAGTGAACATGTCGAAGCGCGCCCGCAAGCGTCGCAGCCGGAAGAAGAACGCCGCGAACCACGGCGGTAAGCCCAACTCCTGAGGCCGGCGCCGGCACGCAAAAGGCCCCCACACGATCGTGCGGGGGCCTTTGTCGTGCTCGGACGCGTTATTCGGAGCGCTGCTCGAGGGTGATCTCGGTGCGCTCCACGGTGACGCCGCCGCGCGTGGCGACGGTCTGGCGGATCGACGCGCGCAGCCGGCTCTTCAGCTCGGCCGGGGCGTGGTCGCCGCCGCACTTGCGGGCCAGCAGCCGCTTGATGTGCTCGTCGATGCCGTACTCCTCGAGGCACGGCGGGCAGTCCTCGATGTGGGCGCGCAACGCCGCGTCACGCTCGGGGCTGCACTCGCGGTCGAGCAGCAGGTAGATGTCGGCGAGCGCCTCTTCGCAGCGCACCTTGTCCGACGCGCCCTCGCACATGTCGTTCATCGCCCCGCCACCTCTTCCTGGGCACCCCGGATGAAGCCGCGCTCCCGCGCCACGTCGGCGAGCAGGTCGCGCAGCTGGGCGCGGCCGCGGTGCAGACGGGACATCACGGTGCCGATGGGCGTGTCCATGATCTCGGCGATCTCCTTGTACGCGAAGCCCTCGACGTCGGCCAGGTAGACGGCCAGCCGGAACTCCTCGGGCAGCTTCTGCAGGGCGGCCTTGACGTCGGTGTCGGGCAGGTTGTCCATCGCCTCGACCTCGGCCGACCGCAGCCCGCTGGAGGTGTGGCTCTCCGCCTTGGCGATCTGCCAGTCGGTGATCTCCTCGGTGGGCGCCTGCACCGGCTGCCGCTGGCGCTTGCGGTAGCCGTTGATGTAGGTGTTGGTCAGGATGCGGTACATCCAGGCCTTGAGGTTGGTGCCGGCCTTGAAGGACGCGAAGGCGGCGTACGCCTTGAGGTAGGTCTCCTGGACCAGGTCCTCGGCATCGGCGGGGTTGCGCGTCATCCGCATCGCGGCCGAGTACAGCTGGTCGAGCAGCGGCATCGCGTCCCGCTCGAAACGCTCGGCGCGCTCGGCCTCGGTCGCTTCTTCCGGCGCTGAGTTCTGCGTGCTCGGCAAACCGTTCCCTTCCCGCTCGGCGTCGATGCGCGTGCGCGCATACGGCGGACCCGAGTTTACGCGGGGACCGGGCACGCCGCGGTTCGCCGGTGCCTGGGAACTGCGGCGGCTGCGTGAGCGTGTGGTGGCGAGCGTTGTTGTCACGTCCCGTACAACCGATCGGGGGGATCGGGCATTCCCTAGACTTCCGCCATGGCTGGCAAAGGCACCCCGGCGACGGCGTTGCTGGTGAAGCAGAAGGTGACCCACGAGCTGCACGCGTACGACCACGACCCGCGCGCGGAGTCGTACGGCCTGGAGGCGGTGGAGGCACTGGGCCTGGACCGGGCGCGCGTGTTCAAGACGCTGGTGGCGGAGGTGGACGGCCGCCTGGTGGTGGGGGTGGTCCCGGTCACGGGCCAGCTGGACCTGAAGGCGTTGGCGGCCGCGGCGGGCGGCAAGAAGGCGAAGATGGCGGACCCGGCGGCGGCTCAGCGGGCGACGGGGTACGTGCTGGGCGGGATCTCCCCGCTGGGCCACCGGAGCCGACTGCCGGTGGTGATCGACGCGTCGGCGGAAGGGTTCGAGACGGTGTTCTGCTCGGCCGGACGGCGAGGGCTGGAGGTGGAGCTGGCACCGGGTGAGCTGATCCGGCTGACCGGGGCCGTGGTGGCGGGGATCGCGGCCTGAGCTGTCTGCGGGTCTCGACGGAGCAGCGAGCCGAAGGCGCTGACCAGCATGGATGGCCCGGCAACATCGCCTCGGTACTCGCGAGAGGGCCCGCCCAGAGGGCTTACCCGTCTCGGAAATGATCCCGGCCGAAGTCCCGGAGGTCCTTCCGCAGGTGGCTCACCAGCGAAAACGGGACGCGAGAGCATGATCGGCACCCCCACCCAGCCCTCCCCCGCCACCCCGATACGAAGCCAAAAACACGGACGGTGGCGCCGGGTCAAGGCACGCTTTCCCGCCTTGACGCGGCGCCACCGTCCGTAGTCACAATCAGGCTTCGGGGTGGTGGATCTTCAAGGCCCAACCACCAACGCCCACACCCATCCAGCCCCCACCCTCTCCGGGGGGCGTCCCCAGTCCCAGTCTATCGGCGGCAGGGGCAAAAAACGGGCCCCCAGCAAATCTGTGGACAGCCGACCCGCATGTGGACAACTCAGGCCAGCGGCCGCAGCACCCGCGACAGCCACTCCGTCGCCGCCCGGGACACCGATTCCAAATCCGCCGACAGGCTGTGGTCCCCCTCCACCACGACCACCTCGTGGTGCGGTCCCGCCGAAGGTCGCCCGAACGGGTCACGCGCACCCTGGATCGCCAGCACCGGCACCTCCACCGCGTCGAACTCCGGCTGGCGCGTCTTCTCCGGCTTGCCCGGTGGGTGCTCCGGGAACGCCAGGCACAGCACCGCCACCGCCTGCCCGGCCGCCGCCGTCCGGCAAGCCACCCGGGCACCCGATGAGCGGCCGCCGAAGACGAACGGCAGGCCGTCGAACCGCTCGGACAGCTCGTCCGCCACCGTCAGCCACGCCGTGTCCAGCTGGTTCGCCGGGGCCGGGGCCCGGCGGCCCGCCACCCGGTACGGCTGCTCCACCAGCGCCACGTGCACGCCCGCCGCCCGTGCCGCGCGCGTCACCTCCACGAGGTCCTTCGCCCCGAGGCCGCCGCCGGCGCCGTGGCCGAGCATGAGCACCGCCGCGCCCTCCTCCGCGCAGTGCAGGTACACCCGCGCCGGGCCGTAGGCGGTGTCGATCTCCAGGGCCGTCATGAGAAGAGGGTGTCCTCGTGGGCCGGGTCGACGCGCTCCAGCAGTTCCGGCCCGTTGTTGCGGACGTTGTTGACCCGGGTCGAGATCGGCCGCAGCTCCAGCGACTCCACGATCTCCTCCGGCGTCGGCACCAGCAGGTCGGTGACGTCTTCGCGGTCCGGGTCCAGCCAGCCGTCCCAGTGCGAGCGGGGCACGATCAGCGGCATCCGGTGGTGGACGTCGGTGAGCTGCCCGGACGCGTCGGTCGTGATGATCGAGAACGTGATCAGCGGCGACGCCTTGTCGTCGTCCTTCGGCCGCCAGCTCTCCCAGATCCCGCCGAACGCGATCGACGAACCGTCGGGCGGGGTCATGTAGAACGGTTCCTTCTCCTTGCCGGTGCGGCGCCACTCGAACCAGCCGTCGGCAGGCACCAGGCAGCGGCGCGACACGAGCGCGCGGCGGAAGGCGGGCTTCTCCGCGGCCGTCTCGGCGCGCGTGTTGATCATCCGCGAGCCGACCGACGGGTCCTTGGCCCAGAACGGCACCAGGCCCCACTTCATCATCCGCAGCGAACGCTCGGCGGGCTCGTCCTCGATGACCTGGCCGTCTTCGTCACGCGGGTGCCGCTGCACGACCGTGACCACGTTCTTCGTCGGCGCCACGTTGTGGTCGGCGCGCGCGTGGCCCTCGGTGAGGTCGATCGCGTCGAACTCCTCGATCAGCTTCGCCGGGTCCTTCGTGGCGGCGTAGCGGCCGCACATGACCAACCTCCTCGTGCCGGGGAACGCCATCGTTACACGCAGGCCAGGGCCCTGGCGAGCGGCGTGGGATCATTCGGGTGGGCACCGGCGCACGGGAGGACGAGGGTTTGGCGCGCAACGACTGGAGCAAGCTGGACGAGTCCGACGTCCGCGTGCGTCCGGGCAAGGGCACCCGGCCCCGCAGCAAGCGCCGTCCCGAGCACGCCGACGCCGTCACCGCCATGGTCATCGGCAAGGACCGCGGCCGCTGGACGTGCGCGATCGACGCCGACCCCGCTCGGGTGATCACCGCCATGCGGGCGCGCGAAATGGGCCGGACACCGGTGGTCGTCGGCGACCTCGTCGCCGTGGTCGGCGACGTGTCGGGCAAGCCGGACACCCTCGCCCGGATCGTCCGGGTCGACGACCGCACCAGCTCCCTGCTGCGCACGGCCGACGACACCGACCCGTACGAACGCCTGGTCGTCGCCAACGCCGAGCGCCTGCTGATCGTCACCGCGCTGGCCGACCCGCCGCCGCGCACCGGCTTCATCGACCGCTGCCTGGTCGCCTGCTACGCCGGCGGCGTCGAGCCGGTCCTGTGCCTGACGAAGGCCGACCTGGCCAGCCCGGACGAGCTGCTGGCGGGGTACGCGGGCCTCGACATCCCGGTGATCGTCAGCCGCTTCGACGAACAGCCCGAAGGCCTCGACGAGCTGCTGAAGGATCGCGTGACGGCGCTGGTCGGCCACTCCGGGGTCGGCAAGTCGACATTGGTCAACCGGCTGGTCCCGGACGCCGCGCTGGCCACCGGCGTGGTGAGCGCGGTCGGCAAGGGCCGCCACACGTCCGTCGCGGCGGCCGCGCTGCCGCTGCCGGGCGGCGGCTGGGTGATCGACACGCCCGGTGTGCGCTCGTTCGGGCTGGCCCACGTCACCGCGGACGACATCGTCGACGCCTTCGAGGAGTTCGCCGAAGCCGCCGAGGAGTGCCCGTCGGGCTGCGGGCACCTGGGCGCCCCCGAGGACCCGGACTGCGCGCTCGACGACGTCGTCACCGAAGGCCGGGCGAGCGCCGAGCGGCTGACGTCACTGCGGCGCCTGCTCGCCTCCCGCGGCGGCCACGAAGTGACCCGCGTCACAGAGTCGTGAGACAACCGGGAACCGATCGCCGTTCGTCACCGTCATATCGGTAACCAATCACCCGATCAGGCGATATGCCGAGCGGAAGATCCGACTTCGAGGGGAACTCAATGCGCAAGACCACTCTGGTCGCCGCGGGCGTCGCGCTGGTGCTCACGCTGACCGCGTGCAGCGGCAACTCCGCCACCGGCACCGCCGAACCGGCCGCCGCGAGCGGGCAGAGCCAGTCCGACGGCCTCGCTTCGCCGTTCACCGACGCGGTCCAGCTGGCGTCGGTGTCCAAGCAGGGCACCGAGAAGTCGAAGTCGGCGAAGTTCACTATGGAAGGCTCCGCCGGCGGCCAGACGATGACCGCGAACGGCGCGATGGCGTTCGACGGCGCGGCCACCAAGTTCTCGATGACGATGACCGCGGCCGGCCAGACCACCGAGATGCGCATGGTCGACAAGGTCATGTACATCAAGCTGCCCGCCGACGAGCAGAAGCAGATGGGCACGGACAAGTCGTGGGCCAAGATCTCGGCCGACGGCAACGACCCGCTGTCGCAGGCGCTCGGTAGCTCGCTGTCGCAGTCGGCGGAGCAGAGCGACCCGAGCAAGTCGCTCGACCAGATCTCCAAGGCGGGCCGGATCGTTTCGTCCGACCAGACCGAGCTGAACGGCCAGAAGGTCAACCACTACAAGCTCGAGCTCGACATCGCCAAGGCCATCGACCAGTTCACCGGTCAGATCCCGGCCGCGGCGCGCGCCCAGGTCACCGACAAGCTCAAGGGCAAGGACGTCAAGATCCCGGTCGAGCTGTGGCTGGACAAGGACAACCTGCCGGTGCAGATGACGATGGACCAGGGCCCGCTGATGCAGGCGCTGGGTGCCCCGGCCGGCGACGCGAAGTTCACGATGAAGTACAGCGACTGGGGCACGCAGGTCGACGTGACGGCCCCGGCGGCCGACCAGGTCGTCGACCTCGGCGAGCTGATGAAGAAGGCCGGTCGCTGACCGCACGACGCTGAGTAGCAGCGGCTCCCCCGAACGAGGTCGGGGGAGCCGCTGTGTTTTTGTTGGCGCCATGCGCAAAGCCGCCGTGGTGCTGCTGTTCGCCCTGCTCGCCGGAGCTTGCTCCGCCCCACCGCCGCGACCGTCGTTCGACGACGCCCGCGCGCTGGCGGACGCGGCCACAACGGCCACAGCGAGCGGCGGCTCGGCGAAGTTCACCACGGACGTCGCCGTCGGCTCGGTCCGTTCGAAGGGCCACGGCGCGGCGCGGTTCGGCCCGGGCGGGACGGCCCAGGTGATGACGACGGACTTCCTCGGCGAGCCGCTGGAGCTGCGGCAGGTGGCCGGCAAGCTGTACGCGAAGGTGCCGGAAGGCTCGCGCGACGAGGTCGGCACCGGAAAGCCGTGGGTGGTGGTCACGGCGGCCGGAACGGACCCGTTTTCCCAGGTCCTCGGCGGCAGTTTGACGCAGCTGGCGGCACAGAACGACCCTGCGCACACACTGGGCGAGATCCGCACAGCGGGCACGATCGTCTCGGCGGAGCGCGGGCAGCTGAACGGCGTGGCGGCGGAGCACTACCGGGTCGACCTCGACCTGGCGAGGTTGGGCACGGACCTGCCGGCCGGGCTGCCCGCGGACGCGGCGGGGCGGGTGGGCGGGAAGTTCCCGGTGGAGCTGTGGCTGGACGAGGGGCATCGGCCGGTGCAGATCGGGTTGGACCTGTCGCCGATCCTGCAGGGGGAGGCGCGGATCACGACCCGGTACACGGAGTGGGGCTCCCCGGTCGATGTGCAACCGCCGCCTGCTGGTGAGGTCGGGTAGTTGCCGGAGTCGCCTCCCCGAAGTCTGATTGTGACAACGGACGGTGGTACCGGGTCAAGGCGGGAAAGCGTGCCTTGACCCGGCACCACCGTCCGTGTTTCTGGCTTCGTATCGGGGTGGCCGGGGAGGTATGGGTGGGGCCGCCGGTCGTGCTTCGACGTGCCGGTCGCGCCCAGCGAGCACCTGTGGGCACTACCCCACCTCACAACCAACCCCCGCCCATCCCTGGGGGGCGTCCCCGAGTCCAGTCTACCGGCCCCCACCGACAAAACCGCTGCTCAAGGCCGGTTGTCCACAGGCGACCGCCATTGAGGACAACTCAAAGCATCCCCAGCACGAGCGCCAATTCCTGCGCCGCACACCAAGCCGTTCAGACCAACTTCAGCCGCTGCGACAAGTCACCCGAAGCGCCGCGCACCAAGCCACTCACGGCAGCAAGAGCGGCAAACCGCTCAGAGCAGCTCCAGCAGGAACGGCAGCTCCTGCGGCGCGTACCAAGCCAGCTCGTGGTCCTCGGCGTCGCCCAGCGTGAACTCCGCGTCCGGGTCACCCAAGTCGGCCGCGTCGATCACCGCGGCCGCCGCGGCTACCGCCTCGGCCGCCTCCGGGGCGTCCACGTGGATCGCCGCCACCGCCGACAGCGGGATCGGGCCGCCGATGCGGACCACCGGGGCGTCGAGGTCCGGGCGCAGGGTCACGCCCTCGACGTCCGCCGACACGACCACCCGGCGGGGCTCGCCCTTCTCCTCCGCCGCGATCAACCTCAACGACGCACGGGCCGCGTCCAGCAGCGCCGCGTACTCCAGCTCCTCGTCGGACCCGCTCACGTACGCCTCGCGCAACGCCGGTGTCAGCGCGAACGCCGTCCCGCTGCGGGCGCGGAACTCCCCCGATGACTCGAGGTCGCGAAGCATCGCGATGGTCGCAGGCAGATAGACCCTCACCAGTGCGCACCCTTCAGCTCTTCCAAGGACTCTTCGATCATCCCGGCCACCAGATCGACGTCGAACGCGGCCTTGCGGTCGCCGTTGAGTCCGAAGTAGACGCCGCCGTGGTAGGACGTCACCCCGATCGCCAGCGCCTGGGTGCGCATCAACGGCATCACCGGGAACATCTCGACCAGTTTGGCCTCTCCCGCGTACATCGGCACCTGGGGGCCCGGTGAATTGGTCACCATGACGTTGAAGATGCGCCCGGACAACGACCCGGCCGCTCGCGCGCCGAGGGAATGCAGGGTAGCCGGGGCGAAGCCGCCGACCTTGAGCAGGCCGCGCGCCGCCACCGAACGGCCCGAATCCAGGTGCTCGGCCATCGCGTGCCCGATGTGCTGCAGCCGCAGGACCGGGTTCGGCTCGCCGACCGGCAGGTCCACCAGGTACGCCGCCACCTGGTTGCCGACCAGCCCCGGAGTCGAGTACCCGGGCGTCTCGGCGTCGCCGACCGCCAGCGGCACCAGCGCGCGGATCGTCGTGACCGGCGTCAGCTGCACCTCGCGCGAAAGCAGCCATTCGCGCAGGGCGCCGGTGATGGCCGCGAGGACGACGTCGTTGACCGTGCCGCCGTGCGCCGCGCGGATCTTCCGGAAGTCCTCCAGCCGCGTGCGGACCACGGAGAACACGCGGCCGCCGGACACCCGGACGTTGAGCGGCCCCGGCGGGGCCGGGCTCACCAGCGTGCGCAGCGTCGAGGCCACCCCGCCGACCGTCTCGGCGAACTTGCCCGCCGCCGCGAACGCGTCGTTGGCCGCGGACCGGACGTTCTCCACGACCTCGCCCGGCCGCTGGACGCCCTCGCTGATCGCGTCCATGACCAGCTGCGCGCGGCTCGGCTCGCGGCGCGGCGTCCAGGTGTCCTCGAACGGCTCCGGCTCGGCCGGCGACGGGTCGAGGATCAGCTGGCCGAGGTCGATCGTGCCGACACCGTCCACAACGGACTGGTGCGTCTTCGTCACCAGCGCCACCCGGTCGCCGGCCAGCCCCTCGATGAAGTACGCCTCCCAGAGCGGCCGTTCCGGCGCCAGCCGCCGCGACATCAGCCGCGCGACCAGGTCGAACAGCTGCTCGTCGCTGCCCGGCTGGGGCAGCGCCGAGCGCCGGACGTGGTAGTTGAGGTCGAAGTCGGCGTCGTCCACCCACACCGGCCGCGCCAGGTGCCCCGGCACCTCCAGCACGCGCTGGCGGTACCGCGGCAGGAACGCCAGCCGCCCGCCGATGAGGTCGACCAGCTGCGCGTACCCGAACCCCGACCGCGGCCGCTCGAAGATCGCCACCCCGCCGACGTGCATCGGCGTCGCGTGGTCCTCGAGGTAGAGGAACGAGGCGTCCAGCGCGGAAAGGCGGTCGGGCATGGGCCGATCCTTTCATGATGCGAGACTGCGGGGTGTGGGTGATGAGTCGACGATCTCGCCGAAGGACCGCTTCCTGACCGTGTACGGCCGGAAGCCGGTGCTCGAAGCACTGGCGGACGACGGCCTGCGGGTGGACAAGGTGATCCTCGCCGACACCGCCCGCGGTCCGGGCGCCGCCGAGATCCTGCGCGCCGCGAAGGCCGCCGGCGTGCCGGTGCAGCGCGCCAGCGAGCACCGGGTCAAGGTGCTCGCCGGCAACGGCAAGCAGGACCAGGGCGTGCTCGCCGACGTCGTCGCCCCGCGGATGCGAGCGCTTTCCGCGGCGCTGGCCGACCGGCGCCCGCCGTCGCGGGTGCTGCTGCTGGACGGCATCACCACGCCCGCGAACGTCGGCATGATCCTGCGGACGGCGACGGCGGCCGGCCTCGACGGCGTGATCGTGCCCCGCCGCGGGGTCGCGGCGCTGGACCCGCTGGTCGTCAAGGCGTCGGCCGGGGTGGCGTTCCGCGCACCGGTGCTGCGCTGCGGCTCGGCGCGCGAAGCCGCGGAGATGCTGACCGAAGCCGGCTACGGCCTCTACGCGCTGGGCGCGTCGGCGGGCACGACGCTGTTCGACGTCGACCTGCCGCAGCGCGCGGGGTTCGTCCTCGGCGGCGAGACCGACGGCGTCGGCGCGGAGGTCGGCGAGCTCGTCACCGAGTGGCTGTCGATCCCGATGCCGGGTGACGTCGAATCGCTGAACGTCTCGGCCGCCGCCGCGGTGCTGTCGTTCGAGCTGGTCCGCCGCGGGCGCTGACCCTCACACGGCCGGGAACAGGACGGCGAGCTCGTCCAGGGTTTCGCTCACCGACCGGTGGTGCACCCCGACCATGCCCGCCTGGACGGCGCCGCGGATGTTCGTCGCCGAGTCGTCGACGAACGCGCAGACCGCGGCGGACAGCCCGAGCCGGTCGGCGGTGATCAAGTAGACCGCCGGGTCCGGTTTGGCCACGCCGACCTCACCGGAAAACACCAGAGCGTCGAAATAGTCGAACATGGTGTTCTTGACCTCGTCCGATGCCCCGGGGGCGTCGGACAGCAGCGCGGTGCGGATGCCTCGCTCACGCACGGCTGCCAGGTAATCGTAGAGCCGCCCGGCGTCGGGATCGGTGAGAACTCCGGCGAAATCGACCAATAGCCCTTTCAGCACCCGGCACACCATAGCCGGGAGGGCAACACGGCGTCTCTCGGTGCGGGCGATGAGACGGTCGGCGTACCGCATCCGACGGCGGGAATCCACGGATTCCGTGGTTGTCCCCCGGATCGTGCGATTCCGGTGTCCTTTTCGGCCCGTCCCCCCTCTAAGCGAAAGCCGAGTCAGGGAGGGAAGGGAAATTGATCGAGGAACATCGGTTGCGGACGCTGGCCCACGCGGAGACGCCGCGCCCGGCGGACCGTCCGGAAGCGGGGACACCCCGCGAGCACCGCGCGTCGCGCTGCCCGGCGCCGAGGCAGCTGGACGCGGACGAGGTGGGCCACCTGTTGAACACGCTCCTGGAGGCGTACGACGGCCGCCGCCCGGCGGCGCAGATCCGGGCGCTGGTGGCACCGGAGGTGTACGCGGGTCTCGCCGGCCCCCGCCGGCCACGGCCCCGGCACCGGACGCAAACGGTCCACACGTGCACGCCGGCACCGGAGGTGGTGGAGGCGTGCGCCCGGGTGGAAGCGGACGGCCGCTCGTTCGCACTGGCGGCCCGGTTCACCCGCACGCCGACGGGGTGGCGGTGCGAGCGGTTCGCGCTGTTGAAGCCACAGCAGCCGGCGAAACCGAACCGGCGGGCGGCGTGAAGGCGGGACGCGGGTCGCGTGCCCCACCTGGGCTGGCAGGTGCGCGGTCCCTGAGGCGGCACTCGCCGGGGCGGCGGGCCGCAGCTACCCCTCGGTGCGTTGCCGCGGGCCGGGCTCCCCCGCACAGCTCGCTCCGGGCGGCCCCGCGGCTGGTCGGCCGGGCGGGCGGCATGAAGGCCGGACGCGGGTCGCGTGCGCCGCCGGGCTGCAGGGGCCCAGTTGACCGCGCGTGCGCGGTCAACTGGGGCAGCTCTCGCATGGCGGTAAGCCGCTGCCCGACCCCGGCGCGCCCACCCCTCGACGCGTCGCCGCAGGTCGGTGGGTCTACGCGCCGCTTGTCACCGGGAGCGTCGACAGGCCGCGCAGCGTTGTCGTCGGGTTCCACTCCGGGGTTCCCGCCAAGGACAGGTCCGGGCGGCGGCGGGCCAGTTCGCGGAACGCGATCCGGGCCTCCAGCCTCGCCAGCGGCGCGCCCAGGCAGAAGTGGATGCCCTGGCCGAACGCCAGGTGGCGGCCCGGCTCGCGGGCCGGGTCGAACGTGTCCGGGGCCGGGCCCGTTGCCGGGTCGCGGTTGGCCGCTCCGAGCAGCACGATCACCTGGCTGCCCGATGGCACCGCCAGCTCGCCCAGCGCCGTGTCGTGCAGGGCCGTGCGGGCCGTCAGCTGGGCCGGTGAGTCGTAGCGCAGCACCTCTTCCACGACCCGCGCCGCGTTCTCGCCGTCCGTGCCCAGCGGCTTCAGGCCGTCCGGGCCGCGCAGCAGCGCCAGTGCGCCGTTGCCGATCAGGTTCGTCGTCGTCTCGTGGCCGGCGATGAGCAGGAGCGTGAGCGTCACCAGCAGTTCGCCCTCGCTCAGCACGTCGCCCGCGTCGGACACCGCGACCAGCGCCGACAGCAGGTCCTCACCCGGCTCGCGGCGCCGCCGGGCCGCCAGCTCGCGGAAGTAGGCCACGAACGACTGCCGCGCCCGGACCGCCGGCGCCACCGTCTCCGGGTGCTGCAGGAATGGCGGGTCCAGCGCCCGCGCCATCGCGTGCGACCACTCGGCGAAGCGCTCCCGGTCGTCCAACGGCACGCCGAGGAGCTCGGCGATCACCTCGACCGGCAACGGCTTCGCCAGCGCCGTCATCAGGTCGAACCGGTCCGGCGCGCCGTCGATGAGCGCTGCGGTGATCTCCTCGATGCGCGGCGCGAGCTGTTCGACCATCCGCGGCGTGAACGCCTTCGACACCAGCCGCCGCAGCCGCGTGTGGTCCGGCGGGTTCAGCGACAGGAACGCCCGGACCACGCGTCCCGATTCGTCGACCGGCTGGTCCGGAAGGCGGTCCGCCGGATCCAGGTACTCCGGTTCCGGGTGGCCGAACGCCGGGTCGCGCAGCACCTGCGTGGCCTCGGCGAGGCCGCTGACCGCGAACATCCGCTCCCCGATGGCCGCGACCGGCAGGCGCTCGCGCCACCGCCGGTAGTGCGGGTACGGGTCCGGCCGCCGCTCGGCGCTGAACAGCGCGAAGAACTCCTGCGGATCCGCCGACGTCATCGAAATCATCCCCCGTTCATGACACCGGGGCGCGCGGACCAGCCGCGCGCCCCGGTCACACCCGTGTCAGCGACGCGGGCCCTTCTTGCCCTTCTTGGCGGCGTCGCGCTGCGCGGCACGACGGTCGCGGCGGGTACCGCCGGCCCCGCCGCCGCCCGCGGCCTGCGCGCCGCCCTCGACGTGCGCCTCGACCTCGCCGTCCTCGTTCGGACCGGACAGCATCATGCCCGACTGCGGGCCACCGGCGCCGAGGCCCTTGCCGCGCAGCGCGGCCGGGACGGACTCGGTGTCGGTGGTCGGCGGCTGCGGCGGCGCCGGCCGCGCGTGCCGGCCCTCCGCGGGCGCGACTGCTTGGCCGTTGCCCGAAGCGACACCCGTCGGCACGGCGGCCGCCGCCTCCGCGGGCGGTGCTTCGGCGCGCTCGACCTGCAGGTTGAACAGGAAGCCGACGGCCTCCTCCTTCAGCGAGTCGAGCATCGCGCGGAACATGTCGAAGCCCTCGCGCTGGTACTCGATCAGCGGGTCGCGCTGCGCCAGCGCCCGCATGCCGATGCCCTGCTTGAGGTAGTCCATCTCGTAGAGGTGCTCGCGCCACTTGCGGTCGAGGACCGTCAGCATCACCTGGTGCTCCAGGGTCCGCATGCCCTCCGGGCCGACGAGCGCGTTGATCTCCGCCTCGCGCTTGTCGTAGGCGTTGCGGGCGTCCTGGATCAGCGCCTCGCGCAGCGTGCTCTCGTCGAGGTCGCCGTCCTCCATGAGGTCGTCCCACTCGATGCTCACCGGGTAGAGCTGCTTCAGCGCCGACCACAGCTTTTCGTGGTCCCAGTCCTCGGCGTAGCCGTTGGCCGTCGCGCCGTCCACGTAGGCGTTGACGACGTCGACGAGCATGCCCTCGATCTGGTCGCGCAGGTTCTCCCCGGCCAGGACGCGGTGGCGCTCGGCGTAGATCACCTTGCGCTGCTCGTTCATGACCTCGTCGTACTTGAGGACGTCCTTGCGCTGCTCCATGTTGATCTGCTCGACCTGGGTCTGCGCGCTCTTGATGGCCTTGGAGACCATCTTGTGCTCGATCGGCACGTCGTCGGGCAGGCGCATGGTCGTCATGACGCGTTCGACCATCGTCGCGTTGAAGCGGCGCATGAGCTCGTCACCGAGCGAGAGGTAGAACCGGGACTCGCCCGGGTCGCCCTGACGGCCGGACCGGCCGCGGAGCTGGTTGTCGATGCGGCGCGACTCGTGCCGCTCGGTGCCCAGGACGTACAGGCCGCCCGCTTCGCGGACCTCCTCGCCCTCGGCCTTCGACTCCGCCTTGACCTGCTCGAGGACCTCGGGCCAGGCGGCCTCGTACTCCTCGGAGTGCTCGACCGGGTCCAGGCCGCGCTCGCGCAGCACCTGGTCGGCGATCAGGTCCGGGTTGCCGCCCAGCACGATGTCGGTACCGCGGCCCGCCATGTTCGTGGCGACCGTGACGGCGCCCTTCTGGCCGGCGCGCGCGACGATCAGCGCCTCGCGGTCGTGGTGCTTCGCGTTCAGCACCTCGTGCGGAACGCTCAGCTTGACCAGCAGCTTCGACAGGTGCTCGGACTTCTCGACGCTCGTGGTGCCGACCAGCACCGGCTGGCCCTTTTCGTGCCGCTCGGCGATGTCCTCGGCGACGGCCTCGAACTTGGCCTGCTCGGTCTTGTAGATCAGATCGGCCTGGTCGACGCGGATCATCGGCCGGTTCGTCGGGATCGGCACCACACCCAGCTTGTAGGTCTGGTGGAACTCCGCGGCCTCGGTCTCGGCCGTACCGGTCATGCCGGCCAGCTTGTCGTAGAGCCGGAAGTAGTTCTGCAGCGTGATCGTCGCCAGGGTCTGGTTCTCGGCCTTGATCTCGACCTTTTCCTTGGCCTCGATCGCCTGGTGCATGCCCTCGTTGTAGCGGCGGCCGTGCAGGATGCGCCCGGTGAACTCGTCGACGATCATGACTTCGCCGTTGCGGACGATGTAGTCCTTGTCGCGGTGGAAGAGTTCCTTCACCTTGAGCGCGTTGTTCAGGTACCCGACCAGCGGGGTGTTCGCGGCCTCGTACAGGTTCTCGATGCCGAGCTGGTCCTCGACGAACCGGACGCCCTTCTCGGTGACGGCCACGGTGCGCTTCCGGACGTCGACCTCGTAGTGGTACTTCGAGTTGATCAGGTTCGTCTTCTCGACCCGCTCGCGCGACCCCATGTTCGTGGTGTCGATGCCCTGCATCAGCGGCGCGAGCCGGGCGAACTCGACGTACCAGCGCGAGGACTGGTCGGCCGGGCCGGAGATGATCAGCGGCGTCCGGGCCTCGTCGATGAGGATCGAGTCCACCTCGTCGACGATGGCGAAGTTGTGCCCGCGCTGCACGCAGTCGTCGAGGCTCCACGCCATGTTGTCGCGCAGGTAGTCGAAGCCGAACTCGTTGTTCGTGCCGTAGGTGATGTCGGCGTTGTACTGGGAGCGCCGCACGTCCGGCTGCTGCTCCGAGAGGATGACGCCGACCTCGAGGCCGAGGAAGCGGTGGATGCGGCCCATCCACTCCGAGTCGCGCTTGGCGAGGTAGTCGTTCGTCGTGACGACGTGGACGCCCTTGCCGGGGATGGCGTTGAGGTAGGCCGGGAGGACGCAGGTGAGCGTCTTGCCCTCACCGGTCTTCATCTCGGCGACCTGGCCGAGGTGCAGCGCCGCGCCGCCCATCAGCTGGACGTCGAAGTGGCGCTGGCCCAGCACCCGCTTGGCCGCCTCCCGGACGACCGCGAACGCCTCCGGCAGCAGGTCGTCGAGTGATTCGCCGTCGCCGTTCCGCTTGCGGAACTCCTCGGTCTTGGCCCGCAGCTCGGCGTCGGTCAGGTCCTTGACGTCGTCTTCGAGGGTGTTGATGTGATCGGCGATGTTGCGCAGCCGCTTCACCATCTTGCCCTCGCCCGCGCGGAGCAGGCGGTTCAGCACCATCCGGTCGACCTCACTAGCTGATCATGAATGCGCCCAGGCCGGTCCCAGGCAGGTTCTCCCACGGTGGCGGCCGTGTTCGGCGCCACCTTCCCACCCCCATCGTAGGGAACGGTGGCCGTCGTGTGCACACGCCGTACGTCCTGAGAACCTTATTCAGCCGTCGGCCGGCGCGAATGTCACGTGGTGGACGGCCTGCGGTCCGTAGCGCCGGCCTAACCAGAATAAGGTTCTGACATGCAAAGGGCCCGCACGCGAGCGCGTGCGGACCCTCCGCCTGGCCTCCTTGAGCTCCCGGCTCAGCCGAGCCGGATCACGCCGTAGTCGAAGCCTTTCCGCCGGTAGACCACGCTGGGCCGGCCCGCGTCGGAGTCGTTGAAGAGGTAGAAGTCGTGGCCGACCAGCTCCATCTCGTAGAGAGCCTGGTCCACCGTCATCGGTTCGGCGGTGTGCTGCTTCTCGCGAACGACGCGGCCGGGCTGGTGACCCAGGTCGTCGTCGGCCCAGCTCTGCTGCTGGGGCAGGTGGAATTCTTCGGCACTCGCGAAGCCGTTCGTCTGCGGCTCGGCTTCGGGTGCGTCCAACACCGCGGTACGCGCGGCGGGACTGGCTGCGGCCGGGGATCCACCACCCGGCAGTGCCGAGGTCGCTTCGGCGACCGATTCCGGGCGGCTGCGGCCGTAGTGCACGCGCCTCCGGTCGTGTGTCCTCCGCAGCCGGTTTTCCAGCTTGGTGACTGCGGAATCGAGCGCCGCGTAGAAGTCGGCGGCACACGCTTCGGCGCGTACGGCCGGGCCTCGCCCCTTTCCGGTGATTTCGACGCGCTGGCAGCTCTTGGCCTGGCGCCGGTTGGGTTCGTGGAACAGCTCCACGTCGTACCGGATGACTTTCCTGTCATAGCGCTCGAGGCGGGCCAGCTTTTCGCTGACGAGCGCCCGATAGTGGTCGGGCACCTCCACGTTGCGGCCCTTAACGACGATGTCCATACACGACCTCCCTCGCTGAGATGACTGCGAGCTGTTGTGTTCACACACGGCGCCGGTATTGCGGGGACGTAAGCCCGGATCGCGGGCTGAGAAGGAACTCGGAAACGGTGGACGACGTCTCGTTCCGGTGACCGAGCGCGGACTCAGCGCACCTCCGGCGCCAGGGACATGGGCTCGTCACCTCCCTGCCTGCGGGGATTGCTGATTGCGGAGCACGTTAGCTTCCTCACGCCCGTTACAACAGCCCCCGAGCCGGGGGATGTCAGGGGATGGGACTCGGTCACCCCGCGCAGTGATCGCGGAGCGGGCACCGCAAAACACCCGCTGGTCGGACGCGGCCCGGTCGCCGTGCTTTCACACGGAAGGCGCAGCGTCGGTCGACAGTGGACGCCGAGGGTGACAGCCCGGTTTCCCACAGCCGCCACCCCGGTGGAGTGGTGCGGCAGCCGAGTGATCGTGATCGGCACCCTCATGCCCGGACAACGGGCGCCGATCCGCTGACGTTCCCACTCGCTGTCACTCGTCCAGGTGACTTCCGGTTCACCCGGCCGCGAAAACCGCTGTTTTCGGGGTTTGAGCTGCGGAAGCGTTGGCGCCGCAGGACTTTGTTGATGTTTGCCCCGGGTGAGGCGCGGAACCGGTACCGCCTTTCTTTTCGCGTGCGGGGCCGGCCGGTCAGCCGGCGGCGAGGAGGGTCAGGACGGCGGCGATCGTGAAGCCTTCCGCCGTCAGGACCCGGGTGCAGGCGGCCGCGGTGGCGCCGGTCGTGACCACGTCGTCGAGGACGACGATGGGAACGCCGGGAGGCGGACGTCCGGCTTCGCGGAACGTCAGGCGGCCCGCCAGGTTGGTGATGCGCTGCTCGCGGCCGAGCCCGACGGCATCGCGGGCCGCGCCGGCGAGTTCCAGGGCGGGGGCGACCGTGACGGCGATGCCTCGGGCCGCGAGGACGCTCGCCGCCGCGTTGGCGAGCCGCTCGACGTGCGGGCCACCGCGGACGCGGGCCGCCGATGGGCGGCTGGGGGCGGGGACGAGGCAGATGGCTCGGGTCAGGTCACCCGAACGCTCGCCCGGTCGAGCCATGACGGCACCCAGCCCAGCCGGACCACCACCCCGCCCAGCCGAAGCGCCCGGCCCACCCAGGGCACCACCCGACCCAGCCGAAACCCCGGCCGGCAGTGCCCCGCCAGTAGCCCCGCCTGCTCCCAGCGGCAGCACGACCAGTGCCTCCGCCAGCGCCCTCCCCAGGGAAGGCGCCAGATCCCGCCTCCCCCGCTCCTTGTACGCGATCAGCAGCTTCCGCCCCACCCCGCGGTACCGGGCCAGCGCGAACACCCGCACCAACCCCGCCGTCGGGCCACGCACCACTTCCCTGGCCGCGCCCCACACCCCTTCGCACTTCGCGCAACACGGCGCCCCGCGCGCTCCGCACGCGGCACAGCGGCTGGGGATCAGCAGATCGAGCAGTCTCTTCAACACACGGACAGTGTCACGACCGGCACCGACAGTTTCCGGCCCTCAGCCGTCACCCACCCGAGTGAAAGATCAGCCCGGGTAGAACGGGTCCGCGTCCTTCATCGTGTGGCTCTGGGGGCGCCACACCTCCCCCAGCACCGAGGCCGTCCACAGGCCGTTGGCGTCCGCCACCACGATCGAACGGTTGGGGGCCGCCGTCACGCCGTGGACCGTCGGGGTCAGGTTGCTGCTGTTGAACGCGTCCATGCGCTGGCCGTCCACCGTCACGCGGACCACCGGCTGGGACGGGGACTTCGTCACCGCCACCAGGGCGTCCTGGGCGACCCAGTCCACGTCCACGACGTCTTCGAGGTCGTGCGGCTGGAGGTGGCGCGGTTCGCGCAGGGACACCGAGTCGCCGTTGACGACCACCGATGCCACCCACAGCTGGCCCTTGATCACCGCCGCCATGCGGGCGCCGTCGCGGGAAAACCGCAGCTCCGTGATGCCGCCCTGCTGGATCAGGTCCGCGGCGTTGACGCTCAGCGCCGTCCAGTGGCCGTTCTGGTCGAGCACCATCCGGCCCACCGACAGCCCGTCGACCACCGTCCACAGCTCCCCGGTGCCCGGGCGCCACGTCGGACGGGTCAGCGTGCTGCCGCCGAGGGTCGTCAACGCCAGGTCGTGGCCCAGGTCGCCGATCCGCAGGCGCACGCCGTCACCGTTGTGCTCCACCACCGCCAGGCGCTTGCCGTCGATCGACTGGGCCGCGCTCACGACGTCGTACCCGCCGTTGCCCGCCGGCCCGGGGACCGGGGCACCGTCACCGAGGGACCGGACGCGGCCGCCGACCGTCATCAGGCCCGGCAGCTCGAGGCTGATCGACAGCGAAGCGCCGTACGCGGGCAGTTCGTTCAGCCGCCAGTCCGAGTGGTTCGCCACGAGCGGGGCGCCGTCGGCGAGGATGCGGATCCGGGCGGACGTGACGTACTGCAGGGACAGCACGATCTGCGCCGCGATCAGGTTCCGGATGTCGTCCGGCACGCCCGAAAGCCCGGTCAGCGGCACGACGAGCGTCCCGTCGTCGAGGCTCTTGACGTTCGTGTCGATCTCGATCGGCTCGCCGAGCAGGTTCTTCACCGCACCCGCCAGGCTCGGTGACGGCCCGCTGACCAGCAGGTCCATCACCCGGCCGGGCAGCCCGGACTGCGGCTTCGCGACGACGTACCGCCGGTCGGGGACGAAGGTGGCCGCCGACTCCGAGTAGAAGCTGATCGGCACCGGCGTGTAGTTCTCGCTGAAGTCGGACTCGGTCGCGTACAGGTCGGCGGGCGGGTCGACGATCCGCCACTGGCCGTTCGCCTGCTTGCGCACCTTGACCTGCAGCAGCGCCGAGCTGTGGTCCGGCACGAACGAACTGTTCTGGTCCAGCGTGCCGATGTCGATCCCGCGCACGTTGACGACCTGCGTGTTCGGCTCCGGCGGCGGGGCCGTGTCGTAGACCGTGCCGAAGGTGTCCTGGATGATCGTCAGGCTGCGGCTCGGCCGCCAGCTCGCCCGGCCCGGCTCGTCCAGGTAGGCGCGCGCGGCGGCGTTGTTCTGCCCCGGCTTGAGCGTCGCCCCGACGAAGGCGCGGACCAGCGACAGCGGGTCGATCCCCGGCGGCGGCTCCGGCACGACGTCGCCCGAGCTCTGGCCCTGCCGTTCGCCGGGCACCACCACCGGCTGCGACTCCAGCGGCACGTTCGCGCACCCGGCGAGCAGCAGAAGGCACAACAGCAACACCGAAAGCCGTTTCACTGACCGATTCCCTCACGTTCGGCGAAGATCGCCTCCGGCGCCGGCGTGACGTCGACGACCCCGAGCGACGCCTCGGTGGCGAAGCGGTCGGGCGGCGGCAGCACCAGCGGCGGGTCGCCCGCGGGCACGTCCTGCTGCCGCGGCAGCACCAGCCGGAAACAGGCACCGTGCCCGAGCTCGCCCCACGCGTCGAGCTCGCCGCCGTGCAGCCGCGCGTCCTCCTGGCTGATCGCCAGGCCGAGGCCGGTGCCGCCGGTGCGGCGGTTGCGCGAGGGGTCGGCGCGCCAGAACCGGTTGAACACCAGGTCCGCCTCGCCGGGCCGCAGGCCGACGCCGTGGTCCCGGACCGTGATGGCGACGGCGGTTTCGTTCGCCCCGACCGTCAGCACCACCGGCTTGCCCTCGCTGTGGTCGACGGCGTTGGCCAGCAGGTTGCGCAGGATCCGCTCGACGCGGCGGGCGTCGACCTCGGCGATCACCTCGTCCTCGGGCAGCACGAGCTCGACCGAGCTGCCCGCGTTGCCGGCGATCACCCGCACCTGCTCGACCGCGCGGGTGGCGATCGGGCGGACGTCGATGAACTCCGCGGCCAGCTCCTCCACCCCGGCGTCCAGCCTGCTGATCTCCAGCAGGTCGCCGAGCAGCGCCTCGAACCGGTCGAGCTCGTCGACCAGCAGCTCGGTCGAGCGCGCGAGCCCGGCCGGGAACTGCTCGCGGGAGGCGTGCAGGACGTCCGCGGCCATCCGGACGGTGGTGAGCGGGGTGCGCAGTTCGTGCGAGACGTCGGAGGTGAACCGGCGCTGCAGGCCGCCGAACTCCTCGAGCTGGCGGATCTGGCGCTGGATGCTCGCGGCCATCTCGTTGTAGGACACCGCGAGCTTCGCGAGGTCGTCCTCGCCGAGCACGGCGAGCCGCTGGTCGAGGTCGCCGCCGGCGAACTGCTCGGCCGCCGCGGCCGCCGAGCGGACCGGGCGCACCACCTGCCGCGTCACCAGGTTCGTGATGCCCGCCAGCAGGAGCAGCAGCACGAGCCCGCCGACCAGCAGCGTGTTCTGCACCGTCGAAACGGTGGTCTGCTCGGTCGTCAGCGGGAACAGCAAGTACAGCTGCAACGGGGTGGCGACGGTGTTGAGCGGGGTGCCGACGATCAGGTACGTCGTGCGCCCGCCCGTCGTGTCCGGGACGGTGTGCTCGAGCCAGCTCGTCTGGTCGGCCTCGACGAACTGGCGCAGCCGCGGCGGTACGTTCTCGAAGGGGCCGGCGGACGACGGGTCGGCGCCGGACTGGTCGTGGCCGCCGCTGGCGAGCACGGGGACGAACGTGCCCGCCGCCGAGCCCGCCGCGTCCTGGCTGGTCGGCGTGATCGCGATCTTCTTAAGCGCGTTCTCGAGCCGGTTGCGCAGCGCCTCGTCGTTCTCGGAGCCGAGGCCGACGAGCTCACCGGCGGCCGTCTCCGCCGCCGCGCGGGTCTGGGCGATCGCCGCGGTGCGCTTGGTGTCCAGCAGCCGTTCGGTGATCTGGTTCTGCAGCACCATGCCCAGCACGAACACCACGGCCGAGGACAGCGCGAGCGTTGACACCGTGACGCGGAACTGCAGCGAGTGCTTCCAGAGCTCGTTGAACGCGACCGCGCGGCGGCGCGCGAAAACGACGACACGCCGCAGCAGGCGTGCCGTCGAACGCGCGAACGCGGGGATCCGTCTGCCGGGATCCGTGGTCATCGACTCATCACGGCGGGCCGGCCTTGTACCCGACGCCGCGAACGGTCAACACCACCTCGGGGTGTTCCGGGTCCTTCTCCACCTTGGAACGCAGGCGCTGGACGTGCACGTTCACCAGCCGCGTGTCGGCCGCGTGCCGGTAGCCCCACACCTGTTCGAGCAGCACTTCGCGGGTGAACACCTGACGCGGTTTGCGGGCCAGCGCCACCAGCAGGTCGAACTCCAGCGGGGTCAGCGGGATGGCCTTGCCTTCGCGCGTGACCTCGTGGCCCGGCACGTCGATCGCCAGGTCGCCGATGGTGAGCGACTCCGCCGGCTCGGCCTCGGTGCGGCGCATGCGGGCTCGCACCCGCGCGACCAGCTCCTTCGGCTTGAACGGCTTGACGACGTAGTCGTCGGCGCCGGACTCCAGCCCGAGGACGATGTCCACGGTGTCGCTCTTGGCGGTGAGCATGACGATCGGCACCCCGGACTCGGCGCGGATCGCCTTGCAGACGTCGATCCCGTTCATCCCGGGCAGCATCAGGTCGAGCAGGACGAGGTCCGGCTTCAGCTCGCGCAGCGCGGGCAGCGCGCGTGAGCCGTCGGCGACCACCGCCGTGTCGAACCCCTCCCCACGGAGCACGATGGTGAGCATCTCCGCGAGAGCGGGGTCGTCGTCGACCACGAGAACACGTGCCTTCATGACCACATATTCGCACTAGTTCCGGCGCCCGCACGCACGACCCGCGTGTTTGACCACCAGAAAGATCAAGATCGCCGGACCCCCCTGCTCCATCCGGGTGCCGGTGGACGGTCCGCGGAGGCCGCGCCGGAACCCCGGTGCGGCCTCCACGGACCTGTGAGGAGAGCTCAGGGAACGGCCGGCACGAACGCGTCGACGTACACGACGCCGTCGGTGACGACCACGCGGTGCGTCCGCACGGGGTCCTTCGCCGGCAGGCCGGTGGGCGCACCGGTACGCAGGTCGAACTGCGCGGCGTGCAACGGGCATTCGACGAAGCAGCCTTCGAGCCAGCCGTCGGACAGCGAAGCGTCCTGGTGCGTGCACGTGTCGTCCACGGCGAAGAAGCCGTCCTCGGTGTGGAACACCGCGATCGGCGCGGGACCGCCGAGGCGGAGAGCTTCCCCCACGGGCAGGTCGGCGACGGCGCAGGCGCGGATCATCGGGGCCTCCGGACAAGGACTGGCGGGGTGCCGGAACGGTACGTGAAAGTTGCGCATCGTGAGACGCTGTGCCTGTTGCGCAACAATCCGATGCCGGGGCCGTCCTCGTCAAGGAAGTCGCCCACTCAGCCGATAGGAACTCCGCGAAACGGATACTGTTGCGCCATGCGGAACCAGGACCCGGCCAACGCAACTCAGAGCCAGGTGCAGTCGGTCGACCGGGCCATCAGCGTGCTGGAGCTGCTCGCGCGCAACGGCGAAACCGGCATCACCGAGATCGCGGGCGAACTGGGTGTCCACAAGTCGACGGCGTCGCGCCTGCTCAGCGTCCTGGAGACCCGGGGCCTGGTCGAGCAGCTCGGTGAACGCGGGAAGTACGCCATCGGGTTCGGCGTCGTCCGGCTGGCCGGCGCCGCGACCGGCCGCATGGACCTCGCGAAGCTCGGCCGGGCCAGCTGCCTGGTGCTGGCCGAGGAGCTGGGCGAGACGGTGAACATCGCCATCGCCGACGACGGCGTCGCCATCAACATCAGCCAGGCCCGCGGCTCGGCCGCGATCACCACGCAGAACTGGACGGGCCAGCGGACGCCGCTGCACGCGACCTCGAGCGGCAAGGTGCTGCTGGCCCACATGGGCGAAGCCGAGCGCAAGCGCGTGCTGAAGCGGAAACTCGAGCAGTACACCCCGCGCACGACGACCGAGCCGGACGCGCTGCTGGCCGAGCTGCAACGGGTGGTCGAAGACGGTTATGCCGCCTGCTACGAGGAACTCGAGCTCGGCATGCACGCCGTCGCCGTGCCGATCCACGGCCCGGGCGGGGAAGTCGTCGCCGCGATGAGCGCTTCCGGGCCGTCGTACCGGCTCTCGAAGCAGCGGGTGAAGCAGATCGTGAAGCCGATGACCGAGGCGGCGGACGAACTTTCCGCGCAGCTGGGCTACTTCCGGGACTAGCCGGACGGCCGCGGTCGCCGGATCGGACGATTGACACTGCGTCTCGCATGACGCACGTTGTTGCTGCAGACGCAACGGCGCCCGGAGGGACCCGCGAATGGCAGCACGGCTCCGGCGGCGGACGCGGCTGTCCGGACCGGACACCCACCCGTGACGCACTACGACGTGATCGTCGTCGGCCTCGGCGGGATGGGCAGCGCCGCGGCGTACCGGCTCGCGCAGCGCGGGCAGCGGGTGCTCGGTGTCGACCAGTTCGCGCCGGTGCACAACCGCGGGTCGAGCCACGGCGGTTCGCGGATCACCCGCCAGGCCTACCTCGAAGGCCCCGAGTACGTGCCGCTGCTGCTGCGGGCCCACGAACTGTGGGAGGGCCTCGAGCGCGACAGCGGACGGCGGCTGTTCACCCGCTGCGGCGGGATCGTGGTCGGCACGGCGGAGTCGCAGACGATCACCGGCAGCACGGCGTCGGCCCGGGCCTTCGGCATCCCGCACGAACTGCTCGACGCGCGGGAAATCCGGCGCCGGTTCCCGACGATGGCGCCGTCGCCGGACGAAGTCGCGTTGTACGAGCCTGGTGCCGGGCTGGTGTCCCCCGAAGGCTGCGTGGCCGCGCACCTGCAGCTGGCCGCGCGCTGCGGCGCGGAACTGCACCACGAGGAGAAGGTGTTCACCTGGAGCAGCACGACCGGCGGCGTGCGCGTCGGGACGTCGCACAGCTACTACACGGCCGACCGCCTGGTGCTGTGCCCCGGCGCGTGGGCCGCCGAGCTGCTGGGCGGCTTCGGCGTCGCCTTCACCGTCCGGCGGCAGGTGCAGTACTGGTTCGCGCCCTCGGGCGGGATCGCGCCGTTCCGCGAGCACCCCGTCTACATCTGGGAAGCCGACGGCTACACGTTCTACGGCTTCCCGGCGCACAACGCGCCGGCGGACGGGGTGAAGGTCGCGTTCCACGGCGGCGGCCGGACGTGCACCCCCGACGGCATCGACCGCGCGGTGTCCGGCGACGAGGTCCACGAGATCGCGGGCGTGGTGAAGCGGCACCTGCCGACGCTGCCGGGAGCGTTCCTCCGGGCGGCGACGTGCATGTACACCGACACGGCCGACGAAAGCTTCGTGCTCGCCCCGCACCCGGCCGAGGACCGGGTGGTGCTCGCGTGCGGGTTCTCCGGCCACGGCTTCAAGTTCGCCCCGGTGATCGGCGAAATCCTCGCCGATCTGGTCGTCGACGGCGCCACGGCGCACCCGATCGCGCAGTTCGACCCGGCCCGGTTACTGCCGTAGCAGCGTCGCCGCCAGCGCTTCGAGGTCGACGCCCGCGACGCCGTCCAAGACGTGCCACGGCGCGAGCCAGCCCGACGCGGCGAGCTCGTCGTAGACCGCGGCGCACCGCTGCTGCAGGCCGTCGTCGGTCTCGAAGGCGTCGCGCTCCCGATCGGTGTCGGTCTGCGCACGGCGTTCGGCGCGCTCGGCCGCGACCGCCGGGGCGACGCGCAGCAGCAGGTGCGCGTCCGGGCGGGGCAGGCCGAAGCGGTCGACCTCCAGTTCCCACACCCACTTCACGACTTCGCCTGCCGCGTCCTGCCGCAGGCGCGCGGCCGCGTACGCGGCGTTGGAAGCGACGTACCGGTCGAGCAGGACGACGTCGTGCGCTTCTCGCAGCGCGCGGATTTCGCCCGCGGCGCCGCTGCGATCCAGCGCGTACAGCACGGCCATGCCGTAGACCGAGTCGGCGAGGTCCCCGTGCCCGCGGTGCAGCGCCTCCCGGACGAGGTCGGCGTGCACGCTCTTGCCGTAGCGCGGGAACGCCAGCGACGCGACACTCGCGCCCTTCGCGCCGAGCTGCGCCGTCAGCCCGTCGGCGAGCGTGCGCTTGCCCGCGCCGTCGAGCCCTTCGATGACCACCAGTCGACCCACGGGGCAACCCTAACGGTGGTCGACCGGCGGGCTCGGTGGAAGGGGATCGACGCCGAGCCCGCCGGTTCGTCTAGGCGGCGTGCCGCCGCAGGTGGAGCACGTAACCGGCGCCGCTGACGGCGAGCACGCCGACGAGGATCAGCAGCGGCACCCAGCCGGTGTCGTGGCCCGACGGCGCCGGGCCGCCGTCGCCGCGGGGCATCACCTGGGAGGTCGCGTCGTAACCGCCGGCCTCGCCGTTGCGGGCGTAGGCCGAGCCGGGGAGCTTGTCGGCGTAGCGCGCCTCGACGGTCCGCTGGTAGCCGGCGACGGTGAGGGCGTTGCCTTCCGAGAGCGGCGTGACGCGGCCGTCGCGGACGGCGTACCAGGCGTCGACCTGCGGTTCGTGCAGCAGCTGGGCGCCCGCGGGCAGCTGCCGGGCGTACTGCCCTTCGACGTCGCCCGAGGCGATGTTGCCGACCTGCCAGGCGCCGTCCGCGCCGCGGACGGACCAGAGCGTCGCCGTTCGGCCGTCGGAAGCACGTGCCGGGACCGCGAAGTAAGCGAAATCACCCGGCGCCGCACCGGGCTTGCCCGCGACGAAGTCCGGCGACAGCTCGTACACCGGATAGGCGTCCGGGGCGACCTGCACCGAGACCGGCCCCTGCGCGCCCGGCGCCTGGGCGAAGAAGTGGACCAGGACGTCCTGGAACCCCGCGGCCGCGCTGTGCGCCGCCGAGGCGTCGGCGCTGCTGATGCCGGCGGCCTGGGCCGCGCCTGACACCGGAGCCGTCATCAGCAGCGCCGCGCCCGTCAGCACGGCGAGCACCAGTACCCGCCTGCTCATCGGGCGATCCCGGTGAGCGTGTGCGTCCAGGTGAAGGACGAGTTCTGCGCGTAGTAGCCGTAGGTCGACCAGTTGTAGCGCTTGGCGGGGCCGGGATCGCCCCAGAACACCCAGCCGCCGCGGGTGTCGTAGCCGTAGAGGACGTGCACGTGGCCGCCGCCCGAGCGGTAGCCGACGCGGGTCTCGACCGGCCGGCCGGCCGCCGTCTGCGTCCGGACGTCGGCGTAGGAGATGCGCCGGTCGAGGTAGCGGCCGGGCGAGGTGAAGCCGAGCCGGGCGAAGGCGCGCTGCGGGTCGGCGAGGGTGCCGGGGAGGTTCGCGCAGTCGGCGCCGGTGTCCCCGTGGGCCAGCTGGCAGAACCGCGTCTGGCTGACGACCGCGCCGTGGTAGGCGGCGATGGTGTTGCCCGCAGCGGCCCAGCACCACTGGTTCTTCTGCTGGAGCTGCAGGACGATCTGGTTCCGGTAGGTCGGCGGCACTCCGGGCGCGGCTGCTTGGGACTGCGTCGGCGCGACCAGGCACAACAGCAGGCTCACGGCCAGTACGGCGTGGACCTGGCTCGACTTCACCAGCACAGACGGCCTCCCGCGGAGGAGTGGGTGAACCAGCGGTGGTCACAACGGTGAACAACGCGGTCACAAGGAGCAAGAACGCCATCCGGCGGAACGGACCGTTCCGGGTCGCAGCCGGAACGCGGAACAGTCACCACAACGAGGCCAACCACCCTGAACGGGGGTCGGCGGGGGCACTCTACGCTGCTAACGTGAACGTTCCGCGGTGTTCACGCCCAGCGCACACACTGGTCGGGTGAAGGGACGAGCGGTGGCACAAGACGGGAACCTCCCACTGATCATCGATGGCGCCCGCACGACCCGGGCATCGGTCGCCGAGCTGCCGAAAGAGCTGACCGAGGCGCTCCGCACCGGCGAGTTCCACCACGCCCTGCGGCTGGCGATCGCCTACCGCGGGCTGTCGCTCGCCCGGCTGCGCGCGCACCTCGCGCTGCGCGGCGTCCAAATCGGACAGTCGACGCTGAGTTACTGGCAACGCGGGCTGCGTCAGCCCGAGGTACCGAAGGCGCTCCCGGCGGTCCGGGCCCTGGAATCGGTCCTGCAGCTGCCCGCGGACGCCCTGGTGGTGCTGATCGGGCCCCGGCTGGCCCGCCGCGGCCACCAGCCGGCGGCGTCGTTCCACGACCTCCGTTCCGGGGACATGGGGTCGATCGTGGAGGACCTCCTGGCCGAGCTGGGCGCGTACCCGTCGTCGAACCACTACAACGCCGACCTCGAGCTGCTATCGGTCCACGACACGATCACGTTCGACGCGGAACACCGCCAGGTCAGCCTGCGCACGCGCCTGGTGACGCGCGCGCGACGGCACGGCCCGGACCGGTACCTGACGGTGTACAACGGCGACCCGGGCTGCCGCATCGACGACGTCGAGCTGATCACCGACGAGGGCTGCCGGGTCGGGCGGATGCGCCGCAACCCGGACGCGGACACGATGGCGACGGAGCTGCTGTTCGACCGCAAGCTCGCCGAGGGCGACATCCACGTGTTCTGCTTCGAGGTCCGCGACGACTCGGGCTCGGCGTCGCCGGGGTACTACCGGATGCTGCGCGACCGGTGCGCGAGCTACCTGGTCCAGCTGCGGTTCGACCGCAACGCGCTGCCGGCCCGCTGCACCCGCCAGGTCCGGGCGCGCGACGACGCCCTGCCGGTGGTGGCGGAGGAACTGGCGTGCGACATGGGCGGCGTGAGCAGCGCGTTCTTCAGCGACGCCGGACCGGGGCTGGCCGGGGTCGCGGTGGAGTGGAACTGAGGCGTGCCGGCCCTCCGGTAGCACGTGCTCGAAGGGCCGGCACGGCACTCAGCGACCGCGGTGCTGGGCGCGGGACTTGGCCTTGGCCGGCTTGCGGCGTGAGCACCCCGTGCATCGGAAACCTGTGAAGCCAGAAACGTGCTGGAGGTTACGCGGCTCCCTCCGCCGCCGATGTGTCGTCGAGGTCGTCGACGAAGAGGGTGTGCATGGCGAGACGGCGATGCCGGCGAAGAGTTCGACGCTCACCATTCGCCTCGAGTCCAGTTCAGCGCCTCGCTGACGGCGGTGCCCCAGCCGCGAGAGAGCTCTTCGAGTTCGTCGAGACTCAGGACCGGGTCCTCCGATTCGTAAGTGAGCAGCTTGCCTTCCACGATCAGGCGGTTCCGCTGGCTGACAGCCGACTCGTCCATGCTCTTTTCTTCGGCTGTCGCACGCACGAAACGGAGAGGGCCGCCCCGAACACTTTCGGGGCGGCCCTGACCAGTGAAAACGCGAAACCCTCAGTACCGGTAGTGGTCCGCCTTGAACGGGCCCTCGACGTCCACGTCGATGTATTCCGCCTGCTCCTTGGTCAGCTTCGTCAGCTCACCGCCGAGCGCGTCGAGGTGGATCTTCGCGACCTTCTCGTCGAGCTTCTTGGGCAGCCGGAAGACCTCGTTGTCGTACTCCTCGTGCTTGGTGAACAGCTCGATCTGCGCGATCACCTGGTTCGAGAAGCTGTTCGACATCACGAAGGACGGGTGCCCGGTCGCGTTGCCCAGGTTCAGCAGCCGGCCCTCCGACAGCACGATGATCGTGTTGCCGTTCGGGAAGATCCACTCGTCGACCTGCGGCTTGATGTTGATGCGGCGGATGCCCGGGTAGCGCGCCAGTCCCGCCATGTCGAGCTCGTTGTCGAAGTGGCCGATGTTGCCCAGGATCGCCTGGTGCTTCATCTTCGCCATGTGCTCGACCAGCACGACGTCCTTGTTGCCCGTCGTGGTGATGACGATGTCGGCCTCGGGCAGCGCGTTCTCCAGCGTGCGGACCTGGTAGCCGTCCATCGCCGCCTGCAGGGCGCAGATCGGGTCGATCTCGGTCACGATCACGCGCGCGCCCTGGCCGCGCAGCGACTCCGCCGCGCCCTTGCCGACGTCGCCGTAGCCGCAGACCACCGCGACCTTGCCGCCGATCAGGACGTCGGTGCCGCGGTTGATGCCGTCGATCAGGCTGTGGCGGATGCCGTAGCGGTTGTCGAACTTCGACTTCGTCACCGCGTCGTTGACGTTGATCGCCGGGAACAGCAGCTCACCGGCCGCCGCGAGCTGGTACAGCCGCAGGACGCCGGTCGTGGTCTCCTCGGTGACGCCGCGGATGCCCTCGCCGATCTTCGTCCACTTGCCGGTGTCGGTCGCGACCGACGCACGCAGGAGCTCGAGGAAGACCTTCCACTCGTCCGAGTCGTTGTCGTCCGGGGCCGGCACGACGCCGGCCTTCTCGTACTCGGTGCCCTTGTGCACCAGCATCGTGGCGTCGCCGCCGTCGTCGAGGATCATGTTCGGGCCCTCGCCGTCCCAGGTGAGCATCCGCTCGGTGCACCACCAGTACTCCTCGAGCGACTCGCCCTTCCACGCGAACACCGGGACGCCCTTGGGCTCCTCGACGGTGCCGTGCGGGCCGACGACGATCGCCGCGGCCGCGTGGTCCTGGGTCGAGAAGATGTTGCAGGACGCCCAGCGCACCTCGGCACCCAGCGCGACCAGCGTCTCGATCAGGACCGCCGTCTGCACGGTCATGTGCAGCGAGCCGGAGACGCGCGCACCGCGCAGGGGGTAGACCTCCGCGTATTCGCGCCGCAGCGCCATCAGTCCGGGCATCTCGTGCTCGGCGAGGCGGATCTCCTTGCGGCCGAACTCGGCGGCCTCGAGGTCGGCGACGGCGAACTCGATGCCGTTGCGGGTCTGGTGCCGCTTGGCAACGCTTTCGGGGGTCATAGTGGCGATTCCTCCAAGACTCGATGACACCCGAACACTACCGTTGTCCGCTCGACTGTCACTGGAACTGTTAGGAGGCCCTTACCGTGCCCATGCCCGGCCCGGACACCCGCGTCGTGGAAATCCGCGTCGCCGGGCTCGTGGGCACCAGCGGGGAAACGCTGCTCGACGCGGTTTCGACCGTCGACGTCGCCGGCGACGGCCTGGGGCGGGTGGTCCGCCCGGCGGACCGGCTGCGGCGCCCGGCGCCCGGCCCGGTGCTGCCCGCACTGGGCCGGTCGATCCCGCGGACGCTCGAGGGCTACCTCTGGCACGGCATGACCTCGGGCGGCGCCGCGAAGGCCACCTGGGCGCTGCTGTTCCCGTTCTCCCTGGCCAACGTCTGTTTCTGGATGCTGCCGCCGGTCCCGCCGGACCGCCGCCCCGCCCGCGTCCTCGGCGCCGTGTGCCGCGGGCTGCTGCGCGTCGGCGCCCTGCTGCTGACGATGCTGCTGATGGGCCAGCTCGCGGCGATCGCGCTCGACATGTTCGCCACGCAGTGCCTGGCGCCCGGCTCGGGCTGCCTGCCCGGGGTCCCCGACGCAGTCCGCTCGGTGCCCGCGCGGACCGCCGTCGGCGTGCTGCCGCTGCTGGCCGTGATCTTCGTCCTGCACCGGATTTCCAGCGCGACCTGGGCGGTGCACGCCGACGGCGACCTCACCGGCGGCCCGCTGCGGATGCGCGCCGACCCGGAAACGCCCGCGCTGCGCTGCCTGCACACCGTCGCGGCGCTGGCCTCGGTCGCGCTGCTGCTGCTCGGCGGCCCGTTCCGCGTGCCGGGCGACAGCTTCGGGCTGGTCGTCTGGATCGTCACACTGGCCGTGGTGCTCGCCACCGTCGTCGCCGCGGCGATCGGCGCCGACACCGGCCGGATCGCCCGGCCCGGCGTGCTCGCCTTCGCGACCTTGCTGGTCGTCGCGGCCGCGGTGCGGCTCAGGCCGGGCACGGGCCCGCTGCCGGGCACCAACGGCGTCGTCGAAGGCCTCGGCGCGGCCCTTGTCGTCGTCACGGTGCTGTTCGCGCTGTTCCTCGCCCCGGCCGCGCTGCTGGCCCGGCCCGGCTGGAAGCACAAGCCGCAGCGGCTGCGGCCGTGGCTGGGCGGCTGGGCGGCCGCGCCGGTGCTCGCGCTGGCGGGCCTGCTCGGCGGCGGGTTCGGCGCCGGCCTCGCCGAGGCCGTCCGCCGCCTTTCCGGTGCGGAATTCCTGCACGTGCCGGACACGTACGTGCTGGTCACGGTCCTGTGGGGCGCCGGGCTGGCGCTGGCCGCGGTGCTCGGTGTGCTCGGCTTCGCGGTCGCCGTCCCGCTGCGACGGCTGCGGCGGGGCATCCCCGCGATCGTCGAGCTGATGGAGCACGACGAACGCCAGGAGGCCCAGGCCGCGGCGGCCTGGGCGCGGTCGGCGTGGGAACGGCGGCACCTGCACCACCTGGCTCTGGCGGTCGCGAGCGCGATGTCCGCGGGCGGCGCGGCCCTGCTGGTGCTGCGCTTCGGGTTCCGGCTGGTCCCGGGCTGGTTCGGGCCGCTGTCCGCGATCGGCGTGGTGGCGCTCGGCGCGCTGGCCGCGGGCCTGCTGCGGGTGGTCTACACGGCCGCGCGGACACCGCAGCGCAGCCGCCACCTCGGCGCGCTGGCCGACCTCGTGTGCTTCTGGCCGCGGGCGGCGCACCCGACGGTCCCGCCCTGCTACGCGTTGAAGGTCGTCCCGGAACTGGCCGCGCGGGCGCGCGAGCACCTCGCCGAGCCCGGGACGCGCGTGGTGCTCTCCGGCTACAACCTCGGCAGCCTGCTGACGATCATGGCCGCCGCCCGCCTCGCGGCCGAGCTCCCGGAAGCGGAACTCGAGCGCGTCGGCGTGCTCACCGCCGGTTCCCCGTTGCAGTGGGGCTACCAGCGGGCCTTCCCCGCGTTGCTGCAGCAGGAAGCGCTGGAACGGCTGTTCACCGACCTCGACGGCCGCTGGCGCGCCCTGTGCCGCGGCACCGACATCTTCGGCGGCGGCGTGACCACCTGGCGGCACTCGGTCGCCGACCGGCGGCTGCACGGCGTCGGCTTCCTCCCCGAGGGCGGCTGCGGCCCGGTGTCGGCGACGGCCGACGCCAACGGCGTCCTGATCCTCGGCGGCGACCACTGGCTGCCGGACCCGCTGCGCGGCCCGACCGGGCGGCACCGCTGGGCGCCGGGGGTGCTCAAGCACCAGGACTACGTGGTCGACGCCGAGTGGGACCACGCCGTCGCGATGGCCGCCGGCCTCGGCAAGCCGTCCTGGGGCGAGCAGGGTTCGCTGTTCGGGGACTTCCCCCCGAAACGGTGAAGGCCCCTCGCGCGCGGAGCGAGGGGCCTTCGACCGTGGACTAGCTCAGCTTCACTCGGAAGCCTTGCGGCGGAACTTCAGCAGCGCGAGCAGGCCGCCACCGGCGACGAGCAGCAGCGCGCCGACCCAGATCAGCCAGCTGTTGTCGAAGCCGGTGTTGGCCAGGCCGCCACCGGTGCCCGACTCGTTGCCCGCCGGAACGGCGGCCGCAGCGGTGCTGCTGGTCGGCGAGACCGAGGTGTCGGAGGTCGCCGGGGCCGACGGCTTCGTGGTGGCCGTGGTGGTGGTCGACGGCGCCGTCGGGCGGGTCGGCGGCGTCTTGGTCTCGGTCGGCTTGGTGGTCTTCGTGCCGCAGAGGTACCACTTGTCGATGGTGGTTTCCTGGCGGTGGCTGGTCAGCGTCGGCTTGAGGTTGGTCCAGGGCGCGTCCTTCGACAGCCCCTTCTTGCCCGGGACGTACTCGTTGAAGCCGTCGTCGCCACCGATGACGATGATGCGGTTGACCGTCACGCCGTCGTGGACCTTCAGGATGGTCAGCGTCTTGTGGCCGACGCCGGTCGCCTTGTCGATGTCGACGTCGTCCTGGGTGACCTTGTCCTGGCCGTCCGCGCACTTCGAGTGGTTGCGGTCCGGAACCGGGTTCGAGCGGTCGTCGGGGCTCCAGCAGGCCAGCGCGGAACCGGCGGTACCGAGCAGGGCAGCGGTGGTGAGCGCCATGACCGCCACGGCGCCGCGGAAGGAACGAGTGCGCATGAGTTCTCCTGTACCGAACGGGGGAAGAACGGCAAATTCGGGGGATCGCGACGCCACTGCACGTGGGAATCACGCGGCTGTAATTCACCCGTCAGTGGCACACGGAGGCTCGAAAGGTATCGCACGTCACTCCACCCCTTACACGGGGTCCCCCTTTGCGCACGAATCGCAAGATCCTCTTGATCAAGCCGTAACCTCGCGTTACGCAACCAAACACAAAAAGCCCCGCCGACCTGGGCATCCAGGACGACGGGGCTTTTTCGGTGCAAGTCAGGACCCGGACGACTCCGACGGCTCTTCGACACCTTCGGCCTGCCGCTTGCCGACCAGCGAATGCCGGCGGCTGTAGGCGAAGTACAGCACCACGCCGACCACCATCCAGACGAAGAACCGCAGCCAGGTCAGCACGGTGAGGTTCAGCATCAGCCACAGGCAGGCGAGGATGGCCAGGATCGGGATCAGCGGCACCAGCGGCACCTTGAACGCCCGCGGCAGTTCCGGCCGCGTCCGCCGCAGCACCAGCACGCCGGCCGAGACGAGCACGAACGCGAACAGCGTGCCGACGTTGACCATTTCCTCGAGCTTGTCCGCCGGGAAGAAGCCGGCCGCGAGCGCGACCAGGCCGCCGACGATGAGCGTCGCGCGCTTCGGCGTGCCGTGCTCGCCGGTCTTCGCCAGCCCGCGCGGCATCAGGCCGTCGCGGGACATCGCGAAGATGATCCGGACCTGGCCCAGCATGAGGACCATGACGACGGTGGTCAGGCCGGCCAGCGCACCGAAGGAGATGATGTTGGCCGCCCAGTCGACCCCGTTCGCGGCGAACGCCGTGGCGAGGGTCTTGTGGCTGCCGTCGCCCGCCTTCGTCGCCAGGTCCTTGTACGACGTCATGCCGACGACCACGAGCGACACGGCGACGTACAGCACGGTGACGATGGCCAGCGAGCCCATGATCCCCCGCGGCACGGCCTTCTGCGGGTTCTTCGTCTCCTCCGCGGTGGTCGCGACGATGTCGAAGCCGATGAACGCGAAGAACACCAGCGACGCGCCGGCCAGCAGGCCGAAGACGCCGAATGAACTGCTGGCGCCCCCCGCGATCAGGGAGAACAGCGACTGGTCGACACCGGTCTCGCCCGAGCCGCCGGTGGAGCCCGGCGGGATGTACGGCGAGTAGTTGGCGCCCTTGACGTAGAAGAGCCCGAGGATGATCACGAACAGCACGACGGCGACCTTGATGCCGGTGATCACCATGGACACCCGCGACGACAGCTTCGTGCCGACGGCCAGCAGCGTCGTCAGGATCGCCACGACGAGCAGCGCGCCCCAGTCGACGGTCACGCTCCCGATGTCGAACGTCGTCTTGGTGCCCTTGCCGAAGAGGTAGCCGAGCACCGTCTCGAGGTACACCGACCAGCCCTTGGACACCGCCGCCGCACCGACGGCGAGCTCGAGGATCAGGTCCCAGCCGATGATCCACGCCATGAACTCGCCGAAGGTGGCGTAGGAGAACGTGTACGCGCTGCCCGCGACCGGCACGGTCGAGGCGAACTCGGCGTAGCACAGCGCCGCCAGCGCGCAGGCGATCGCGGCGAAGACGAAGGCCAGCGAGACCGACGGGCCGGCGTAGTCACCGGCGGTGCGCGCGGTGAGCGTGAAGATGCCCGCGCCGATGACGACCGCGACCCCGAACACCGTGAGGTCCCACGCGCTCAGGTTCCGCCTGAGCTTCGTGTCCGGGTCGTCGGTGTCCTGAATGGACTGTTCGATCGATTTCGTGCGCCACAATCCCGTACCGGGCACCGTTGACCTCCTGCGGCTGGCCTGCATGTATCGCAGTAGGTCACCCTATCGGGTCAGCTCCGGAGCGGCTCGCCGAAGCGGCGAGGTGGATCTTGCGCTACCGCGCGGGGCTGCGGTCGAGGTCCGGCTCGAGGTAGATCAGCCGCGCCACCGGCACCTTGGCGCGGACGCGGGCTTCGGCGTCGTCGATGGCCCTCGCCACCTCGGCGAGGTCGAGCCCCGGCACCAGCGCCAGCTTCGCCGCGACGAGCAGCTCGTCCGGGCCCAGGTACTGGGTGCGGATGTGGATGACGCGCTCGACCTTGCCCGCGGCGAGCTCGTCGACGATCGTCGCGAGGACGCCTTCGTTGGCTCCCTCGCCGATGAGCAGGCTCTTCATCTCGACGATCAGGATGACGGCGATGACGCCGAGCAGCACGCCGATCGCCAGGGTGCCGACGCCGTCCCAGACGGGGTCGCCGGTGATCACCGACAGCCCGACGCCCAGCAGCGCGAAGACCAGGCCGAGCAGCGCGCCGGCGTCCTCGAGCAGCACCACCGGCAGCTCCGGCTCCTTCGCCTGGCGGATGAAGCCCCACCAGGTCACGTCGCCCTTGATCTTCTTCGACTCGCCGACGGCGGTGTAGAAGCTGTAGCCCTCCAGGCAGACGGCGACGAGCAGGATGACGACGGCGACGATCGGCGAATCCAGCGGCTCGGGGTGGCCGATCTTGTGGATGCCCTCGTAGATCGCGAACGCCGAGCCGAGGGTGAAGAGCATCAGCGCGACGATGAAGGAGTAGAAGTACCGGTCGCGGCCGTAGCCGAAGGGGTGCTCCTCGTCTGCGGCCCGCTTCGACGTCTTCTGGCCGAGCAGGAGCAGGCCCTGGTTCGTCGTGTCGGCCAGCGAGTGCACCGATTCGGCCAGCATCGACGACGACCCCGTGACGAGGAAGCCGGCGAACTTCGCCGCCGCGATCCCGGCGTTCGCGCCGAGTGCCGCCAGGATCGCCTTGGTTCCGCCTCCAGCTGACACGACCGCTCCCCTGCTGACGTTCCCGATTTGCCGGTTTGGAGCCTAGAGGACCGCCTCGGCCGCCGCCCGACTCCGCCTCGTTTTGTCGGACCCCTTCGCTACGGTGGCGGTTCCGGCACGGGGAGGGTGGCATGGCTCACTTCGGCGTGCTCGGGCCGCTCGCCGTCGAAGGGCCGCCCGGGCACTGGGTCGCGTTGCGCGGCGAGCGGCAGCGCACGCTGCTGGCCGTGCTGCTGCTCAACGCGGGCCGGCCCGTCCCGGTCGACGTGCTGGTCGAGGCGCTCTGGCCGGACGGGCCGCCCAAGTCGGCCACCTCCAACCTGCACACCTACCTCTCGCGGCTGCGCGAGCGGATCGACGGCCTGCGGGTCGAGCACGGCCCGCCCGGCTACCGGCTGCACGTCGAGCCGGAGGAGCTCGACCTGCTGGCCTTCCGGTCCGCCGTCGCCGACGGGCGGCGGACCGCGGATCCGGTGGCCGCGGCCGGCCACTACCGGCGGGCGCTCGCGCTGTGGCGGGGCCCGGTGCTGGCCGGGCTGCACGTCCCGCGGCTCGACGCCGACGTCGCCCGGCTGGAGTCCGAGCGGCTCGCCGTGTTCGAAGACTGCGTCGACGCGGAGCTGACCGCCGGGCGGCACGGGGAGCTGACCGGCGAGCTGCAGGCCATGATCACCGAGCACCCGTTGCGCGAGCGGCTGGCCGCGCAGCTGATGATCGCGCTGCACCGGGCCGGGCAGCAGGGCAGCGCGCTGGAGGTCTACCGGCGGCTGCGGACCACGCTGATCGAGGAGCTCGGCGTCGAGCCCGGTGCGGAGGCGCGGCGGGTGCACGCGGCCGTCCTGCGCGGCGAAGACCCGGTGCCGCGGCTGCCGCCGTCGGTGTGGCCGGTCTGCCAGCTCCCACCGGACATCGGCGACTTCACCGGCCGCGACGCGGAGCTGGCGGAGCTGACCGGCGTGCTCGGCGCCGGCACCGGCGTCCCGGTCGCGGTGCTCACCGGCGAACCGGGCGCGGGCAAGAGCACCCTCGCCGTGCGCGCCGCACACCGGCTGCGCGCGCGGTTCCCGGACGGCCAGCTGTACGTGCCGCTGGCGGGCCGCGAAATCGGGGAGGTGCTGGCCGACCTGCTGCGCGCGCTCGGCGTCCCCGGCCCGGCGGTGCCGGACGACGTGCGGGCGCGCGCGGCGGTGTTCCGCGGCCGGCTGACCGACCGGCGGGTGCTGGTGGTGCTCGACGACGCCGTGGACCCCGAGCACGTCCGCACGCTGCTGCCGGGCACACCGGGCTGCGCGGTGCTCGTGACGAGCCGCCGCCGGCTGAGCGGGCTGGCCGGCGCGCACCGGCTGGCCCTGGGGCCGCTGTCCGGCGCCGACGCCACCGAGCTGCTGAACCGGCTCGCGGGCGCCCGGGTGGCCCGGGAGGGGGCGGACGCCGAGCGGATCATCACGGCGTGCGCGCGGCTGCCGCTGGCCCTGCGGATCGCGGGCAGCAGGCTGGCCATCCGCCCGCACCTGCGGCTCGGCGAGCTGGCCGACCGCCTGGAGGACGAGGTCCGCCGGCTCGACGAGCTGACCGTCAGCGATCTCGCCGTCCGGAGCAGCATCGCGCTGAGCTACGAAGGCCTGCGGCCGCCGGCGCGGCGCGCGTTCCGGTTGCTCGGCCGGTGCCGCCTCGCCGACCTGCCGGCCTGGGCGGTCACCACCCTGGTCGACGACCCGGACGAGGCCGTCGAAGAGCTCGTCGAGGCGAGCCTGCTGGAGGCCCGCGGCGCGGACGGCACCGGGGAAGGCCGGTACCGGATGCACGACCTCGTCCGGCTGTACGCGGCGGAGCTGGACGATCCGGTGCCCAGCGAGGGCCTCCGGACGGTGCTGGCGGCGACGCTGGCGCTGGCCGACGCGGCGGCGGCCCGGCTGCCGCGCACGGTGCCGATGCCGTCGCCGGCCCACGAGCCGCCCGCGCAGCCGCTGCCGCAGGCGTTGGTGGAGCGGCTGCTGGCGCGTCCGGACGACTGGTTCGCGGCCGAGCGCGCGAACCTCGTGCTGCTGATCGGCACGCTCGCCCCGCGGGACGCGCTGCTGCTGCTCGACCGGCTCGGCGTCTACCTGTACCTGCACGGGCAGTACGCCGACATGCGGGCGGCGTACGAGTCGGTCCTGGCCGCGGACCCGCCGCTGGCGACGGTGGCCGAGGCCACGCTGACGCTGTTGCGGCACGCGCGTGGCGAGTACGAGGAGGCGGCGGTCCGCTACCGCGCGTGCGCCAAGGAGCTCGAAGCCCACGGCGACCGCCGCACGCATGCGTGGGTGTCGGCGAATCTGGCGCACTGCCTGATCGGCCTGGGCCGCGCGGAGGAGGCGTTGCAGACGGCGGCCCACGCGCGCGAGCTGTTCACCGAGGACGGCTCAGCCGGCCTCGGCTGGGTCCGGGCAGCGGAGTCGGCGGCACTGCTGCGACTCGGCCGGATCGCGGACGCCCACGAAGTCGACCGGAAGGCGTTGGCAGCGGCCCGCGCAAGCGGCGACACCCGGATGACCGGCGAAGCACTGCACGGGTACGCCTGGTCATCACTGCTGACGGGCGACGACCAGGGCGCGGCGGCGGCGATCGCGGAGTCCGTGAAGCTGCTTCGGGAAGCGGGAGTGCGCTCGGCCCTGGCGAAGTCGTTGCGAACGGCGGGGGCGATCTCGGCGGCAACGGGAGCACGGGCCGAAGCGACGGCGGCGTTCGAGGAGGCCCGCGAGCTGGCTCGTGAGCTGGACGAGCGGCCGCGGGAGCTGTCGTGCACCCGGGCGTTGGCGGCGTCCTGGATCGGCGAAGGCCGGGCGGCTCAGGCGATCCCGGTGCTGCGGGCGTGTCTCGACGAGTTCCGTGAGATGGGCGGGAGAGCGGCGACGGGGTTGACGTGGCTGGTGCTGCACCGGGCGTACCTGGCGACGGGAGACCCGGCGGAGGTGGAGGCGGCGGCTGAGGCGGAGAGGTGGCTGGACCCACGCGACGCAAGCGCGGCCGCGTTGCGGCGGGCCCTGGTGGCCCTGACAGAGCCGAGCTGAGCGGACTTCTGGCGGAAGGTCGATCTAAGCCGGGCTTCGGGCCGCTTGGGGAAGGTTGACCTGTCCAGACGGCGCGGATCTGACTTGAGCGGGCGCTTTCGGTCCCGCCAAGGCAGCCCCCTGCCCTGGCCGCGACCGATCCGGCCTAAGCGGGCACCCTCCGGGCCGCCGGGGCAGCCGACCTGTCCTGATCGCACGGGTGTGGCTCGAGCGGGCGTTCCGGTCCGGCCGGGCAGCTGCCCGGCCGGACTGGGTGCCTCCCCGCACCGGTCAGTCCGACCAGGGCCTCTCCGCCCCCGGCGGCCGAGGTGCCTCCCCGCACCCAGCCCGAACCGGTTCCCGCCCGTCGGAGCGGCTTGGGCGCTCCTCGTGGCCGGGCTCGCCTGCCGGACGAGACGGGGTGGTGCCGCCCCCTCACCGCACCATCCGTCTCGCCTCGGCGGGGGTGCGGGCGCCGTGGTGGTGCCGCCCCCTCGCGGCACCACCCTCAGCCCACGGACGCCGGGCGAATCCGACCGGCGCCACCCCCAGCGGACCCGGCGGCGCGCATCAACGCACCAGGGTCCCCCCGTGGTGATGATCGTGGCCGACCCCGCCACACGGAACGCACACAGAAACCCCGCCCGGGCAGAGCCGACCCGCGTACCCAGACAGTCGGCCCGCGTACCTACAGGGTCGGCTTGCGTACCTACAGGGTCGGCTGGCGTACCTAGACGGTCGGTTCGCGTACCCAGAGGGTCGGTTCGCGTCACAAGAGGTCCTGCGGCATGCCCCGACCGCCACACCGGCATACGTGCACCGTCGATTCGCGGGCCGACCGCGCAGGTACGCAAGCCGACCCTCCAGGTACGCAGGCCGACCGTGCAGGTACGCGCGGGGAGGGTGAGCGCGATAGGGAGCGAAGCAGCGGGCGGGTCAGTCTTCGCAGGTTCCTGCCGTCGCGCGGAAGAGCTGGGCGCGCTCGCCGCCCAGCGCGCGCACGTGAACCGGCGGGTCCGCCGCCGGCAGCCACACCGACTGGCCCCTGCGCAGCTCGACCTTCTCGCCGTCGTCCGCGGTCACCAGCAGGTCGCCGGCCGTGCACAGCAGGATCTGCGGCCCGACGCTGTCGACCGAAATCTCGTCGTTCTCGCCCGCCGCCCACTCCACGCGCGACAGCTCGAACTCCGGTGCGTCCGTCCGGTACACCGCCAGGCGGCCGCCGGTGTCGCCGCACTGCACCGGCATCTCGCCGCACGCGAAGTCGACCACGCGCAGCAGCTCCGGGACGTCCACGTGCTTCGGCGTCAGCCCGCACCGCAGGATGTTGTCCGAGTTCGCCAGGATTTCCACGGCCGTTCCGTGCAGGTACAGGTGCAGGTTGCCGGCCGGCAGGTAGATCGCCTCGCCCGCCCGCAGCGTCAACCGGTTCAGCAACAGTGCCGCCAGCACGCCCGCGTCACGCGGGTGCGCCTCGCCGAGCTCCAGGATCGTCCGGCACTCCACCGCGAACTCGCCGTGCTCCTGGACGTGCCGGACGCACGCGTCGAGCACCTCCGGCAGCAGCGAATCCAGCGACGCCTGCGGCAGCGTGATCCACGTCGTGAAAAGCGCCCGCAGCCCGGCCGGGTCCGGCTGGGCCTCCAGCAGGCCCGTGTACTTCGCCAGGCCGGGCGTCTCGATCGCCTTCAGGAGCTTCACCGTGCGATCCGGGGCGCGGAACCCGGCCAGCGCGTGGAACTCCGTCAGCGCGCACACCAGCTCCGGCTTCGCCGTCGGATCCGGGTAGTTGCGGTTCGCCGCGTCGCGCGGGATGCCCAGCTTCTCCTCGCGGGCGTGCCCCTCCGCGGCCTGGGCCGCCGACGGGTGCGCCTGCATCGACAGCGGCTCTTCGGCGGCGAGGATCTTCAGCAGGAACGGCAGCCGCCCGCCCCACCGCTTCGCGCAGCGTTCGCCCAGCTGGCCGAGCGGGTCGGCGTCCACCAGCTCGAGCAGGCTCCGCTCGGTCCCGTCGGGGCCGATGACGTGCGACGGGTCGCCCGGGTGGGCGCCCATCCACAGCTCGGCCTCGGGGTGCGGCGCGGGTACCGGACGGCCCAGCAGCTCGGGGATCGCCGTCCGCGATCCCCAGGCGTAGGGCCGCACCGCGTTGCGCAGCAGCTCCACTGTCACCTCAACTCCACTCCTTCGGGCACCGGCCAGAGCCGGTGCTCGGCAGGTCTCACGCCGTCGCGGGCGCGAAACGGCCGGCGCCGCCGATGCTGCCCGCGGCCAGCCCGAGGTAGACCGCCGCCAGTTCGAACCGCAGTGCCAGCACCGCGGCCCGCACGATTTCGTCGGCCTCGATCTCCTCGGCCGGCGCGATGACGTCCGCACCCGGCAGCAGGTCCTCGGCCTGGTAGCGCGCCGCGTCCGTGGCCGGACCGGTCCTTACCGAGAGAAGCAGCACCCGGGTAGGGATGTCACCAGAGGGATCGTCCGGATCGGCGAAGATGTCACGCTCTCCGCCACCTGATTGCGCCGCCCGCCGCAATGCGGGGCGCGCCAGCGCCTGACGGTAGTCCTCGACGTCGCACACCGTAGCCGCGTGGGCCGCGAACGCGTGCGCAGCGTGTTCGCCGACGGCGACCGCGACCGGGTCCAGCCCCCACAGCAGCGGCACGCGGTCGGCCACCCGCAGGGCGAGCGCCTTGGCCGGGTTCGCGAACGACTCCCGGGCCAGGTAGTCCTTCTCGGCTTCGAGGTCCAGCTGGTCGGCGAGCACCTGGACGTCGGAGATCAGCAGGCCGAGCGCGTTCGCGGTGAGCAGCCCGGCGGCCAGGCCGCGCGGGAACGCCAGCTCCGGCGGCACCGGGATCCGCGGCGCCAGCAGCAGGCCCTTGCCCGCCACGGCGGCCGCCACCGGGCCTTCGGACGGCGCGGACAGCACGACCGAGGCGCCGTACCGCGCGGCGCGCTCCAGCGACGCGGCGAGCTCGCGGTCACCCGGGTCGTCGGTGTGCGCGAAGACGACGTCCAGCGCGCCGATCCAACTCGGCACCACCTCGGCGACGACGACCGGGACCGGGCACGACGGCGCCAGCAGGGCGGCCAGCAGCCGCGTGAGCGTGCGGCTGACCCCCGGCCGGTCGATCAGCACGACGGCGCGCGGACGGCCCATGTCGAGCCGCTCGGACAGCTCCAGCTCCGCGGCCAGCTCGGCGGCCGCCCGCACCTGGGCGCCGGCCATCGCGGCGGCGCGGAGCAACCCCGCGCTGTCGGCTTCGGCCAGCCGCGCGGGGTCGTCGAGCAGCGTGTCGTCAAGCACTGTCGGCATCGGAGTTTCCGTTGTCACCCGGCAGGGTCGCCTCGTCCAGGAGCAGCACCGGGATGCCGTCACGGACCGGGTACACCCGGCCGCACTCCGTGCAGGTCAGCGCGTCGGCCTCGGGGTCGTCCGGCGCACCGGGGCGCAACGGGGCGTGATCCGGCGACGGGCACGCCAGGATCTCGAGGAGCTGGGCGTCGAGCGTGATGGCCATGGTTCCTCCATACCACGCGAGAAGGTGTGGTGAAGGGCACCTTCAGGACACGGTTCGGCCCCGCGGCCCGCCCTTCACCGTGGACGGGGTCAGCTGCGGATGATCGCGAGCACGTCTTCCACCAGCGCCTGCACGGCCTCGGCGTTCGCCGCTTCGACGTTCAGCCGGAGCAGCGGCTCGGTGTTCGACGGCCGCAGGTTGAACCAGGCGCCGCCTGGCAGCTGCACGGTGAGGCCGTCCAGCTCGTCGATCTCGACACCGGAGCGGGGGCCGAAGACGTCCTTGACCGCCATCATCTTCGCGACCTGGTCGTCGACCGTGGAGTTGATCTCACCGGAGGCCGCGTAGCGCGAGTACGCGCTGGTCAGCTCGCTCAGCGGGCCGTTCTGCTCGCCGAGGGCGGCGAGGACGTGCAGCGCCGCCAGCATGCCGGTGTCGGCGCGCCAGAAGTCGCGGAAGTAGTAGTGCGCGGAGTGCTCGCCGCCGAAGATGGCGCCGGTGCGGGCCATCTCGGCCTTGATGAACGAGTGCCCGACGCGGGTGCGGACCGGCTTGCCACCGTGCTCGGCGACGATCTCCGGCACGCCCTTGGACGTGATCAGGTTGTGGATGACCGTGCCGCCGGGGTCCTTCGCCAGCTCGCGGACGGCGACCAGCGCGGTGATCGCGCTCGGCGAAACCGGCTCGCCCCGCTCATCGACGATGAAGCAGCGGTCGGCGTCGCCGTCGAAGGCCACACCGGCGTCCGCGCCGACTTCGCGCACCTTCGCCTGCAGGTCGACGATGTTCGCCGGGTCCAGCGGGTTGGCCTCGTGGTTCGGGAAGGTGCCGTCGAGCTCGAAGTACATCGGCACGACCTCGATCGGCAGGCCCTCGAAGACGGTCGGGACGGTGTGGCCGCCCATGCCGTTGCCGGCGTCGACCACGATCTTCAGCGGCCGGCTGCCGGACAGGTCGACGAGGTTGCGCAGGTAGGCGGCGTAGTCGGCGAGGACGTCCCGCTCGCTGATCGTGCCGCGCTGGCCCTCGAACTCCGGCACGCCCTGCTCGACGGTGTCGCGGATTTCGGCGAGCCCGGTGTCCTGACCGACCGGCGACGCGCCCGCGCGGCACATCTTGATGCCGTTGTACTTGGCCGGGTTGTGGCTGGCGGTGAACATCGCGCCCGGCAGGTTCAGCGAACCGGAGGCGAAGTACAGCTGGTCGGTGCTGGCCAGCCCGATGCTCACCACGTCGAGGCCCTGCGAAGTGACACCCTCGGCGAACGCGGCCGCCAGGCCGGGCGAGGAGTCGCGCATGTCGTGGCCGATCACCACCGAGGGCGCTTCCGGCTTGATGAGCAGGGCGAACGCGGCGCCGAAGTCGCGGACGAGGTCCGCGTCGAGCTGCTCGCCGACCACGCCGCGAATGTCGTAGGCCTTCACGATGCCCGAAAGGTCTGGCACGCCGTCTCCCCGCGAATAGTCTTCCCGGCGCCCGCTGCGCCGCGCGGAAAGCCTACCGGCGAGGTGAGTGGGTTACGCGTTCAGGCGCGACCGGGGAGGACCCGCAGGTGGCCGCGGCGCCCGGAAGGGCCCTCCGGCTCGGGCGCGGGGGCCGGTTTGTCGGAGCGGCCAGCCTCGCGCACGGCCTCGGCCAGCGCGGTCAGTTCGTCGGCCGACGGGTCGGGCGCGGCGAAGGCCCCTTCGTGCCGGACGACTTCCCAGCCCTTGGGCACGGTCAGCCGGAGCGCGTGGGCTTCGCAGAGGTCGTAGGAGTGCGGCTCGGAGGCGGTGGCCAGCGGGCCGACGACGGCGGTGGAGTCGCTGTACGCATACGTCAGCGTGGCCACAGCTGGCTCGAGACAGCCAGTACGCGAACACTTCCGTACGCTCCGCACGAAACGAAACGATAGCGCGTCGCCGCAAGCCTGGAGGAGCGACACGCGCTGGGACGTGCGGACCGCATAGACTTCGGGCGTGGCGACGGCTCGTGATTACCGACAGCGGCGGCGCTCGCGACGGGACCGGCACGGCCGGGGCCTGCGCGGGACGCTGTACCCGGCGACCCTGCCCGCCGCCGCGAGCCGCGCGGAACGCTTCGACGCACTGGTGCTGGACGCACTGGAGCCGATCGAGGCCCGCTGGCGCCACGAGCTGACGAAGCTCGACGTGGCGGTGGACGACGTGCCCGAGGTCCGCGAGAACGGCCACTCGCCGGCGGACGGGGTCCTGCACGACGGCGCGGTCCCGCTGTCGCGCCTGGTCCCGGCCGGGGTGGACCGGACGGGCCTGCCGACGCGGGCGAGGATCGTGCTGTACCGGCGGCCGCTGGAGGCGCGCGCGAAGGACCCGTCGGAGCTGGCGGAACTGGTGCACGACGTGCTGGTGGAGCAGGTGGCGGGGTATTTGGGCGTGGAGCCGGACGTCATCGAGGGCGAGTAGCACCTGGCCGGGTCGGGGCATTGCTGCGAAGCGCACAACCCGCGCGCGTGGAGGGACCCCCGGTTTTTACGTTACCGGGCGGCACCGACAGTTTCCGAGCGCCGCCGGCCCAGCCGGCGGGTTCGGCGCAGGCCGACGCGGGGCTTTGCGGGACTCGCTGCGAACCGCCGGCCGGATCTGTAGTCGCTGCAAACCGCAGGCCGGATCTGTAGTCGCTGCAAACCGCAGGCCAGATCTGTGGACGTTGCGAACCGCAGGCCAGATCTGTGCTCGCCGCGAACCGCAGGCCGGCAACGCAAGCCGGCCAACGACGTCACCAGACCTCCCCCGCCCCTCATCCCAGCCTTCTCTTCAGCCGACGGGCGGGTTTGTCAAGGCACGCTTTCCCGCCTTGACGAACCCGCCCGTCGGCTGAAAATCCCCCCGGAGGGGCGGGGGAGGTCGGACCCGCCTGCCGCGGCAGAGAATTCGGCCGCGGCAGAATCAAAAGCTGTCCTCGCCGGACGGGCAGGCTCCGGGATGACCCCTGCTTCCGCTGCCATCTCTCGTTCTCGAGGGGCCGCGAGGTGGTCATCCCGTCGCCTGAGCGAGGCCTATCACTTTGAGCCGGGCCCGCAAGCTCGCGCTCTCCCCTCGCCTCACGCTCTGGGTTGCGGGCCCGGCTCAAAGTGATTTGACGGCCTCAGGCGACGGGATGACCACCGCGCTCCTCCGGTGGCAACTTCACGTGCGGCGGCGGGCCGGGACTGCCGTCAAAAGTGTGAACAGCGCCGCTGCCAGCTGGGCCAGCAACAGCAAGTTGCGTTCCGTGCCCGGGTACTCCACCGTCACCTCCGATGGCGTCGGTGGCACCGATACCGCCACCTGGTGGCCCCACGCCGGGACGATCGGCACCGGCTTGCCGCCCACCGTGGCCTTCCAGCCCGCTTCCTGCTCCGCCGCCAGCACCAGGAGCCGTCCCGTCGGGCCTTCGGACACCCGGACGCGTACCTCCGGCAGGTCCGCCCGTACCGGGGCCACTCCTGGGGCGTTGCCCGGCGCGCCGCCGCCCGTTACCGCCGCCTTCGCCTGTTCCGGGGAGATCAGGATCACCTGGCCGGCCGGGGGGAGCAGGCGGAGTACCCCGCGGCCGTCGGATGTCGGGGCGGCCACCGCGAGCATGTCCTTCGCCAGCGGTACGTACGCCTGGGCGTCCACGCCGGGTGGGAGCACCACGAACTGGACGCCCGCCGCCGCCGCGGCCGCCAGGGAACGCTGGACCGCCGCCGCGTCGCCCTGGCCGAGGTCGTGGCGCCAGGCCGCCAGCCGGGCCGGGGTGCCCGGTGTCGGGGCCAGCTCGTCGTCGCCGTAGTGCGGGAGGCGGCCGGTGATCTGGCGGGTCGCGTCCGGGGCCACGTCCAGCACCGACCGGCCGGACGCCGCCAGCTCGGCCGCGACCTCCGGTGCGAGCGACGGCCGCTCGCCGGCGCGCAGCGGGCCCTGTGAGCCGACCACCACCGCGCCGGCCGCCAGCGCCAGGAACACCGCCACCCCGGCCACCGCCATCACCTTCGGCAGCCACGTCGAAGGCGCCCCGGCCGCGCCGCCGCGCTGCCACGACCCGAGCACGACCCACAGCAGCCCGGCGCCGACGATCAGCAGCGGCACGCCCGCGTAGCCGTGGGAGGGCGCGCCGCCCTGCAGCGGGACCGCCGTCACCAGCCGGACGAGCACCAGCCCGCCTGCGCCCAGCGCCGCCAGCGCGAACCCGCCGGCGGCGAGCTTCGTCGGGCGGACGACCACCGCCACCAGCGCCGCCGCGATCACCACGACGCCGAGGGGCCACGCGCCCGGGCCGCCCGGGTCCAGCCCGGCCAGGTCGGTGCCGGACACCGTCGCCGCCGCCCCGCCGAGTCCCTGCAGGAGCAGTTCCGGGTGCTTCAGCAGCACGGTCGGCCACGGCAGCAGCAGCGCCAGCGGCAGCAGCACCACGATCCCGACCGACGCGATCCGGCGCGCCAGCCCGGTCGGCGCGGGCAGCACGACGAACCCGATCAGCAGCCCGGCGAGCGCGAGCCCGTGCGCCAGCGGCGAGAACGCACCGAGCAGCGCCACGCCGAACGCCGAGAGCGCCGAGACGTGCAGCCAGCGCGTGTCCGCGTTGACGAGCAGCCCGGCGATGCCCGCGGCCACCAGCGGCAGCACCAGGTGCACCACGACGACGTCGAGCCGGCCCTGCGCCACACCGGCGGTCGCGGCCGGCAGCAGCGCGTACGTCGCCGCGACGACGGCACGGACCCAGCGGCGCACGCGAAGGCGCCGCGTCGCCGCGTACGCGCTCAGCGCCGCGAGCGGGATGTCGCCGAGGAGGAGGATCGCCACCAGCGCGGCCGGGCCGCCGATCGATGCGAACACCGCGCCGAGCACGCCGAGCACGCCCACGGTGGCCGACGCGGGCGCGCCGGTACCGCCGGCGATCGCGTGCCACGGCGTCAGGTACGACGACCAGAGCTCCCCCAGCCCGCCGACCGGGAGCAGCTTGCCGCCGAACAGGTCGAGGCCGAGCCGGGCGCGGTTGACGAACAAGCCGAGCGCGGTCAGCACCACGAACAGGACCACGGGCGGCGCGAAAACCGTGGCCGCCAGCACCCGGCGGCGGTTCACCTCGACGAAGACGAGTTCCGGCTCTTCGGTTTCCGCAGGGTCTCGGCCGGTGTCCCGGCCGGTGTCCTCGGTGGTGTTTTCGGTCACCGGCGCCGGGGTTTCCGGCAGCGCGACGGCGACGAGCGTGCCCGGGCGGCGCAGCCCGGACCCGCGAGAGCTGAGTCCGCGCAGCGCGCCCGCCGGGAGCGCGTCCGGGCCGACCGGACGGTTCTCGCGGGCGTCGAGCGCTTCCGGCGTCACCCACGCCGACTCCGTTTCGACGGTCTCGGGCACCCTCCCGAGCGCGACTTCGTTCTCGACGCCGCGGCGCACCAGGCCGACGACACCGGCGCGGACGGCGTTGCGCAGCCGCGTCCAGCGTCCGGTGAAGAGCCCGCGAACCGTGCCCGGCCGCGGATTTCGCCGTCGGCTAGCACGCGCGGCGCGCAATCCGCCGTGTCCACTGAGGAGGTACGCGACGGCGGCGAATTCGGCCCGCGCTTCGCCGGTGCGGCGCAGCAGGACGAAGGCCAGCGCGCGCAGCACCGCCAGCAGCGGGAGCCGGATCAGGCCGAACCAGAAGGAAAACGGCGAGCAGTTGACGAGGAACACGCGCAGCCCGTGCGCGCGGTTCGCGGCGGGCAGGGCGCCGGGGAGCGCGTCCGCTGGCCGCCGCCCGGTGGTGACGGCGCGCGCGTGGCGGACCCGGGCGAGCGGCACGGACAGGACGACGCCGCCGGCGGCGTTCGCGCGCCAGCCGAAGTCGAGATCCTCGCGCAGCAACGGGAAAGCGGGGTCGAAGCCGCCGAGGGAGTCCCAGGCGTCGCGGCGCACGAGCGAGCCCGCGCTGGGCACGGCGAGCACCTCCACCGGGTCCTCGCCGGTCGCGGCGACCTGCTGGCGGTGTCCGGAGGCGTCGGTGGACAGGCCGGCTTCGACGATCAGCCGCGGGTCCGTCCAGTCGAGACCGAGCGAGCCGAGCACGGTGGCCGACGGCTCCTTCGTGGCGACGTCCAGGAGTTGCTCGAGGCAGTCGGGTTCGGGCGCGCAGTCGTCGTGCAGGAGCCACAGCCAGGATCCCGGATCGCCCCAGCGTTCCGTGGCGTGCGCGACGGCTTCGGCGACCGCGGCCGCGAAGCCGGTTTCACTCGGCAGTGTGATGACGCCGGACAGCACGGGCGAAGAATCGGGCCCGGGGTCTTCGGCGGCCTCGGCGAGCAGCCGCGGGGTCGAGTCGGTGGACCCGGTGTCCACGGCGAGCACGTGCCGGGGCCGGACGGTGCTGCGGCGCAACGCGGAAAGCGCCAGCGGCAGCCAGTTTTCGCCGTCGTGACAGACCACAATGGCCAGAACGGGCGCGGAGCGCGGGACGGGCGCGGCGGTGCGGGGCAACGAACGCTCCAGATCAGGCGGCAGTCGGTCCGGCCACCCTACGGCCCCGCCCCGTCACCCGGTGGTGAACCCACGCCGGTCGCGCCAAAAGAGAAATTCGCCGGTGACACAAGCATCACCGGCGAATTCCGCAGTCCCGCTGAGCGGACGCGACCAGAGCCGAGCTTTCCACGCGAACTCGACCCGGCACGGGGGTCCGGGGGCTTGCCCCCGGGCGGGGTCTGGGGGTTGCACCCCCAGAAGACACCTGAAGCGCGAGCGTGGTTCGCGCTCTCCGCGAACACACCTCGCCCCTCGGACCGCTTCAGATCGCTCGTTTCTTGAGCTTGCGGCGCTCCCGCTCGGACAGACCGCCCCAGATGCCGAAGCGCTCGTCGTGGGCCAGTGCGTACTCAAGGCACTCGTCCTTGACCTCGCAACCCAGGCAGATGCGCTTGGCTTCGCGGGTGGAACCGCCCTTCTCGGGGAAGAACGCCTCCGGGTCCGTCTGCGCGCACAGGGCGCGTTCCTGCCAATCCTGCTCTTCGTCGGTGACATCGATGAGCTCGGTGAGATCTCCCAGAGCCTGCTCCGGGATCTCGCCCCAACCCATGACGTGCCCCCATTCCTTCCCATCGGCTTCCAACCGCACGTCCGCCTCCTCGCTCCCTAGCACTCCCCAGGCTGGCGGTGGTGAAACGACACCCGCCGTCCCCTCTCGGCGGCGAATGACATCACTGTGATTACACCCGTGTAGTGCGGTCAGGTCAAGCGGAGTAGCGAGTTCGGGGGACGTTCCGGCCCGATCGCGCAAGGGGACACGCCGGTAACTTCACACCGGGCATACGGAAGACTGGGACACGTGCAGAAGTCAGCAGTGCGCCCCAGCCCGGTCTTCCTCGGCATCCTCGCGCTCACCGTCGCCGGTGGCGCCATGGCCGCGTTCGGTGACATCAACACCGTTTTCGTCCGCGACCGCGACCCGCTGCTCATCGCGGGCGTGGTGATCTTCGTCGCCGCCGGCTGGGTGGCGTCGCTGTCGCTGCACGAGTTCGGGCACGCGATGGTCGCCTACCGCGGCGGTGACTACAGCGTCGCCCACAAGGGTTACCTGACGCTGGACGTGCGGAAGTACACCGATCCGGTCCTCTCGATCATCCTGCCGTTGGTCTTCCTCATCATCGGCGGCATCCCGCTGCCCGGCGGCGCGGTGTGGATCAACCGCGGCGCGCTGCGCTCGCGCGGGACGTCGTCGTGGGTGTCGCTGGCCGGCCCGCTGAGCAACCTCGCGGTCGGGGCCGCGCTGGCGCTGGTGGTCGCGCTGGTGCCGATGGCGGGCGGCCTGGTGATCGCGATGTCCTACCTGGCGCTCCTGCAGGTCGTGACGTTCATCCTCAACATCCTCCCGATCCCGGGCCTCGACGGCTGGGGCGCGATCGAGCCGTACCTGCCGCCGCAGGCGCGCGAACTCGGCGCGCGCGTCCGCCCGTGGGCGCCGATCATCCTGTTCGCGCTCCTGTGGTTCTTCCGCCCGGCGAACAACGCGCTGTGGGACGGCGCATACGCCATCTTCAACGCGTTCGGCGGGTACGTCGACGGCGCGAAGATCGGCTTCAGCGTCTTCCAGTTCTGGAACTGAGGTTTGGGACCCGCGCCGCGCGGGAATGATCAACGCGGTGCCGTGACCGGCGGCGCGTGCTCGGCCAGCCAGCCGTGCGCGCGCTGCCACACTTCCCGCAACCCCGACCGCTCGCCCAGGTAGTTGCCCGCGACCCCGACGACCGGCACCTTGCCGATCGCGCGGTGCAGCATCCGGCCGCGCGGCCGCTTCTCGAGCTCTCCGGTGAGTTCGCGCAGGCTCCGGCCGAGCCGCCAGAGCGTGCCCGCCGCCGCACCGACGGTGGCCTTGCCGTGGTCGCGTTCCGACGCCGCGAGGTCCTCGGTCAGCCGGGCGGCGGCCACGGCCTCGGCGGCGTCGTCCTGGCCGGCCGCGAGCGCGGGCGCGATGTCCCGGCCGAACAGCACCGAGGCGATCAGCCGCACGCGGGTGCCGGCGTCCGTCACGCCGTACTCCCCCGCGACCGCGCACAGCAGCAGCCCTTGCGACGCCGCGCCGACGGTGTCCTGCACGGGTACGCGGTCGGTGAGCGCCCCGCCGACGCCGGGGATCGCGGTCAGGAGCGCGGCGAAGCGGCCGACGCGGTTCATCCACCAGCTCGACCGGTCGTGGGCGGACATCCGCGCCCACGCGTCCGTGCCCGGCACCTTCACCGACGTGACGCCGTTGACGAGCTTCGCCTTCAGCCCGGACTCGACGCCGGCCAGGTCTTCCGGCGCCCGAGTCTGCAGCCCGAACGGATCGGCGTCCCGCAGCGAGTCGAGCACCGGCCCGCACGCTCGCACGAACGGCCGCAGCACGGCCACGATTTGCCCGTCGGAGATCGTCACGGTCTCGCCTTCCCGTCGCCCACGCCCGGCGCCGGTGCGCCGGGCCTGGCCAGAGTCGGCACCGGAGGAGGCGTTGTTACGAGATCAGCGGCGTTCGGTCAGCCAGACGTGCGCCCGCTTCCACACCACGCGCAGGCCCGACCGCTCGCCGAGGTAGTCACCCGCGGCGCCCACGACCGGCAGCATGCCGAGCGCCCGGTGGAAGAAGTTGCCGCGCGGGCGCTTCTCCAATTCACCCGTGATGCCGAGCAGGCCCCGGCCCAGCCGCCACAGCGTGCGGCCGGCCGCCTTCACCGTCGCCTTGCCGTGCTTCTTCTCCGACGCCGTCAGTTCCTCGGTCAGCTTCGCCGCTTCGTCGGCCTCCGCGGCTTCGTCGTGCTCCGCGTGCCTGCCCGCCGCGAGATCGGGGTCGATGTCGCGCTCGAAGAGCACCCACGCGATGAGCCGCACCCGCGTGCCGACGTCGGTCACGCCGTACTCGCCCGCGATCGCGCAGAGCAGCAGGCCCTGTGACGCCGCGCCGAGCGTGTCCTGCACCGGCAGGCGGTCGGCCAGCGCCCCGCCCAGCCCGGGGATCGACGTCAGCAACGCCGTGAAGCGGCCGACGCGGTTCATCCACCAGCTCGACCGGTCGTAGCCCGTCATCCGCGTCCACGCGGCCGTGCCGGGCACCTTCACCGACGTGACGCCGTGGATCAGCTTCGCCTTCAAGCCGGAGTCGACCTCGGCCAAGTCCTCCGAAGCCCGCGCCTGCAGCCCGAACGGGTCGGCTTCGCGCAGCGCGTCGAGCATCGGCCCGCAGGCGCGCACGAACGGCCGCAGCACCGCCACGAGCTGCCGGTCGGAGATCGCCTCAGCCACGTCCCGGTCCCCTTCCCGTCGCCCGGCGGGGCGTGCCGCCGAGCACCATCGCCCCCGGCAGCGCGCTCGCGCCGAGCAGCAGCAACGCCCGCCAGTCCTGGATCAGCACCACGTCACCGCCCGGGCCCAGCAGGCCGACCCCGAACACGACGAGCACCCACACCGCAAGGGGTACCCAGGAAAGCGCCGGACGCACCAGCTTCGCCACGGACCACACCAGCCACGGCGTGGTGACCGCGCCCACCAGCACCGTCACCGGCACCGGGACCACCCCGGCCCGCAGCGGCAGGAAGAACAGCTCCAGCAGCGCGAGCAGCACCGTGTCGACGACGAGCAGCGCGAGCAGCAGCCCCTGCTCGAGGGTGAGCCGCTCGTCCACCGTCACAGCCCGCCGAACAGGTCGTCCGCCGCGCCCTCGGCCGGGCCGTGGGCGAGCACGAAGAAGTCCCGGGCGAGGATCGGCTGGGCGATGCCGTTGGTCAGCGCGAAGTAGGGGACGTCCTCTTCGGCCACGGCCAGCTGCGTCGCGTGCGCCCGCAGTGCCGCCAGCTTCGCGGGCAGGTGCGCGGCGACGTCGAGCACCGTCGTGATCTCTTCGTCGGGCGTCGTGGGCAGCTCGTCGTCGGCCGGGACGCGGTAGCGGCGCTCGCCCTCACGCAGCGCGGCCAGCCCGGCACGCACGGCGTCGCGCGACGCGACGGTGTGGAAGACCCGCTGCACCGAGCCGGCCCGCGGCGCCGCCGCCATCGTGATCTCGTGGGCGCGGACGTGGTCGGGGTGGCCGTAGCCGCCGAAGGCGTCGTAGGTGACGACGACCTGGGGCCGGACCTCGTCGAGGATCTCCGCCAGCTGGGCCGCCTGTTCGTCGGCGCTGCCGCCGGTGAACGCCCGGGGGTGCGCCGCCGACGGCGTGCCCGCCATGCCCGAGTCGCGCCACCGGCCGAGCCCGCCCAGGTAGCGGTGCCGCGACAGCCCCAGCGCGGCGCAGGCGGCCTTGAGCTCGGTGACCCGGTAGCCGCCCAGCTGGTCGGCGGTGTGGGCGCGCAGCCCCTCGAGCTCCGCCAGCTCGGGCATGACCTCGCCCTCTTCACCGAGCGTGCAGGTCACCACGGTCACCTCGGCCCCTTCGGCGGCGTATCGTGCGATCGAGGCGCCGGTGGTGATGCTTTCGTCGTCGGGATGGGCGTGGACGAACAGCAGCCTTCGCGATACCGGGGAGATCACGGGTTGAGCGTAATTCCCGTGCTCCGACCTTCGTCGGGGACACCCTCGGTTATCCTCGCGCGAGTCGCGACCGCCGCGTCGTGACGGTCTGTACCCCCACGAAGGGCATCTGGTGAGCACTGAAGCAACTTCGGCGGACGTCGCCGGCGTGTCAGGATCGGTCCTGTCCATTTCCGACCTCAGCGTGTCGTTCCAGACCGAGGACGGCGTCGTGAACGCCGTCAAGGGCATCCGGTTCGACGTGCAGCCCGGCGAGATCGTCGCCGTGGTCGGGGAGTCCGGGTCCGGCAAGTCCGTCACGTCGATGTCGGTGCTGGGCCTGCTGCCCAAGACCAGCCGGATCGCCGGTGAGCTGCGCCTCGGCGAGCGCAACCTGGCGGATCTCAAAGAGAAGGAAATGCAGAAGATCCGCGGCAACCAGGTCGCGATGATCTTCCAGGAGCCGATGACGGCGCTGAACCCGGTCTACACGGTCGGGTGGCAGCTGCGCGAGGCCCTGCGTTCGCACCTCGACATCGCCAAGGACGCCGCCGACAAGCGCGCGGTCGAGCTGCTCGACATGGTCGGCATCCCGAACCCTGAGCTCCGGTTCAAGCAGTACCCGCACCAGCTCTCGGGCGGCCTGCGCCAGCGCGTCGTGATCGCCATGGCGATCGCCTGCGACCCGAAGGTGATCATCGCCGACGAGCCGACCACGGCGCTCGACGTCACGGTCCAGGCGGAGATCCTCGGCCTGCTGCGCAAGCTGCGGGACACCCTGGACACGGCGATCGTGCTGATCACCCACGACATGGGCGTCGTCGCCGACATGGCCGACCGCGTGATCGTGATGTACCAGGGCGAGATCGTCGAAGAGGCGCCGGTGCGCGAGCTGTTCGCGTCGCCGAAGGAGGACTACACCCGGCGGCTGCTCGCCGCGGTGCCGGTGCTCGGCCAGCGGCCCGAGGGCCGCCGCCTGCTCGACGACACCGGCATCGCCACGGACAGCACCGAGGCGGCCAAGATCGCCGAGGAGATCCGGCTGGCCGACGCCGAGCTGGAAGCCGTGATCGAGGAGGCCGCGCCGGCCCTGGAGATCAAGAACCTGGTGCTCGAGTACCCGGGCCGCCGCGGTCAGGCCAAGAACCGCGCGGTCGACGACGTCTCGCTGACCATCGCCAAGGGCGAGATCGTCGGCCTGGTGGGCGAGTCGGGCTCGGGCAAGTCGACGGTCGGCCGCTGCGCCGTCGGCCTGCTGCGCGCGACCCAGGGCACGATCGCGATCGCGGGCAAGGACATCACGAAGATGTCGGCGAAGGAGCTTCGCCCGCTTCGCCGGTTCTTCTCGATCGTGTTCCAGGACCCGGCGTCGACGCTGGACCCGAAGATGACGATCGGCGAGTCGATCGCCGAGCCGATGGTGCTGCACAAGGTGCTCTCCGGCAAGGCGCTGTCGGCGCGGGTGCGGTCGCTGCTCGACAAGGTCGAGCTGGGCGGGCACTACATGAACCGCTACCCGCACGAGCTGTCGGGCGGCCAGCGCCAGCGCGTGGCGATCGCCCGCGCGCTGTCGCTCGACCCGGCGCTGCTCATCGCGGACGAGCCGACGTCGGCGCTGGACGTGTCGGTGCAGGCCCGCGTGCTGGACCTGTTCCTGGACCTGCAGCAGTCGCTGCAGTTCGCCTGCCTGTTCATCAGCCACGACCTGGCGGTGGTCGACCTGCTGGCCGACCGCGTCGCGGTGATGCAGCACGGGAAACTGGTCGAGGTCGGCACGCGCGACCAGGTGCTGCACTCGCCGCAGCAGGAGTACACGAAGCGGCTGCTGTCGGCGGCCCCGGTCGCGGACCCGGTGCTGCAGGCCGAGCGCCGCGCGGCCTGGGAGGCCGGCAAGCTGGCCCCGGTGGCCGACTGAGGCTGTTCGACACGCGGAAGGCCGTCACCTTCGGGTGGCGGCCTTCCGCGTTTCGCGGGGTCCGCGTGCGAGAATCGGCCCATGTCGACCACGCGAAAGGGCCATGGCGCGTAGATCGCCGGCCCGGGTCCGCACGGACCCCCCTCGCCGCCGCACAGCCGGCGAACGGATCCCCACGCTCAGCGGCCTCTCACCACGGGGATCGGCGTGCCTCGTCCGTCTCGAACGCACCCGGCTGTGGCCCGGGGCCGCGGCCGAAGCGCTGAGAGCCTGGGAAGCGTTCGTGGGAAACCCGTTCCACCGCCTGTGGGATCCGGAGTCCGGGTGCGGGGTGCTGCAGTGCTGCCCCGACCCGGACGAGCTACGCCACGTCCTGGAGCTCGTCGCCCACACCCTGCCTGCCGGCGACGCGCAAGTCTTCCGCCGCCGCCTCGCCGCCGTCGCCGAGCGGTGGTGAACCTGATCAGCCGACGCGGATGCGGGGGTAGAGGATGCCGTACAGGAGGTCCGCGACCAGGGCTCGGGTGGCGGCCTTCCGGCGTCTTACGGGTGGTACGGCCGTCCGAACGCGGGATCTTCCTCGTCCGGTCGCTCCGGGGCGTACTGGCGCAGCTCGCCGTCGCGGAACATCCAGAGCCGGAAGTACAGCTGCTCCTGGTCCATCAGGAACACCTGGACGGCGTGCGGGGCCAGCCACGGGAGCATCCGCACGCGGTCCAGCACCGCGCTCAGGTCGGCGTGGTTGAGCGCACCGGCCCAGACCCGGCACTCCGGGTTCTTCCAGCCGCCCCAGGGCTTGTCCTCGCCGTCGGTCGTTTCGCGGAGGAAGCCGCAGCCGAACGCGGCCGGGTCGTAGCGCCGCGGCGCCTCGGTGCGCAGCCACTCGCTCAGCGTCTCGGCGGCTTTCCAGTCCTCCATGGCCGTGGACAGCATCATGTTCGTCACCCAGCTCACCGGGCGAGTGTGCCCGGTCACCGGTCGCCGGTCGACCGGGTTTCAGCCGACGCGGATGCGGGGGTCGAGGATGCCGTACAGGAGGTCCGCGACCAGGTTCGCGAGCACCACGCTCGCCGCGATCACCACCAGCCAGCCCATCAGGACCTGGGGATCGTTCTTGTTCACCGCCTCCACCAGCAGGGTGCCCATGCCGTGCCAGTTGAACACCGTTTCGGTGATGATCGCGCCCGTCACCGTGGCGCCGAAGTTGACCGAAAACAGCGTCATCACCGGGATCAGGGCGTTGCGGAACGCGTGGCGCCAGATCACGCGGCTGTTCGACACGCCCTTGGCGCGCGCTGTCCGCACGTAGTCGGCGCCCAGGACCTCCAGCATCGACGCCCGCTGGAAGCGGCTGTACGCGGCGAACGTGATCGCCATGATCGACAGCGTCGGCAGAAGGAACGCGCCGACGTACTTCGCGAGCGCGTCGCCCACTCCCGTCGCCGAGAGGCTCTCCGGGCTCGTCGTGCGCAGCCACGGGTCGCCGAGCACGTCGGACAGGCCCAGCTCGCGCACCCAGGTGTTGGCGCGGATCGCGTAGCCCTTGAGGACGATCGCCACGCAGAAGATCGGCATCGAGAACATCAGGAACGCCAGCGTCGTCGCCAGGTAGTCCCAGATCGAGTACTGCTTGACCGCCGCCAGGACACCCACCAGGACGCCGAAGAACAGGGCCAGCACCGACGCCGTCAGCACGAGCTCCAGCGTCACCCGGAATGCCGCCAGCACCTTCGGCTGGACCGGGGCGAACGCATTGCCCTGCGCGATCGAGGTGCCCCAGTCGCCGGTCAGGAAGTGGCCCAGCCAGCTGAAGTAGCGGGCGACGACGCTCTGGTCGAGGCCGAGCTTGTGCTCGGTCTCGGCGATGGCCGACGCGCTGATCCCCGGCTTGCTGCGGAGCTCGCCGAGCGGGTCGCCGGTGTTGGCGACCATGACGAAGCACAGGAACGTGCCGACCAGCAGGACCGGGATCGAGATCGCCAGCCGGCGGAGCACGTAGAGCACGAGATTCATCCGAAACCCCCAGGTTCGGCGATCCGCGCGGAAAACGGACGCGGGGGCGACCGGAACCGGTCACCCCCGCGTCGCGCGTTCAGGCCTTCATCCTCCGCTGCCGCGGGTCGAAGGCGTCGCGAAGACCGTCACCGATGAAGTTGATCGTCAGTGAAATCAGCACGAGCACGACGAACGGACCGAAGAACAACGCCGGCCGGGTCTGCAGCTGGGCGTAGTTCTCCAGGATGACGCGGCCGAGCGAGGTGTCCGGCAGCTGGACACCCAGGCCGATGAACGACAGCGCGGCTTCCGCCAGCACGGCCTGGGCGACCGCGAGGGTCGCGTTGACCGTGATGCTGCCGACCATGTTCGGCACCAGGTGCTTGAAGATGATCCGGAACGTCCCGGCGCCCGACGCGCGGGCGGCGTCGACGAACTCGCGCTGGGACAGCGACATCGCTTCGGCGCGGGTGATGCGGGCGATCTGCATCCAGCCGAACGCCGCCAGCACCAGCGCGACGATGTACCAGGAACCACCGCCGAACACCTTGGCGAGGATGGCCGCCGCGGCGATCTGCGGGATGATCAAGAACAGGTCAGTCACCCGCGAGATCGCCGAGTCGGAGAACCCGCGCAGGTAGCCGGCGACCGCGCCGAACACGACACCGATCACGGTGGCCAGGATCGACACCGTGAGCGCGATCAGCAGCGAGTACTGCGTCCCGCGCAGCACCTGCGACACCATGTCCTTGCCGACCTGGGTCGTGCCGAGCGGGAAGTCCCCGTTCGGCTTGGCGAAGGACGGGAACGAGCTGTCTTCGTAGTTGTGCTTCCAGAAGATCGGCATCAGGATGCTGATCAGCACGATCAGGACCAGCACGGCCGTGGACGCCATCGCCAGCTTGTGGTGCAGGAACTTCCGCAGGACCAGCTTGCCCTGGCTCCGCGGTTCCGGCAGCGCATCCGGCGGCAGCGTGCCTTCGGCGGCGGCGGTCTCGGTCGCGAGAAGAGAGTTCAAGTCAGCCAACGCGAATCCTCGGGTCCAGGATGCCGTACATCAGGTCGGCGATCAGGTTGGCGACGATGACACTGCTGGCGATCACCACGAGCCAGCCCATCATCACCTGAGTGTCGTTCTTCGAGACGGCTTCCACCAGCAATGTGCCCATACCGTGCCAGTTGAACACCGTTTCGGTGATGATGGCGCCGGCGAGCACCGAGCCGAAGTTCACCGAGAACAGCGTCGTCACCGGGATCAGGGCGTTGCGGAACGCGTGCCGGAAGATGACCCGGCCGTTCCCGAGACCCTTGGCGCGCGCGGTGCGCACGTAGTCCGAGTTCATCACCTCGAGCATCGAGGCGCGCTGGAACCGGCTGTACGCGGCGAAGCTGATCGCCATGATCGACAGGGTCGGCAGCAGGTACGCACCGATCGTGCTGGTGATGAAGTCGCCGACGCCGTCGGTCTTCAGCTGCTCCGGGCTGGTGGTGCGCAGCCACGGGTTGCCGAGGACGTCTTGCAGACCGAGGTCGCGGACCCAGCCGTTGATCTCGATCGCGTAGTTCTTCAGCACGATCGCGACGCAGAAGATCGGCATCGAGAAGAGCAGGAACGCGAGGGTGGTCGCGAGGTAGTCGACGATCGAGTACTGCTTCACGGCCGCCAGCACGCCGACGATGATGCCGATGATCAACGCGAGGATTTCGGCGCCGACGACCAGCTTGAAGGTGACACCGAAGGCGGCCATCACCTTGGGGGCGACCGGGGCGAGGGCGTTGCCCTGCGCGATCGAGATGCCCCAGTTGCCGCTCAGGAAGTCCCCGAGCCACGTGAAGTAGCGGGGCACGATGCCCTGGTCGAGACCGAGCTTGGTGGCCGTGGCGGCCAGCGCTTCCTTGCTGATCTGCGGGTTCTGCCGCAGCTCGCCCAGCGGGTCACCGGTGGCGGCGACCATCACGAAACACAAGAAAGTCCCGACCAGCAGGACGGGAATCGATATCGCCAGACGGCGAAGGATGTAGATCACCAGGTTCAACGAACTGCTCCTCATCCGGGGCCTGGTCGTCAGAAGTGCGCTGGACCGCTACCCGGTTGTCTACCGTAGTGGCGGTAACCCTACGGTCAACAGCTACTTCCGGTGGGTACCGGGGCCCGGCTCGTGGCCGGACCCCGGTACCCGCCAGGTCATCTGGAGCGAGGGGAGAGAAGAGGCGGGGCGAGCCCTACTTCTTCTTCTCCCACTCGCCGGCGTTCCACAGGACACCGTCGTACGACTGCATGTAGACGCGGTCGACGCCCTTGAACGCCCACATGCTCGGCGTCTGGAACAGCGGCAGGGTCGCGTAGTCGTCGGCGATGGCCTTGTCGGCCTCCTGGTACTTCTGCAGCTTGACCTGCTCGTCGGTCGCCTTCACCGCGGCGGTGTAGGCGTCGTCGATCTTCTTGTCGCACAGAGCCTGGTAGTTCTGCTCACCACCGTTGTCCGGGCAGACGTAGATCGACCGCGACTCCGCCTTGAACGGCTGGGCCGACCAGCCGAACAGCGCCACGTCGTAGTCACCGGTCGAGACGCGGCCACCCTTGAGGAAGTTGGCGTCGGTCTCGTCCTTGACCTCGATGCCGGCCGCCTTGGCCTGCGAGATGATGATCTCGACGGTCTGGCTGCGGCGCGCGTTCTGGTTGTGCGTGATCTTGAACGACGCGCGCTGGCCGCCCTTGGCGAAGATGCCGTCGGCACCCTTGGCCCAGCCGGCGTCGGTCAGCGTCTTGGCCGCCGCGTCGGCACCCAGGCCCGCCTTGCTGCTGTACAGGTCGGTGTAGCCCTCTTCACCCTGGAAGAAGACGACGCTGTTCAGCGGCTCCGCGTCCGCCTGGACCTGCTTGAGCAGCTTGTCCGTGATCTCCTTGCGGTTGATCGACTCGAGGAACGCCTTGCGGAGGTCCTTGTCGGCGAACATGCGCTTGAAGTTCAGGTCGAGGTGCTCGTAGGTCAGCTGCGGGGCCGAACCGTAGACCACGCCCTGGGCCGCGAGACCCTTCATCGTCTGGGCCGCGGTGGCGTCCGGCTGGGTCGACGCGGCGACGTCGATCTCACCGTTCTGCAGCGCGGTCGCCATGGCCTTGGTGTCTTCCATGGCCTTGACGATGATCTTCGAGGGGCCACCCTTGCCGCCCGCCCACAGCGGGTTCTTCTCCAGGGTGACGGCCTTCTGGTTGGCGTCGAACGCGGTGATCTTGTACGGGCCCGACGACGGCATGATGTCCGCCTTGAAGCCCTTCCACTCGTTCGACCAGAAGTCGCCGGCCTTCTTGATCTGCGCCGGGTCGCCGGTCGGGGCCAGCTTGGTGATGTCGGCGATGCCGGTCTTGGCCTCGAGGACGTGCGCGGGCAGGATCGACGGCGCGTTGAACAGGCCCTTGTAGTCGAGGTAGGGCTCGCTGTAGTCGGTGACGAACGTCAGCGGGTCCTTGCAGGTGGCCTGCTTGATCAGCGAGTAACCGGTGGTCGACGCCGAGTTGAACGGGGTCTTGCCGTCCGGGCCCTTCGCCAGGCCGCTCTGCGACAGCCACGCCAGGTACAGGTCCTTGCAGTCGTAGGCCTGACCGTCGGACCACTTGATGTTCGGCTTGATCTTGTACGTGACCTGCTGCGGGTCCTTCTGCGTGATGTCCCACGACTCGAAGACGTCGTTGTTCAGCAGGATCTTGTTGTTGCCGTCGAGCTTCAACGTACCGGAGAGCACCGCGGCCAACACGTAGTTGTTGTACGAGCTGTTGGTGTCCGGGGTCTGGTTGTTGTACCCCGAGTACCCGTCGTCGATACCGATCGTGACCGTGCCGTCGTACCCCGGGGTGTCCGCGAGCTTGAACAGGTCGCCGGTCTCGGCCTTGCCGGCAGCCATCGCCTTGACGTCGGTCGACGATCCGTTCTGGTCGGTGTTGCCCGAACCCGAATCGCCGCCGCTGCAGGCGCTCAGCAACAGCGAAGCGCCGGCGACGAGCGACAAAGCGGAGACAGCTTTGGATCTCCTCATGAAGTGTGCCCTCCTAGCACTGAGCCCTTGAGAATCGGGACAAGGGCCCACACCGCTCCGGTTTGGATGGGCCGGAGCCTACGACACGCCAAGCGACACTCAACTGGCGCACTGCGGGAGCACGCTAGAAAGGAAAAGCACCGACAGTCACCAGTTCAGGGTCGATCGTGACCAAAGGGTGACTTCCAGTCGACATCCAGAAATACGACGGTTACCTCATGGATTCACTGGGTCCCACTCGAAGGCGTTGGTGAAGATCACCCGGTAGTACTGAATGCGTAGCCAACCGATTACTTGGGGCCGCGAGTCCAGTTCACGGCCGACCCGAATGGGCCCACCATGGGGGGACCAGGCGTGACGCCCGAGATGCCCGATCCGATCGCCAGGGTGTCAGCCAATTGGAACAGCGGAATCACCACGTTCTGGCGCCAAAGTTCAGGCTCAAGAGTGGTGAGCGCTTCGCCGATCGGGGTCGATCCGGACAGCGCCGCGTCGATCGACGCCTGCAGCGCCGGGTCGCAGAAGCCGGCCGCGTTGCCCGGGACGACGGGCTTGGTCTTGTCCGCCCCCGTCGCCGTCTGCTCCGGGCGGCAGCCGAAGGTCGAGGCGAGCACCGACGCGGTGTCGCCGCCGACCGCCTGCGGGACGACGGCGATGTCGACCCCGACGTTGCCCGCCGAGTCGCCGGTCGGCTGCTGGACCCCGGAGACGACCGGCATCGCGAGCAGGCCGCTGAACAGGTCGCGCGGCTGCGGCGTGATCGCGTTGACCTCGATGCCCTGCGCGGCGAGCTCGCTGGTGAGCTCCTTGGCGAGCGTCGCGTACGGCTCCTGCGTGCCGGGCGAGGCGATGACCAGCGAGAGCGCCTTGCCGTTCTTGCGCCAGGTGCCCGCGGTCTTGGTGTAGCCGGCCGCCTTCAGCGACTGCTCGGCCTTGGCGACGTCGGGCGCGGACGGCGGGCCGGGCGGGATGGTCGCCGCGTAACCCTTGACCGACGGCGCCGTCACCTGGGCGTCGGCGTGCAGCGCCGACGACGGGCCGCCGTTGACGCCTTCGGTGATCAGCTTGGTGCGGTCGATCAGCGCGGCGACGCCGGCGCGGACCTGGGCGTCCTGCAGCGTCGCGCTGACCGGGCGCAGCAGCACGCCGGCGACGAGGGGCCGGGCCACGGTGTGCAGCCGAACCGTCGAACCGAGTTCGCCGAGCAGCTTGAGCTCGTCGCCGGTCGTCCGCGCCAGCGCGAACTGGTCGTTGCCGCTGCGCAGCGCGGCCAGCAGCGTGTTCTGGTCCGACCGGCGCAGCACGATCCGGTCGATCGCGGCGGGCTTCTCCCAGTAGCGCTCGTTGCGCTCGAGGATCACCTCGCCGCGGGCGGTGTCCAGGCTCTTGATCGAGAACGGGCCGGCGACGGCCGGGAAGTTCGAGGCGAGCGCCCCGCGCCAGCCGTCGGGGGCGTCCTTGAGCAGGTGGGCGGGCAGCAGGTCCGAGAACAGCGTCTGCCAGCCCGGGTACGGCTTGGCGAAGGTGACTTCGACGCGCTTGCCGCCTTCGCGGGACTGCAGGTCGGTGATCTGCCGGTAGCCGGCGGGCTCGAGCACGCCGGGCTGGTCGCGCAGCTGGGTACGCAGGTAGTCGAAGTCCTCGGCGGCGATGGGCGCGCCGTCGGACCAGGAGGCGTCGGGCCGGATGTCGTAGGCGACGACGTACGGCTGCTGCGAGACCACCTCCGCGGACTTCATCAGGTTCTTGTCGAGCTGGACGGTCCCGTCGTCCTTCTGGCGGAACACCGAGGGCAGCAGCAGCTGCGAGAGCGCCGAGGTCACCTGCGAGGAGTCCGCGAGGTTGTGCGGGTTGTAGCCGCCGAGCACGTCGTCGACGCCGACGACGATCTGCGACGGCGTCTTGCCGGTGGTGGACACCGGCGCGACCGACGACGACACGACCGGGGGCGGCGGGGTGTTGGAGCAGGCGGTGAGCAGGACGGCCGCGAGTGCCAGTACCGGCACCGCCTTGCGATTCACCCGCACGCCCCGTTCCTCCCAGTTCCGCCCCGATCGGGTCAGCCATGTTCCCATGGCCGCGTTCGCCGCCGGAACCGAGATTCCCATACCCGGATCGGACGGCTGCGGCGCCCCAAGGTGGCCACACGGGAAAGGACGCGCAGGGGTCCGTCCGGGTTCCCGGACCGTTCCGGAACGGCGGAACGAACACGGGCCGGACACGAAACCGGTTCACGCCGGTGGTCGGCGCCAGGCGATGAAGCCGTCGGGAACCCTATAAAGATATAAGGAGAAGAACGGCGGAATCGGTGACGTCGGGTCGCCGCCGACCGACCCAGCGTAAGGTACCGGACACGAAAAAAACCTCCCGGCCACGCGGGCCGGGAGGTTTTTTTCGCGAGAAGCGGGAATCAGCCGTTGTCGCGGCTCTTCGCGCGCGAACGCTCCTTCGCGCGGGTGTTCACGTCCAGGGTGACCTTGCGGACCCGGACGACCTCGGGCGCGACCTCGACGCATTCGTCGACCGAGCAGAACTCCAGCGCCTCTTCCAGGCCCATCTTGCGCGGCCGGGCCAGCGTCTCCATCACGTCGGCGGAGGACTGACGCATGTTCGTCAGCTTCTTCTCCTTGGTGATGTTGATGTCGAGGTCCTCGAAGCGCGGGTTCTCGCCCACGACCATGCCCTCGTAGACGTCCGCGCCCGGCTCGACGAAGAAGGTGCCGCGGTCGGCGAGCTGGATCATCGCGTACGCGGTGACCGGGCCCGACCGGTCGGCGACCAAGGAGCCGCTGTGCCGGGTGCGGATCTCGCCCGCCCACGGGAAGTAGCCCTCGAACACGTGGTTCGCGATGCCGGTACCGCGGGTCTCGGTGAGGAAGTCGGTGCGGAAGCTGATCAGGCCGCGCGACGGGAGCACGTACTCCAGCTTGATCCGGCCGGTGCCGTTGCCGCTCATGTCCTCCATGCGGCCCTTGCGGGCGGCCAGGAGCTGGGTGATCGCGCCGAGGTGCTCTTCCGGCGAGTCGATGTAGAGGCGCTCGAACGGCTCGTGGAGCTTGCCGTCGATCGTGCGCAGGACCACCTGCGGCTTGCCGACGGTCAGCTCGAAGCCCTCGCGGCGCATCTGCTCGACGAGGATGGCCAGCGCCAGCTCGCCGCGGCCCTGGACCTCCCAGGTGTCGGGGCGCTCGGTCGGCAGGACGCGGATGCTGACGTTACCGATCAGCTCCTGGTCCAGGCGGGCCTTGACCAGCCGCGCGGTGACCTTGTCGCCGCCGTTGCGCCCGGCCAGCGGCGAGGTGTTGACGCCGATGGTCATCGAGATGGCGGGCTCGTCGACGGTGATCCGGGGCAGCGCGACCGGGTTGTCGACGTCGGCGAGGGTGTCGCCGATCGTGATGTCCGGGATGCCGGCGATGGCGACGAGCTCGCCCGCGCTGGCCTCGGTCGCCGGGACGCGGGTGAGCGCCTCGGTGACCAGCAGCTCGGAGATGCGCACGTTCTGCGTCGTGCCGTCTTCGCGCATCCAGGCCACGGTCTGGCCCTTGCGCAGCTTGCCGGCGTGGATGCGGATCAGCGCGATGCGGCCGAGGAAGTTGGACGCGTCGAGGTTCGTGACCAGCGCCTGCAGCGGCGCGTCGAGGTCGGCGGCGGGCGGCGGGACGTGCCGCAGCAGCGTGTCGAACAGCGGGTCGAGGTTCTCGCTCTCGGGGATCTCACCGTCGGCGGGCTGCTCCAGGCTCGCCTTGCCGGCGCGCGCGGAGGCGTAGACGACCGGGAGGTCGAGGATCGCGTCGTGGTCGGCGTCCTCGATGTCGCTGGCCAGCTCGAGCAGCAGGTCGTGGGTCTCCTCGACGACCTCGGCGATCCGGGCGTCCGGCCGGTCGGTCTTGTTGACCAGCAGGATCACCGGGAGGCCGGCTTCGAGGGTCTTGCGCAGCACGAACCGGGTCTGCGGGAGCGGGCCCTCGGACGCGTCGACCAGCAGGACGACGCCGTCGACCATGGCCAGGCCGCGCTCGACCTCGCCGCCGAAGTCGGCGTGGCCGGGGGTGTCGATGACGTTGATCGTCACCTGGCCCTCGGGCGTCTGGCGGTGGATCGAGGTGTTCTTCGCGAGGATCGTGATGCCCTTTTCGCGCTCGAGCTCCCCCGAGTCCATCACGCGGTCGACGACCTCGGCGCGCTCGGCGAAGGCGCCGGACTGGCGCAGCATCGCGTCCACCAGGGTGGTCTTGCCGTGGTCGACGTGGGCGACGATCGCGACGTTGCGCAGGTCGGGCCGGGTCTTACCGGTCGGCCGGCCGGTTTCGACGGTAGCGCTGGCTGCGGGCACGCGAGAACTCCTGAACTTCAAGGGTTGGATGGCCGCGCACACCGTTCAGGCATCCCGTGACCGGCTCTGGTCACACGCGGACCTCACCCAGGATACCTGCCACCCCCGTGTGAGCGGCCCCACGCCCCCTGACGGTTAGGCTGACCTAACGTGGGAACCCGGTGAAGCCGGCGATCCGGAAGGTGCGTGCGCGTGGGCAAGAAGCCGAAGGACCCGCGGAAGGTCGTGCGCAAGCTCATGAAGGCCGGCAAGGTCAAGAAGAAGTGCTGCCGGTCCAAGCCGCGCTGCAAGAAGTGCCCGGTATTGGCTCTGAAGAAGGCGAAAGAGGATCTGGCCGCCTAGCTTCGGGATGTCTCAGTGGGGCACGGCCTCGTTGAGCAGCCGGAGTTCCGGCGCGGTCTTCGTCGGCGAGAACTCGATGACCTCGTACTGCGCGAGGTGCTTCACGCAGAACGGGTCGGACGCCAGGATGGCGTCGAGCTTCCCGCGGGACATCGGGCGCGAGATGATCACGCCACCGGTGCGCGGGTTCCGCCGCCCGGAAGCCAGGAAGTGGCCGTGCTCGTACTGCTTGTTCAGCCACTCGGCGTGGTCCGGGAGCGCGTAGTCGATTTCCTCGATCGGTGCCGTGTAGTTCAGCAGGACGACGTACATGGTTAAGACGGTAGACCCGCGCGGCCGATCCCGCGTCCGGACGATACCGAGCGGTGACGCGCCTCGGCTATGCTCGCCGCATGCACGCGCAGACATCCAGCTGGTGGCCGCCCTCGGCGGCCGTTCCAGTCCTGCGCTGATCACCAGCGGCCGCCCCGGACGGGCGGCCTTTTTCGTGCCTTCTCCGGGGTGGCCCCGCCTCGGAAGGAAGACACGATGAGCAAGCTGTCCGGCATCACGCCCTCCGGTCACGTCCACCTCGGCAACTACCTCGGCGCGGTCCGCCGCTGGGCCCGCGAAGGCGGCGCGGACGACCTGTACTTCGTCGCCGACCTGCACGGCATGACGACGCCGCACAACCCGGCGAAACTCCGGTCACTGGCCCGTGAGCAGGTGGCGGTGCTGATCGCCGCCGGCATCGATCCCGAGCGGGTGTTCGTCCAGTCCGACCTGGCCCGCGAGCTCGGCGCGCTGACCTGGGTCCTGGAGTGCACCTGCAACTACGGCGAGGCCGCGCGGATGATCCAGTTCAAGGAGAAATCGAAAGGGCAGGCCGGCGTGCGGCTGTCGCTGCTGACCTACCCGGCGCTGATGGCCGCGGACATCCTGCTGCAGGGCGCCGACGAGGTGCCGGTCGGCGAGGACCAGCGCCAGCACGTCGAGCTGACGCGCACGCTGGCCAAGCGCTTCAACGGCACGTACGGCGAGGTGTTCACGATCCCGCGGGCGGTCCTGCCGCCGGCGGGCGCGCGGGTGAAGGACCTGGCCGACCCGACGCGGAAGATGTCGAAGTCGGCGCGGGACGCGGTGGGCGTGGTGTTCGCGCTCGACGAGCCCGACCAGATCCGCCGCAAGATCCGCCGCGCGGTGACCGACGGCGGTTCGGTGCCGGTCCACGCACCGGAAACGCGGCCGGGGATGGCTAACCTGCTGGAGATCCTGGCCGCCTGCCGGGGTGGCTCGCCGGCCGATCTGGCGTCGGAGTTCTCGTCTTACGGAGCGGTGAAGGACGCCGTCGCCGAAGCGGTGGTCGAGGAGCTGCGGCCGCTGCGCGCCCGGGCGTCGGCGCTGCTCGACGACGTCGCCGAGCTGGACCGGGTGCGGAAGGCGGGTGCCGAACGCGCCCGCGAGCGCGGCTCGCACCGGCTCGACGCGGCGCTGCGGATGATCGGGGCTAACTGAGCAGCGCGCGGAAGGCGGGGAGCAGGATCCGGTCCGCGGGCAGCCAGTCGACGTCGTCGAGGTCGTCGAGCCCGAGCCACCGAACGGCTCGGTGCTCGACGGCCCGCGGCTCTTCGCCCGGCGAGACCAGCTTGGCGGCGTAGATGCGCAGGACCTTCTCCCCGGGCAGCGGGACGTCCTGGCCCACCCGGTCGCCCACCTCGACGACGACGTCGAGTTCCTCACTGCACTCGCGGGCCAGCGCGAAGGCTTCGGACTCCCCGTCCTCGACCCGGCCACCGGGCAGTTCCCACTGCCCGGCGTGCTTCGGCGGCCAGGCCCGCTGCTGGGCCAGCAGCTTCCCGTCCCGGACGAGGGCAGCTCCCACGATCACAGCGTTCACAGTCCCGGAACTTACCCGGAAGCCCCCGCCCGGGCGCACACCGTGCCGCCCCGCCAGTCACGCGAGATGCCCCTCCAGTCACGCGAGATACCCCTCGGATCACGCGTGATGCCCCGCCAATCACGCGAACCGACCCTCCAGGTACGCAAACCGACCCTCGGGGCACGCGAGCCGACCCTCCAGGTACGCGAGCCGACCGTTCCGTCACGCCTCCCTACCCACCGCATACCCGCTCGGACCCAAGCCGGGGTGGTCAGCTGGCCGGGTTCGAGGTCTCCCCGCCCGCGGCCGCGCGCCAGACCACCACGAACCGCGCGCCGCCGTCCGGGGACTCGCTCACCTGGACCCGCCCGCCGCGGCGGCGGACCGTCTCCGCCACCATCGCCAGGCCCAAGCCGGTCCCGCCGGACGACCGGGCCCGGTCGTCGGCGATGCGGTAGAAGCGGTCGAACACCTTCTCGCGGTGCTCCGGCGCGATCCCCGGCCCGTCGTCGTCGACCACCACCCGCACCGACGAGCGCGACGCCAGCACCGACACCACGATCTGCCCCCGCGCGTAACGGCACGCGTTGCGCAGCAGGTTGTCCAGCACCAGCTCCACCTCCGCGTGCGCGGCCGACGCCCACGCCTGGGCGACCGCGGTGCTCACCCGGGTCTCCGGCGCCCCCGCCGGGAGCCTGCCCACCGCCGCGCGGACCTCGCTCACCAGCTCCACTGGCGATGCCGGCGGCACCTCCCCCGCGTCCGAACGGGCCAGCGACAGCAGGCCGTCCAGCAACGACGACAGCCGCTCGGCCTCGGTCAGGATGTCCGACAGCGTCTCCTGCGCCAGCTCCGGATCCGGGTTGGTCACGGCCACCTCGGCCTGCACCCGGATCGACGCGACCGGCGAGCGCAGCTCGTGCGCCGCGTCGCCGGTGAACCGCCGGAGCCGCTCGCTGGCCTGCTCCTGCCGCTCCAGCAGCGCGTTGAACTCCTCCGCCAGCGCGCGCAGCTCGTCGTGCGAGTCCGGCAGCGCCAGCCGCGCCCCCGGCGGCAGCGACCGGACCGAACCGCGCATGCGTGCGACCGGACGCAGCGACAAGCGCACCACCAGCCACGTCGCGAAACCCGCCACGAGCGCGCCGACCGTGGCGACGACCACCAGCCACACCCCGCCGTAGTGCACCGCGGCGGCGAACCCGACCAGGCCGGCCCCCGCGACGACCAGGCGCTGCGACCCGTCCGGCGCGCTGACGACCGTGCCGAGGTAGCGCGCGCCGTCGCGCTGGACCGGCTGGCCCGCCTTGAGCAGCGCGACGTCCGCGGGCGAAAGCCCGGCGGGGGTGCCGCCGTCCGCCGGTGCGCCCGCGATGTCCAGCACCCGCAGCGTCACCGGGGCGGCGCCGGACAGCGGCCGTCCGGCGCCCACCTCGGCGCCCGCCGGGCCCAGCGCCCCGGACAGCTCCCGGTCGACCGAGCCGATGAGCAGCGGCGAGAGGTTCGACGCGGCCAGCGCCGCCAGCCCGAGCAGGCAGACCAGGGTGATCGTCGCGGCCAGCACGGTGATCCGGGCCTGCAGCGTCCGGCCCCGCCACCAGGACGTCACGGGGTGATGACCTCGTCGAGCTGCGCGTCGGAGGCCAGGTAGCCGTGCCCGCGCACGGTCCTCAGCAACGCGCCGGCCCCGACGGCGTCGAGCTTGCGGCGCACGTACCCGACGTAGACCTCGACCAGGTTGCGCGTCACCGCCTGCTCCTCGCCCCAGACCGCGCGCAGCAGCTCGTCCTTCGTGACGACCGTGCCCGCGCGGCCGACGAGGACCTCCAGCAGCGCGAACTCCCGCGGGCTCAGCGCGACCTCTTCGTCGTGCCAGTGCACCTGCCGCAGCCCGCGGTCGACCGCCAGCGCACCGAGCCGCAGCGTGCCGCGGCCGGCCTCGGGCCCGGCCCGGCGCAGCACCGCCCGGACCTGCGCGACCAGCACCACGAACGAGAACGGCTTGACGAGGTAGCCGTCGGCGCCGAGGTCGAGGCCGTCGGCCTGGTCGATCTCGCCGTCCTTGGCCGAGACGAGCAGCACCGGCGTGGTGACGCCGTCCTTGCGCAGCCGTTCCAGCACGCGGTAGCCGGACAGGCCCGGCAGCATGATGTCGAGGAGGACGACGTCGAACGAGCCCGTGCCCGCCAGCTGCAGGCCGGTCGGCCCGTCCGCGGCGGTGACCACGTCCATGCCCTCCGCGCGCAGGCCGCGCTGCAGGGCCTTCCGCACGCCCGGTTCGTCGTCGACCACCAGCACCCGAGGTTTCACGAGACTCATCATGGCCGGTTTGCGCAGGTCGTGCGTGGGTTCTCAGCGCGATCTCAGCCTGAGGGGGAGAACCTTCAGGGGTATCTCAGCCTCGAGAGGGAAGCGTCGGTGCCAGGGAGCCGGGCACACTCGAGTCCGGGAACACCACAGGGAGAGACGCATGAAACCGAAGACGAAGGGCATCACCGCCGCGGTCGTCGGGACCGCGCTCGGTGCCGGCGGGCTCGCGTTCGTCGCGATGCCGGCCAGCGCGGACGACAAGCCGGCGCTGCCGCAGATCAGCGCCGAAGACCTCGTGCAGTCGGTCGTGCAGGCCAAGCCGGGCGCATTCGACGGCACGCTGAAGGTCAGCAACGACCTGGGCCTGCCCGCGGTGGGGAACGCGCTGCCGGGGGCGTCGGCGCTCAACATGGACTCCGCACACATCTTCACCGACGGCGCGGGCAAGAGCCGCTTGGCCGTCACCCAGGGGGCCAGCCAGGAGACCGTCGTCCACGACGGCACCACCGTCTGGGACTACAGCTCCAAGACGAACACCGCGACCAAGGTCACCATCCCGGCCGACGTGGCGAAGCAGCACGGCGCGGGCAGCGACAAGACCGCCGACCCGGTGGCGGCGTCGACGGAACTGCTCGCGAAGGTGCGCGAGAGCAGCACGGTGTCGGTCGACGGCACCGCGACGGTCGCGGACCGCCCGGCCTACGAGCTGGTCCTGACGCCGAAGCCGTCCGAGCGGACGCTGCTGCGCGAGATCCGCGTCGCGGTCGACTCGCAGACGCGGCTGCCGCTGCGCGTGTCGGTGCTGAGCAACGGCACGGCGACGCCGGCGCTGGAGGTCGCGTTCACCCAGATCGAGTTCACCCAGCAGCCCGCCGACCTCTTCGCCTTCACCCCGCCGAAGGGCGCCAAGGTGCAGGAAAAGACGCCGACGGTCGACCAGCAGCACAAGGACCTGGCCGAGCAGGCCAAGCAGGACGTCAAGGTCGTCGGCGACGGCTGGGACACCGTCGTCACCGGCAAGGTCCCGGCGGACGCGCTGAAAGCGGCCCCGAAGCAGCAGTCCGGGCGTGAAGGCCGCGGCGCCAACGCGGACCCGAAGGCGCTGCTCGAGCGGTTCGGCAAGAAGGTCAACGGTGCCTGGGGCAGCGGCTACCTGTTCACCACGAAGGTGGGCAGCGCGGTGCTGACCGACGACGGCCGCTTCGCCGCCGGTGCGGTGCCGGAGCAGGTCCTGTACGAAGCGCTGGGTCAGAAGTGACCAGCACGGCTGTCGAGTCCGGGGCGGACGTCTCTGCGGAGGCGTCCGCCCCGGCGGTCCCGCTCGCCGCGCGGACCCGGGGCCTGCGCAAGGTCTACGGCAGCACCGTCGCGGTGGACCACGTCGACCTCGACATCCCGCAGGGGGCGGTCGTCGGGATGCTCGGGCCGAACGGCTCGGGCAAGACGACCACGATCCGGATGCTGCTCGGCCTGGTCCGGCCGACCGAGGGCGAGGTCGAGCTGCTCGGCCGGCCGATGCCGGACGCGGCCGCGCACGCGCTGCCCGACGTCGGCGCGCTGGTCGAGGGGCCGGGCTTCCACCCGTTCCTGTCCGGGCGCGACAACCTGCTGCGTTTCGCCGCGGCGGAACCGCGGCTGACGTCGGCGGGAATTCCGGCCGCGGTGGATTCGGCGCTGGAGCGCGTCGGGCTGACCGCGGCGGCTCGGCGGCGGTACAAGGGGTATTCGCTCGGCATGAAGCAGCGGCTCGGGCTCGCTTCGGCGTTGCTGGTGCCGCGCAAGATGGTCGTGCTCGACGAGCCGACCAACGGTCTCGACCCCGCGGGTACCAGGGAGATCCGCAGGATCGTGGCCGAGCTGCACGCCGACGGCGTCACCGTGCTGGTGTCGTCGCACCTGCTGGCCGAAGTGGAGGCGACCTGCACGCACGTGGCCGTGCTGCAGAGCGGGAACGTCGTCGCCCAGGGCGAGCTGGCGGAACTGCTGGAGTCCGGGAACGCGGCCCTGCTGGTCCGCACGCCGGACGCGGAACAGGCGGTGGAAGTGCTGCGGGAGAACCGGATCGGTGCCCGGCTGACGCCGGACGGCGTCCGGGCCGACCTCACCGCGGCGGAAGCACCGCGGGTGCTGCAGGTCCTGGTGGGCGCGGGGGTCGCGGTCCACGAGGCGACGCGGGCCCGCACCGGGCTGGAAGACCTGTTCGCGCGGCTGACCGAGGGGGCGGAATGACGACGGCGGTTCTCGACGCACCGGCGGTCCGCACGGGCCACGACACGGTGCCGTTGCCGCGGCTGCTGGCCGCGGAGCTGCGCTGGATCTTCCGGCGGCCGCGGACGCTGGCCGTCCTCGGCCTGCTGGCGCTGATCCCGATCGTGATCGGCATCGGCCTGACGCTGGTGAGCGACCAGGCGGACACCGGCGGCGGCCCGAACGACGGCGGCGGAGCCCTGCTGGCGTCCGCGGTCAACAACGCGTTCGTGCTGCCGATCGCGGCCATCGTGCTGTCGCTGGCGTTGCTGCTGCCGCTGGCGTCGGCGATGGCCGGCGCGGACGCGATCGCGGGCGAGACCGCGCACGGCACGCTGCGCGGCTGGCTGATCGCCCCGGTCGGCCGGGGCCGGCTGCTCGCGGTCAAGGCGTTCGGCGTCGCGACCGTGTCGGTGGCCGCGGTGCTGGCGATGTGCGTGACGGGTGTGGTGACCGGGCTGATCATCAACGGCACGGATTCGCTGTTCACGCTGTCGGGCACGACGTTGTCGCTCGGCGGTGCGCTGGCGCGGATCCTGCTGGTGGCGGGCTGGGTGGTGCTCCAGCTGTGGGCGGTCGGCGCGGTGGCGCTGGCGATCTCCAGCTGGACCGAGCACCCGATGCTGGTGGTGGCGTCCGTGCTGGCGGCGGACATCGTGTTCACCATCCTCGGGTTCCTGAGCTCGCTGAAGTGGCTGCACCCGTTCCTGCTGACGCAGAACTGGTCACTGGCCCCGGCGGAGGTCCTCCAGGACCCGATGGGCACGCAGATGCTGGGTGAGGGCGCGCTGCGGGCGGTCTGCTACACCGTGATCGGGCTGTCGCTGGCCTACGCACGACTGTCCACTCGCGACGGCTGAGTGAAGGCGAGGATGCGGCGCCACGCGTCGTCGCAGGCCTCGCCCCACTCCGCGTACGCCCGGTCGAAGAACGAGTGCGGCGCGCCTTCGTACACGTGCCGCTCGTACCGGACGCCGGTCGCGGCCAGCCGCGCGGTGAAGGCGTCGAACTCGGCCCGGCTCGTGGCGACGTCCGCACCGGCCAGTAGCAGCAGCATCGGCGCCCGCAGGTCGGCGACGACGTCCTCGACCAGCTTCGGCAGGCCGTAGAAGCCGATCACCCCGGCCAGGCCGAGCCCGGCCGCCGAGAGCCGCCACGACTGGCCCGCGCCGAAGCAGAAGCCGACCGTGTAGACCGGCCCGCCGCCGAGGAAGTCGCGGGCCGCGGCGACGTCCGAAGCCACGTCGGCGGGCGAAACCGACGGCAGGTGGCGCTCCCAGTCGAACCTGTCGTCCCGCGCGCTGAGACCGGCGGTGCGGCCGTAGTAGTCGACCGCGACCGTCTCGAACCCCGCCTCGGCGAAGCTGCGGGTGAGAGCGCGGTAGAACTCGTGCACCCCGCGGACGTCCGGCAGCAGGACGACCTTCCGGCCGTTCGGCGCGGCGGGCACCGCGTGGTGGGCGAGGAACTCGACGTCGGACGTCAACGTCACCGGTCCCTCGGCAGCGACCGCCCCGCGGATCGGCGGCGCGGGCGGGCGGCTGTCGGTGCTGTGGCACATGGCATTCCCTTTCGTCCCGGCCGAGCCTGCCGCGCCCCGCGGCCGGCGCCCAGATCCCCGCCGGTGGGGTGGTCCGCCGGTCCTGGTACCGGCAGGGCCAGGTTCGCGGGCGCCGGAAGCAGCACACTCGACGGCATGGACCGGGAACTGGGCCGCTTCCTCAAGTCACGCCGCGAGGCGGCCACGCCGGCCGAGTGCGGCGTGCTCACCGGACCGCGGCGGCGGGTGCCGGGCCTGCGGCGCGAGGAGGTCGCGCAGCTGGCCGGGATCAGCGTCGAGTACTACGTCCGCCTGGAGCAGGGCCGCGCCCGCGCGCCGTCGCCCGAGGTCCTCGACGCGCTGGCCCGGACGCTGCGGCTGGACGACGTCGAACGCCGTCACCTCGACGACCTCGCGTCGGCGCGGCCCACCCGGCCGCCGTCGGCCCGCCGGGCGCGCCCGGAGCTGGCGCAGCTGCTGGCGAAACTGGACCGCGTGCCGGCGCTGGTCGTCGACCACCGGCTCGACGTCCTCGCCGGGAACCCGCTGTCCGCGCAGCTGTTCCGCGGGTTCGCGACGGCCAACCTCGCCCGGTTCTGCCTGTTGGACCCGGCGAGCCGCGAGGTGTTCCCGGATTGGCACGACGTCGCCCGGGCCACCGTCGGCCAGCTGCGGCTCGTCGCCGCCCGGTACGCGACGGACCCGGCGCTCGCGGCGCTCGTCGGCGAGCTGACGCTGCGCAGCGAGACGTTCCGGACGTTGTGGGCGGGCCGGTTCGTCCAGCAGCGCACGCACGGGCGCAAGCGCTTCCGCCACCCCGTGGCGGGCGAACTCACGCTGCAGTTCGAGAACTTCGAGCTGCCGGACTCCTCCGGCCAGCGGCTGGTGACGTTCACCGCGGAGCCCGGCAGCCCGTCGGAGTCCGCGTTGGACCTCCTCGCCCACTGGGCCGCGTAGGTCAGCCGACGAGCGCGATGCCGTCCGGGTCCAGCCGCAGGTTCACCGCGTCCCCGGCGCGCAGGTCCGACGCCGCCGGGGCGACGGCGTCCACAGTGGACCCGTGCAGCTTGACCACCAGCCGCACGTGTTCCCGGCGGTGGACCGCCGCGACGACCTCGCCCGGCACTCCGGCCGCGGCCACCCGCAGCGCGTGCGGGCGCAACCCCAGCCGCACCGGGCCGTCGCCGACGTCCGGCAGCGACACTTCGCCGAAGTCCGTGCCGACCACTCCGCCCGTCGCCACGCCGTCGGCGAACGTCGTCACGCCCAGGAACCGGGCCACGTCGTCGTCCGCCGGGTTGCGCCACACGCGCCGGACCGCACCCTCCTGGCGGACCTGTCCCGCGTCCAGCACCGCCACCCGGTCGGCCAGCGTGAACGCCTCCTCCTGGTCGTGCGTGACCAGCAGCGCCGTGATCTTGCTGCGCCGCAACAGCTCCGCCAGGTCGATCGCCAGCTGTTCGCGCAACCCGGCGTCCAATCCGGACAGTGGCTCGTCCAGCAGGAGCAACCGCGGCTTCGGCGCCAGCGCCCGGGCCAGCGCGACCCGCTGCGCCTGGCCGCCGGACAGCTGCGTCACCCGGCGGCGCTCGAAGCCCGACAAACCCACCAGCTCCAGCAGCTCGGCCACCCGTGGCGCCCACTGCGCGCGGGGCACGCCGTGCATCCGCAGGCCGAACGCGATGTTCGCGGCGACGTCGCGGTGGGTGAACAGCTGGCCGTCCTGGAAGACCAGGCCGAAGCCGCGCCGGTGGACCGGGACCGCGCCGAGGTCCTCGCCGTCCCAGCTCACCGAGCCGCGGGCCGACGGCTCGAGGCCGGTGATCGCGCGCAGCAGCGTCGACTTGCCCGAACCGGACGGGCCGAGCAGGGCCAGCACCTCGCCGTCGGCGATGTCCAGCCGGGCGTCGCGGACGGCCGCGAAGGTTCCGTAGTGGACAGTCAGCTCCCGCACCGACAGCGCCATCAGAACTCCCCCACCCCGCCGCGGCCGAGCCGGTCGATCAGGGCGACCGCCAGCACCGTCACGAGCATCAGCAACGCGCACGCGGCGTACGCCATCTGGTTGTTCAGCTCCCCCGGGCGCGCCATCAGCGACGCGATCGCGACCGGCAGCGTCGGCGCCGCCGGCCGGGCGAGGAAGCTCGTCGCGCCGAACTCGCCGAGGGCCACGACGAACCCGAAGCCCGCCGCGGCGACCAGCGGCCGCAGGGTCAGCGGCAGGTCGATCTCCCGCCACACCCGCAGCGGGCTCGCGCCGAGCGTCGACGCGGCCTGCCGCAGCCGGACGTCGACCGAGCGCAGCACCGGCAGGACCATCCGCACGACCAGCGGGATGATGACCAGCGCCTGGGCCAGCGGGACGAGGTAGGGCGACGTCCGGAGGTCGCCGGGCAGCGCGTCGAGCGTCACCAGGTAGCCGAACCCGACGGTCACCGCCGACACCCCGAGCGGCAGCATCAGGACGGCGTCCATCGTCTCGCCGAGACCCCGCGCGGCTCGCGCGGGCGACCGGCGCAGCGCCACCAGCACGACGGACGCGAGCACGCCGACGACCATCGCGAGCAGCGTCGCGTCGACGGCCACCTTCAGCGAGTTCAGCGCGGCGTCCCAGCCGGACACCTGCAGCGCGCCCTTCTCGCCGGTGCCCGTCAGCGCCCGGTACCCGGCGAGGCTCCAGCCGTCCTCGGTGGACACCGACTCGGCGAGGAGCGCGACGATCGGCGTCACCAGCAACGCCAGCACGAAGCCCGCGACGCCGACGACCCACCACTCGCCACCCCTCGGCCGCCGGGCCCGGCCGGAGCCGATCCGGGCGCCTTCCTTGCGCCGCCGGGCGAGCCCGCCGAGCACCAGCGCGGCGACGACGGCGGCGAACTGGACCAGCGACAGCGCCGCCGCTCCGGAGAGGTCCAGGAGATCGACCGTCCGCAGGTAGATTTCGGTTTCCAGGGTCCGGTAGCGGGCACCGCCGAGGATCAGGACGACCCCGAAGCTGGTGGCGCAGAAGAGGAACACCACGGCGGCCGCCGACGCGATCGCCGGGGCCAGCGCGGGCAGCGTCACCGACCGGAAGGCCCGCCACGGCGAGGCGCCGAGCGCGCGGGCGGCGTCGGCCGTCCGCGGGTCGAGCCGCGCCCACAGCCCGGCGACGGTCCGCGCGACGACGGCGACGTTGAAGAAGGCGTTGGCCAGCACGATCGGCAGCACACCGCCGTCCGGCCACAGCGCCCGGAACGCGAGCCCGACCACCACGGTCGGCAGCACGAACGGCACCAGCACCAGCGTCCGGGCCAGGCCGACGCCGGGCAGGCGCACCCGCGCCAGCAGGAACGCCACCGGCAGGCCGGCCAGCACCGCGACCGCCGTCGACGCGGCCGCGCTCCCGACGGTGAACCCGGCCAGCTGCCAGGTCCGCGCGTCGCCGAGGACGACGTCGAGGCCGCCGGCGGCGAACCCGCGGCCGGCGATCGCCAGGACCGGCCAGGCGAAGAAGACCACCAGGAACCCGATCGGCGCCAGCCCGAGCAGCGCCAGGCCGAGCCCGCGGGCGGTCCGCGGCGGGGCGGTGGTGCGCCGGACGGCTTCGGACGTCATCGCCCGAGCTTCCGGGGGCTCCGGGTGGCGGAGCCCCCGGCCCGAGGCGGCGCCTCGGATGTCACTGCACGAGCGTGCGCCATTCGCCGATCCACTTCTCGCGTCCGGCCTGCACCTGGTCCGCGGGCAGCGTCTCCGGCTTCTGCGGCAGCGGCGCGACCTGCGCCCAGCCCGGCGGCAGGTCGACGCCCTGGCGCGCCGGGTAGACGTACATGTTGGCCGCGACCGTCGCCTGGAACTGCTGGGAGAGCAGGAAGTCGACGACCTTGCGCGCGTTCTCGGCCTGCTTGCCGTTCGCCAGCACGCCGGCGTACTCGACCTGCCGGTAGCAGGTGTCGAGCAGCGCCTTGGTGCGCGGCTTGCCGTCGTCGCCGACTTCGGCGGCCGGCGACGACGCGTACGAGACGACGATCGGCCGCGGCCCCTTGCCGGACGAGCCGGAGAACTGCTTGGTGTAGGCCTCTTCCCAGCCGCTGACCACCTTGACGCCGTTGGCCTTCAGCTTCGTCCAGTAGTCCTTCCAGCCGGTGTCGCCGTACTTGGCGATGGTGCCGAGGAGGAAGGCCAGCCCGGGTGATGCCGTCGCCGGGTCCTCGGCGACCAGCAGGTCCTTGTACTTCGGGTCGGCCAGGTCGTCGTAGGTCGACGGCGCCGGGATCCCCTTGGCGGTGAAGTAGTTCGTGTCGACGTTGACGCAGACGTCGCCGACGTCGACCGCGGAGAGCCGGTGTTCGGGGTCGACGGCGTAGCGCTGGGGCCCGCGGTCGGCCTCCGGGCTGGTGTACGGGTCGAAGACGCCTTCACCGAGCGCGCGGGAGGCGAAGGTCGAGTCGACGCCGTACGCGACGTCGCCAATCGGGTTGGCCTTGGTCAGCACGAGCTTGTTGGTCAGCGATCCGGCGTCGCCCTGCTTGAGCACGGAGACCTTGATGCCCGACTGCTTCTGGAAGGCGTCGAGCACCTCCTGCGGGGCGGTGAAGGAATCGTGCGTCACGAGGGTGACGGTGGGCGTCTGCTGCGTGCCACCGTCACCGTTCGACAGCGAGCACGCCGCGGCGACGGCGCTGACGGCGGCGACGGCCGTCGCGGCGCGAACAGCCCTGCGTTTCATCTACCCTCCTGCACTTCGCCGGGCGAGGAAGGGGAAGCCCTCCCTTCGCCGGCATGATCCGTCTCAGGTGCGAACGGTCGCGGTTACCCGCCTCTCAGCCCGGCACCGGCCGGACTCCCGTGGCAACCGTGCAGCGTAGCCGAGGACGGACGACCATGGAGACATGACGGAAATCTTGAGCGACGCCGAGGCCGACGGACGGCTGGGCCCGGGCTGGACGCGGTCCGGCGCGGTGATCGCCCGCGAAGTGGAACTGGCGAGCTTTCCGCAGGCGATCGAGGTGGTGGACCGGGTGGCGGTGCTCGCCGAAGCCGCCGACCACCACCCGGACATCGACATCCGCTGGCGCACCCTGACGTTCCGGCTCTCGACGCATTCGGCGGGCGGCCTGACGGCGAAGGACTTCGACCTGGCGTCCCAGATCGACTCGGTGCTCGCCGCCGTGTGATCTCGGTAACGCTGAGTGCACTTTTCCTCGACTTCGACGTCTCTCAGTCACCGGAACCTTCGGGAAGGAGACGAGATGACTCAGGCAATCGTAGTCGGGACGACGGCGTTCGCAACGATGGTGGCGGCGGCGGGCGGAGTGCTCTGGTTCACCGCCCGCAACCGCCGTCACCTGGACGGCTGAGAGTTCGATCACAGCTGTTAACGCGGACCATGATCAGCGCGCTGATCGGAGCGGAAGCATCGGTCCGGCCGTGGGGAACAGCGCCATGAACAGCACTCTGACCGCCGCCCAGCGCGCCTGGATCAACGCACTCGCCCCGGCGGTGGTGCTGCTCGCGATCGCCCTGCTGGGCCTGCTCGGCTAGGTAGCCCGCCGACTACCGGGCGATTCGCCCGGGCGGCGGGAACGCGGCCGGCGGCTCGTCGGCCGTCGTCCAGTACTCCAGGCAGGACAGGCGCCCCTCCTCGGCGAAGACGATGAGCCCGCCGCCGGGCGCGTCGGCTTCGACCGCGACCGGGGCGTCGGCGACCACCGCGGTCGGCAGGCTCCGGTCGACTTCCAGGTTGATGCTCGGGCACCCGCAGCCGCACCGCCCGGTCACGCGGGCCGTCGCGGCCTGCGCCCGCAGTTCGGCGGCTCCCGGGAAGTCGCCGGCGAGCACCGTGTCCAGTGTCGTGCGCTCGTCCGGTGTGAGCGGGCGGGACTTCGCCGTCGCCATCAGTACCGGGACATGTTCGGGATGGTCTTTTCCGCGAGGCCGATGAGGTCTTCGACCTTCGCCACGTCGGCCGTCACGTCTTCGGCGGTCACCGGCGGTGCCTCGGAAGACCGGTAGGCGACCTCGTTGCGCCGGGCCCGCATCCGGTTGAAGGGCCGCAGGAGCGGCCCCAGCGGCGGGTCGAGCTGCGCGAGCACCGCTTCGTAGACGGCGATGTGGCCACCCCGGCTCGTCGCGCGCAGGCCCTGGTTCTGCAGCACGGCGGCCAGCGCACGGCGGGCGCCGTCGTACGCCAGCGTGTAGGCGCCTTCCGGGTCCGAAGCCAGCAGCTGCCGCGCCGAAACGACGTGCGTGCGGGCCCGGGCGAGTTCCGCCTCCGCGGCCTCCCGCGAAGCCGGGACGTGCTCGAGGGAGCCGCGCGCGATGAGCGCGTCGATCGTGGCGCGGCCCTGGTTCCACCGGGTCATCAGGTCTCCCGATCGAGTGGCAACGGGACCAGCGGACGCGCACGCACGCTGGTCAGGAACGGATCCGTGCTGTCCGCCGCCCACGCCGAGGACGTGATGCGGTGGACGTTGACCTCCCGGCCCAGCCGTCGTGAGACGCCCTCGGCCAGGTCGAAGAGCTCGTCCGGATCGGGCGAGCCGACGACGAGGACGTCGACGTCACCGGGTGGCGGCCCCGGTTCGCCGCGGTAGCGCGCGGCCCACGACCCGTAGATGTAGGCCTCCAGCACGCCGGGCAGGCCGGACAGGGCCTCGACGAGCAGCGGCAGCGGCCCGAAGGTGACCGCGAGGACTTCGCTCAGCGGCCGGTAGAGCGGCGTGTCCGTCCGGGCTTTGACGAGCCGGCTGCGGCCCACCCGCCGGTCTTCCAGGATGCCGCCGCCGACCAGCCGTTCGACCTCGCGCAGCGCGGCCGTCGGCGTGACGCCACAGGCGTCGGCGAGCTCGGTGATGGAGTACTCGCGCTCCGGGTGCAGCAGGACCAGCGCGAGCAGCTCACCCTGCATGCGCGAACGCAGCAGCGGCAGCAAGCTCGGCGAAGCTTTCATTGGACGCAGCATATCCTGCGTCCAATGAAAACAACAGTCAGTAGTTGAGCCGGATCAGACGTTGAAGCGGAACTCGACCACGTCGCCGTCGGCCATGACGTAGTCCTTGCCCTCCATGCGGACCTTGCCCGCCGCACGGGCGGCCGCCATGGAGCCCGCCTCCATCAGGTCGTCGTACGAGACGATTTCCGCCTTGATGAAGCCGCGCTCGAAGTCCGTGTGGATCACGCCCGCCGCCTGGGGGGCCGTGGCGCCCTGGGGGATCGTCCAGGCGCGGGACTCCTTCGGGCCCGCCGTCAGGTACGTCTGCAGGCCGAGCGTGTGGAAGCCCGCGCGGGCCAGCGAATACAGGCCCGGCTCCGGCTGGCCGACCGACTCGAGCAGCTCGCGCACCGACTCCTCGTCGTCCAGTTCCAGCAGCTCCGCCTCGACCTTCGCGTCGAGGAACACCGCGTCCGCCGGCGCGACCAGCTTCGTCAGCTCCGCGCGGCGGGCTTCGTCGGTGAGCACCGACTCGTCGGCGTTGAAGACGTACAGGAACGGCTTCGTCGTCAGCAGGCTCAGTTCGCGCAGCGCCTCGAAGTCGACTTCCTTCTGCGCCTGGAAAAGCGTGCGCCCGGCGTCGAGGATTTCCTTCGCCTTCTGGGCGTTGTCCAGCGCGGGCTTGTTCTCCTTCTTCGTCCGCGCTTCCTTCTCCAGCCGCGGCAGCGCCTTGTCGAGGGTCTGCAGGTCGGCGAGGATCAGCTCGGTGTTGATCGTCTCGATGTCGCTCGACGGGTCGATCCGGCCGTCGACGTGCACCACGTCCGGGTCGTCGAACACGCGGATGACCTGGCAGATCGCATTGGCCTCACGGATGTTCGCCAGGAACTTGTTGCCCAGCCCGGCGCCCTCGGACGCGCCCTTCACGATGCCCGCGATGTCCACAAAGGACACCACGGCGGGGACCGTCTTCTCCGACTTGTACAGCTCGGCCAGCTTGTCCAGCCGGGGGTCCGGCAGCGGCACGACACCGACGTTCGGCTCGATCGTCGCGAACGGGTAGTTCGCGGCGAGCACGTCGTTGCGGGTCAGCGCGTTGAACAGGGTGGACTTGCCGACGTTGGGCAGGCCGACGATACCGAGGGTGAGGCTCACGACCCCGCAGTCTACGTGGCTCACCCGGCCGGGCCCCACGCACCCAACGCCGTGGCGGATTTCCGCCAGCAGGGTCGCTGAGCTGCTGACATGCTCGGATCCATGGTCACCGACACGCTCGCGCTCTGGCGCGACGCCGAACGCTGCTACCGCGTGGTCACCGCCCGCGACCCGCGCTTCGACGGCCAGTTCATCATGGCGGTCCGCACCACCGGCATCTACTGCCGGCCGTCGTGCCCGGCGTCGACGCCGAAGGTGCAGAACGTCCGCTTCTTCCCGACGTCGGCGGCCGCGCAGGCCAACGGCTTCCGCGCCTGCCGCCGCTGCCTCCCGGACGCCGTGCCCGGCTCGCCGGACTGGAACGTGCGCGCCGACCTGGCCGCGCGGGCGATGCGGCTGATCTCCGACGGGACCGTGGAACGCGAAGGCGTCCCCGGCCTCGCCCGGCGGCTCGGGTATTCGGAACGCCAGCTCGGCCGGGTGCTCACCGCCGAGCTGGGCGCGGGCCCGCTCGCGCTGGCCCGTGCGCACCGGGCGCACTCGGCGCGGCTGCTCATCGAGGTGTCCGAGCTGCCGCTGACGGACGTCGCCTTCGCGGCGGGCTTCTCGAGCGTGCGGCAGTTCAACGAGACGATCCGCGAAGTGTTCGCGACAACGCCTTCGCAGCTTCGCGCGTTCGCCGCTTCACGACGTGGGCGCCAGGCCGACGTGACCGGAACCCGGCTCAGCCTGCGGCTGCCGTTCCGGCCGCCGTTCGACGCTTCGGGGTTGCTTCGCTTTTTCGCGGACCACGCCGTGGCGGGCGTCGAGGAAGTCACTTCGGAGGCCTACGCGCGCACTCTGCGGCTCGCCCACGGCACGGGTGTCGTGCGGTTGACGCCGTCATCGGACCACGTGCGGTGCGAGCTGATGCTCACCGACCTGCGCGACCTCGGCAGCGCGGTCAGCCGGGTGCGGCGGCTGCTCGACCTCGACGCCGACCCCGCGGCGGTCACCCGCGTCCTCGGCGCGGACCCGGCGCTGGCGCCGGTGGTCGCGGCGGTGCCGGGGATCCGGGTGCCGGGTGCGATCGACGGCGAGGAGCTGCTGCTGCGCGCCCTGGCCGGCGGCTTGTTGCCACCCGGCGACGAGGTGCCGGGTGAGTGGGGCGTGTCGCGGCTGTTCCCGACCGCGGCCCAGGTCGCCGAGGCCGTGCCGGGGCACGCGGGGATCGCCGCGCTGGCGGAGGGCCGGCTCGACCTGCACGTCGGCCGGGACGCGGCGGAGCTGCGGGCCGAGCTGCTCGCGACCCCGGGCGTCGACCCGTCGACGGCCGACTACGTCGTCATGCGCGTCCTCGGCGCGCCGGACGTCCTGCTCGCCGAGGACCCCGTGGTCCGCCGCGGCGCCGAGGCGCTGGGCATCGCGCCGGACTCGCTGCCGGAGCGCGCACGCGCGTGGACGCCGTGGTGCTCCTACGCCGGGATGTACCTGCTAGCCCGGTTCTCCCGGCCAGAGCACGGCCTGGGCGACGATGACCTGGTCGCCGTCGAACGTCGCCGCCGGTGAGCCGTGCAGGCGGTAGCCGAGGTCCAGTGCCTCGCTGACCCGGTGGCAGAACGCGGCGTCGTCCGGGCCGGTCAGCAGGCGGTAGCGGGGCAGGCCGTTCGGCGGCTGGTCGGTCATGCCGTCATCTTCTCCGAATCGTCAGCCGGCACGCACCTCCAGGGTCGAGCCCGTGCGGGACTTGCGGACCCGCAGCCGCGTCGGGATGCGCTGCCGCAGCTCCTCGACGTGCGACACGAGCCCGACCACGCGGCCACCGGCGCGGAGCTCGTCGAGGATGTTCATCACGACGTCGAGCGTTTCGGCGTCCAGCGTGCCGAAGCCCTCGTCGACGAACAGCGTGTCCAGGAGCGCGCCACCGGTCTCTCCCGCGACGACGTCGGCCAGCCCCAGCGCGAGAGCCAGCGACGCGAGGAAGGACTCGCCACCGGACAGGGTCTTCGCCGGGCGGATGGTGCCCGAGTAGTCGTCGAGCACGTCGATGCCGAGCCCGCCGCGGGTGCCGCGCGCCCCGGCCGCGTCCGAGTGCACGAACGAGTACCGGCCCTGGCTCATCGTGCGCAGCCGGTGCGTGGCGGCGACGGCTACTTCCTCGAGCCGCGCCGCCAGCACGTACGACCGCAGCGACATCTTGCGGCTGTTCTGGCCGCGCCCGTTGACGACCTCCGAGAGCGCTCGCAGCTCGGCGTACTCCGCTTCGGCCGGCGCTAGCCCGGCCAGCGCCTTGCGCAGCAGTCCGGCCAGCCGGGTCAGCTCCTCGTGCTGCGCGGTGGCCACCCGCAGCGCTGCGTAGGCGGAATCCGCGCGCGCCCGGGCCAGCTGGGCCGCGTCGGCTGCGCGGCCGACGTCCGCGACGTCGTCCGGCGAGATCCCGAACAGGTCTGGCTCGGCCAGCAGCGCCCGCGCGCCCGCGGCGGCCGCTTCGGCCTCGGCGATGCCCTGCTCGAGCTTCTCGATCTGCTCGTCCGGCAGCATCGCGGCCCGCGCCTTCTTCAGCGACGTGAACCCCTTCGCCTGCACCGCCGCCTCGACGAGAGTTTTCTGCTCGGCCACCCGTTCCCGGGCACCGACGACCGCCATACGGGCCTCGGCGACCGCCTCCAGGGCTTCGGCCAAGCCGAGGAGGTGCAGCCGCCGCGCACCGACGTCGGCGAACTCGCCCCGGCCCGCGACCAGCCGCCGCTCGCGCTCCGCCAGCCGCTCCTCCAGGGCGCGGACGTCGGTGGTGGCTTCGGTCGCCGCCTGTTCGGCCCGGCGCAGTCGCTCGGTGCGCGCTTCCAGATCGCGCTCCAGGAGGACGACCTGCTGGCTCAGCTTCGCCTTGCCGGCGGCCTGCTCGGCCAGCGCGGCCACGGTCGCGCGGGCTTGCGCCAGCTCGGCGGTGATCGACTCGGCCGTGTGCCCGGCGAGCCGCTCGAGCAACCCGGCCAGCCGCGCCTTCGCCTCTTCCAGCGCGACGACGACCCGCTGCCGCAGCGCGTCCGCTGCCTGCTCGGCTTCCTCGGCCGCGCGTTCCTCGGCCGGGTCGACCAGCTCGACGTCCCGGCTCGCCTTGGCCGGGTGCTCGGCCGATCCGCACACCGGGCACGGCGCGCCGTCGCCCAACGCGGCGGCCAGCTCGGCCGCCATGCCGTCCAGCCGCCGCTCGCGCAGGTCGAGCCGGCGCTGCCGGGCCGCCTGGTGCGCGTCGACGACTTCGCGCAGCTTCGCCTCGCCCCGCTGCACCTTGGCCTGCGCCTCGGGCAGTTCGGCGGCGTCGCGCGCGAAGGCGCGCAGCTCGTCCACCTTCGCCTTGGCGCCGTCGAGCTTGGCCTCCGCTTCGGCGGCTTCGACGGTGTCCGCGCGGAGTTTCGCCAGCTGGCCGGGGAGCGCGGCCAGCTCGGCGGTCAGGGCCTCGACCTGCTGTTGCGCGGTGACGGCCGCCAGCTTCCGGTCGTCTCGCCGCATGACGTCGAGCGCTTGCTGCTCGGCCTCGGCCACCAGCTCCGCGACCGCACCGGCCTCTTCGCGCGCGGCGGCCGCCCGCGCCTTCAGGTCGCCGGTGGCCCGGGTGCCCAACTCCCGCAGCCGGACACCGCGGGCCTTCTCCGCCTGTTCGGCTTCGGTCAGTTCGGCGGTCCGCCGGTCCAGCAGGTCGGCCTCCACCGCGACACCCGCCGCCCGCCGCGCGGCCGCGACCTCCTGCGCCCACTCGGCCCGCTGCGGCGCCTGCTCGGTGATCTCGAGCAGGCGCAGGTGCGCGGTGCGGACCCGGCGGATCTTCTCCGCACCCGCGCGTTCTTCCTGCAGGTAGGCGTCCGCCCGCTGAGCGGCCGACCGCGCCCGCTCCTCCTCGGCCGTCGCCTGCCCGACGCGTGCGGCCGACTCGGCGAGCACCGCGTCGACCCACTCGGCGACGTCCACCTCGGGCGGCTCCTGCTGGGCTTCCTGCGCGTACCGGGCCAGCAGCTCCCGCACGTCCCGCTGCCTCGCCTCCAGTTCGCGGCCGCGCTCGGCGCGCAGCTCGGCGAACCAGCGTTCGACGTCGGCGAAGCGTTCGGTGCCGAACAGGCGTTCCAGCAGCTTTTCGCGCTCGGCGGTGTCCGACCGCAGGAAGCGCGCGAATTCGCCCTGGGGCAGCAGGACCACCTGGAAGAACTGGGCCGCGGTCATCCCGAGCAGCCGCTCGACGGTGCGCGCGACCTCTTCGATCCGGATCAGGCCCTCCGGCGCCAGCCCGGCGGGCGCGGTGCCGATCCAGCTCAGCGACACCTTCGCCTGCTGGGTGGTCGTGCCCTCGCCGCGCCGCTTCGGCCGCTGGTACTCCGGGTTGCGCACGATCTTCAGCCGGTGCCCCTGCACGGTGAGCTCGAGCGAGACCTCGGTGACCTGGTCGAGCTCGGCGAGGTCGCAGCGCAGCCGTTTGGCCTCGTTGCGGACGCCGGGAACCACGCCGAAGAGCGCGAACGCGATCGCGTCCAGCAGCGTGGTCTTGCCCGCGCCGGTTTCGCCGTGCAGGAGGAAGAGACCGTCGGCGCCGAGCACGTCGAAGTCGACCACTTCGCGTGCGCAGTACGGCCCGAAGGCTTCGACCTCCAGCCTGTGCAGCCTCATTTCGCGAGGGCCCCCCGGTCGGCCGCCTCCAGTGCTTGGGACAGGAGCCGCTCTTCGCGCTCGCTCGGCGGGGCGCCCCGGCAGTCGTCGAGGAAGCTGCGCGACACCTCGATGTCCGACCGGCCGCGGACGGCGTCGGAGTAGCGCAGCGGGGCGCCGTGCCCGCCGGTGGGCGCCCATTCCAGGTGGACCGCGTACGGGAACCGCTCGCGCAGCCGCCGCATCGCGTCGACCGGGCGCACCCGGTCGGTGACCGTGACCGAGAGGAAGTGGCCGAGGTAAATGTCGTGGGCCGGGTCCTGCAGGAGGTCGTCGATCTCGCCGGTGAGCGTCGCGAGGGCTCTCGGCACCGGCAGCTCGTGGCGCCGGACCTCGGCGAGGCCGTGTTCGTCGAGGTCGACCAGCCAGACCGATTTGCGTTGGCGCGCTTCGGAAAACGAGTACGCCAGCGGGCTGCCGGAGTAGCGCAGGTGCTCGGCGAGCGTCTGCGGGCCGTGGAGGTGGCCGAGGGCCGCGTAGTCGACGCCGTCGAAGACCGAGCCGGGCACCTGCTCGACCCCGCCGACCGCGATGGTGCGTTCGCTGTCGGTGGGTTCGCCGCCGGTGACGAAGGCGTGCGCGAGGACCACGGACCGGACGCCGGGCCGGGTTTCCAGGTCCGCGCGGATCCGGCGCATGGCCTCGGTGAGCACGCCGGTGTGGCCGCGGGCGTCGGGAACGCCCAGCGCGTGCCGCGCCGGTTCCGGTTCCAGGTAAGGGATGCCGTAGACGGCGACCGGGCCGTGGGTGTCTTCGAGCAGCACCGGTTCGGCGAGCCCGGCGACGGTGGTGCGCAGGTGGAGACCGCCCGCCGCGGCGAACTCCGCGAAGGCGCCCAGGCGGGGCGCCGAGTCGTGGTTTCCCGGTGTCACCACGAGTTGCGCGCCGGCCGCGCGGATGCGGGCCACGGCTTTCGTGGCGACCCGCACGGCTTCGGCGGAGGGGACCGCGCGGTCGTAGATGTCGCCTGCCACGAGGACGGCGTCGATCGCCTCGCCGGCCACGAGGTCGGCGAGGTGCCCGAGCACCGCTTCCTGTTCCGCGAGCAGGTCGGCGCCGTGGAACGTGCGGCCGACGTGCCAGTCGGAGGTGTGCAGGAATCTCACGGGGGCCAAGGTACGACCCGGCTCCGACGAAATCGCGCAGGCACGCCGCCGGCTCACTCGAACGTGTGTACTAACACGAGCGGGCAAGATCGGACACGCCCTGCGTGGAATCGAAGTGTTCGCAGGTCAGCTACCCAGAGCGACGGATCGGGTGCGTTTTTTGTCGGTGCGGTCCGCCATGATGTCTGCGAGCTCGGAGTCCGGGGTTCGGTGTTCGGCGGGAGGGGATGAAGTGGCGACAGTGCTGACCACGGCGGCGATCGTGCTGGCGGTCCTGCTGCTGTTCGCCGTCGCGCTGCTGTGGCGGCTGTACCAGGACGGGATGCGCCGGGCGGACGCGGCGGCCCGGCTGGTGGCGGCCGAGCGGGCCAAGGCGGACCAGCAGCAGCTCGCGCTGCGGCGCTACGAGGTGGCGTTCGCCTCGATCAGCGGGCGCGGCGAGCTGGGCGAGCAGGTCCTGGTCGAGACGGCGCGGGCGCTGGGGCTGCGCGAAGACCTCCACTTCACGCTGCAGACGGACCTGGGGGGCGGCGGCTCGGCGAAGCCGGACATGGTGCTGCGGGTGGGCGGCGACCGCACGGTCCCGGTCGACGCGAAGGCGAGCATGGCGACGTGGTCCGAAGCGGTGGAGACGGACGACCCGGACGAGCGGCTGGACGCGTTGCGCGCGCACGTGCGGCAGATCCGGTCCCGGGCGGCGGAGCTGGCGGGCAAGGGCTACCAGCGCTGGGCGGACGCGATCTACGGAACGATCATGTTCGTCCCCTCGGACGCGGCGGTGGTCGCGGCGCTGGACACGGACCCGGAGCTGCTGCGCTGGCTGATCGACCGCCGGGTGTTCCTGTGCGGCCCGACGGGCTTCGGGGTACTGGCCTCGGCGGCGTTGTTCGCGGCGAGCGACCGGACGCTGGAGGCGGACGTGGAGCAGGTCCGCACGGGAGCAGCGGCAGCACACCGGGCAGCGGGCGGCGCGGTGGAGGCGCTGAACCTGTCGAGCACGCACTTGCAGCGGTTCCTGTCGGCGCGACGCCGGGAGCTGGAGGCGTTGGAGACGTTCCGGGCGACGGTGGCCCCGCTGACGGAGGCGTCGGGAAGCCCGGCGGCGTTGCCGTCGGTGCGGAAGGGGGATGAGCTGGCGGCTAGTTGAGGGTCGGTCGGGTTAAGGTCCCGAGGGCGGGGCGAGTTCGGCCGGGTCCGCGACGGGGCAGGGGTGTGAAACCAGCGGCTCGCGTACCTTGGCGGTCGGACCGCGTACCTCGGCGGTCGGGCCGCGGACCCAGACGGTCGGGCCGCGGACCCAGACGGTCGGCTCGCGTACCTGGACGGTCGGGCGGCGTACCCAGACGGTCGGGCCGCGTACCTGGACGGTCGGCTCGCGCACCTAGACAGTCGGGCCACACACCTGGCGGTCGGGCCGCGTACCTGGACGGTCGAGCCGCGTACCTGGACGGTCAGGCGGCGTACCTGGGCGGGCGGGTTGCGTACCTGGGTGCGCGGGTTGCGTACCTGCGGGGTCGGTGGCGAGTCGAGCGCACGTTTGACCTGCGGTGATCGTCAGTCTGAAGCCGCGCGCCTGATCGCTGTTGAACCCTTGCGGCGAGCGCGCGTGGTGGAGATCCGCGGTGCCGTGATGCGGCGGGTTGGCGTGCGCGCCGCTCGCGGAGGACTCTTGGCTCTACGGGCCGCCGGCTCGTCCGGGGGCGTTACCGCGCGCCACCGGTTCGTGCCCGCGGGTGGCTGTCGGCCCACGTCGGCGGCGGTGCTGGCAAGATCTTCACAACCACGAGATACGGTGTTGCCCTGTGACCGCGATTCGCGATCGCCAGAGCGATCCAGATGCCGACGACGTCCCCGTTGCGTGGGACGAGCGTCCTGTCGTCGGTTCGAGGCGTGGACTGCCCTGGTGGGCCGCGGTCCTCGTCGGCCTCGGCCTGGCGATCGTCGGCGCCGTCCTCGGCAAGCCCAGTCAGGGCAGCCTTCCGCTGATCTTCACCGTCTGCTACATCGCCGGGGCCGTCATCGCGGTCTGCGCGGTGAAGCGGCGCGGCCTGTTCGGGCCCATGGTGATGCCGCCGCTCGTGCTGGCCGTGACCGTGCCCGGCGTCATCCTGCTGACGTCCGGCTCGCAGGGCGACGACATGCTGTCGAAGGCGCTGAACATCGGCACCCCGCTGATCAACGCCTTCCCCACGATGGCCATCACCACCGGCATCACCCTGCTGATCGGCTTCGTCCGGATCTTCCGCGAACGCGACCCGGACGCCCCGAAGAAGATCAAAAAAGCCAGTCGGCCGGACGAAGACGACGAAAAGCCGTCGCAGCGCGCGGCGGCCGGGGGGCGTCCGCGGCCCGCCGGTTCGAACCGGACCGGCCAGACCCCGCTCCCGTCGGGCGCCCGGCCGAAACGGGACGGCGAACCGCCGCGGCGGCCGCGTCCCCCCGCCGACGGCGAACGCCGCACGCCCCGCGCTCCCGCCGAACGCGACCCGGGTACCCGCGGCACGCGCAAGCCGCCGCCGGCCAACCGTCGCACGCCGCGTCCGGAAGAGGGTGACCCACGCCGGCGCGAGCCGCGCGGTGACGCTCCGCGACGCCGTCCGCGCCCGCCCGAGGACGGCCGGGACACCCCGCCGCCTCGCCGCCCGTCCGGCGGCCGGAGCGCTCAGCCCCGGCAAAAACGTCCCTGGGACGAAGAAGAACGCTGACGAACCGGCGGTCACCTCACCCGAGGTGACCGCCGTTTTCGTGCGCCGAAAGGCATCACGCGTGACCAGACCGGCATCACGCGTGATCAGAGGGGCATCACGCGTGATCAGAGGGGCATCACGGTCTCAGACCTTGCGGAGTTCCTTCGGCGGCGCGAACGAGATCTTCTCGTTGGCCGTGGTGACCTCGTTGACGTCGGCGTAGCCGCGCTCGGCCAGCCAGTCCAGGAGTTCCATCACCAGGACGTCCGGGACCGATGCGCCCGAAGTCACCCCGACCGTCGTCACGCCGGACAGCCACGCCTCGTCGACCTCGTGCGCGAAGTCCACCAGGTACGACGCGCGGGCGCCGGCCTTCAGGGCCACCTCGACCAGGCGCTTCGAGTTGGACGAGTTCGTCGAGCCGACCACCAGCACCAGGTCGCACTCGGCGGCCATCGCCTTGACCGCCACCTGGCGGTTCGTGGTCGCGTAACAGATGTCGTCGCTCGGCGGGTCCAGCAGGTTCGGGAAGCGCTCGCGGAGCTGGTCGACGCGCTCCATCGTCTCGTCGACCGACAGCGTCGTCTGGGAGAGCCAGATCACCTTCGACGGGTCGCGCACCTCGACCTTGCCGACGTCCTCGGCCTTGTCGACGAGCTGGACCTTGTCCGGAGCCTCGCCGGCGGTGCCCTCGACCTCTTCGTGGCCTTCGTGGCCGATCAGGAGGATGTCGTAGTCGTCGTTGGCGAACCGGTTGACCTCCTTGTGCACCTTCGTCACCAGGGGGCAGGTCGCGTCGATCGTGCGCAGGTTCCGCTCGGCCGCCTCCGCGTGCACCATCGGCGAGACGCCGTGGGCGGAGAACACCACCAGCGCGCCTTCGGGCACCTCGGACGTCTCGTCGACGAAGATCGCGCCGCGCTCACGCAGCGTTTCCACGACGTGCTTGTTGTGCACGATCTCCTTGCGGACGTACACCGGGGCGCCGTAGACCTCGAGGGCCTTCTCGACGGCGATCACCGCGCGGTCGACACCCGCGCAGTAACCACGGGGTTTGGCGAGCAGCACCCGCTTGCCGGAAGCGGTTCCGGTGATCGTGGGGGTACCCGCGGGCTCGATTCCGGGACTCGCTGCACTCATGCCACCCAGGGTACGGGCAGCCTCGAGACGAACTCGAAGTCCCTTTCGGGTGAGCTTCGTCCCCCCGTCGGGCTGTGCCGCCGGTCACGCGCTGCACCCTTCCGGTTGGGCAGAACGTCCGGTCATGCGGCAGGCTGGGACCCATGAAGCCATTCCCGCTCCCCCTCCGGGTCGCCGCGGGCCTCGCCGTCTCCACCGCCGAGCGGGTTCGCGAACTTCCCCGGCAGCTGGCCGGGCTCCCGGTCACCGTGGTCAGCCAGGTGCTGCAGGCCTCCATGCGCGTGCAGCAGCACGTCACCGAGCTGGCGATCAAGGGCGACAGCGCCCTGTCGAGCCTTCGCCCGGTCGAGGACACCCCCAGCTGGGCGACGTTCGACGAGGACGCCGACGTGCCGCCGGCCCGCCCGGACCGCAGCCCGGTCGCCGAAGTGCCCGAACCGCGCTCGGAGATCAACGGTCGCGTCCCGTCGGCGGCCGAACTCGAGGCCGAGCTCGGCGATCCGTGGGCCGACGAAGAACGCGCGCTCGCCGAGGACCACGCCGACGGCGAGAACGACAGCGAGGACGAGCCACCGAAGACGCCGAAGCCCGGCACACCCAAGATCGACAAGAAGACCAAGAGCGAGACGCCGAGGACCAGCGCCGCGGGGTACGAGGGCCCGGCCGGATTGACCGGCTACGACCAGCTCACCCTCCCGCAGCTGCGGGCCCGGCTGCGCCAGTTCTCGATCGAGCAGCTCGAGACCATCCTCGAGTACGAACGCGCCCACGCCGACCGCTCGTCGTTCACCGGCATGCTGTCCCGCCGGATCGCGAACGCCCGCAAGTCGGACCAGGGCGAGGACGACAGCCCGGAAAGCGACACGGAAGACGGTGCGGACGGCCGGTGAGCACCGAGTCCGCCGCGGCTCCCGCGAGCACCGCGGAATCGCCGTGGCCGGTCCGGACCGTCGCGCGCAAGATCGGCGACTGGATCCACCGGCTCGGCACGGTCTGGGTCGAAGGCCAGGTCACGCAGGTCAGCTCGCGCCCGAACACGCAGACGGCGTTCCTGACCCTGCGTGACCCGTCGGCGGACGTCTCGATGTCCGTCACCTGCCCGAACTGGCTGATCCGCGAAATGGAGCCGCCGCTGCGGGAGGGCGCGAGCGTGGTCGTGCACGCGAAGCCGTCGTACTTCTTCGGCCGCGGCACGATCAGCCTGCGCGCCGACCAGATCCGCGCGGTCGGCGTCGGTGAGCTGCTGGCCCGGATCGAACGGCTCAAGAAGCTCCTGACCGCCGAAGGCCTCTTCTCGGCGCAGCGCAAGCGGCCGATCCCGTTCCTGCCGAAGGGTGTCGGGCTGATCACCGGCCGCGCGTCGGCGGCGGAGCGGGACGTCCTGGCCAACGCGCAGGGGCGGTGGCCGCACGTCCGGATCAAGGTGCTCAACACGGCCGTGCAGGGCTCGCAGGCGGTGCCGCAGGTCATGCGCGCGCTGCGGATCTTCGACGCCGACCCGGAGATCGACGTGATCGTCATCGCCCGCGGTGGCGGCAGCGTCGAGGACCTGCTGCCGTTCTCGGACGAAGCGCTCTGCCGCGCGGTGTCGGCCGCGGGCACGCCGGTGGTCAGCGCCATCGGGCACGAACCGGACACACCCCTGCTCGACTACGTCGCCGACCTGCGCTGTTCGACGCCGACCGACGCCGGCAAGCGGATCGTGCCCGACCTCCGCGAGGAGACCGAGCGGGTCCGCCAGATGCGCGACCGCGGGCGCCGCGCCCTGCACGGCTGGGTCGACACGCAGGCGCGGCTGCTCAACCAGATCCGCAGCCGCCCGTCGCTGGCCGACCCGCTGGGCCCGGTCCAGCGGCGGCAGGACGACGTCGACGTCCACCGCGAACGCGCCCGCCGCGCCATGCTGAGCCTGCTCGCCAAGGACCAGGCCGAGATCGCGAACTCCCGCGCCCGGCTCACCGCGCTCGGACCGGCCGCGACGCTGGCCCGCGGGTACGCGGTCGTGCAGTTCGTCGACGCCGAAGGCAACCTCCAGGTACTCCGCTCCGTCTCCGATGTCGAGACCGGTGCCCGGCTGCGCGTGCGCGTGGGCGACGGCGCGATCAAGGCGGTGGCGGAAGGAGAGCAGGAGTGAAGGTGACGTTCCTCCCGCTCACCGTGGACGCGGCCCGGAAGCTGGGCGCGCGTCCGCTGCTGGACCAGGCGGTGCGCACCGACCGGGCCGCCGCCGAGTGCTGGACGGCCCTGCTGGCCGGCTGCGGCACCGCCGCCCGCCGCGACCTGGGCCCGCAGCTGCGCCGGCTGTCGGAGGCGACGTCGATGCAGGTCGGCTCGCGCTGGTGGTTCGCCGAGGGAGCCGGGCACCGCAAGCGCGTCGCCGGCGCCCAGGAGAACCTCGAAGAGGCGATCGCGGACGGTGACGGCCAGGAGTTCGCCCTGGCGTTCGTCGGGTACGACCACGCCATGGCCAGCGCGGTAGTGTGCGCGAACAGCGTGCCAGCCCGGAAGGTCGGAGAACACCGAGCGTGAGTGAGACAACCAGCGAGGAACTCGGCTACGAGCAGGCTCGCGACCGCCTCGTCGAGGTCGTCCGCGAGCTCGAAGCCGGCGGTCTTTCCCTCGAGCAGTCGCTCGCGTTGTGGGAGAAGGGCGAGAAGCTCGCGAAGGTCTGTGAGCGCCATCTCGAAGGAGCCCGCGAGCGCATCGAGGCCGCTCTGGCCTCCGTGGAGTCTTCGGAGGACGAAACCGCCGACGGTCAGTGACGTTTGCCATGCTCTCGGCACCGGGAAACCGGACAGCGATCTGACAGACTGTCTTCCCGCCAGTTCCACGATCCGGGAGGCAATGATGTCCGCCGCAGAGAGTCGTCGTGAAGCGCCCGACCGCAACCTCGCGATGGAGCTGGTCCGGGTCACCGAAGCCGCCGCCATGGCCGCCGGCCGCTGGGTCGGGCGCGGCGACAAGATCGGCGGGGACGGCGCGGCCGTCGACGCGATGCGCCAGCTCGTCTCGACGGTGTCGATGCGCGGGGTCGTGGTGATCGGCGAGGGCGAGAAGGACGAAGCCCCGATGCTGTTCAACGGCGAAGAGGTGGGCAACGGCGACGGGCCGGACTGCGACGTCGCGGTCGACCCGGTCGACGGCACCACGCTGATGGCCAAGGGCATGCCGAACGCCCTCGCGGTGCTCGCGGTCGCCGAGCGCGGCGCGATGTTCGACCCGTCCGCGGTGTTCTACATGGAGAAGCTGGCCGTCGGGCCGGACGCGGCGGGCAAGGTGGAGCTCGGCGCGCCGATCGCGGAGAACATCCGCCGGGTCGCCAAGGCCAAGCACAGCAGCGTCAGCGACGTCACCGTGTGCGTCCTGGACCGCCCCCGGCACGAGAAGATCATCAAGGAGATCCGGGACGCCGGCGCGCGGATCCGGTTCATCTCCGACGGCGACGTGGCGGGCGCGATCGCCGCGGCCCGCCCGACCACCGGCGTCGACATGCTGATCGGCATCGGCGGCACGCCCGAGGGCATCATCGCGGCCTGCGCGATGAAGTGCCTCGGCGGCGAGCTGCAGGGCCGGCTGTGGCCGAAGGACGACGCCGAGCGCGAGAAGGCCCTCGCCGCCGGGCACGACCTCGACCGGGTCCTGCTCAACGACGACCTCGTGCGCGGCGACAACGTGTTCTTCTGCGCCACCGGCGTCACCGACGGCGACCTGCTGCGCGGCGTCCACTACCGCGAGGGCGGCGCGACGACGCAGTCCATCGTGATGCGGTCCAAGTCCGGGACCGTCAGAATGATCGACGGCTACCACCGGCTGAACAAGCTGCGGGCGTACTCCTCGGTCAACTTCGACGGCCACCTGGACGCGCCCGACGACGACGTCGTGCCCCCGCTGCCGTAAGGAGTTCCGTGACCCGGCGCCTGCCGGCCCTGCTGGCCGTGATCCTCGCCGTCCTGGTCCCCGGCGCGGCCGCGGCCGCTCCCGGCATCGTCGGGGGCGTCGCCGCGGACCAGCCGTACCCGTTCACGGTGTCGCTGCACTCCGCGTCCGGGAGGCTCTTCTGCGCGGCCGCGCTGATCACGCCGACCTGGGTCGTCACGGCCGCGCACTGCGCGTACGGCAAGACACCGGCCGACATCTCGCTGCGGGCGGGGTCGAACGACTCGGGCCAGGGCGGCGAGGTCGCGCAACCCGCCGAAATCGTCGTCAACCCGGCGTTCAACACGCAGAGCCCGGCCGGGGACATCGCGCTGCTGCGGCTGCCCAAGCCCGCCTCGGCGGCGCCGATCGGGCTCGCGACGGCCGCGTCGCCGGGCACGGCCACCCGCATCCTCGGCTGGGGCCAGACGTGCCCGAAGGTGAACTGCGGCGAGATCCCCACGGCGCTGCAGCAGCTCGACACGCACATCGTCGAAGGCAGCAAGTGCACGGCGGCGTTCGACGGCACCGCCGAGCTGTGCACCGACAACCCGGGCGGCAAGGCCGGCGCGTGCTTCGGCGACTCCGGCGGCCCGGAAATCGTGCGCGACGGCGACCGCTGGCTGCTCGTCGGCGTCACCAGCCGGCCGGGCAACAACGATCCGCAGTGCGCGACGGCGCCGTCGATCTACACCTCCGTCGTCGCCTATGCGCCATGGATCGCGGAGAAGACGAAGGCGTGACCTATTCGGCGTTGCTGGAGTGGCCCGGGAAGAGGTGGGCCTCCGGGTCGAGCGCGACGGCGATGTTGTTGACCGCCGTCGCGGCCTCGCCGAAGCCGGTCGCGATCAGCTTCACCTTCCCCGGGTACGCGGCGACGTCGCCCGCGGCGTAGACGCGCTCGCGCGCGGTCGCCATCGTGGAGTCGACGGCGATGGCGCGGTGGGAGATCTCCAGGCCCCAGCTCTCGATCGGGCCCAGGTCGGCGGTGAACCCCAGCGCCGCGACGACGGCGTTGGCCGGGAGCCGCTCCTCACCCGTGCCCTTGACCGAGACGTCGACGGCTTCGAGCGTGCCGTCCGGCGCTTCGACGAACCGCGTGACCTCGGCGTCGGTGACGATCCGGGTGCCGAGCTCGCGCGCCTGCCGGACGATCGACTCGGCGGCGCGGAACTTCGCGCGCCGGTGCACCAGCGTCACGCTCGCCGCGACCGGGTGCAGCGCGAGGATCCAGTCGAACGCCGAGTCGCCGCCGCCGACGACCACGACGTGCTGCCCCGCGTGGGCGGCCAGCGACGGGACGAAGTGGACCATGCCGCGGCCGAGCCAGCCGTCGCCGGCGGGCAGCGGGCGCGGGGTGAACTCGCCGATGCCCGCGGTGATCAGCACGGCACGGGCGCGCAGCGTTTCGCCGCCGTCGAGGGTCAGCTCGACGCCGTCGCCCGCCGTCTCCAGCTTCTCGGCCTTGCGCCCCAGCAGGTACTTCGGCTTGAACGGCGCGGCCTGCTTCACCAGGCCCTCGACGAGGTCGCGGCCGCGGACCTCGGCGAACCCGCCGACGTCGTAGATCATCTTCTCCGGGTACATCGCGGTGACCTGGCCGCCGGGCTCGGGCAGCGAGTCGACCACCGCCATCGAAAGGCCGCGGAACCCGGCGTAGTAGGCGGCGAACAGGCCTGTCGGCCCGGCGCCGATGATGACGAGGTCGTACGGGTCCCCAGCAACGTCAGTCATGCTCGCTCCAGCCAGTGGTGGATGGCAGTGATCGAGAACACAGCCGATCCTAGCGTCGCGGGACGCCGAGGGTGGGCGACGCCACCACGCGGTCCCGCGCGAACAGGGCCAGAATCGGTGTCATGGCTGATCAGGAATACCGGATCGAACACGACACGATGGGCGAGGTCCGCGTGCCTGCCGACGCGCTCTACCGCGCGCAGACCCAGCGGGCCGTGGAGAACTTCCCCATTTCCGGCCGGGGCCTGGAGCGCGCCCAGATCCGCGCGCTCGGCCTGCTCAAGGCGGCCGCCGCGCGGGTGAACCGCCGGCTGGGCGTGCTCGACGCCGACGTCGCGGACGCCATCGCGGCCGCCGCCGACGAGGTCGCCGAAGGCACGCACGACGCGCACTTCCCGATCGACGTCTTCCAGACCGGGTCCGGGACGTCGTCGAACATGAACGCCAACGAGGTCATCGCCACCCTGGCGTCCCGCGCGCTCGGCCGGGACGTCCACCCGAACGACCACGTCAACGCGTCGCAGTCGTCCAACGACACCTTCCCGACGACCATCCACGTGGCCGCGACCGAGGCCGTCACCAAGGACGTCATCCCGGCGCTGGAGTACCTCGCCGGCGCGATCGAAGTCCGCGCGGCGGAGTGGGCGGACGTCGTGAAGTCGGGCCGCACGCACCTGATGGACGCCGTGCCGATCACCCTCGGCCAGGAGGCGGGCGCGTGGGCGTCCCAGATCCGCTTCGGCGTCGAACGGCTCAAGTCGGGCCTGCCGCGGCTGGGCGAGCTGCCGATCGGCGGCACGGCCGTCGGGTCCGGCCTGAACGCGCCGGAGGGCTTCGGCTCGGCGGTCGCGGCGGAACTCGCCACGGTGACCGGGCTGCCGCTGACCGAAGCGCGCGACCACTTCGAGGCGCAGGCGACGCAGGACAGCGTCGTCGAGACGTCCGGGCACCTGCGCACGGTCGCGGTGTCGCTCAACAAGATCGCCAACGACCTGCGCTGGCTGGGTTCCGGGCCGCGCACCGGCCTGGCCGAGCTCGCCCTGCCGGACCTGCAGCCGGGTTCGTCGATCATGCCGGGCAAGGTGAACCCGGTGATCCCGGAGGCGACGCTGCAGGTGGTCGCCCAGGTGATCGGCAACGACGCGGCGGTCGCGTTCGCCGGCGCGGCGGGCAACTTCCAGCTGAACGTCAACCTGCCGGTGATCGCCCGGAACGTCCTCGAATCGGCGCGGCTGCTCGCGGCCGTCGCGCGGCTGCTGGCGGACAAGGTGTTCGCGGGCATCACGGTGCACACCGACCGCACGCGCACCTACGCCGAAGGTTCGCCGTCGATCGTGACGCCGTTGAACAAGTACATCGGCTACGAAGAAGCGGCCGCGGTCGCGAAGCAGGCGTTGAAGGAGCTGAAGACGATCCGGGAGGTCGTCATCGAGCGCGGGTACGTCCGCGACGGGAAGCTCACCGAGGAGCAGCTCGACGAGGCCCTCGACGTGCTGCGCATGGCCCGCGGCGGCCGGTGACCCGGCGCGGATACTGGCAGCATGAGTGACGCAGCCGAACTGGGCGCCTTCCTGAAGGCGCGCCGCGCCGCCCTCGACCCCGCCGACCTCGGCCTGCCGCCCGGGATCAGCCACCGGCGGGTCAAGGGCCTGCGGCGCGAGGAACTGGCGCAGCTGGCCGGCATCAGCGTCGACTACTACACGCGGCTGGAGCAGGGCCGCGCGAAGAACGTCTCCGACGCGATCCTCGACGCGCTGGCCCGCGCGCTGCGGCTCGACCCCGGCGAGGAGTCCTACCTGCACAACCTCGCCGCCCCGAAGCGCCGCGAGAAGCCCGCGCCGCGGCGGGTCCGGCCCGAACTGCAGCAGCTGCTGGACGCCATCCAGGCACCGGCGTTCGTCTTCGGCCGCTACCTGGACGTGCTGGCCTGGAACGCGCTCGGCGGCGCGGTGGCGTTCGCCTTCGCCGAGCTCGAAGAGCGCAACATCGCGAAGCTGTCCTTCCTCGGCGACCGCGGGAAGGAGCTGTACCCGGAGTGGGACGCGGTGTCCCGCGAGGTCGTCGCGAACCTGCGGACCGAGGGCGGCAAGCACCCCGGCGACCCGGAGTTCGCCCGGCTGGTCGACGAGCTTTCGCGGGGCAGTGCCGAATTCCGCGCGCTGTGGGCCGAGCACGCGGTGCGGGAGAAGGCGCAGGGGTGGAAGGTGCTGCGGAACCCGGTCGTCGGCGAGCTGCGGCTGCGGTACGAGACGCTGCGGCTGCCCGACGACCCGGACCAGGGACTGGTGGTCTACCACGCCGAACCGGGGTCGGAGAGCGAACGGGCGCTCGGCCTGCTGGCCAGCTGGATCGCCGCCGATGAACGACCGGTGAACACTCGGTCGCCGCACCCCCACGCCGGTTGAGCGCTGCCTAGGCTCGTCCGCCTGGGGAGTACGGGGGCAGAGGAGCGGCACGGTGGGCGTCGGCGCGACCATGCAGTCACTCGCCGAGATCCTCAGCTCGGATTCGGGCAGCCTGGTCCTCGGGATCGCCGCGCTGGTCGCGATCGCGGCGCCGTTCGTCGACCGTTACTTCATCCGGCGCCGCCGCCTGACGTTCCGGGTGCTCTACAACTCCAAGATCGGGCTGTCCCCGATCGACCTGCACGACGGCGAGAACGGCTCGGCGCAGGCGGCTCCGCAGCTCGAGCAGATGGCCCGCCTGCTCGACCGGATGAGCATCGTCGTCATCCGGATCCACAACACCGGCGGGTTCGACATCGCACCCGCGGACTTCGAGATCCCGCTGTCGTTCACCTTCGGCAGCCGGATCGTCTGGGACGCCCGGGTGTCCGACGCGACCGACGACGGCCTCCGCCAGCACGTCCGCGACGGCCTCGAGTTCTTCACGCGCGAGACCCCGCAACGGCCGGTCGAAGGCGTGAAGCTCTCGCGAGTGCGCGCGTTGCTGCCGAAGCGGCTGGCCGGGCTGGCCGCGGCCGAACCGCCGCCGGAAGCGCCCGAGTGGCACGGTGTCCGGTTCGCGCGGCTCTCGCTGCGGCGCAAGGAGAAGTTCAAGCTGGTCCTCGTCCTGCGCGAGCCGGCCGGGCACGACGGCGAGCTCAGCAAGGACATCGACCACCACGCCCGGCTAGCCGCCGGCCGGATCAAGGACGACCGCAAGCAGCGCCGGTTCGGCTGGCCGGTGCTCACGACGGCGATCGGCGTGCTGCTCACCGGCGCGCTGCTGGCGACGCTGCTGGTGTCGTGGTCCCGGCCGGGCGGCTCCGCGCAGTGCGCCGCCGGGAAGCTGTCGGTCGAGGGGTCGAGCGCGTTCATCCCGATCATGGCCGGGATCGCCGCCGAGTACCACGGCCAGTGCGACGACGCCGCGATCACGACGCGCGCGACCGGCAGCGTCACCGGCGTCCGCGCGCTCGCGCCCGTCGACGCCGCGGGCAAGGACGGGCTGGCGGTGCTGTCGGACGGGCGGTCCGGGGAAGCGGGACCGGACCTGACGGCGAAGGCCGTCGCGATCGTCGTCTACAGCCTGGTCGTCAACCGCGCCGCCGGCGTCGACCGGCTGACGACCCAGCAGGTCGGGGACATCTTCAGCGGCCGGGTGCGGAACTGGGACCAGCTGCGGCCGGGGCCGTCGGTGCCGATCGGGATCGTCGGGCGCGGGCAGGAGTCGGGCACGCGCAAGACGTTCGAGCGGAAGGTGCTCGGCGGGGCGGAGGACCGGCTGACGTCGGACTCGTGCCGCAGGCCCGAGCGCGACCCGGCCGCGGCGACCACCCGCTGCGAGCGCGGCACGACCGCCGAGGTGCTCACCGAGGTCGCCACCGTGCCGGGCGCGATCGGGTACGCCGACGTCCCGGCGGCGAAGGCGGCCGCGGCCCGGGACCAGCAGGTGGCCGTCGTCCAGCTCGACGGCCACTACCCCGACGTCACGACGATCGCCGCCGGCTACCGGTTCTGGACGGTCGAATACCTGTACACGAAGGGCGTACCCGGCGAAGAGAGCGTGCTGAAGCGGTTCCTGGACTACCTGGCCGCCCCGGCCGCGCGGGCCGAGCTGCAGGACGCCGGGTACACCCCGTGCGTGACCAAGGACGGCCTGCTCGACCCCCTCTGCACCAGGCCGGACAGCTAGCCGTCCTGAAATTGTCGGTGGTCCGGGTCATGATGTCCGGGTGTTGCTGAGCGAGTTGGTCCGCGCGTCCGCCGAACTGGCGGCGACCAGGTCCAGGAAGGCGAAGATCGCCGTCCTGGCCGCCGTGCTGCGCGCGGCGGAGGTCGCCGAGCTGCCCGCCGTCGTCGCGTACCTGACGGGGCAGACGGCGCAGGACAGGCTGGGGGCGGGGTGGCGCACCCTGGCTGCGCTGGGCGCTTCGCCGTCCGGGGAGTCCGTGGCCACGGTCACGGAGGTGGACGCGGCGCTGACGGCGGCCGCGGGCGTGGCGGCGGGCACGGGGTCGAACACGCGGCGGCAGGAGGTGCTGCGCGCGTTGTTCACCCGGCTGACGGAGGACGAGCAGCAGTTCCTCTTCCGGCTGGTCACCGGCGAGCTGCGGCAGGGCGCGCTGGAGGGCGTGATGGTCGACGCCATCGCGGCCGCGGCCGAGGTGGCGGCCGAGGACGTGCGGCGGGCCTTCATGCTGTCCGGGAAGCTCGGCATCACCGCCGTCGCGGCGCTCACCGGCGGGCAGGCGGCGCTGGCGGAGTTCCGGCTCACGCTGGGCACGCCGATCAAGCCGATGCTGGCGTCACCGGCGGAGTCGCTGGACGAAGCCGTCGCCGAGCACGCCGAGGCGATCGTCGAGTACAAAATGGACGGTGCGCGGATCCAGGTGCACCGCCAGGGCGGCGAAGTGCGCGTCTGGACGCGGACGCTGCGGGAAATCACCGGGAGCGTGCAGGAGCTGGTGGAGCTCGTGCGGGGGCTGCCGTGCGAGTCGGTGGTGCTCGACGGCGAAACCCTGGCCCTGACCGACGCCGGGCGGCCGCGGCCGTTCCAGGACACCATGAGCCGCTTCGGCAGCACGCGTGAGGAACAGGTCAAGGCTCTGCTGCTGCGCCCGTACTTCTTCGACTGCCTCCACCTCGACGGCGTCGACCTGCTGGACGCGCCGCTCTCGGAGCGCAACGCGGCCCTGCGCAAGGTCGCCGGGGCGCACGTGATCCCGGGCGAGGTCGGCACTTCGCGGGCGGCTTCGGTCCTGGAGGCGGCGATGGAAGCGGGCCACGAAGGGGTGATGGTCAAGGACCTCGCGTCGCCGTACGCGGCCGGGCGGCGCGGGCGGGCGTGGCTGAAGGTCAAGCCGGTGCACACGATCGACCTCGTCGTGCTCGCCGCGGAGTGGGGCCACGGCCGGCGCACGGGCACGCTGTCCAACCTGCACCTGGGCGCCCGCGACCCGGACGGCGGCCCGCCGATCATGGTCGGCAAGACGTTCAAGGGGATGACCGACGAGCTGCTGGCGTGGCAGACGAGGACGTTCCAGGAGATCGAGACCCACCGCGACGACTGGACGGTGTACGTCCGGCCGGAGATCGTCGTCGAGATCGAGCTGGACAGCGCCCAGGTGTCGACGCGCTACCCGGGCGGCTTGGCCCTGCGGTTCGCCCGCGTGGTCCGCTACCGCCCGGACAAGGACCCGGCCGAGGCGGACACGATCGACACGGTCCGCGGCCTGCTCCACGGCGACCGGTCGGAAGGGAGCTGACGCAACTCGACACCTTCGAGGGGTCCACTGTGGAGTTACCCGCGGGTACGCTGCCGGGATGCACGGTTCGAAGCTCACCCGCGGCTGGTTCGCGATCACCGCGCTGGTCGCGCTGACCGGCCTCGTCACCCAGGTCATCGCCACGGCGAGCGATCCGGACGGGCGGGTCGCGAACCTGCTGTGCTTCTTCACGATCGACTCGAACCTGCTGGTCACGCTCACCTCCGCCGTGGTCGCGCTGGGCGCGGCCCGCGGCAGGCTGTTCACGGTCCTCTGGCTGGACGCACTGGCCGGCATCATCGTGACCGGCATCGTCTACCAGGTCGCCCTGGCCGGTCTGTACGAACTGCACGGCCTTTCGCTGTTCTCGGACACGATGCTGCACAAGGTCACGCCGATCCTGTTCGTGCTCGGCTGGCTCCTGGTCGCCCCGCGCGGCGCGCTGACGTGGCGCACGGTCTGGTGGTCCCTGCTCTACCCGCTGGCGTGGCTGGCGTTCACCCTCCCCCGCGGCGCGCTCACCGGCTTCTACCCGTACCCGTTCGTCGACGCGGGCGCCCTCGGCTACGGCCAGGTGACGCTGAACTGCGTCTTCATCGGCCTGTTCTTCACCGCCCTCACCACGGGCGCGTTCCTGTACGACCGCCGCTTCGCACGTCTCGAAGCCGCCTAGCTGTGTCGCGTGTCTGAGGTCCGTTGCCGGCGGCCCGGCTCAAGCGCCCCAAGGCGGCCTTGGTTGCGTGAGACGCACCGAAGGCCACATTGAGGTTCTCAGTAGCGGCCTTGGTGCTCGTGTTGGGTCAGCACCAGGGCTGCTTGGACGATGGTGCCGATGCGTTTGGGGCAGAGGCTGACTCGTCGTAGCGCTGACCAGCGGGTTTTGAGGATTGAGGCAGCCCGTTCTCCCCGGCAGCGCAGTCGGCGGTGCAGCAGGTTGAAAATCCGCTGTCTGATAGCCAGCGGTGGCTGACCTGCGGTTTCTTGAACGGCGTGAGGATACCGATCCCGGCGGCGTGGTAGGCCTTGTCGGCCAGGGTCGGTAGCCCGGCGGGCGGCGGCGGTCAGCGCGCCGGTGATGCCCAGGTCGCGGGCGGCGGAGAGGTCGTTGCGGAGCCGGGCAGCACCGGGGACGTCCACAGCGGGAACCCGTCGGCGCTGGCCAGAAACTGCACATTCCCGCCGAAGTTGCGGTGTTTGCCGGAGTACCACAGGTGCACGGTCGCTCCGCGGTTGCGGCCTTTGGTTTTGGTCGTGGTCGCTGCGACCCGGGTAGCGGGAATCAGCGTGCCGTCGAGGATCACGTGAGTGTCGCCTGCGGCTCAGCGTTGCGTCAGGACCTGGTGCAGATCCGAGGCGCAGGCGGCGAGGGCGGTGATGGCTTCGTGCAGGTAGCGGTAAGCGGTGGCGAGGCTGACCTGATGGTCGGCGGCGAGCCGGTGCACGGGGGTGGCGTCACGGAACCAGCGCAGCACCAGCACCGCCTGCCGGTACGGGGTCAGTGCCCGCCAGCCCCGGCGGGTGCCGCGCCGGCGGCGTTCGGCCTGCATGACACGGGCAACGAACCAGACCAGGCCGCGTGCCACGTCGAGTGTGGCGGCATAATCAATCGCGTGGGGCCTCTGGAACTTAGGATTCGATCTTCGCAAATCCAGTCCTACCAGGGGCCCCACGCCTCAGCCCAGGCCAATACGCCCACCCCACGCCAGCCCTACTGAGAAAACCTCATTGGGGCGCTCGGGACGTGCGGCACTAGCCGCGGACGCGGCGGAACGCGTTGAGGCCGTCGGTCAGCCCGGCCTGCACCAGGGTCGGGAGCGCGCCGCGGCGGTCGGCTGGTTTGCCCGCGGCGATGCGGTGCATCTGGCGGGTGTGCCACTGGATCTCCAGGAGGCTGTCGGCCAGCCGGATGCCCGTCTTGGGGCACAACCGCTCCGCCCGGACGTCTTCGCCGTCGATCAGCCGGGCCGGCAGGGCCGGGTCGACGACCAGTGGCCGGCCCAGGCCGATCGCGTCCAGCTCGCCCGAACGCAGCGCTTCGGTCATTCCCTCCGGCGTCGTGAAGCCGCCCGTGACCATCAGCGCGACGTCCGACACCGAACGCGCTTTCGCCGCGTAGTCCAGGAAATACGCCTCACGCGCCCGGGTGCTCGCGCGCCCGGCGCCCATCATCGCCGCCTTCTCGTACGTGCCGCCCGATACCTCCAGCAGGTCGACGCCGGCTTCGCCGAGTTCGCGCACGACTTCCAGGGACTCGTCCTCGGTGAAGCCGCCGCGCTGGAAGTCCGCGCTGTTGAGCTTCACCGACACCGGCACGTCGTCGCCGGTCGCCGCGCGGACGCGGCGGACCACCTCGAGCAGGAACCGGCGGCGGCGAACGGCGTCGCCGCCCCAGGCGTCGGTCCGCTGGTTCGTCAACGGGGAAAGGAACTGCGAGACCAGGTAGCCGTGGGCGCCGTGGATCTGCACGCCCGTGAAACCCGCCTCGACGAACGTCCGTGCCGCGACGCCGAAGCGCTCGATGATCGCTTCGACCTCTTCGCCGGTCAACGCGCGCGGCGGCGCGAAGGCGGTCCGGATGCCCCGGTTGCCGAACGAGACGGCGGATGGCGCCACCGGCTCGCGCGAGAGGTACCGCGGGCTCTGGCGGCCGGGGTGGTTCAGCTGCACCCACAGCCGCGTGTCCGTGCCGTCGACCGCCCGCGCCCAGGCCCGGAACGCCGCCGGGTCCGCGGTCGCGGCGACGTTGCGCGGTTCGCCGAGCGCGGTGGGGTCCACCATGACGTTCCCGGTGATCAGCGCGCCCGCGCCGCCGCGCGCCCACGTGCGGTACAGCTCGGCGAGTTCGTGCGTGGGCGCGTTGCGGCGGTCGCCGAGCTGCTCGCTCAGCGCCGACTTCACCAGCCGGTTCGGCAGCACCGCGCCGCACCGCAGCTTCAGCGGCTCGGCCAGGAGGTCCCGGGTCATCGCGTCACCTCACGAACTTACTCCCAGTAAGAAAACTCGACGGTAGCATACCGCTGGTATGTCATCTACCCGTCGAATGACCACTAGGGTCGGGCGCATGACGGCGATCGTGCAGAACCTGGTGACCTCCGGCGTCTTCCGGCTCGACGGCGGCAGCTGGGACGTCGACAACAACGTGTGGATCGTGGGCGACGACAGCGAAGTGGTCGTGATCGACGCCGCGCACGACGCGAAGGCGATCGAAAACGTCGTGGGCGAGCGGAAGCTGACCGCGATCGTCTGCACCCACGCGCACAACGACCACGTCAACGCCGCCCCGGAGCTCGCCGCCGCGACCGGCGCGCCGATCCTGCTGCACCCCGACGACCGCGTCGTCTGGGACCTCACGCACCCGGACCGCGCCCCGGACGGCGAACTGGCCGACGGCCAGGTGCTCACCACCGCCGGCACCGAGCTGCGCGTCATCCACACGCCGGGGCACGCGCCCGGCGCGGTGTGCCTGTACGCACCGGCCCTGGGCGTGCTGTTCACCGGCGACACGCTGTTCCACGGCGGCCCCGGCGCCACCGGACGGTCCTATTCGGACTATCCGACGATCGTCCGGTCCATCCGCGAGAAGCTGTTCACCCTGCCGGAAGCCACGAAGGTCCACACGGGACACGGCGAAGGCACGACGATCGGCGCCGAGAAGGCCGCGTCGGACGGCTGGGAACAGCCCTGAGAAGGCTCGCCGAACGGGTCAGCGCGTCAGCCGCGGCACGCTCGGTGACACCCGGACGTGCTGCTTGGCGTCTTCCGCCAGCGTGCGCGCCCACTCCTGCAGCCCGGTGACGTCGACCCCGTGCGGCGCCTCCCGGCGGAACGGCTCGATGTTCGCCGCGCCGCGCTCCAGCAGCGACACCGCGCCCACGTTGTTGCCGCGGGCCGCGTGCGTCAGCCCGACGGCGAGCTGCGCGAGGCCGCGCCACAGCTCGCGGCCGGGCCCGTCGGTGGTCTTCCACGCGTCCTCGAAGACCTCGTGCGCGTGGAACGGCTTGCCGTCGTCGAGCAGCTGCTGAGCCTCCGCAAGCGTTTGCGCCGGGGTCCGCGCGATGCCTTCGGGCTGGCGCTCGACGCCGTCCGAGCCGTACGGCAACGGCCGGCCGAGACCGTCGCGCGGCCGTGCGTTGCGTGCCCGTCCCTCGGCGTCCCGGTCGCGGCGGCTCATACCCGTAGATCCTGCCACGCGTCCCAGCAGGTAGTCTGGCGACTCGTGCGTTTCCTCGACGGCCACCGGCCCGCCCACGACCTGACCTACGACGACGTGTTCCTGCTGCCGAACCGTTCGGACGTGGAGTCCCGCTTCGACGTCGACCTCGCCACCGCGGACGGTACCGGCGCCACCATCCCGATCGTCGTCGCCAACATGACCGCGGTCGCCGGCCGCCGGATGGCCGAGACCGTCGCCCGCCGCGGCGGGCTGGTCGTGCTGCCCCAGGACGTCGACACCGAAGCCGTCGCGGAGATCGTCGGCTGGGTCAAGAGCCGGCACACGGTGTGGGACACCCCGCTCGTGCTGACCGGCGGTGACGCCGTCGCCGACGCCCTCAACCTGGTCCACAAGCGCGCGCACGGCGCGGTCGTCGTCGTGGACGGTGACGGCCGCCCGGTCGGCATCGTCGACGAAGCAGCCTGCGCGGGCGTCGACCGCTTCGCGCGGCTCGCCGACGTCGCGCAGCCCCCGGCCGTCGTGGTCCCGCTCACCACGCCGGCCCGTGAGGTGTTCGAGCTGCTCAACGGCCACGGCGCCCCGCTGGCGCTCGGCCTCGACGCCGACGGCCGGCTCGCGGGCGTCCTGACCGCGGTCGGCGCCCTGCGCGCGGAGATCTACACCCCTGCCGTCGACGACGCGGGCAAGCTGCGCGTCGCGGCCGCGATCGGCGTGAACGGCGACGTCGCCGCGAAGGCCGACGCCGTCCTGAAGGCCGGGGTCGACGTGCTGGTCGTCGACACCGCGCACGGGCACCAGGAGAAGATGATCGCCGCACTGAAGGCCGTCCGGTCGGTGTCGCCGCAGGTCCCGGTGGTTGCGGGCAACGTGGTCACCGCCGAAGGCACGCGCGACCTGATCCAGGCCGGCGCCGACGTCGTCAAGGTCGGGGTCGGGCCCGGCGCGATGTGCACGACCCGGATGATGACCGGCGTGGGCCGCCCGCAGTTCTCCGCGGTCGCCGACTGCGCGGCCGCCGCCCGCGAGCTGGGCAAGCACGTCTGGGCCGACGGCGGGGTCCGCCACCCGCGTGACGTCGCGCTCGCGCTGGCCGCCGGCGCGTCCGCGGCGATGGTCGGCTCGTGGTTCGCCGGCACCTACGAATCCCCCGGCGACCTGCGGTTCGACGAGCAGGGGCGGCCCTACAAGGAGTCGTTCGGCATGGCGTCGAAGCGCGCGGTGGGCGCGCGGACGCGGACGGACAACTCGTTCGACCGCGCGCGGAAGGCGCTGTTCGAGGAGGGCATCTCCTCGTCGCGGATGTCGCTGGACCCGCAGCGCCCGGGCGTCGAGGACCTGCTGGATTCGATCGGCTCCGGCGTGCGCTCTTCCTGCACCTACGCCGGCGCGCGGACCCTCGAGGAGTTCCACGAGCGCGCGCTGCTGGGCGTCCAGTCGGCGGCCGGGTTCGCCGAGGGCCGCCCGCTTCCGGCGGGCTGGTGACCGCGGGCCGGTGACCGGGCCGGTGGATTCAGCCCGCGCAGCACACGTGTTCCGACCACTCCGGAACGTGCCACCAGTGCTGCTTCTCCGCTGACCGGGCGGCGGGCGCCACTTCGGTGGCCGCCGCCCGGGCGGTCGGCCGGTTCCGGTAGGGCGCCAGCAGCTCGCCCACCGTCCGCAGCACCCCGCCGACCAGCACGCTGCGGACGTTCGCGGCCGCCTTGATGTCCTGCAACGGGTTGCCGCCGACGAGCGACAGATCGGCGTACGCCCCCGGCTTGAGCACCCCGATCCGGTCCTCGAGCCCCAGCCACCGCGCCGGGTTGCGGGTGGCGGTGGTGAGCGCCTCGTACGGGGTGAAGCCGAACGCGACCATCGCCCGCAGGTTCTGGTGGGTGGAGACGGCCACGTTGTCCAGCGGGGAATCCGTGCCGGTGACCACGAACCCGCCCGCCCGGTGGATCCGCAGCACCATGTCGACGTTCCCGGCGAGGACCTGGCGCAGGTAGGCGTTCTCCGGGTTGCCCGCCGTGTCCGCCGTGGTCTTGAGGAGCGCGTATTCCCAGGGCGGGAACAGGACTTCGGTGCGCTCGTCGGTCACCAGCGACTTGTCGTCGGCGTACAACGCCCTCGAGGTGAACAACGTCGGCGTGATGGACATCCCCGAGCGGACGAACAAGGCGACCGCGTCCTGGTAGGACCGGCCGATCCGGCTGACGGTGTGCGAATACCCGAGCCGGTTGGTGGCCCCGGTGTGCTCCATCGCGTCCATGCCGAGGTTCGCCGCCGGGTACAGGTAGTGCGACGACAGCGGGATGCCCGCCCGGTGCGCGGCCCGGACCACGGCCTGCTGGTACGCCACGGGAAGCCGGACGTACGTCTTGATCATGTCGTACTCCAGCTCGACCGCGCGGGCGAGCTCCAGGTCCAGCTGCTCGGGCGACAGCGTCGGCCGCATGAAGTTGTAGTAGATCCGGGAGCCGTCGACGGCTTCCCCGGTACCGAAGTACCGCGGACCGACCCGGTTCCCGGATTCGAGGGCCTCGCGCGTCTCCAGCATCTGGTACGCCGGGTCGCCGGGCGAGCGGGTCGTGGTGATGCCGTAGGCCAGCCACAGCCTGCCCTGCCGGTCACCCCACTGCCGGCCCCGCAGGTGCCAGTGGTTGTGGATGTCGACGAGCCCCGGCATGGCGGTCAGGTCGTGCGCGTCGACGGTGCCGGGTGCGTCCCGGTGCGGCCGGACGTCGGCGATCCGGCCGCCGTCGACGACGATGTCGACGTCCCGCCGCAGCGTCCGGGCGATGCCGTCCCACGCCGCGCCGACGTGGATGACGGTCCGGCGCGGCGGGCGCGGCCGGGCCCAGGTGAAGTCGAGCCGGATCGTGCGCGGCGCACCGCCGGTGATCCTCTGGGCCCTGAGCTGCCCCTTCGACAGGTACACGAGCGTGTCGTGCCCCTGCCAGGCCAGCGAGTCGGTGACCTCGTGGGTGACCTGCCTCGGCGCACCGATCAGCCGTCCGGTGCCGTCGACCGGGGCGATCCAGGCGACGCTTTCGACCGTGAACGCGAGGTACCGGCCGTCGGGTGACCACAGTGGACCGTCGTCGCCGCGGGTGGCGAGCGAGCGGAACGGCATCGGCTCGGCGTAGCGGAGTTCGTGGGTCTTCAGGTCCACCGTGAGGATCTGGCTGGTGCCTTCGCGGTAGCGCCGCGAGTACGGCTTCACAGCGGCCAGCGCGATGACCGATCCGTCCGGCGACCAGGTCGGCCGTCCGGGCATGAACAGCGGCGGCGTCACCTGCTGGGCGGTGGCTGCGGCGACGTCGTGGATCCACGTGGCGCCGTCCTGGTCGGCGTAGGCCACCCGGCCGCCGTCCGGCGACCACCGCGGCGCGACCTGTGCGCCCGCCTGCTGGGTGAGGACGGTGTCCTGACCGGTGCCGAGGTCGTGCAGCCACAGGTCGGCGGTGCCGAGCCGGTCGCTCGTGTAGAGCAGCTTCGTCCCGTCCGGGTGGAAGTCCGGGTCGGAGTTGAAGTAGCCGTCGCCGACCAGGCGCTGTGGCCGGCCCCCGCCCGCCGCGACGACGTAGATCGCGTTGAGGGCTCGGAACGCGATCCACCGGCCGTCCCGGGACACCACTGGCCCGGCGATGCCCCGGACGGGCTTCGGCGCGGCCGAGTCCAGGTCGCGGACCCGCCTCCGGTAGTCGCGTGCCGCCGTGGACACGCGCGCTTCGAACGGGACGTCCTGGACGGCGCCGGAAAGTTCGCGGCGGCGGATGTGCCCGTCGGCGGTGTAGAGCACGACGGACCCGGACCAGTTCGCGGGGAAGCCGAAGACGTCCTCGCCCTTGGTGAGCTGCTGGTCGCCGAGCATGAGGTCCGCTTCGGCGCCGCGCAGCCGCAGGTAGCTCGGCTGCCCGCCGGGACCGAACGCGGGACCGTACAGCTTGTCGGCGCCGGTGGCGGTGATCAGGCGCGTGCGGGTGCCGGTGGCGAGGGTGACGACGTCGATGGCGGTGTCGTTCACGGTGAAGACGAGCTTCGTGCCGTCGGGCGACCACCGCGGCGACGCCTCCTCGTCAGCGGTGGACGCGACCGTGGTGATCGCTCCGGAGGCGACGTCCAGCAGGTGGATGCCGTAACTGCCGTCCCGGTCGCTGCTGAAGGCGATCTTGGTGCCGTCCGGCGAGAACACCGGCTCCCGGTGGTCGAACCGCCCGCTGGTGAGCTCGCGGGGCACGCCGCCGGCGTGGTCGATGACGTACAGGTGGAAGTTGCCGTCGCGGTAGGACTGGAACACGATCCGGCGCCCGTCCGGCGACCAGCTGGGCAGCGTCGCGTCCTGGAGGTCGTCGGTGAGCCGCCGGGCGCGGCCGCCGGCGGCGGGCAGCACCCAGATCCCGGTGACCAGGTCGACCGCGATCCACCGGCCGTCCGGTGACAGCGCGGCGGACAGGTTCGTGCCCTCCCGCAGCACCACGCCGTCCGCGTCGGCCTCCGGCTCGGCCTGGGCGACGTCCGCCCCGGCCACGGTCAGCGCGGCGGCGGCTGCGCCACTTCGGACGAGAAGCTCACGACGAGAAAGGTTTTCCGGCCCCATCCGGCCCACTATGCCCAGCCCCGGATCGGCCGGATAGCGCCGAGCGGGTTTTTCACCGGATGTCCGGCCAGGACGGGAACGGATGCCGGGGGCGGCGCGAACGCCGCCCCCGGGTCTCCTCAGCCGTGGTCCTCCAGCATCTCGGTGACCAGGGCGGCGATGGGCGAGCGCTCCGAGCGCGTCAGCGTGACGTGCGCGAACAGCGGGTGGCCCTTGAGCTTCTCGATCACCGCCGAGACGCCGTCGTGCCGCCCGACCCGCAGGTTGTCGCGCTGGGCGACGTCGTGGGTGAGCACCACGCGGGACGCGGTGCCGAGGCGCGAGAGCACCGTGAGCAGGACGTTGCGCTCCAGCGACTGCGCCTCGTCGACGATCACGAACGTGTCGTGCAGCGAGCGGCCGCGGATGTGCGTCAGCGGGAGCACCTCGAGCATGCCGCGGTCGAAGACCTCGTCGAGGACGTCCTGGCTGACCAGCGCGCCGAGCGTGTCGAACACCGCCTGCGCCCACGGCTGCATCTTCTCGCTCTCGGACCCCGGCAGGTAGCCGAGGTCCTGGCCGCCGACCGCGTAGACCGGCCGGAACACCACGACCTTGCGGTGCTGACGGCGTTCCATCACCGCCTCGAGGCCCGCGCACAGCGCGAGCGCCGACTTGCCGGTGCCGGCCCGGCCGCCCAACGACACGATCCCGACGTCGGAGTCGAGCAGCAGGTCGAGCGCGACGCGCTGCTCGGCGCTGCGGCCGTGCAGGCCGAACGCCTCGCGGTCGCCCCGGACCAGCCGGATGCGCTTGTCCGCGGTGATCCGCCCGAGCGCGCTGGAGCTGCCCGCGAGCAGCCGCAGCCCGGTGTGGCAGGGCAGCCCGGCGAGCTCGTCCATGCCCCATTCGACGGGGTCGACGGTGCTGCCGCCGAACAGCGCGTCCAGCAGTTCCTGCTGGACGTCCACGTCCGCCATGCCCGTCCAGCCCGACGGCGTCACTTCCTGCGCGCGGTACTCGTCGGCCTCGAGACCGACGGCACCCGCCTTGACCCGCAGCGGGATGTCCTTCGTCACCAGCGTGACCGCCTGGTTCTCGGCCGCGAGGTTGAGCGCGCAGGCGAGGATGCGGTGGTCGTTGGAGTCGGTCCGGAACCCGGACGGGAGCACCGACGGGTCCGAGTGGTTCAGCTCGACCTGCAACGTGCCGCCGTGGTCCCCGATGGGGAGCGGCGCGTCGAGCCTGCCGTGCTGCCGGCGCAGGTCGTCGAGCATGCGCAGGGATTCCCGGGCGAACCAGCCCAGCTCCGGGTGGTGGCGCTTCGCCTCCAGTTCACTGATGACGACCAGCGGAAGCACGACGGCATGCTCGGCGAAGCGGGTGACCGCCCACGGGTCCGAGAGGAGGACCGACGTGTCGAGCACGTACATGTGCTGCTGGGATTCGGGCGCTTTCTCCGGGCCGGGAACGGCACCGGTCGAAGAGTGGCCAGAGGCCTTGCGGGGCAAACGCTGCGCAGTCACGACGGCATCTCCCTCGAGGGCGTGTGCACCTCACGCCCGCACTCGCTGGGCCGGGCACCTCCCTGGCTGGACCACTCCTCCTGACCGGTGGGTCAGGTGGCGCGGCCACGAGGGCCGGGTGCCGGCCCCCTCGAGCGTCTCGTGGGCGGCTGCGCCGCCCCCTCGATCACCGCCACGACCAGGGCCTCCCGCGAGGACCCGCACGGAACGCGTGCCCTCACCTCGGAAGGTACCCACGAATCCGGCGGCGCGCAGGGAGCCAACACGGTGATTCGCCAGATCGTCACCTCACCGTCGGTCGTCCGAAATCCGCTTCCGGCGCCGAAAAGACGGCTTGACCAGGGGGTTTACCGGTGGTTCACGAACCGAACCGGCGGTGCCGCCATGCGTAGTCGCGCATGGCGCGCAGGAAGTCCACCCGGCGGAACGCCGGCCAGTACGCCTCGGTGAACCAGAACTCCGAGTGCGCGGACTGCCACAGCAGGAAGCCGGAAAGCCGTTGCTCGCCCGAGGTGCGGATGATGAGGTCCGGGTCCGGCTGGCCCGAGGTGTAGAGGTGTTCGGAGATGTGGTCGACGTCGAGGATCTTCGCGAGCTCGTGAATGGACGTTCCCTCGTCGGCGTGCTGCAGCAGCAGCTTCCGCACGGCGTCGGCGATTTCCTGGCGCCCGCCGTAGCCGACCGCGATGTTGACCTCCATCCCGGTCCGCCCTTCGGTCCGGGCGGCGGCTTCGCTCAGTCGCTTTGCGACATCGGCGGGGAGCAGGTCGAGGGCGCCGACGATCCGCAGCTGCCACGGCGTCCCCGGCGCGGCGAGTTCGTCGGTGACGTCGGTGATGATCTTCAGCAGGGGCGTGAGCTCGTCCGGGTCGCGGTTGAGGTTGTCGGTGGACAGCAGCCACATCGTGACGACCTCGACGTCCGCCTCCTGGCACCAGCTGAGGAAGTCCGCGATCTTCTTGGCGCCGGCGCGGTGCCCGTCCGAAACGTCGGTGAAACCCGCTTCCCGGGCCCACCGGCGGTTGCCGTCGAGCATGATGGCGATGTGCCGGGGATGCCGCCCGGCCGCCTGCTGGATGAGGCGCCTGCCGTAGGCGCTGTACACGACGTCGGACAAGAACGAGCGAACACTCACGTCGAGTCAGCGTACGCACCCGGTGTGAGGCGCGTGACTCGACCGCTGCCGGACAACCTACGGCCCCGTAACCTGGAAGGGTGAGCCTGATGACGGAACCACCCGAGCCCGTAGTGGACCTCCGCCCCCGGCTGCGCGGGCACATCCACTTCTGGACGTTCTTCGGCGCGCTGGCCGCGGTGGCCACGCTGATCAGCTTCGCGTCCACAGTGTCCGCGATCGCCGCACTGGCGACATCGGTCTACGGCCTGACAGTGCTCGGCTTGTTCGGCGTGAGCGCGCTGTACCACCGCCGGTTCTGGAGCCCGCGCGCGTACAAGTGGATGAAGCGCGCGGACCACTCGATGATCTTCCTGTTCATCGCGGGCACGTACACCCCGTTCACCCTGCTGGCGATGTCGAAGCCGACGGGCTACGTGATCCTGTCGATCGTCTGGGGCGGCGCGGTCGCCGGCGTGGCGCTGAAGATGCTGTGGCCGCACGCACCGCGGTGGCTCGGGGTGCCGATCTACATCGCACTGGGCTGGGTCGCGGTGTTCGTGTTCCCGGAACTGGCCACGCACGCGGGCGTCGCGGCGCTGGTGCTGCTCTGCGTGGGCGGGCTGTTCTACACGCTCGGCGCGGTGTTCTACGCCGTGAAGTGGCCGAACCACTGGCCGGAGACCTTCGGGTACCACGAGTTCTTCCACGCGTGCACGGTGCTGGCGGCGGTCTCCCACTACATCGCGATCTGGCTGGCCATGTACGCCTGAGCCTTCGATGTGAAAAGCGCGGCCGCTCACCCGGATTCGGGTCGGTGGCCGCGCTTTTCGGTCGGAGCCGGGTACTCGACCACCCACACACGGCTCTTCGAGCCGGCGAGGCGAACCTCCTCAGCCGAACATCCCCGGCTGGTACTCCCCCGCGGGGTTGCGGGCGATCACGTTCAGCCGGTTCCACGCGTTGATCGTCGCCACCAGCGCGACCAGTGCCCCGATCTGCTCCTCGTCGTAGTGCTTGCGCACCGCCGCCCACGTCTCGTCGGTGACGCCGACGTGTGCGTCTGCCAGGCGGGTGGCCTCCTCCGTCAGCGCCAGGGCCGCGCGCTCCGCCTCGGTGAACACCACCGCTTCGCGCCACGCCGCCACCAGCGCCAAGCGGACCGCCGTCTCGCCGGCCGCCGCCGCGTCCTTCGTGTGCATGTCGAGGCACATCCCGCAGCCGTTGATCTGGCTCGCGCGGATCTTCACCAGCTCCTGGGTCGCCTTCGGCAGCGACGACTCCTCGACCGGGCGGGACGCCGCGATCAGGCGCTTGACGAACTTGCCGGTGATCTCGTTCTCGAACATGTTGAGCCGGGCTTCCACGGTGGTTCCCCTTCCGTCGTCTGCTTCACCCCCTTGACGAGCCGGGCGACGGCGTTGTGACAGCGGCTCCGGTGACGCCGGTCACGCCGAAATCGGGATCCACACGTTCGCGGCCCCACCCCGGCCGTCGGTCACGCCGGGAACACCGCCGGGAGCACCGCGCCCGACCTGCGCGTCCGGGTGCGCTGGCCAGCGAAAACCGCCTCAAACGATCACTTTCAGGGGTCACCCACAGGGACACCACGACGGTTGCCGCACCGACCGGGGCGGCCGACGGTGGGTTGACCAAACGACTCGACGTGTGGAAGGAGCACGACCGCGATGGCCAGGACCCTGCAGCCCCAGGAACTCATCGACAGTGCCGTGGTCGACCCGAACGGCAACAAGATCGGGAAGGTCGGCAACGTCTACCTCGCCGACGCGACGCACCAGCCCGAGTGGATCACCGTCAAGACCGGCATGTTCGGCACCAAGGAGAGCTTCGTCCCGCTTTCCGGCGCGCACACCGACCAGGACGGCGTCCACGTCCAGGTCGACAAGGACAGCGTCTCGGGCGCCCCCCGCATCGACGCCGACGGGCACCTCTCGCCCGAGGAGAGCACCCAGCTCTACCAGCACTACGGCCTGCCGGTGCCGCGCACGTCGCCGGACGGGCGGATGGACCGGGGCAAGGCCGGGACGGGCAAGCGCGACGACCGCGCCATGACGCGCTCCGAGGAGCGGCTGAACGTCGGCACCGAGCAGGTCGAGACCGGGCGAGTGCGGCTGCGCAAGTACGTCGTCACCGAGGAGCAGCAGGTCACCGTGCCCGTGCGGCACGAAGAAGTGCGCATCGAGCGCGAGCCCATCACCCGCGCGGACGGCACGGCGGAGATCGGCGAGGCCGAGCAGGACGTCGTCCTGCACGCCGAGAAACCCGTGGTGCGCAAGGAAACCGTGCCGGTCGAGCGGGCACGTCTGCGTACCGAGACGGTCAGCGACGAGCAGACCGTCTCCGGCAAGGTGCGCAAGGAACAGTTCGAAGTCACCGACGACGACCGCAAGCACCGCCGTTCCTGAGCCCCCGGGCGGGTGGCCGGTCCCCGATACCGGCCACCCGCCTGGGTTTCACCCCACCGCGCGCGGCAGCCGCGGCAGTCCGGCCACCAGCTGCCGGCCCTTCTTGCGCAGCGACGGCGGGAACGGCGGCATCGACAGCGTCATCGCCTGGTCCCAGCCGTGGACGTACAGCTCGAACTTCAGCAGGAATCCGCCCCGGGGCTCGGTGATCGCCACGTACGTCCGCGGCACGCCGAACAGCGCCCGGCCCGGGCCGCCCGTGTAGGCGTCGGCCTCGAAGAACAGCAGCTGCCGGTCGGTGAGCAGCAGGTAGAGCTCGCGCTGGGTGGTGATCGAGAACATCGTGCCGCCGCTCAGCACGGCGGTCGCGGCGGCGAGCGCGAAGTGCCGACCCAGCACCTTCCGCAGCGAGCCCACCTTGGCCATGGCGATCACTTCGGGCGTTTCGCCCGGTTGCATCATCGGTGCGGCGGTTTCGAGCAAGCGTCTTTCACGGCGGGCGCCCATGGGGATTCCTTCGGGGAGAGCGGGAAGCGGACGCGCCACGCTAGACGACGGACGACGACCGCCTTCCCGCACCCCACAAGGGAAGCCTGAACCGGCCGATCAGGACACCAGCATCGGCGCCGCGAGGAACTGCGCCGGGATCGCGAAGGCGTCCACCAGCGTGCGCGCGTGCGGGCGCAGCTCCGCGCACAACCGGTTGACCGCCGACGTGACGGCCTTCGCGCGCGACGCCGTCAGGCGGCCGTGGCCCAGGAACCACGCCAGGTCCTCTTCGATCGCCGACAGCGCGTAAAGGTCACAGACGCGCTCGAGCAGCGTGCGCGCGTCCGGGTCTTCGCAGCGCTCAATGGCCGCCGCGAACGCCTCCAGCACCAGCCGCTCCACGTGCACGCGGCCGGCGCGCAGCACGTGGTCCTGCGCCGCGTTGAACACGCCGAACGGGTCCTCGGCCGCCTTGCGCAGGCGCTTCGCCACGCCTTCGACGACGTGCTCCTCGCGGTCCTCGAACAGCCGCAGCTGCCACTCGCGGCGGAAGAACACCTCCGCGTCCGACCCCACCGTGAGCGACTCGAGCGCCTTGCGCACCGAAGTCCGCTCCAGGATCGTGTTGACCACCTGGTCGGTGAAGAACCGGGCCGTCGCCAGCGGGGACAGGTCCTGGAAGTCCTGCTTGTAGCTGGTCAGCAGGCCCTTCGCGACCAGCTGCAGCAACACCGTGTTGTCGCCTTCGAACGTCGTGAAGACGTCGGTGTCGGCCTTCAGGCCCGGCAGGATGTTCTCCGCCAGGTAGCCGGCGCCGCCGCACGCCTCGCGCGCGGCCTGGATCGTCGCCGTCGCGTGCCACGTGTTGAGCGCCTTCAGCCCGGCCGCTCGCGCTTCCAGCTCGCGTTGCTCCTCTTCGGGCGCCGACGAGTCGATGTCGTGCAGCTTCGACACGAGCTCTTCCTGCGCGAAGTGCAGCGCGTACGTCTTCGCCAGCGCCGGCAGCAGCTTCCGCTGGTGGCCGAGGTAGTCGAGGATGACGACCTCGTCGCCGTCCGGGGTCATGAACTGGCGGCGCTGCTCGCCGTAGCGGATGGCCAGGGCCAGCGCGCGCTTGGTCGCGCTCCCCGCGCTGCCGCCGACGCTCACCCGGCCGCGGATCAGCGTGCCGAGCATCGTGAAGAACCGGCGGCTGTCGCTTTCGATCGGGCTCGAGTACGTCCCGTCCTCGGCGACGTCGCCGAAGCGGTTCAGCAGGGCCTCGCGCGGGACCCGGACGTTGTCGAAGCCCAGCCGTCCGTTGTCGACACCGTTGAGGCCCGCCTTGGGGCCGCAGTCCTCAATGGACACACCCGGCGCCGGAGCACCGGAGTCGTCCCGGATCGGCACCATGAAGGCGTGCACGCCCCGCGATTCGCCGCCGGTCACCAGCTGCGCGAAGACGACCGCCATCCGGCCGTCGCGGGCCGCGTTGCCGATGTACTCCTTGCGCGCCATGGCGTCCGGGGTGTTGACGACGAAGCCGCCATCGGTGAAGGTCGCCGTCGTGCGCAGGTGCTGCACGTCGGAACCGTGGCCGTGCTCGGTCATCGCGAAGCAGCCCAGCAGGTCGAGGTCCATGATCGCGCGCAGGTACCGCTCGTGGTGGCGCTCGGTGCCGAGCAGCTGGACCGCGCCGCCGAACAGGCCCCATTGGACGCCGGCCTTCACCATCAGCGACAGGTCGCCGTAGCCGAGCATCTCGAACGACGTCACCGAGCCGCCGACGTCGCCACCGCCGCCGTACGCCGGGTCGAAGCCCAGGCCGGGCCGGTCGGTCGCGGCGAGCGCGCGCAGCTGGTCGAGCACCTGGGCGCGGTGCGCCTCGATGCCGAGGTCCACCGGGTCCCGGAACTCCGCATCGGCCATCTGCGCCCGCACCCCGCGGCGCAGCTCGGCCCAGCGACCGTCGAGGACGGCGGTCAGCGCGTCCGGATCCACCTTCGATGGCACTTCGGGGACGTCCACGGCTACCTCCGGAAAGGACGAACGGCAGGCTTCCTACTCGTTGGTAGTAAGCCTGCCGCAGCGCCGGCGATCCCGCAGGTTCAGCTCGGGCTCGCCGTCGAGCGTCACATTCGGGAAGCGGGCGTTGTCCGCGTTGACCAGCTGCCGCCGGAGGTGCAGGTCCAGGCTTGCGCGATCGGCGGAACGGCTGCCATGATCACGGCATGTCGATTCGAAAGGGCGTGCGCGCCCTCGCGCGTTGAGCGCCTCGCGGCGGCCGGACCGCCGACCTCCTGACATTTCCCAGTGGCTGAACCACGCCTTCCGCACGGATTCCGCGGATCGGCCCGCGGCCGAAGCCGCCATCGCCGGGCTCTACGCGTTGCTCGGCAAACCGCCGCCGCGGTTCGTCTGGGTGCGTTCCCCGAACGCCGCCGTGCCACCGCCTTCGTCCTCGCCCGAGCCGGTGGAAGCCCGGCTGGCGACGCGGGTGGCCGTGTTGCGGAGGCGCTGTGGTGACGTCTCGCCCGAGGCGCGCCGAAGCGTCAAGGAGTCCGTCGCCCGCCTGATCCGGCTCGCCATCCCGCATTCGCTCGGCCTGCACTGGTACGGCCAGCAGGACGCCTACTGGGTGCCGCCGGATCCGGACGACCCCGAGCTGACGCTGTGGGCGACGCTCGTGCGTTCCTGCGGCTGGTGGTGGCCGCGGGACGGCGTCTGCGTCATCGCCGAACGGCCGCTGGCGATCCACACCGACGAGGAGGGCCGGCTGCACAGCGCGACCGGACCCGCGGTGGTCTACCCGGACGGCTGGGGCGTGCACGTCTGGCACGGCACGCGCGTGCCGTCCTGGGTGGTCGAAGACCCGACCGCGGCGCGGATCAACCAGGAGTACAACGTCGAGATCCGCCGCTGCGCCGTCGAACACCTCGGCTGGCCGGCCTACATCGAGCAGTCCGGGCTGCGGGTGCTGAGCCGGGCGCCCGATCCCGGCAACCCCGGCTGCGAACTGCAGCTCTACGACCTGCCGCCGCAGAAGTGGCACGCGCCTTCGCGGCTGCTGCTGGCGGTGAACGGCTCGGTGGAGCGGGACGGCACCCGCCGCCGCTACGGGCTGCGCGTGCCCGCCGGATTCGACCATCCCCTCGACGCGGCCGGCTGGTCGTACGGGCTCACCGGAGCCCAGTACGCGCGCCTGCGGCGCCGGACTTGACTTCCCAGAGGTGATCACATGTTTCTTGCCGAACTGCTGGACCGGACCGGCCTCGACGTCCTCGCCCACCTGGACCGCGAGGTCACCGTCCCGGTGATCGACGGGCTCCAGGCCCAGGGCGACCTGATCGTGCTGCCGCTGGCGTTGCTGGGCTCGGTGCCTTCGCGCCGCAGCTGGTGGCAGCTGCCCGAGGAAGGCCGCGAACTGGTGCGCGGCGAAGCGGGCAACAACCCGCACACGCTCGTCGCGGACCGCGGAACGTGCCGGATCGGAACGTGGCTCGAAGACCCGGAGCGGCTGGCGATCGCGGCCTTCGAGAACACGGCGCCGGTGTGGCTGATCCACCCGGAGCACGGGGCAACCGGAATAGCACCCGGAGCGTGGTTCGTGCGACGGCAGCGGGAGCTGGGAGCGGGGTTCCGGAAACCGGTGCTGATCGCGGATTAGGACTGGGGCCGGGCCGCGGGGTGCCACCGAGGGGGCGGCACCGCGCGGCTCGGTCCCGGGCCGGGTGAAGGGGCGCCGGTACTCGCGTCGGGAGTGCTGTCGAAGGGACGGCATCCCGCGGCACGGCTCGCGGTCGGGAGACGGTCCCGCCGGTTCCCTGCAGGGCCGACATCCACGGCACGGCTCGCGGCCGGAGGACGACCCGGTCGGTTCCGGCGGGGCCGTCGGTTCCGGCAGGGCCGCCGGTTCCCTGCGGGGCCGCGGGGTGCCACCGAGCGGGCGGCACCCCGACCCTGGCACCGACCCTGTGGGCTGCCGCCGCCGAGGCGGCAGCCCACGGGTCAGGCCAGGTCAGGCCCCTTCGACCGCAGATCGTCCACCTTGCTCATCGCTTCCCGCAGCTCGCCCAGCCAGCTGTCCGCGTGCTGGCCGACCAGCCGGACCGCCCACGCCAGCGCGTCCGAGCGGGACCGGGCCACGCCCGCGTCCACCAGCGTGTCCAGCACCAGGCGTTCCGGCTGGCGCAAGCGCGTCATCACCGGTGCCGAGTGCGTCGTGAACAACGCCGTCGTGCCGCCCAGGCGCGCGCCCCACGACACCTTGCGCTGGTAGCGGTGCTCCGCCTGGCGGGCGATCTCGATGCGCTCGTCGCGCGTCTCCTCGCGGTACCGGCTGATCCGGCCCTCTTCGGCCGCCGCGCGGGCGGCGTCGTCCGCGTACTCCTCGGTCAGGGCCGGGAGCTCACCGACCACGATGATCTCTTCGCGGTCGACCGTGACCTCCGGTGCGCCCGTGAACCAGCCGTCGGGCAGGCGGCCGCCGAACCAGGCCGCCGCGTCGTCCGCCGGCGGGACCTCGGCCTGCTGCCAGCCACGTCCGCCGCGCCATCCGCGTCCCATGTCGTACCTCCGGATTACATGATTACATCGCTACCGAAGCTACGCCGAAAGCACAGCCATCGACACGGCGTTCACCCAGGGCGATCAGAGCCGGGCGGCGAGCTCCTCGACCGTCGTCACCGGGCGGTCGCAGACGTACCCGCGGCAGACGTACGCCGCCGGGGCGCCGTCGACCAGGGGCCGCTCGGCCAGCAGCGGCACGCCCGGCGCGTCCGGCGCCCCGGCCAGCACGATCCCGCCGCCGTGCACGCGACGGGCCGCGGCCAGGCGCAGGGCAGCGTCGTCGCCCACCACCGCGACCTGCACCGGCCCCGCCTGCAGCGCCTCCGCCACCGACAGCCAGTGCCCGGCGAACCGCGGCACCCGCCCGGCCAGCACGCCGGCCCGGCGCAGCGCCTGCTCGGCCGCCTCCCGGTACCGCGCCGCGCGGTCGTAACCCGCCAGCGCGGACGCCGTCAGCAGCGCGCCGGCCAGCGCGGACGCCCCCGACGGGCTCGCGTTGTCGCCGGGGTCGGCCGGGCGCTGGACCAGCGCCTCGGCGTCGTCGGCGGTGTCGAAGTACGCGCCCGGGACGTCCGGGGACGCGAAGTGCGCCAGCGCCAGGTCGAGCAACCGGGTCGCCTCGGTGAGCCACTGCCCGTCACCGGTCGCCTGGTGCAGGGCCAGGAACCCGTCGGCGACGCAGGCGTAGTCCTCCAGCACCCCGGCGGATTCGCCGACGACGCCGTCACGCGAGCTGCGCCGCAGCCGCCCGTCGACGACGTGCACCCGCAGCAGCAGCCCGGCGGCGTCACGCGCCCATTCGATCCACTGTGGACGATCCAGGGCGACGCCCGCCTCGGCCAGCGCCGTGATCGCCAGGCCGTTCCAGGACGCGATGACCTTGTCGTCCCGGCCCGGCTGCGGCCGCTTCGAACGTGCTTCCAGCAGCTTGACGCGCAGCGCTTCCGGCAGGTCGCCGAACAGGCGCAGCGTCGACGCACCTTCTTCGAACGTGCCTTCCTCGGTGACGCCGAACAGCTCGGCCGCGGAGTCGTCACCGACCACCTCGCGCAGCTGCGCCGGCGTCCAGACGTACGTCAGGCCTTCGACGCCTTCGGTGTCCGCGTCCAGCGAAGACGCGAAGCCACCTTCGGGCGTCCGCAAGCTCTCGAACAGGAACTCCGCCGTTCCGGTGGCGACGCGCAACGCCGTCGCCGAGCCGGTGCGCCGCCAGAGGTGCGCGTAGAACCGCAGGAGCAACGCGTTGTCGTACAACATCTTTTCGAAGTGCGGCACGATCCACTCGGCATCGACGGAGTAGCGTGCGAAACCGCCGGCCAGCTGGTCGTACAGGCCACCGCGGGCCATCGCCTCGGCGGTCTTGTCCACAAGAGACAGCGCGACCGACGAACCCGTGCGTTCGTGGTGGCGCAGCAGGAACTCCAGGACCATCGACGGCGGGAACTTCGGCGCGCGGCCGAACCCGCCGTTGACACCGTCCGCCTCCTGCTGGAGCTGCCCGACCGCGCCGGCGAGCGCCGCTTCGTCCACAACGGACTCCTTCAGCGGCCCGGTCTGCTCGTCGAGGTGTGCAACGATCTGCTTGGCGCCCTCCAGCAGCTCGTCCGGCCGCTCCTGCCAGGCCTGCGTGACGGCGGCCAGCAGCTGCCGGAACGAAGGCATGCCCGGCCGCGGCGACGGCGGGTAGTAGGTGCCGCAGTGGAACGGCTCGCCGTCCGGGGTCAGGAAGCACGTCATCGGCCAGCCGCCCTGCCCGGTCATCGCCTGGGTAGCGGCCATGTACACCGCGTCGATGTCGGGCCGCTCCTCGCGGTCGACCTTGATGTTGACGAAGTTCCCGTTCATCAACGCCGCGGTCCCGGCGTCCTCGAACGACTCGTGCGCCATGACGTGGCACCAGTGGCAGGCGGCGTACCCGACGGAAAGCAGGATCGGCACGTTCCGCCGCTTCGCCTCGGCGAGCGCCTCCGGCCCCCACGGCCACCAGTCGACCGGGTTGTCCGCGTGCTGGAGCAGGTACGGGCTGGTCGCGCGAGCGAGGCGGTTCATGGTTCCAGGGTCGCACCCGGGAAAACCGGGCGCGCGGTCACCGGCCACACTGGGCCGGCGCTGCTGACCATCACGACCACCCGGAACCCGGGCGGCGACCTGGGCTTTCTCCTGCACGAGCACCCGGAGAAGGCGCAGCCGGTCGCACTGTCGGCCGGGACCGCGGACTCGACCCAGTAGGGCGACAGCCGCTATGTCGACTTGAGGCTTAGCGCACATGCTGGCGCTGCGCGAGTACGCGCTGGGGCCGGAGGTCGCCTTCCTGGGTTGTCCGCGCGACCGGGCCACGCGAGGCCAGGCGCCGAAGCGACTCGGTCAGCACCTTGTCGCTCACCTCGGCGATGCGGTCCAGCAGCTCGCTGCGCCGGGTCGGGCCCATCCGCAGGGCGGACACGACGACCGGGTCACACGTGTGGCTGCTGATCGACGCCCTCGGCGCGCGGACGGCGGTACTGGGTGGGCTCACCGCCGCACGGCAGGCCGAGGAGGCCGCGGGCTTCGTGATGCGGGTGGTCGCGGCCGGCGCGAACCTGCGCTTCGCGGTTCCGGATGTGGACCCCGGCCTCGTGGCCTCGGGCAGCTAGAGCCTGTTTTGATGTGCTGACCAGCCAGGTTGCTGAGCAGTGCCGACGGTGCGGCGTGTCGGAGATCGAATAGGCGAGGTCTCCGGTAGATCGATCAACGACCAAGAAGATCGAGAACACCGGA